>JALCMP010000009.1 GCA_022648545.1 Bacteroidales bacterium | reverse complement strand
GTGTACCTGCTTTATCCGTCAACAAATTATAAGTATTGGAAGAAATAATATCGGGGTTTTCTATCTTTATTTTACTTATGGAACAGGTTCCGTCGTATGATGCATCTCTTGTAAATCTGAATACAAACCGTGAATAAACATGACCCAGAGTAAATGATGCCGGAGATCCGCTTGTTGCTGAAATATCTCTCTTCTGGTAGCACAAATCCTTGTCCTCCGAATAAAGCCGGGAAGTAAGTGTCACTATTCCGTCGGAACCGACAGAATTATCATAAGGATAATAGGCACGAAGTTTTGCCGGGGCCTTCATCAGATATATCTGTTTCCGACTGTCCGAAGGCTCCCAGCTCGATCCTGCCGAATTACCGGCAGAATATTTTATGTTGTCGGCGGTTCCTGAATAACCATTGCTGCTGCGGCGGAATACCCCAATACTTTTGCCGCTCCAGTTCCATTCCCCGGACTTCGTCCATGAGGAAGCTTCCTTACACTCCTCTATATTCAGGGAAACTCCGCCGATCTGTAAGGGAACCAAAACTCTATCCTCAATATTGCCTTTATATTCCTTTCTGCATCCTAAAAAAAGAAGGATCCCCACAACAAATAGCAGAACCATAAAGGTTCCCCAATAATTTTGTTTTTCTATTTTCATCTCTTTTTCTCTAATTGTTTTCATTTCTTATTTTCTTATCTGGATACGTATTATTTTAGCTACCTATCATTCAGATGCTTTAAATCGTTACATGCCCTGTATCCCGGTTCCCAAACCTCAGAAGGGAAATTCTCCGTCAGGGTGCCGGGGATACCGTCAGAAATAAGTGATATTGAAAGGGATAACGAATCGGTGGATGCAGGTTCTACAATGGCATCAAATTCAATCGGGGAAATCGAGAGAGGTCGTTTCCCGGAAAAAACAGTAAAACAGACACCGGAAGTTGCTTCAAGTGTGATTTCAGACAAGAAAACAGTACCTTTACGGTCGTTTGATTTAATAAACAGATATATGCGTTTCATAGGCCTGCGTAGTTTTTAAAGCTTGAAGTTTAAAACACGAAAAGAGCGTGAGAAGCTTTTATCTGTCTAAGAGGTACCACCACGCACCCGTAACACAAATAAGCACACCCCACGCTCAAGCGCAGGCGTTTCCATTGCTTATTGCTTTGTGTTACTAAAAAAAATGGTGGTTTTCCTAGACAAAGTCAATAGCTAAAAACGCTAATTTTCAATATGTCACCGAATGGAAACATTCTGGTTTCCACCCGATATCGCAAATGTATATAAAGTTTTGATTATGTAAAAATATCCATATCACTCTTTATATACGAATAGAAATCAGAATATTCCGTAAATACTCAGAATTCCGTCCGAATTTACTACGAAAATTTTCATCAAGGTTATAGGTACGAACTTGTTCGGGCAATCTTCCAAGCATAGCATTGCGGATCAGTGAACGGGGAACATCTCTTTCGATGTGCATCATAACTTGGTGATTGTCTAATTATCCTTTGGGAAAGAGGCTGTCGTGATGTATTTTTTCTCCACAGGTGCATCCTGGGTTATTGAGAATATGCAACTTATCACACAGTCAATCTCCCGTCCGTATCAATATATCCGAACTCTTTCATGGTATCGTAATTGTACTCCACGATACGTTGTACCTGTTCTTCTGAAAGATATTCACGGAAATTGCCGATCTTGCCTTTCCAAAAGAATTGTTCACATAACTGCATTTTCTCCCGAAAGCCTTGCTCCTGTTCCATTCGTTGAAGGTTTTTAAAATCACTGTTAATTATTGCACGTCTCAAACGCTCTTCATTACACTCAAACCCCAAAAAACGGACAATTTCTCCAAAGGTTTCAACCGGTTCTTGGAGCATATCTTCGTAACGAACAAAATGAATAGGTATTACTGATTGGTTCTTCCAACTTTGAACGTGACTTTTCCATGACATTAAAATCTGACGTAGTTGCCCCCCTTTCTTTCCAGCCAGAGAAGAATTTTCATCTAAAATAAAATCAAGTGTTTTTTCAATTTTCTTTGCACTATGGTTGGCATATGATACACAGACATCCAATGGATTACGCACAAAATAAACGACTCCTTTGCTAATATTCGCAGGAAAAAGAGGTTCTCCCTTTCGATTTAGGGTATAAGCATCGTGCGTCTTTTTGTAACTAATCCCTCCTTTTTTTTCAGCCTCCTTTGATTGAATATAGTACAAATCCGGGCGATATAAATCAACTTCATCAGGAAATAATTCAAAGGGGTTCAATCCGATTTGTTCCTCAAAATCAACTGCGTTACTTGAAATGGACGTTGACTCTATCTCTTCGAGAGATACCGGGTTTTCTGTATCTTTCTGATAATTTGCCAGGAACATACGAAACCATGTATTGCCCGATTTGGGATAAGATGCCAGCCAAACAATATTTTTCATGATTCTATTTCATTTCCAATAAAACGCATGGTTTCCTGAATATCGCAGATTTGAGGCCTTAGGATATAGGTAACCTTGACTTTGTTTGCCAGAAGAAACATTTTCCCAAAATATTTTTTTTCTGTTTCGGGCATACCCTTTAAATATATTCTGCGATAAATCTGTTTTCGCAAGGCGTTGTATTTACCCATCCCTTCGGGTTCGGTTGCCCGATACTCATTTTTATTGTGGGTAGAAAGAATAAATATGTGGGATAGATTATGTTCCGAATCAGTTTTTTTCTCCATTGGCAGGTAAAACTTATCCATTCCAGGCCGTATACGCTGCAAATTACCGGCTTCTATTTTTAATTTTTGAAGCGCATCATCCCATAGTTTTATCCGCGTTTTAACCGGAAGGATGGTCGTTTTTGAACCGGCAACAGTTACAGGGGTGATATCGTCATTAATAAAGGTTGCCCCTTCCTGACAAAAAGCTGCCGTTACCGATGATTTTCCTGCTCCGGAATGGCCGCAGATAATGATTCCTCTGTCTTTGTATGAAAAAGAACTACCGTGAAACGGTATTATTCCACGTTGATGCAGAAGGGCGCCCAGAACTGAACCTTCAAGAAAAAGATTTACCGATTCCTCATCGGCATCTTCATACGGGCAAATCGAAACTTGCTGTCCGTTTTGTACCCGATACCGGGCAATATTTTTTATATCCAGAAAAAAATCATCCTCATTTATTTTAAAATGAGGGCGGGAATAAATGGAAAAAGCAGGAACTCCTATTTCCTTTTTCTCATACTTAATATCAATAACATCTGAAAACACCGAAAAATTATTCATTTCATACATCATAATATATATCGCAACTGCCTTAAGGATATCGTCCATTTCTTCCTTATTTACACATAACCTTGCCGTAAGATCAGAACGTTGCCAGCGACCATTTGCCCAAAAGTTCATCACGGTTATCGATGCGTCCTTCTGCAACAAACAAAACATGAGACTCTTCTATCATTTCTCCTGGGAAAATGTTTAATTCCAGCATAAATTACCCTAAGCTCGTCAGAAACCGATCTGCCATCCTTATAAAAAATTACAAAAAGAACACTCATTCCAGACCGGTCAACATGTGGAGAAATGCTTGTCATAGAAGCAACAGATTTGAATTATCCAAAAACATATTGAATCCAACTATACCCATGAGCGTCATAAACCTCTCCGAGACTTCCTTTTGTTTGATCGGTTAAATACATATCAATAATTTCAGGCGTTTGTCAGGCCTGTGCGGCTTTTTCTTCGTAATTCATGATTATGTATTTTATAAGAAACATTTGTTCAAATATAATATCTTGGTAAAAGAAACGCAAGTTTTTAAATAATAAGGTTTAATGATTATAAGTCATAGCAATACTATCGCAGTATATCAGAAAAGAATCCTTGTTATAAACTTTTCAGGGACCGGTTACTGTTGCATCTGCATTGGGGGGTATATACCAATATTCGACAAGCTCGGAAAGATCTGTTATTTTATAAGAGGCACCATCATTCAGAAAATACAAGTCATCGCTTATGTTCTTAACGGACTCATATATATGGCCGTCGAGAAGACAAAAACGGGTGTTGCTTTTCAAAATAAGGAATGCTTCGATAAGCCTTACGCTTACACCGAAAAGCTACTTGATTCTAAGATCCTTCCATTCAGCGGATTCTTCGAATAATCCGCTGAATTCCATAAAAAAGGTTATAGCCTTAACATATTACAAGCTAAGGCCATACAAATCAAGGATTCTTCCTACAGATCTAATTTTACAACCAAGCAGGAATAGACACTCCCCAAACGTACATATATATTGTAAGAATTTAACGGAGAGTCATAAGCTGAAAGAGTTATATCCATTTTCCCGTCGGAAAAATTTATATCAAAATTGTCGGAAACGTCGGAATCCCATCCGCATTCGGCATCTTTAGGAAGATTATATGATACACCTTCGCCTACATTATAGATAGTACCTACTACAGTTCCGTCCTCAGGTAATCTTCTTTCCGAAGCTGTAACCAATATATACTTTACGGTTGCTCCAACAGTTTCTTTATCTTTGAGTATCGGAGCCTCCACATAAAACCTGTAATATGACGACCCGGTTCTGATAGCTACCGCCCCCGAAGGGAAATCCATTAATGTATTATAAGAGAACACCTGATAAAGATGACCTACGTTTACGGCTACCTGTTTAGCAAGATTGTTAAGTAGAGGACCTTCGTTTGTTCCAACACCTCCGGCATTCCCTAAATCAGATATCGGATAATGAGATGATCCGCAAAAATTATTAGCATCGTTGATATATATATCCGACTCTCCCAAAAGTGTCTTGCCGTTATCCGAATTCATCATATTTAATGTTATCGTACCGTTTGGATCTCCATGTGAATTATCCTTGGAGCACGAAAAGGTAAATAATAACATCCCGGCAAACAGGACATTGAACAATATTAAATTTATAAATTTTTTCATTTCCTTTTAACTTAAATTATCATGCTAAGGTAATCCTTTTTATGTAATTTTTGCGAAAAAAATTATATTTGCATCCTCTAATTAATGAAAAAATAATATTAATTATATTTTAAAATGAAAAAACTGCTGAGAGTCACAATACTTATTATCACATCATGTCTCTTCTTGTTTTCCTGCGGCAAAAGCAATGACGACAATAAAGGTGCGGATTTTTCAATGCTGGGACTTACATCGGCTGTAATAAACGGCAAACAATACGATATTAAAAAAGATGTAATGCCGGACATCTCAACAGCAAGAAACATAACCATAACGGGAATGCAGAAATCTCGTAATAAGGCAACTCTCGAGTATGTAATATTAAATAATCCTGAAGAAGTTGGCAGCGTTATGCTTTACAGCAGATACAGCGACACGTACATTAGTTCCGTAAAATCTGAGGATAAGGAAAATGCCATCACGACTTACACCATAACGGTAAAAAGAGCAGGGTACGAAGCCGAGATGACTTATATCTTCCACTTTAAGACGCTATAAATCGGCAATTATTTCTCAACCGGAACATAAATTTCCGTTTCAAGATCTTCGGGCAACGTATCCGAAGGATTATTAAGATATTTCTCGAATCCAGGTTTTGAAGCTATCGAATATCCGTTTTCCGGAAGACATTTGCCATAAATAGTATCATAGACAGCACTGAGGTGTTCGTATGGCCCCTTATATAAAAACACCACGTACCTGCCACCCTCTATATTCTTAAGTCCTATCTCTCCCTGAGGATCAACATTTCCTTCGAATGTCAGACATACGTCGGTACGCAAATTCTCCGATTTCGTAACCTTTGGATCATCGTGATAAATACAAAGGAATTCCGGATTACGTATGATTAATTTCTTGTCAGCCGTAAATTTCCACAATTTTTCCCACGCCTCGCAATATGCGTTCTTTAAATAATCGCCGGTCAGGCGTATATATAGGACCTGCTTATCTTTCAGGTTCACTTCCTTCTGGTCTAAAACCAGTTCCGGTCTTACATTTACAGATTTCATAATAACAAAATTTTTATTTTTACGATAATAATTTGGTGAAACGCCATAAAACTGCCTGAAAGCCTTTGACAAAGAAGAAGGAGCATCATAACCCACCATATAAGCTATTTCTCTTATCGGCACATTGGAATAACGAATAAAACGGGCTGCCGTTTCCACGCGCGTCCGCATGATGAACATCCCTATGGGTTCCCCTAGAAACGCTTTTGCTATACGGTGAAAATGAAATGTGGAAAAATGAGACAGGCCTGCCAATTTCTCCAGATCAATATTTTCATCGAGGTGATTGTTAACATACTCCACGATTATGTTAATTCTTTTTCGATACTCTTCTATTGTCGATTGTTTTTGCTGCATATCTTATAATCGTTTCACACACAAAAATACGATACAGGCCCGTAACCTACTTTTTCGATCTTGCTAAAATATAAATTTATGTTTTATTATCTTTGTTTTTAATTATTATTAAATAAAAATGCCAGAATCTTACAGGGAAAACGAAATATACGATAATATAGATTTCCGTACAGATCCGATATCAGGAGACGAATATGAAGGATGCACATTCAAAAATTGTAATTTTTCGGAACAAGACCTGTCGGGTTTGAGATATATCGACTGCAAATTCGAAGGCTGCAACCTTGGCATGGTAAAAATACACGGAACCTCCTTCCAGAATATAAAATTCATGGACTGCAAGATGTTGGGGATGCGTTTTTACGTATGCGACAGATTTTGTCTCTCGTTTTCATTCGAAAACTGCCAGTTAAATTACGCTTCGTTTTTCCGTACTAAAATAAAAAAAACATCGTTCAGGAACTGCATGCTGCAGGAAGCCGATTTCTCCGAATGCGATATCAGCGGTTCGGTTTTTGATAACTGTAATCTTGGCGGAGCCGTATTCCTCAGTACGAATCTTGAAAAAGCTGATTTGCGTACGGCATTCAATTATTCCATAGATCCGGAAGCCAACAAGATAAAAAAAGCACGTTTTTCCATTTCAGGTCTACCCGGCCTTCTAGATAAATACAACATAGATATAGATTTATGAAAATACTTATATTGAACGGCAGCGCACACCGCAACGGCTCAGTAAGCAAAATGCTTAAAGAAATACGTAATAACATTCCGGAAAGTAATTCCGTGGAGGAAATAAATGTCTACGATCTCCATTTTGCCCCTTGCACAGGATGTATGAAATGCAGAAGCACCGGAACCTGTTGCATGCAGCACGACGATGCACACAATTTCGCCGAAAAAATAAAGGATGCCGATGCACTGGTAATAGGAAGTCCTACATATTGGGGAAACATGAACGGCTATCTCAAAATGCTTTTCGACAGAATAGTGCCCGTACTTATGGGCGAGAGCAAAAAAGGGCTGCCCATACCTATGCAAAAAGGCAAGAAAGCTGCTATTGCAATAAGCTGCACAACTCCGTTTCCTTTCAATATAATAGCCGGACAAACCACAAAAAATAAGAGAGCTCTTAAAGAAATACTTAAATACAGCGGTTATAAAACGGTAGGTACAATGGTTATGCCCGGAACAAAAATGCATAACGATATTTCAGACCGGCTCGGCAAGAAAGCAAAAAAAATAGCTAAAAGAATTTCCAAAAATTAGACATACATAAACGCGACGGAGAAGCTGTATCTTTATATAAATATTTTCCACAGGAAATATTTGCAGGTAAAAAATTATTTATTATCTTTGCAACATAATTTCCAAGGGAAATAAATAACAAGGCATAAATTAATACTAAACAGCAATGAAAAGAATTTTTACTTTGATTATGGCGGCTTTGATTTCATTTTCTGCAACAAGTTGCAACTATACTTCAAAAAGCAATAATCAGAATGATAGAAATAACATTAAATCGAATATAAAAAAGGAAAAAGTTATGAGTGTAATTCAACTAAACAAAGAAGGATTCATCAAAGATGTGATGGACTATGAAGAAAATCCCAAAGAATGGAAATTCAAGGGAGACCAACCGGCCATAATAGATTTTTATGCAACATGGTGCGGCCCCTGCAAGATGGTTGCTCCAATAATGGAAGAACTTGCCGATGAATATAAAGGAAAAGTTACTTTCTACAAGGTAGATACCGAACAAGAGCAGGAACTTTCCGCATTGTTCGGAATAAGAAGCATCCCATCAATACTATTCATTCCGTTGAACGGTCAACCTCAAATGTCGCAGGGGGCTATGCCGAAATCATCCTTCAAGGAGGCCATAGACAATATCCTCCTCAAGGATAGTAATAAAACCTCTAAATAAGATGAACGAAAGTCCGTTATGCAAAATAAGGGAAATCAATAAGGCCATAGCCGAATACGAAACCATAATCGTACGAGACTACGGCCTTTCCTTAAATGAAGGAATGCTTCTGTGCTGTCTCTCTGAAAAAGGGACCATATCCTCTTCGGATATAGCAAAGGCTCTGGGCCTTACCTGCTCAAATACTTCCAAGGTCATAAAATCGGTGGAATCCAAAAACCTTATAAGAAGATATATGAGCGACGAAGATAAAAGAAGTATGTTGTTCTCCATTACTTCGGAAGGAGAGAAAAAAATGCGACAGCTCCTGTCCGATACGGAAAATATTCCCGACGCACTAAAAAAGATCCTTAATTACTAAGAATACCAAAAAGAAAGTCAATGAAGCACATAATCATAGGAGGAGTCGCCGGTGGAGCAACGGCAGCAGCCAGAATAAGGCGAATAGATGAAAAGGCCGAAATAATACTTTTGGAAAAGGGGAAGTACATTTCATATGCAAACTGCGGCCTCCCGTATTATATCGGAAACACAATCACCGACCGGTCGAGGTTGTTCGTTCAAACTCCTGAATCGTTCGGAACAAGATTCGATGTAGACGTAAGAATTCAAAACGAAGCCGTTGCAATAGATCCGGATAAAAAGACAATTACCATAAGGAAACACGACGGTTCTGAATATATCGAAAATTATGACAAGCTGCTTCTTTCTCCAGGATCCGTTCCTGTGCGCCCGCCGCTGGAAGGTATAGATTCGGACGGCATCTTTACTCTGAGGAACGTAGAAGATACCGACGAAATAAAGAACTACATGGATACTCACGAAATCAACAAGGCAGTTGTAGTGGGAGGAGGATTCATAGGACTTGAAATGGCAGAGAATCTGCATTCGGCAGGAGCCGACGTTTCTATAATCGAAATGGGTGACCAGGTAATGGCTCCGGTGGATTTTTCCACGGCTTCGCTTATACATGCTCATCTGATAAGCAAGGGAGTACACCTGCATCTGAAAAAAGGAGTAAAGAAATTCGAAAGGCACGGAGGGAAGATCACCGTATTTTACGGTAACGGTGAAAAGACGGATACGGATATAGTCCTTCTCTCCATAGGCGTAAAACCTGAAACTTCCCTGGCGGCAAAATCAGGGATAAAGATTGGAGAAGCAAGAGGAATATGGGTTGACGAATATTTGCAGACATCTGCAAAAGATATTTATGCCGTAGGTGATGCAATTGAATTTCCAAACCCTATAACAGGAAAGCCGTGGCTTAATTACCTTGCCAATCCGGCCAACAGACAGGGAAGAATAGTTGCGGATAATATGGTTCTTGGGAACAGGGAGAAATATGAAGGTGCAATAGGGACCTCCATCGCAAAAGTATTTGATATGACAGTCGCTTCAACAGGACTGCCGGCCAAAAGGCTGTCTCAATACGGTATTAAGTTTCTCAGATCCGTAACGCACTCTTCTGATCATGCCGGTTATTATCCCGGAGCCATGCCACTTACCATCAAATTGACTTTTTCGCCGAAGGACGGCAGGCTTTACGGGGCTCAATGCGCAGGATATACGGGCGTAGATAAAAGAATCGACCAACTTTCTCTGGTAATAAAAAAAGGAGGCACCATATATGATCTCATACGCCTGGAACACGCATATGCTCCTCCGTTTTCTTCGGCCAAGGATCCTGTTGCCATAGCCGGATATGTTGCCGGAAACATATTAAGCGGAGATATGCCGGCCATAACATGGCGTGAAATGCAGTCGATAGACAAAACCGCAAATCTCATAATAGACGTACGAACGAAATTGGAATATGATTTCGGACACATACCCGGAGCAGTAAATATCCCTCTCGACGACATGAGAAAGTGTATAGGAGAAATCCCGCATGACGAGCCCATAGTCATTTACTGTAAAATAGGACTGAGAGGCTATCTGGCAGAGCGCATATTACTCGGACGCGGCTATAAAAACGTACGCAACCTAATAGGAGGCTATACTACCTATTCGGCAGCCACGGCATCAACTGAAGATAAAGCCGGAGAAACATTTCCGAAATCCGGTCGACAATATCCTTCAGATATAGATATAGATACCCAGCGGGTGGAAATAAAGACAAATACCTTAAAGGTAGATGCATGCGGACTCTCCTGCCCCGGTCCCATATTAAAGGTAAAGGAAAGCATGGATGAAATGAATGGAGGCGAAAGGCTTGAAGTTACGGCTACTGATGCAGGCTTCGTGAGGGATGCCGCATCATGGTGCAAGACTACCGGAAACATATTGGTTTCCGAATCTGAAGAGAAAGGAAAATACACCGTAATACTGGAAAAAGGTAAAGTCAACCTCGTTTCTCAGGAAAAAACATCGGGAGAAACCGGAGTGCAAAAGAAATCAAAAACGCTTATAATGTTCAGCGACGACCTCGACAGGGCCATAGCAACATTCGTTCTGGCCAACGGAGCTGCCGCCACGGGCAACAAGGTTACTATCTTTTTTACTTTCTGGGGATTGAACGTAATAAAGAAATCTTCCGGGCCGAAGGTTGCAAAGGATATTTTCGGAAAAATGTTCTCTTTTATGCTACCGTCGAATTCCCTTAAGCTGAAATTATCAAAACTTAACATGCTGGGCATCGGAAGCCGGCTCATGAGACATCTCATGAAAAAGAAAGGCGTGGGTTCCCTGGAATCATTAAGGGCGCAGGCTCTTAAGAGCGGAGTGGAATTCATAGCATGCCAGATGTCCATGGATGTTATGGGAGTGAAAAAGGAAGAACTTATTGATGGTGTAACCGTTGGCGGCGTGGCAACATATATGGAAAGGGCCGACGGCGCCAATATGAATGTATTCATATAGCGGATACCCATAAATAAGTATTCCGGTATAATATAATAAAAGAGGACGACTGTTTTTGATTAGTCATCCTCTTTTTATTATCTGGAAATAAATAACTTATTTCAAACCTCTTGCTTTCAGTAACGGTTCTATGCGCGGATCGCGTCCGGTAAAATTCCTGTACATTTCGCCGTAGTCTTCTGTATTTCCGCGCGAAAGTATCATATCCCTGAAACGCTGGCCGTTGGCACGGGTAAGTCCTCCGTGGTCTTCAAACCATGCGAAAGCATCGTCATCAAGCATTTCCGTCCATACATAGGCATAATATCCTGCAGCATAGCCGTTTTCCCATATATGGAGAAAATAGGACGAACGGTAGCGGGGCGGAACCTGCGGAATGTCAAGTCCGGTTTTATGCAGAGCCTCCTTTTCAAATTCATCAACATCCTTTACGGTATCGGAAGCTGATATCATATGCCATTGCATATCCAGTTCGGAAGCTGCAAGTATTTCCGTAAAGAAATATCCTTGATTGAATTCGGCGGACTTCTTTATTTTGTCTACAAGTGACTGCGGCATCGACTTGCCGGTTTTATAGTTGATGGCATAATTTTTCAGGACCTGCGGATATGATGCCCAATGTTCGTTGAACTGCGACGGAAATTCCACAAAGTCGCGGGCTACGTTTGTTCCTGAAAGGGTCGGATATTCCTGATCGGCAAAGAAGCCGTGCAGTGCATGTCCGAATTCATGGAACATTGTAGTTACATCGTCGAAGCTTATGAGTGCAGGCTGTCCCGGTGCAGGCTTTGCAAAGTTGCATACGTTATAGATTACGGGCTTGTGGTTCAGAAGCCTTGACTGCTGTATAAGGTTATCCATCCATGCGCCTCCGGCCTTATTGTCTCTTTTAAAGTAATCGCATATGAATAATCCTACAGCCGTACTGTCTTCGTTAAAGACTTCGTAAACTCTCATGTCTTTCTGATAGACCGGAATATCGCTGCGCTGTTTAAAGGTAAGTCCATAAAGTTTGTTGGCGGCATAAAAAACACCCTTTTCAAGAACATTATATAGCTGGAAATAAGGTTTTATTTCACTTTCGTTCAAGTTGTATTTTGCTTTGCGGAGTTTTTCGGCATAATAGTTCCAGTCCCACGGCTGTAATTTGAAACCGCCTTTTTCTCCGTCTATTACTTTCTGTATTTCATTAGCTTCCATACGTGCCCGTGCAGTAGTAGCAGGAACAAGTTTGTTCAGGAATTTTTGAACGGTTTCCGCATTCTCTGCCATTTGATCCTGTAGATTCCATTCTGCATAATTCTTATAACCGAGCAGAGCGGACTTTTGAGCTCTTAAGGACGCTATACGCAATATTATTTTTCTGGTATCGTTGCAATCGCCCTTCTCGGCACGAGTCCACGACTTTTCAAAGAGATGCCGACGCACTTCCCTGTTTTTTAGATATTGAAGATCAGGTTGCTGTGTTGTGTTTTGCAGAGGGATCATATATTTGCCGGGCATGCCGTTTTCCTTTGCCTTTAAGGCTGCAGCATTTATCTCTTCGCGCGATAAACCGTCGAGTTTGGACGAATCTTCTACTACAAGGGCTCCGGCCTTTGCTGCAGCAATAAGGCTGTTGGAAAATTTCGCCCCAAGGGACGCTATTTCGCCATTTATCTTCTTTAACTTTTCCTTGTCGGACGAAGAAAGATTCGCACCAGCCATGCAGAAGTCCTTGTAATAATTCTGAAGTAATTTAAGAGACTCATTGTCAAGCGAAAGACTGTCGCGTTTTTCATACAACGCCTTTATTCTTGCGAATAATTTATCGTTAAGGTATATGGCATCCGACTGTGCCGCCATTGCAGAAGCTTCTTCTTCCCCGATTTTCTGCAGTTCGGGGTCGGTATTGGCCGATGATAACAAATTGAAGACAGACATTACCCTGTTGAGAGTCTGTCCGGTCTTTTCCATTGCCACAATTGTATTTTCGAATGTAGGAGCTTCGGAATTGTTTGCTATTTCGGATATTTCCCCGATCTGCTGTTTTCTTCCGGCCTCCATTGCGGGTCTGAAATCGGAATCCTTTATTTTCGTAAAATCAGGGACTCCGTAAGGTAATTTGGATTCTGTCATAAACGGATTATTTTCCAATGTTTGTTGTTTGCCGCCTCCGCAAGATGTTAAGATAAACGCAGATGCAAAGACGCCGCATAAATACGATTTTTTCATTACGTTGGGTTTTATTTCTTACAAAAATATAAAATTATGGATATCTTTACGATAATAATTTTATAGAAATGAAACGGATTTCAATAATAACGGCTCTGCTTATGATTATACTTAACATTCACGGCATTGCAAATACACGGAAAGTACAAAAAACAGTAACTGAACAACGTGTAGAATACAGAACTATAAAAAACATTTCATATATATCTCCTTCTGATACCGACTCCTATAAAATTGAACGATGCAAACTCGATATCTATTATCCCCGCGGACAAAAGGGATTTTCAACTATCGTATGGTATCACGGAGGAGGAATGACCGGCGGTTCTAAATACTTTCCAAAAGAACTAATGAATCCCGGAATCGCAATAGTTTCTGTAAATTACAGACTTAGTCCGCGTGCGAAACATCCGGCATATATATATGATGCCGCGGAAGCTATTGCATGGACTTTGAAGAACATCAAAAAATACGGAGGAGATCCATCAAAGGTGTATGTATCCGGACATTCCGCCGGAGGATACCTTGCTCTTATGGTTTCGCTTGATCCCAAATACATGGAAAGGTTTGGGACATCGCCATCCGAACTGGCCGGCAGTTTTCCCATAAGCGGACAGACCCTTACGCATTTTACCATAAGGAAGGAATACGGCGGAGATATGAATATCCCCATGGCGGACGATTATGCTCCTATTAAACATATAAATACGGAAATCCCCCCTATTGTTCTTATAACGGGCGACAGGAAACTTGAAATGACGGCAAGATATGAGGAGAACGCATTGCTTCAGGCATATCTCAAGTCGGAAGGCAATGATGCGAAGCTGTACGAGCTCAAGGGCTTCAGCCACGGAACGGTGGTTGACCCCGCATGTATTTTAATAAGGGAGATAATTACAGGCAAAGCCAAATAAAAACGATCCCGGAAAACCGGGATCGTTAAAATCAAAGAGTATTGTGCGTACCGTCGCAAAGCGGAGGATTTTTCGTCCTTTTGCATCCGCACAAATGATATTTGCCACTTTTTTCCGGAGTATATGCTACCGGAACTATGCCGGTTCCCTTATGCGAGCCATCGCAGAAAGGCTGGTTTTTACTGCGCCCGCAGGCACACCAATGATAAGTTTTTCCGGCCTCGAGCTCAACTTCGTAAGGGCCTTTTTTTGCAATTTTTGGTTCCATTTTTCCTCCTTTTGTTGTTACGTTACTAAAGTTATAGAAAAATTATTTGTTTTTAATAAAAAAAAATTACATTTGTAGCAGACTTTCAGATTATAATGTCGGTAATATCTTTAAATAACTTTTGGTGGTGGCAGAGCTTATATTCTACATGTGAGCGGGCTGTTGCTGTGACATTATATACTTTCGAATAATAATTAAAAATAAATAATTGAATGTAAAAGCCGTCGGACTCACGTCCGGCGGCTTTTTATTTTTACACTAAAAACGATGACTCGAAACAATTCGAAAAAAGGCAAAATCTTCACCGTAAATTCAAAAGGATTTTACGGAAGTTTCGGCGGGGCATACATCCCCGAAATACTGTATTCCAACGTAGAGAACTTAAGGAAATCATACCTCGAAATAATGAAATCTCCGGACTTCCGCAGGGAGCTCGATTCACTTCTTAAAGATTACGCGGGAAGACCCACTTCTCTCTTTTATGCGGAACGGCTGAGCGACAGGTACGGCTGCAAAATATATCTCAAACGTGAAGACCTCAATCATACGGGAGCACACAAGATAAACAACGTCCTTGGACAGGTCCTGTTTGCGCAAAGGCTCGGAAAGACCAGGATAATAGCTGAAACGGGAGCCGGGCAACACGGAGTAGCTACCGCTACGGTATGTGCGCTCATGAATCTGAAGTGCATAGTATACATGGGAGCCACAGACATGGAACGCCAGTATCTTAACGTTGAGAAGATGAAAATGCTCGGGGCGGAAGTCCGTCCGGTTTACAGCGGAAGCAAAACACTTAAGGATGCTACTAACGAAGCCATAAGAGACTGGTGCTGTAATCCCGAAGATACTTACTACGTAATAGGTTCTACGGTGGGCCCCCACCCTTATCCGGACATGGTTGCAAGATTCCAGTCGGTCATAAGCAAGGAGATAAAAAAGCAGCTGAAAGCAAAAGAGGGACGCGATTATCCGGATTATCTCATAGCATGCGTAGGCGGAGGCAGCAACGCTTCCGGAACATTCTACGAATATCTGGAAGACGACAGGGTTAAGCTTATTGCAGCGGAAGCCGCAGGAAAGGGTCTCGATTCAGGCTGCAGCGCGGCGACAATACATTTGGGAAAAGAAGGCATAATACACGGAAGCAGAACTCTCGTAATGCAAACCGACGACGGACAAATAGAGGAGGCTTATTCAGTTTCGGCAGGTCTCGACTATCCGGGAATAGGGCCGCTGCAAACTTTTCTGGCACGGAGCAAACGCTCGGAAGTTTTTGCCGTTACGGATAGGCAAGCCCTGGATGCGGCAATGGAACTTACACGCATGGAAGGTATAATTCCCGCCCTGGAATCGGCACATGCCGTTGCCGTCCTTAATCTAAAGAAGTTTGCCCCTTTAGACATCGTTGTCATTACGGTATCGGGAAGAGGCGACAAGGATATGGAAACTTATCTGAAAAATTGCGACTACAAAAATAAAAATCATAAACGATCATGAAAAGATTCACAAAAACCGGACTAAAGATAAAAACGGTTACGAAAAAGATGCTTGCCGACATGCAGACTCCCGTAGGCATATATTTAAAAGTAAGGGACATTTTCCCGCAATCCGCACTTCTGGAAAGTTCAGACTATCATAATTCGGAAAACAGCTTTTCATTCATAGGCATAGACCCCATAGCCAAATTTTCCGTAAGCGATTATTCCATTACCGCCACATTCCCCGACAAAACCGGAACGGAAATAAAACTGGAAAAGGGAGAGGATCTGTCGGGATACCTTAAGGATTATATGGATTGCTATGACATAGAAGGTGAAGGCAATAAACTCGACGGTTTTTTCGGATATACGGCCTTCGATTCCGTACAGTATTTTGAAAACATTGATATAAAGAAGAGTTCCGATAATATAAACGGGATTCCCCGGATGATGTATATTTTTTATAAATATGTAATCGCCGTAGATCATCTGAAAAACGAAATGACTGTTACCGAAAATCTCACGGAAGACGAAAAGAGCAATATAGACGATATCCTTACGGCTATAGGAAACAGAAATTATCCGGTTTATAATTTTTACCGCGAAGGAGGTATTTCGTCCACAATCACCGACGACGGGTATAAGGACATGGTAAAGAAAGGCATTGCACACGCAATGAGGGGCGATGTTTTCCAGATCGTACTGTCGAGAAGATATGAACAGAATTACAGAGGCGACGATTTTAACGTGTATCGTACCTTGCGGAGCGTAAATCCTTCTCCTTATCTGTTCTATTTCGATTTCGGTTCTTTCAGGATTTTCGGATCATCACCTGAAACACATCTTAAGATAGAAAATAATACGGCCACCATAGATCCCATAGCCGGAACGTTCTTCCGTACCGGCGACGATCCCGAAGATCATAAACTGGCCAAAAAACTTCTGAACGATCCCAAAGAAAATGCAGAGCATGTAATGCTGGTTGACCTTGCGAGGAACGACCTCAGCCACAATGCTTCAGATGTAAAAGTTGTGAAATACAAGGAGATACAATATTATTCGCATGTAATACATCTGGTAAGCAGGGTAAGCGGAACGCTGGACGAAAAGGTAAACAGATTCAAATTATTTACGGATACCTTCCCTGCCGGAACACTATCCGGAGCTCCCAAGGTAAGGGCCATGCAGCTGATAAACGAAATAGAACCTCATGCAAGAGGCATTTACGGAGGATGTATAGGCTATATGGGTTTCGACGGCAACATCAACCATGCTATTACCATAAGGACGTTCATAAGCAAAAACAACAAGTTGTATATGCAGGCCGGAGCAGGCATAGTTGCAAAATCCAATCCCGATACGGAATTGTCGGAAATAAGACATAAGCTGGGAGCTCTTTCCAAAGCCCTCGAAATGGCCGAAGACCTCAACAAATAATAATATGTCCGTACGCACAAGCTTTTTGAATATGGAAAAGATTCTGGTTTTTGATAATTACGATTCATTCACATACAACCTCGTTCAGGCTCTAAAAGCAGGAGGATGCAGAAACATAGATGTTGTAAGAAACGACAAAATATCGCTTGACGAAATAAATGAATATGATGGGATCGTCCTGTCTCCGGGCCCCGGCATTCCGGAAGAAGCCGGGCTCCTGATTCCGCTCATAAGAAGATACGCGCCGTATAAAAGGATCCTTGGAATTTGTCTGGGCATGCAGGCCATAGGTGAAGCATTCGGAGGTTCTCTTGTAAATCTTAGCGAGGTATACCACGGAGTAGCGGATAAAATAACAGTAATTAATAATGATCCGCTTTTTAAGGGGATTGCAGATAAAAACGGCACTTTTACCGGCGGAAGATATCATTCGTGGGTAATTTCGCGGAAGGGATTCCCGTCCTGCCTGCAAGTTACGGCAGAGGACGATAATGGCCAGATAATGGCCTTAAGACACAATAAATACGATGTATGCGGATTGCAGTTCCATCCGGAAAGCGTACTTACCCCCGACGGGCAAAAAATAATAAACAACTGGCTGGATCTGTAATACGGAAGGCCGAAAAATGGAAAAGATGAAAGAGATATTATACGATTTATTCGATTGTAAATTTTTAAGCAGGGAACAGGCCAGAAATATCCTTACGAGGATAGCCGGGGGTGAATTCAATGAGAACCAGATTGCATCGTTCATTACCGTTTTCCTTATGAGAAGCATATCGATAGATGAGCTTATCGGCTTCAGACAGGCCCTCCTGGATATGAGAACGGTTGTGGATCTGAGCGACTACGATGCAATAGATATAGTAGGAACCGGAGGTGACAATAAAAACACTTTCAACATATCCACGGCATCGTGTTTTGTTGTTGCCGGTGCCGGATATAAAGTCGTAAAGCATGGGAATTACGGAGCTACTTCCGTAAGCGGAGCTTCCAACGTTATAGAATGCCACGGGGTAAAATTCACGAGGGATCCCTACAGATTAAGGGAAAGCATGGACAAATGCGGGATAGCATATCTTCACGCCCCGCTTTTCAATCCAGCCCTGAAAGCCGTTGCTCCGGTAAGGAAAGCACTTGGGGTAAGGACATTCTTTAATGTACTGGGCCCGCTTGTAAATCCTGTCCTGCCGAAATACCAGATGCTCGGTGTTTACGACCTCAAAATGGAAAGGCTTTACAATTATCTTTACCAGCAAATGGACATGAAAGGCTATTCGGTAGTTCATTCACTCGACGGATACGATGAAATTTCCCTTACTTCGGATTTTAAGTTTTGTTCCGGCGACAAAGAGAAAATTTACTCCCCGGAAGAACTGGGATTTCCGATGGTTTGCGAAAAGGAGCTTTACGGCGGCGATTTCCCTGAGAAAGCGTCGGTCATCTTCGATGATATTTTGTATAACAGAACTACGGAATCGCGCAAGAACGTAATAATAGCCAATGCAGGCTTCGCAATAAGGACAATCAACCCTTCTATGAATATTGAGGATTGCATCGGACGGGCCAGGGAAAGCATAGAAAGCGGAAATGCGGCCCGTGTTCTTGAAAAATTCATTTCGTTGAACAGTTAGGCAGATCATGAACATACTGGATAAAATAGTCGGATTTAAATATGAAGAGGTAGAAGGACTTCGCAGCAGAGAAAGTTTCGATTCCATATACGCAAGGGCCCGGGCCTGCAATATTTCCGTTCCGTCCTTTAAGGAAGCAATTTCAGCGGAAGGGAGTTCGGGCATAATTGCCGAATTCAAGAGAAAGTCACCTTCTAAGGGCAATATTAATACAGATGCCGATATTTCGGAAGTCGCCGCAGGATATTTTTTGGGAGGAGCGGCGGCCATGTCCGTACTTACGGACCGCCGATTTTTCGGCGGGAGCCTGGCGGATCTGGAGTCGGCACGTAAGGCGACCCGCGGCAAACTGCCGCTACTGCGAAAGGATTTCGTAGTAGACGAATACCAGATCTGCCAGGCACGTCTGGCCGCCGCCTCGGCAGTTCTTCTTATAGCAGCCATACTCGACAAACATAAAAAAGAACGCCTCGCCGCTCTGGCACACGAACTCAATATGGAAACCATACTTGAAATACATAATGAAGACGAACTGGAATATCTGTACCTCGACGACGGCACACCCGATCCCAACATAGACATTGCAGGAATAAACAACCGCGACCTAAAAAAATTCGTCACCGATATTTCGGCGTCTCTGAATCTGGCGGAAAAAATTCCGTCGTATTTCATAAAAATATCCGAGAGCGGAATTTCATCTCCGTGCACCGTAAGAATATTACACAAAAAAGGATATTCAGGATTTTTGATAGGCGAAAATTTCATGAGGACTTCACGGCCGCAAGAAGCATTATCGGAATTCATAAAGGAAACGATAAGGGATGGAATGGAACTGAAAATCTGCGGCATGCGGGATCCTGAAAATATAATCCGTGCGTCAGCCCTTAAACCGGCCTACATTGGATTCATTTTTTATGAGAAATCCGAACGGTTTGCCGGATTCCGGAACGAATTATTGAAAAAGGCCATGGAAGAAATGCCGTCCGCCGTACGCAAAACAGGAGTTTTCGTAAACACAGACATCAAATCCGTCCTTGATACGGCAGAATATTACGGCCTGGATGCCATCCAGCTGCATGGCACGGAAAGTCCCGGTTATTGCAGGAATATAAAAGAGAACATAAAAGGCGAGATAAAAATAATAAAGGCCATAGCAATATCGGAAAATACTAACGGCGACGTTTATGACCCCGAATCTGGACACATAAACCAGCTTTGCCATCCTTACATCGATTGCTGCGACTACTTCCTTTTCGATACAAAAACGACACTTACTCCCGTAAACATACAGGGCGGAGGCACAGGAGCATGTTTCGATCATGATCTCCTGAAGAAATACAACATCGGAAAACCTTACTTTGTAAGCGGAGGCATAGACATGGAAGATGCAGGAAAAATAATGCAAATGAAAACACACGGATTTTTCCCATTCATGTCGGGAATAGATGTAAACAGCAAATTCGAAAGGGGACCCGGATATAAGGACATAAAGAAGCTGAAACTCCTGAAAAAAATTATAGAAAAATAAAACAACATATGAACAGAATATCAAATCTCCTGAAAAACAAGAGAAAAAACATCCTGTCGGTATTCTTTACGGCGGGGACTCCAAAATTAAACGATACTGCGGAAGTAATAAGAGAACTGCAGGAACACTGCATAGACATGATAGAAATAGGCATTCCATTTTCCGATCCGCTGGCGGACGGACCCGCCATTCAGCAAAGCTCCAAAATGGCTTTGTCCAACGGAATGAATCTTAAGCTGCTATTTTCGCAGCTGGAAGGAATAAGGACCGAAAAGAAAATAAACATACCCCTAATACTGATGGGGTACCTCAATCCAATAATACAATTCGGACTTGAAGAATTTTGCAGAAGGTGCAGCGAATGCGGAATAGACGGACTTATAATCCCCGATCTTCCCTACGACGATTATATTGCCTCATATAAAAAAACAGGTGATAAATACGGAATAAAATTCATAATGCTCATTACCCCGGAAACCTCCGAAAAAAGAGTAATAAAAATAGACAGGAGTACGGACGGCTTCATTTATATGGTCTCCACAGCCTCCACAACAGGCGCAAAAAAGAGTTTCGACGAAAAAACACTGGAATATTTCAACCGCATAAACTCCATGGGCCTTAAGAACCCGCGGATCATAGGATTCGGCATATCCAACAAAAAAACACTGGACAACGCATGGAATAATTCATCCGGAGCTATTATAGGAAGTAAATTCGTAAATTTACTCGCAGAAAAGCCAACGATAAAAGAAGCTGTAGGACAATTGATACGGGATCTCGATTCATAAAACAAAAGAGAAAAAAAGCGTTCATACCGTTTCCCGGACGGTATGTAAAAACGGAAGGCATACCATTAAAGAATGTCTTCCGTTCAATTTTACGAGATATAATCAATTACCTTACATCTATCAATTCGCTGACCATAGTTACCTGACCGCTCATTATGTCACTTGTTTGTTTTACCACACCTATTCCTGGTACATAATACATGGTATTAATCGTTTTCTGGTTCATTCCCATTATGGACGTCTCAACTTCCTGAACCCCCTTAATACAATCATAAGAACCGTAAGGCACCTTAACGCCGCTTTCATCGACAAAAACAAAACCCTTGGAATCAACATTAAGAGTTACGGACTGTCCCATCATATCTCCGATTATTTCTATCGAAGTTCCCGGTATCTTCTCGCCGGCCTTAAGAGATACAGGATATACGGTACGACCTTTGTCTCCTGATATCTTCATATTGGTCATCTGCGAAAGATTGTTTTTAATAGCATCGGCAATGTAGGTTACGTATAATCCGTTTTCCACGGAATATTTTATTTTTTGCTCACTTACCTGATTGGAAAGCTGTTCATCGCTGAACCCTTTGGAAACAACTATTACGGAATCCGCATTTTTTGAGGAAACCGATGTAGTAGAATAAGTAGTCTTATTACCTTCAGGAGAAGTAACGCTCACCTTATAAACCAATGTCTTTCCCTTTGCGGGAAATAAATAATTGTTCTGGGCGAAAGCTTGCAGTGAAATGAAGACCATCGCCAGGATTGTTAAAAATTTTTTCATCAATAAATTATATTTGGATAGTTTTTCTAATAATTTTCTTCAAGAGCATATGCTACGGCTCTGTTAAGCAAATGTATATATTCGCGGGCCACGGAAAAATCCGATGCTACTTTATCCGCCAGGTCAGAATTATCAAGATAATCGACCCCGAATGTCTTTACGAGGGAATATTCTCTTAGCTTTACCAGCGCCTGCCATTTTTGCGGAATATTTCCGTATCCGGAAGGAAGCCTGGTAAGGGAATTGCCATAATCCGCCTTAAACCCGCGTGCATATTTCATGGCATTCAAAAAAGAATCGCCGTTAGCGGCCGCTTCTTCGCGAATGCTTCTGAGAACGCCGGAACCGGGACGGTACAACCCTGCATAAAGAGCACAAAATCCCGTATTTTCTTTCTCTCTTTTTCCGGAATACGGATCGGGTGGCTCCATATGGAAATAGTATCCGGCATAAGGTGATTTTTTTCCGCCCTTGCAGACGTATGCCCCCATATGATGCTTGTATGGAGATTTATCGGCGGAAAATCTCACATCCCTGTATATTCTGTAAGTACAGTCCTTAACCCCCAACCGCGACGGATCAATTTCATCATCGAACCCGGAGATCTTGGAAATAAGAGCAGATGTAAAGTTCTCGAAAATGCTTTTCACTTCAAGGTACGACGATTTATGCAGGTCGAACCACTCCTTTTCATTGTTTTCCGACAACTTCACGAGGAAATCGTAGACACGCATCATCTCTGTTTTCTCCGTCTTCTCCATTCTATAATTTTATATAGGCACGCGATAATTCCGTAAAGATATATCTTTTTTATTAATTACCGTCCATTGTCCCGGCAAACGATATATATAAAAGATCCTCATGTACTTATACGACCGTTATTATATAAGATACAGCCCTGCCGTTGCTTATAACTACAAGCCTTGACTTTCCCGTCTTCACCCCCCTTAATATTATATATTCCCTGTCCACATGCAATATCTTAAGGACCGAAGTATCCATAGAATGCAGATCGGGCAGCACATTTACCGGTCTGACTCCTTTCCAAGTCCAGCGCACCGTAGATCCGGCCGATATTACGGTTTTTACATTTATTTCTGCTTTTACTACCGTAATTCTAAATAGTCTTTCTACTCCGCCCGCAGAAACGATTATGTCCGCATCCCCCTCGCTCTTTCCTTTAACTCTTCCGGACGCATCCACATAAGCAACACCCTTATCCGAAGAAGAATAAGTACAATCTTCCCCTACCCCTGGAAAATCTCCCAGATCTACATAATCGCCAACGGTAAGCGAATCAAAATAAGAAAGGGAAGAATCCTCCACACGCCAGTTATTCTCCCCTATTGCTCCGTATTCCCTAAAAAACACCTTTACCCTGTACATATGATTCCTTTCGATATCAAAATGGGAACAGGTATCCATCCCGGGGTGAAATCTATATACAACCTTGCCTGCGGAAAACGCAGAGCTGTAAGACGCATGCAATTCCAGATAAGTTTCCCTGCCCGAATGTTCTTTATCTCTGCTGCATATATTTTCAGGACAATACAGCATTACGCCGTCATTAAAAAAGTCAGGCCCGGCAGAGATATGAGGCCCGTCTTTCAAAGACGTGGCGAAAGATCCGTTCGAAAATAGGGAAAAACCTGTGGGAACGTTCTTCAACATAACTGAATCGACAGTTATATCCACACCGTCGTAAAGGCCGGACTTATCCCCGGAGACCTCCACAGCGGCCATACATCTGCAAAGCTCCATATTCAACAGGGAACCGTCGCGTTCATATATAAAATACTTTTTACCCGTCATTACAAAATTGCGACAGCTGTCCCTGAGATAATCGTTATTTCCGTACAGGAATTTCATCGAATCCGCCCCGCTCCGGGATAAGGGCGAATATTTCCTGCCCGCATTCGCTATAGCATAGAAATAATACTCTTTCCCCCTGTAAAGTTCCACTCCGGGAAAAGATGATCCATTCACATACTTTTCATACACGGGATTGCCTTTGCCGTCGAATATGATTATTTCGGCATTATTTATACTGCCGCCGACTTTCCCTTCCGCATGCGGATAAGAAACATATACGGATTCCGCATTGTTATAATAAGGATCGGAACATGAAGCAGGCAGCAATATGCAAATAACATAAAACAACGATATAAAGGCCTTCACGTACAATGGGTTCGTCCTCATGGCATGTCTTAAAAAGAAATGTATGTTACCGGAACGACTTTCCAGTCCGCCACGTCTATGGAGACGGTCATACTGCCGGAATCCAGGGACTCTGAAGGATCTGATACGCCGGGACGCAATATGGTTATATCAAAACCGTAGGAAGTATTCCTTACTACTCCGGAAGGGACTGGAGAAGAATTATTAGAGGCCCCGCGGTTCACGCAAACCGGATAAAAATAAGTAGAACCGTTCAGATCGGCCTGTATCACAAGTCTGGTAAATTTTTCATCGGAGGTCTCTTTGCCGAGAATATTTTCATAGCAATAGAAATAATGCGGAACCGAAGTACCGTCGCCCGACACGCCGTCCGGTATGGCATCGCAAAGGAATCCCCTTCCCGACATGGCGGAAGTATCCGCTGGCACAAGTCCGCAATGATTCAAAGACGGAACCGTTCCGTCCTTATAATAAGGGTCATTCCCGTCCGAATACTTTTTAATGTATCTTACGTCTGTAAGGAAAACCTTTACGTTTTCCAGCTTCATTCCTTCATACGGAGTCCCGGAGAAATCCGTCCTTATATTTTGCAGAGAAACCCGGCAAACCATTCTTTCCAGAGAAATGGAAACCGATGAAGACATTTCCAAAGTGACTTCCTTTTTTCCCGTCATTACAAAACCGCCCGGCCTTTCTTTCCTGAGATCGGAAACCGCTACGTTGAAATCGGAAAGCGAAACTATTCCGCCGGCACCTGACAAATCTGCATTGGCAATTACATATACGTATTTGGGACCCGCGGTAGTCTTAACCTCCAGACCGCTGAGGTTTCCGAGCTCGGAGCCGGAGAATCTGCGATACGTATCCAGGATTCCGTCATCCTCCATTCCCCTGTCATCCCTGAAAACGAATACATCGAGACTTGCTATCCGATCTTCTGAGCTTTTTAAATCCGCAGGGCCGCCCGCAGCCCTCGTTCCATGAAGGACGGACAAGTACATGGTACTCCTCTTCGAATCCTTCCCTTCAGTTCCCGCAACTTCCCTGCTGCAGGAGAATGCAGCCGTACAAATAATTACAGCCGCAAAAAATACTCTTGTCTTCATAAATATGATTTTTATAAATTAAAGGTTACGGCACAAAAATAGCATGCATTACTATCTTCTCCACGCACAGGAAAAGCGTTTTTTTTATTATAAATAAAACATTTACGATTATTTATTATTTTGTACCATGAGCATATGGATCGATACTAAAACAAGAGAAAGGGATGCGGTGAAAATTACCATGACGGGATTTATCGTAAATTTCAGTCTTTCCATCTTTAAGGTAATCGCCGGAATAGCAGGAAGGAGCGGAGCCATGCTTGCAGACGGTCTGCACTCTTTTTCCGACTTTATTACTGACCTGATAGTAATAATATTCATAAAAATATCGTCTCGCGGGAAAGATCGCAATCATAATTACGGACACGGGAAATTCGAAACCATGGCCACTTCATTAATAAGCCTGCTTCTTATCGGTGCAGGATTATTTCTGTTTATAGGAGGAATAAGCAAGATAATAAACGTAATAAACGGCTCCGAAATCGTTAAGCCGCGTTATATAGCACTTATTGCTGCAGCGGTCTCAATAATAGCCAAGGAATGGCTTTACAGGATAACCGAAAAAAAAGGACGCGAAATAAAAAGCGAAGCCGTAATAGCAAACGGATGGCATCACAGAAGCGATGCTTTTTCTTCGGCAGGGACGTTCATAGGAATAGGCGGAGCAATGCTTCTAGGGAAAAAATGGAGCATACTTGATCCGCTCGCAGCCATAATCGTAAGTATATTCATAATAATAACTGGACTGAAACTCTTAATCCCGGCTCTTCAGGAACTTCTCGAAACGGCATTGCCGGAAGAAATAGAAAAAGAAATAGGCGAAGTCATAATGTCCGTAAAGGGAGTGAAAAATTTTCACAGGCTCAGCACTAGAAAAAGCGGAAGATTCTACATAATAGACGTACATATAAAGGTAGACCCTGCCCTTACAATAGTAAAAGCCCATGATATTTCCAGCCATGTGGAAACCGCACTAAATGAAAAGTACGAAGGAAATACAGAAACGTTCATACACGTGGAACCATACTATGAAAACCAGGACATCTGATTTTCTTTTCAGCATACTTTTTCAACTATACCGGCAGCCGGGCCGGGCGATTTTTCCAGAGGATACCATAAATAACCGGACACATTCCCATATCCCATATCCTGTAAAAGAGACTTGTAATTACGAACCTGATTCACATACTTCGAATTTCCGCCCTTAAATTTCCCGAATTTATAATCTACTATAACCACTTCGCATTCAGACTTCTCAGTAATAGCAGTGCCATCGGGATTCTTAATTATCACCACACGGTCCGGCCTGTAAATACTACCATCCGAACTAAGAATACTCTTCTCGTTCATAACACGGTTTCCGTAAGAAAACCAACCGCTTATTATTTCGTCGGAAGAAATCATGGATCGGATCATATCTCCGAGCCCTCCGGCAAAAGAATCTTCATCTTCGGAGTCGGGAATTGTCACCACCCCCTCATCTATCGCTGATCTTACGGCGGATTCTATATCACTTTCAACGTTTATCAGGGAAAAGATATAATGAAGTAAAATACCTTTTTCAAGGACGGAAACCCCGCTCTCCAGCGATCCGGTTTGAAGAGATGCAGCTATGCGTCCCTTTATTTCATTAATGGAATAATCCGGCACACTATCTATTTTCAGCGGAGCCGAATCGGATACAGCGCTGTCCCTGCCCCCGCCGGCGACATTTCCAGGCCACCCTGCTTCATAAACTTCGCATTTACCCAAAGAAGCGGAATCTCCGTCGGGTTGCAACCCTCTGTTATCCTTATCTGATTTCCTTTCCCTGATCTCACCCGCTCCGCTGCAAAACTCATATAACAGCGACGGAAGGCGTATCCCCCCGTTGAAACTGTTCTTTACAGGATTGAATGAATTGATAACCATCATTTCCGAAGCGCGTGTAAAAGCCACGTAAGCTATATTCATATTATCAATATAAGTATTGCGCAATTCGTTAAAATAGTCGTCTCTGAAGAAGGTTTCCGACAGCCATCCGGAACTTTTAACAGGAACTGGACCGGCATATCTTGCAACCGATTCAGGCATTCTGCACCAGATAGTACCGTTTCTCATGTCGTCGAGCCTTATATTGAAAAACGGAATAAAAACCACCTTTGCCGAGAGCCCCTTGGATTTATGTACGGTCATAACGGTAATGGCGTCGCTTCCCTGGGGAGCAGATATCGTTTTCTTGATTCCCTGCTCGTCCCACCATTTCAGGAACCCCGACAGATCCGAACCGTGTTTAGACGAAAAATCGAGGACCAGATCAAGGAAAGCCTGTATATAAGCAATATCTTTTTTCTCCTTAGGAGCAAGCACAGTACGGGTAATTTCCTCTGTCATCTCGTAAAGCGGATAATCATAAAGGTCTGAAGCAATATCGGAACCTGCATTTTCGCCACCTGTAATCCTCCAGGCCGCTGCCAACGGACTGTCGGGCGAATCCATAAAACGCATGCACTTTACGATTTCCCTCACGGAGTCCGAAGAACCTATAAAGAGGGAATCGGAGGTAACCACGCTATATCCGTTATCAACGAGGAATCCTGCTATTTCATGTCCTTCGGAATTCGTTCTGGTAAGGACCGTCATATCTCCGGGACTGTAATATTTTTCCGTTTCGGAAATATCCTCCAGAAGAATCTGCATCGACCTCACCCGGCACGTATTTACCATATCCTCCTCTATGAAATTAACCCTAACGCATCCTTCGGAATTACGCATGGCCTTCTGCTTCAGATCCGCATAAACTTCCCCGACATGATTATCTCCGGAGATTATTGATTCAAGCTGCGATGATGCAAAGCCGGTCATTGCGGTAAAAAAGCCGTTGTTGAAATCCACTATATTACGTCCGCTCCTCCAGTTCCCCTGAAGCGTTCTTACATCGAGCCTTCCGGGGAAATCTTCTTCTAGACCGGATTGAAGTATGGTCCAGTCGGAATTGCGCCATCTGTAAATACTCTGCTTCACATCCCCTACTACAAGATCGTCATTGCCCTCCGAAATACTATTTGCCAGCAAAGGTCTGAAATTGTCCCACTGCAACTTTGAAGTATCCTGAAACTCGTCGAGCAAGAAACTGTCGAACCTGTTACCTATCTTTTCGTAGACGAAAGGAGTATCGCTGCCGTCTATGATCCTGTTCAAAAGTTCGGTAGTATCAGAAAGCAAAACCACGTCGTTTTCGCGGCAGTATTCGAGAACCTTGTCTCTTATTTCGGAAACCATCGCCAGATACCCCAGACGCTTATCTACGGCAACGCAGGAAAGATATTCCTTAAGACCGGAACGCAAATAAGAAGCAAAATCCGAAAGAGATTTCCGGAGAGTTTCCGCTACGGCCGACATTTTTGCTGCATCAGCCTTTTTCGAAGCCAGATCATCCTCTCCGGCAAGTGACTCCATATCCGAAACATATTTTACCAGATCGTCCGGAGAAATTCTGTACATGCTCCCTGAAAATGCAAGCAGACGGCGCATTTTCCCTCTTTTTCCTCCCTTGAAGTCATTTACGGAAAGTCCGTTCCCTTCTATTTGAGAAATCATGCCGGAAGCCATCGCCTTAACATTTTTAGCAAACATACGCTCCCTGCCGCTCACTGATGCCTTTATTTTTCCTATGGTGCCCATTATGTCTTCCGGTTCGAAGCCCCTGGCCATTATCCTGTAATCTTCGCGGGAAAAGTCCTTTACGAAAGAAGCTATATCGGAACTTATGTCCCACTTTCCGTCGTTCTCCATTGCCTCCAGATATAATTGTTCCATCCAGGAAAGCAAATCCTTTTTATCGGCAAGCTCGGAATACATGCGGTCCACGGCATCGGCAAATACCTGATCGTCTCCTACTTCGACATCATACGCCGGGTATCTGCCCAAATCGCGCGCAAAGCTGCGCATTACCATCTGGAAAAAGCGATCTATGGTAGAGACATAAAACGAGGTATAATCGTTAAGGACATCTATAAGTATGTCGTCGGCCCTTTTCCTTATTTCAGGTTCGCTGCGCCCCGAAAGGCTTTTAAGTTCCTCCATATAATCGGATTCCCTGCCGGACGATAGCCTGAATAATTCGGAAATTATCCTCGACTTCATCTCTCCTGTAGCTTTATTGGTAAAAGTTACGGCCAATATCCTTTTATATTTGTCGCGGGTTCTGCCCGAAAAAAGCAATTTTATATATTCTCCCGTAAGTTCATGCGTTTTACCCGAACCGGCAGAAGCTCTCAAAACTTTTATCATGATTCCCTCCTCTTACACAAATCCCTGAACTGGCAGTAAATACAATGTCCTTTTTCACTGCATCCGGAGAAAGGCACTCCGGGATCGAATATTTCCGATATGAGTTTGCAAAGCTCATCCCTGAAGGCCGCAAGCATTTCATCATCCGGAACGACCGGTACGGCTCCGGTATCCCTTATCCTTCTGATCCTGTATAATACTATTCCCGGCTTCCTTCCGTAAGAATTTCCTCCGGGAACGGAATCTTCCAAACCGGTAAGTTCGGTCATAAGAACATAAAAAAACAGCTGCAGAACTTCCCTGTACTTGTCGAATTTAGAAGAATCAAAAAAGTCAGGCACCGAACCGAGCTTTGCCAAAGCCTCAACGTCAACGCGATTAGCAGCGCCACCGAGCTTATAATCCACAAGCCTTTTTATTCCGCCCGCCAAATCTATCCTGTCTATGAAAGCCTTCATGTTTACGGAAAGAGCCTGGTTCACCCGCAGGCACGCACACAATTTTTTCTCGCCTTCCACATATAAAAAAGGTGCAAGCGTAGCATCATATTCCAGAGTATCCTCTACATATTTGAGCGCTATGCGCGCGGCAATAAGATATTTACCCTCTATCTTTTTTATATTCAACACCTTCTTCACACATCCGTTAACGATATTTTTAAGAGAGGCCCTACCCTCCGCACCCTTTACCAATGACAAAAGATCTTCAGAAGCTACCGTTTTACCTTCCCACGGTTCGTACAGGTTCTTCATGCTCTCGTGAAATATGTTACCGAGGATGCTTCCGTCCACATTTTCGGTAACTTCCTCTGCTTCCCTCAATCCGTAAACATATTCCAGGCAAAATTTCAACGGACAGCTTATGTATGTATTTACTGCTGTTGCAGAAAAGCCTCCGCCGCCCGTTCCGGTAAACTGTTTTTCCAGCCGTTCCATAACCTCGCCGGTCTTGCTTATGCTTATAAGGGATTCCGTCTGGGGCAAAACTGCCGCTGCCGCGGACAGCTGTCTTACAGGTAATTTATATTGATATTTGAGCTGCTTTATGTAACGGCTTTCTTCCCCGGTCTGCATATCGTCGCTTCTCGCATCATAAAGAAGAAAAACTTTTTTAGCACGGCATATGCTCCTGTAGAAATGATATGCCGACACGGAATCCTTAAATTCATATGTAGGAAGCCCGAAGGCGAATCTCAACGCATAGGGAATTACCGACTGGTCGGAACGTTCCTTTGGAAAGGTTCCTTCGTTAACAGACAATATTATTATGTTGTCGAAATCCAGCGCCCTTGTTTCCAGCTCACCCATTACCTGAAGCCCTTTAAGAGGTTCCCCCCTGAACGGAACCGTAAGTCTGGACGTTATTCTGGAGATTATACGGAAATAGCTTTTCATCCCGAATCTGAATCCGAGTTTTTCCTGCAGATTGGCCAACCGGCTCACACATTTATAATATTGATATACGAATTCCCGGTCCCTGCCGCTCAGTCCTCCGTCGAGCTGCCTTAATATTTCTATTTGCCATAGCTCAATTGCCTTTACGTCTCCTGCAGGCCTGAACAGCATTTTAAGAAAATCAGATTTGAGTCCGGTTATTATACCGTCTTCGGGGTTTATGTATATCTTGTTCTCTCTGTTTATCCTTGCTTTAATTGAAGACGATTCTTCGGGTTCCATTTTTTTTACGTATTCCTGATCCAGCAGAGCGGTTGCTGAAGCGTGATAGAAAGATTTTCCCCCGGGACTTCTGGCCGCATCGCGGCGGAGAGCATAAAGAGCATTCATGAAGGAATAAAGCGAAGTCCCTTTCAGGGGATACCCCATGGTAACATTCACCGTACCGAAATCGGGAGGAATGGACAGAAGCAGAGGCATAAGCAGCTTTTCATCAGGCAACACGACAGCTGTTTTTATAGGATTTTCCATCCCTTCTTTCTTTAAATCTTCAAGTATGCGCTTTGTTACAAATGCCTGACCGACACCCGAAGGTACTGCCACGCATGTATATTTTTCTTCCGCATTTCCCGTCCCAGGCCCGAATCCGCATAAAACCGAAATATCCTTTTGTGAAGGAAACTTTTCGGCATAATTCCTTATGATGAGCGAAGCCCTGTTGCGCGGATCAGCAACCATGTCTCCGAAATAATCCCAATAGAAATCTCCGCGGCCCGATGATTTAAGATACTTCATCAGAGCCTCTTCGCACAGGCAGGGCGCATTAAAGCCCACAAATATTACGGAATCATGAATATCAGGATCTCCGTTCCCGAGACTTTCGGCCACATGCCTGTATATCCGGCCTTCATAGCCGGCCCCCATTTCATCCAGCCTGCCGTTGAATTCGCGGTAAAGGGGAAGCAATATCTCCCACAGGGATTTGAAGTTCTTTTTCTTAAAATTGTCGTCGTCGATCGGGAAGAAGTCCCTCCAGAAAGTTCTGACGGCCTTAAGCTGCGCTTCGGAAAGATAAGAAAATGATCCGTCGAGTTGCCTGAGATCTTTTATGTTGGTAAATATCTGTTCCGGATCTATAAGATATTTGTCTATATCGTTGAAATCATTAATAAGCATTCCGGACCACGACAGGAAATCTTCGAAGCTCTCGTCCGGATAAAAACGGATGTAGCACTTGTATAATATATATTGCGCTTCTATGGGATCAATGTCTTTCAGGCCGCTGAGCTTTAAGAACAAGTCGCTGATAGTTGTCGTGTCAGGAGAAAAGAGGGTTCTTATTCCTCTTGCACGCGCAAATTCTTCTCCAAGATATTTCTGGAAAAACTTTATAGAACGTCTGTTCGGAAAGACAAAAAGAGCCTTTTCGAAATCGAAAGACATATCTTCTGAAAAGACACGGGCCACAGCCCTGAGAAATTCCAAAGGATATCTCATTTTCTTTACGGAATTCTCGGTCATCGTTAAAAAAAATAGTATTTTTACGATCGTAAACATACTCATTTTCGACCTATTATTCAAAAGAATATTTTTAGATATGATCTTATTTTTCGAGGCGGAAGGATCCCCGCTAATAGCTGTAAAAGCTTCAAAACCAATAGACAAAGAAAATATTAAAAAGTTAGAATGGCTGTTCGGGGGAGCTGCTCCGGCAATGGAAAACGGCGGGCCGGCAAAGGATATAACCGGTTGTTTCGTCGGACCGCGAAAGGAAATGATAACCCCGTGGAGCACTACCGCTGTGGAAATAACGCAGAATATGAACATTTCCGGCATAGAGAGGATAGAGGAATTTTTTTCGGCCGAAATGAAAGACGGCAGGGAACCTGCCTATGATAAAATGCTGCAAAGGTTTTACAGGAACCTTAATCAGGACATCTTTACAGTTGACAAAAAGCCGGATGAAATAGAATACATAACTGATTTTGAAAAATACAACGAAAAAGAAGGGCTCGCACTTAATCCCGACGAAATAAAATATCTCAAGGGACTGAGCGATAAACTGGGACGTCCGCTTACCGACAGCGAAGTATTCGGTTTTTCGCAGGTAAACAGCGAACACTGCCGCCACAAAATTTTCAACGGAACATTCATAATAGACGGAAAAGAGATGGAAAGTTCGCTGTTCAAGATGATAAAAAAGACCAGCAAACAAAATCCCAATTTAATAGTAAGCGCATACAAAGACAACTGCGCTTTTCTTGAGGGACCGGAAATAAAGATGTTCCATCCGGAGAAAAGCGACGTACCTTCGTTTTTTGAAACGGACAAGGAACAAACGGTAATAAGCCTCAAGGCCGAAACCCATAATTTTCCAACCACGGTAGAACCTTTCAACGGCGCGGCAACAGGCAGCGGCGGAGAAATAAGGGACAGAATGGGAGGAGGAAAAGGAAGTTTCCCTATTGCCGGAACCGCAGTATACATGACCTCATATCCGCGCTTGTCCGAAAAAGTGGAAGCCAATCCTGGAATAAACGAAGAAAGGACGATAGATGCGCTCGGAGCCGACTTTTCCGACGAATCATGCAAAAAGGCGCTTAAAGTAAAAAGGTCATGGGAAGAAGGAGCTCCCGAAAGCCGCAAATGGCTCTATCAGACACCGCAGGAAATTCTGACCAAAGCGAGCAACGGAGCCAGTGATTTCGGCAATAAATTCGGACAATGCGTAATATGCGGAAGCCTGCTTACCGAAGAACAGGGACCTGAAAGCAATGGCACGCCTGAATTCGGATACGACAAGGTTATAATGCTTGCCGGAGGAATAGGTTTCGCAAAGAAAAAGGATGCAATAAAGGACGTCCCCGATAAGGGCGACAAGGTGGTTTTGCTTGGAGGAGATAATTACCGCATAGGTATGGGAGGAGGAGCTGTAAGTTCCGTAAACACGGGAGAATACGGCAATTCAATAGAGCTCAATGCCGTACAAAGGGCTAATCCGGAAATGCAGAAAAGAGTTTACAACGTCATAAGAGCAATATCCGAAGAGAAGGAAAACAAAATAATAAGCGTGCATGATCACGGAGCAGGAGGACATTTGAACTGCCTTTCCGAATTGGTGGAAGAAACCGGAGGGAAAATAGACATAGACAAACTTCCGGTAGGAGATCCCACGCTGAGTCTGAAGGAAATAATAGGAAACGAAAGCCAGGAAAGAATGGGATTTGCAGCTTCGCCGCAAGATACGGATCATTTCAGGGCTATCGCCGAAAGGGAAAGGGCTCCCTATTATGAAATAGGCGAAGCTACCGGAGACCATAATTTCACTTTCAGGGACGAAAAGACGGGAGAGACAGCAATAGACCTTAAAATGAGCGATATGTTCGGTTCCGCGCCAAAAACTTACATGCGCGATGTAACATCCGAATATTCTTTTGATAATCTCAAATATGACAAAAATCCTGTAATGTTCGAAAAATACCTCGAACAGGTTCTACAGCTGGAGAGCGTGGCATGCAAGGACTGGCTTACCAATAAGGTGGACCGTTCGGTTACCGGACTTGTTGCAGGACAACAGTGCACCGGAAAAATACAGCTGCCTCTCAACGATCTTGGAGTAACTGCCATAGGGTACGACGATAAGGAAGGCATAGCCACTTCGCTCGGGCATGCGCCTGCAGCCGCGCTCATAGATTCTGCCGCAGGAAGCCGCATGGCTATAGCAGAAGCTCTTACAAACGTAGTATGGACACCCCTTAAAGGGAAACTGCACGGAGTTTCCCTAAGTGCCAACTGGATGTGGCCAAGCAGAAACAGGGGTGAAGATGCACGTTTGTACAAAGCTGTAAAAGCCGCAAGCGATTTTGCATGTGCGCTCGGCATAAACATTCCCACCGGAAAAGATTCCATGAGCATGACACAAAGTTACCCAGACGGCAAAAAGGTACTGGCTCCGGGAACTCTTATTATTTCTACCGTTGCGCCTGTAAAAGACGTAAACGAAATAATCCGTCCGGATATAAAGGATGTAGATGGAAGTTCCGTATTTTACATTCCATTTACGGGAAGTAACGGAAAACACCGCTTCGATCTCGGAGGATCGGCATTCGCTCAAACGCTCAACGGAACCGGCACCAGACCTGCCGATGTAGACGATCCGGAATATTTTGCAAAATGCTTTGATACACTGCAGGATGCAATATCCGGAGAACTCGTACTCGCGGGACATGATATTTCAGCCGGAGGACTCATAACAACAGCACTTGAAATGTTCTTCCCATCCGACAATGGAGGAATGGAACTGAATGCGGAAATCCTACGGGAATGCTCGGAAAACGGAGAAAACGATATTGAGACACTCCTGTTCGCAGAAAATCCGGGTGTTCTCGTACAAATTGCACCGGAAAACAGGGAAAACTTCATTAAAACCATGAAAGCCGCTTCCGTCAGGACGTATGAAACCGGACGATATATAAATGAAAGAGAAATAAGGATATCTTCGGATAAAGCCGGAAAGATCATCCTAAACATAGACTTTTTACGCGACTTATGGTTCAAGACTTCATATTTGCTCGACATTCGCCAAAGCGGAGAAAGACATGCGGCTGAAAGGTTCCAAAACTATAAAAAGCAACCTCTTGAATTCAAATTCCCTTCGGATTTCACGGGAAGGCTCGAAGACTTAAAAGACGAAACTAGAGAAAAAGCCCCCGTAGCAGCCATAATAAGGGAAAAGGGATCCAACGGCGACAGGGAAATGGCATGGTCGCTTGCTCTCGCCGGATTCAAGGTAAAGGACGGACATATGACTGACCTCATTTCCGGCCGGGAAAATCTGCAAGAAGTAAAAATGATAGTTTTCGTCGGAGGTTTTTCAAATGCCGACACACTCGGATCCGCAAAAGGATGGGCCGGCGCATTCCTGTACAACAAAACCGCAGCCGGGGCGCTCGACGATTTTTACGCCAGAAAAGACACGCTTAGCCTCGGAATATGCAACGGATGCCAGCTCATGGCGGAACTGGGACTGATTACCCCGGAAAACAAAAGACTTTCTCCCAAAATGCTCCACAACGATTCACATAAATTCGAAAGCGCATTTCTGGGTGTGGAAATAGAAAAATCCCCTGCCGTAATGCTAAAGGGCATGGAAGGCAGCAAGCTGGGAATATGGGTGGCTCACGGAGAAGGCAAATTCTCGTTCGGGGAAGAAAAAGGATTCGCAACAGCCGTAAGATTCTCATACAATGCATATCCGGCAAATCCGAACGGGTCTCCCGAAGGAATCGCAGGCGTATGCAGTCCGGACGGAAGGCATCTTGCCATGATGCCTCATCCGGAGAGATGCATAAGGCCGTGGAACTGGGCATACTACCCGCAGCCGGAAAAGGACGGATCAATAGCCGGATCACGTCCCGGCTGCAAAAACGAAGTAAGTCCGTGGCTTAAAATGTTCGTAAACGCAAGAAAATGGTGCGAAGAGCACGAAGCATAAAAACGAAACTTAAAACAAAAACATCATGAAAAAACTGCCTAAGATCTTCGTATTGGATACCAATGTTATCCTGCACGATCACAATTCGATTTACCACTTTCAGGAAAACGATCTGGTAATACCTCTGGCGGTACTGGAAGAGCTCGACAAATTCAAGAAAGGGACCGACACCATAAACTACAACGCCAGGGAATTCGTCCGTTCTATAGACGAAATCACCGATCCGAGCCTGTTCGACAACGGTTATCCGTTGGGAAGAGAGCTTGGAAGACTCACCATAGAAATGAATCATCCTTTCCCTCCTGAACTCGAAGGATGCTTCAAGGACGACATACAGGATCACAGGATACTGGCAACTACTATTTGGGAAAAATCGCAGCATCCCGACAGAATCGTAGGACTTGTAACAAAAGATGTAAATCTAAGGATGAAGGCAAGAGCTCTTCACGTGCTTTCCCAGGATTATCTCACCGACCACATAAAAGAAGAGCATATTCAGAAAAACGAACGTAACGTAATAACTCTAAAGAACATTTCCGAAGCCAAGCTTGGCAAGATAACTGCCGGAAACATAGATATAAACGAAATGGGGATAAAACGCCCCGTAAACAACCAGCTTTACAAGTTCGTACGCACCGGTCCTAAAGGCAGGAAACCATATGAAACAGCCGCACTGGGAAGATTCGACGGAAACAGCAACAAAATAGTAAACGTAAAGCCGAGGATGGCTTACGGCATATCGCCGAGAAACGACGAACAGGCATTTGCCCTGGATGCCATAATGAATCCCGAAATAAGACTGGTAGCACTTACTGGAACTGCCGGAACAGGCAAGACCCTTCTTGCACTTGCCGGAGCCATAGCACAATCTTCGGAATTCGACCAGATAATGCTGGCACGCCCCGTAATACCTTTGAAGAATCAGGAACTGGGTTTTCTTCCCGGCAACGCAAAAGAGAAGATAGGGCCCTATATGCTTCCTCTCTATGATAATCTGTCCGTAATAAAAAAGAATTTCGGAATATCCAGTAAGGAAAACGTACACATAGAAGAAATGCTTAAAACGGAAAAACTGCTTATCTCACCTCTGGCTTACATAAGAGGAAGGAGCTTGTCGTCAGTATTCTTCATAGTCGATGAAGCCCAGAATCTTACACCTCACGAGATAAAGACCATAATAACCCGCGCAGGAGAAGGGACGAAGATCATCTTCACCGGAGACATACAGCAGATTGACCAGCCGTTCCTCGACAGGTGGTCCAACGGTCTTACCCATCTTGGAGACAAGCTGACCGGAGAAAAGCTTTTCGAACACGTAAACCTGCTTCACGGAGAAAGATCGGCGCTTTCGGAACTTGCTGGAAAAAAATTATAAATTCCTGCTTATTCTAAAAAAATAAATAATCGTAAATAAAATCCCTTTCCATGCTTTCTAGCTTTGAAAACATGGAAAGGGATTTTAATTTTGTTACGAAAAACACAACAATAATACAACAAACAAACCTTACTATGAAGAAACTTATCTCATTTATCAGTGAAAACAAAAAACGCATCATTTACTCACTTCTTATTCTTATAGCAATCTATTTTCTCATTTCCGTCATAAACGACTGGTCTGCAGTAAAGGAAAGTTTCATCAGTGGATGGAATGCAACGGAATAAAAAATGGCATTAAGAATAATAAAACGCACCGGCGATCCTCTTTTCGGAAAATGCTGGGAGATATACAATTACAGTTTCCCCGAGCACAAACGCCGCAGTCTGGAAGAAATAAAGGCATTGATAGAATACAATCCGAAAAAATATTTCTTTTGCGCACTTATAAAACAGCACCCCTGCTTTACAAGGCACAAAAAGGGATACTGCCTGTCAGGTGATAATTCCAGAACGGAAAATGTAGTAGGCATGCTTTCTTTCTGGGATCTGGCATTCGGAACACTCATAGAGAACTTTGCAGTAAATTTCATTTACAAGGGAATGGGGATAGGAAGCAGATGCATGAAAAGGATACAGGAAAAATATGCCGGAAACGACAAGGCTCTTATGGCCGACCTGTTTTTTAACGACGTTGTCCACAAAGCGAAGGCGGAGGCTTTTTACGGTGAACTGGGATTCGAAAAAAACTATCTGCCAGGATGCGACATAATGAGCTGGCCCAGAAAAATAACCGACGAAGAATTCGGAATGGTAAAGGGAAAAATCCCCGTCCGACCTGAAGGAGTACGGTCAGAATCTCCTCTTTCCTGACTTTTTATGTAAAAGGGATTTAACATACCTTTTTTCATTTTCGTCGAGACCGAACACATATATAGAAGCCAGTGAAACTGCCACGGAGGAAAAGCCTATTACGAAAAAGCGTAAAACCGAATCATCCATAAAAAGATATTCGGGCACACATACTGCCGAAAGACAAAATATCAGGATCAATATGGGTTTTACTACATGCGTGAATAATTTACCGGTATCTATATTCACCAACCTTTTCATATCAAACAGCAGATATGACACATAAAGGATCTGAGCCGCCATGGAAACAATCATCGGGACTGCAGGCCCCGCCCCCGCCTTCAGTAAAAAATATGCGACGGGAAGGACGGCGAGTATTATAAATCTTCCGTAAAACTCCATGTGCCTGAGTTTCCCCGTAGCCCCTATAACCGTAGACATACTGTAGGAATAAACTGCAAAAAAGGATTCCAGCAAAACTATTCTGGTAAAGACATTTGCATATAACGGAACTTTTCCCAGCCATATCCTCAGAATAAACTCCGTTTCCGTAAAAAGAGGAAAGCATAATATTATCATAAGGAAGGATGTGTACTTCGTGTTCTTTTCAAAAAGTAAAAACATCCTTTCATAATCTCCGGAAGCGTAAGCCTGTACTATCTGGGGTTTTGTTGGAGTATTTATGCATTCAACAAGACGCAGTACCGCAATATTGACCTGAGAAGCAATCCCTCTTGCAGCATTTACCACGGTCCCGAAGAACCAGTTTAGAATTACATTTATTCCCTGCATGGTAAAGGAAGACGCCGTATTTCCGAACAATGACAACCCCATAAACGAAAGCATCTCCTTCATTGTTTTCCTATCATAAATCAGGGAAAATGTGCATTCGTCAAACTTATGTCCGGCATAAAACATATATGAAACGGTAAGCAATACTTGTATTGCGGCAATACATATTGAATACGAAATAAGATTATCGGGAGAACCGTAAATCTTAAGCAGGACTACCACGACAAGCCTTATGCAGACATCTACGATCCCCAGCATTGCAAAAAAGCCCATTTTTTCATGAGCTATAACAGCACCGCTGAAAGGAATCTGCAGTATGGAAAACAGAACGGCGGCAAGAGTGGTAAAATAGACCCACATTGCAGCAGTCTCTCTGCCTGCCGGAATATTAAGAGACGACGAAACAAACCATACTCCGGCGGACATTCCTATTAAAAGAAAAGCCGCAAACAAGAATACGAAGATTGAAAAACTCTGCGAAAAATATCTTTTCAGCTTTACGGCGTCGCCCTTGCCTATGGCCATATTCAAAAAACGCTGGACGGAAGTGGAAAGTGAATAAGAAACCACCGTAAAAATAGAAATTATTCCGCCTATCAAATTATATATACCAAAATCCGCAAATCCGAGAATCTCCAGGACGATTCTGGACGTATACAGCGATATCAGCATGATAAAAACCATCCTGACATACATATATGCCGAATTCCTTATTATTCTGCTGTTATTTTCGTTCATTTTTCCTTATTGCTGCAGCAACGGACAAAGCCCCAGTCCCTATAATCGCACGTTTGCGCAATATAAACAAAACGGGCAGGAACCGCATTACGAAACTCCGTACATCAATGACCTTTATCTTACGGCAAAAGTAAAAATATCCGGAATACTTTCCGAATGAAAGTGCAAGCAACATACGTTTTACCACTTCCTCGTTGCGCAATTCAGACAGAGATCCGTCATACCCGAACCTGTTCAAAGTATAATCCACTATTTTCTCCCTGCCTTCCTGAAACGCCTTTCTCTTTTCATAATCGCCGCTGTTACTTATGGATGAAGAAGTTATCCTATATGCTGCAGAAATCGACCCATTAGAATAGACTCCTGAAACGGCGGATATGGCAAGCCAGACGGGAAAATCAAAAGTAGTGAATCCGAGAGACTCGTAATCGTTGAGATTACAATATTCGTCAGCAATCTTTTTTCTGAAACATACCGTTACGGCCGGAATAAAATTAGAAAAAAGAAGCTTTCCATAGGCCTCGCGTGGTTTATAATAATGCTCCTCTGCACTCATAACCCCTATATTTTTACCATCGGCATCCACGGTACGGCAACCGGAGAAGACAAGGCCGCATTCCGGATTCTTTTCCATATATGACACCCCGACGGACAATTTGTCCTTTTCCAGCCAGAAGTCATCGCTTTCCAAAACGGCAACATATACTGCATCCGTCATATTGAGCAAAAAACGGTAATTACCTATAAGTCCCAGCCGTTTTTTATGAGAATAAACCCTTATCCTTTCCGGAAACCTTTCGGCGAAACCGCGCGCTATTTCAAACGTACTGTCATCAGAATCATCATCGCTGATTATCAATTCCACTTCCGGAACTCCATTTTTCTCAATAGACGAAAAATCCTGTTCCAGAAAACTTTCTATCGCTTCAGTTATATAACGGCCATGATTGCGGGCCGGCATTAGAACACTTGCCAACATTTCCGAAAATTTTCACCAATATAAGAAAAAAGAGGATGACTATTTTTAATCATCCTCTCATCGTGGCCTCACGCGGACTCGAACCGCGATCTAAAGTTTAGGAAACTTCCGTTCTATCCCTTGAACTATGAGGCCCCGTATTTTAAAAACGTTTTTTACTTAACAATTATCATACCACTTTATATCGCCCAGCGGTATAATTCGGCCCCCCACGTAAATCCGGCGCCGAATGCGGTGAAGACTAATGTATCACCTTTCTTAAACTTGTCCTTGAATTCGCACAATACCAGAGGGATGGATGTTCCTCCCACATTACCGTACTTTTCTATGTTCACAAGTATTTTGTCGTCGGTCAGTCCCATTCTCGATCCGGTGGCCTTTATAATTCTCAGATTAGCCTGGTGAGGGACAAGATAAGCTATATCCCCGGCACTGAGATTATGTTTTTCCATAAGTTCCACCGACACATCGGCCATTCTGCTGACGGCATATCTGAAAACCGTTTTCCCGTCCTGCTTTATAAAATGCATGTGCTTGTTTACGGTATCCGTATTTGCAGGATGACTTGAACCACCGGCAGGCTGGTAAAGGAACTTGCGTCCTATTCCGTCAACGTGAAGTATGGAATCAAGCAGACCGAGATTCATATCGGATGTAGGTTCTATCAGCATTGCCACAGCACCATCGCCGAAAAGGGTGCATGTCTGCCTGTCTGTATAATCGGTAACGGAACTGAGCCTTTCACCGGTTACAAGTATGGCTTTCTTATATCTGCCGCTTTCAATAAATGTCCTTACGGTCTCAAAACTGAATATGAATCCGCTGCATCCGGCATTCAAATCAAATCCCCATGCATTTATAAATCCGCATTTATCAGATATGATATTCGCCGTAGCCGGAAAAACCATATCAGGAGTAACGGTAGCGCAAATAACAAGATCTACTTCCTTGGGATCGAGGTTCTTGGATTTCACCAATTTTTCTATGGCCTTTTCAGCCATATACGAAACTCCGAGTCCATCCTCCTTTAATATTCTTCTCGTATTAATCCCAACCCGGCTGGTAATCCATTCGTCGTTCGTATCCACCAGAGTGGAAAGTTCGTCGTTCGTAAGAACATATTCAGGCAGGTATGCCTCTATTCCCGTTATTGCAGCCCGTACATTACTCATAATAATTTTGTTAGTTGTTTGTATGTTTAGGTCTGAATATCTTCAGCGCCTCTTCAAGTTTGCCGATCAGATTGTTGTTTACCGCCCTGTCGGCTTCCAATATCATATTTTTAATAGCCAGGGGTGTTGATGCGCCGTGGCCAATTACCACCGGCGAAGTCACGCCAAGCACGGGCGTACCCCCGTAAAATTCATAATTAAACCTGTTAAGAAATGGATGATTTACGCCCAATGCGGAAACAAGAGCATACATTCCTTCGGCTTCCTTTAGACAAATATTACCAACATAGCCATCGGTAACAAGAACATCGGCAATACCTCCGTTGAACAGCAGGTTGGCTTCCATATTTCCCACGAAATCGAAGTCCGTCGCTTCCTGCATGAGTCCGTAAGCCTTCTTCACCACGTTGCTTCCTTTCTCTTCCTCGCTCCCTATATTAAGCAAAGCCACTTTGGGCTTTTCAATACCCATCATTACTTTCGCATAAACCGAACCTATGACGGCGAACTGATAAAGGACCTCGGCCTTTACATCGGTATTAAGGCCGACATCGAGTATGAGCATATTCTTTCCGTTTACCAGCGGAAACATAGCAGAGATACACGGACGCAAGACGCCTTCAAGTCCCGTAAGAGTCTTAAGGGAACCGATAAGCATGGCTCCGGTATTCCCGGCGCTAGCAAAAGCATCTATCTTTCCTTCCCTGAGCATATCAAACCCTACGTTTATGCTCGAATCCGTTTTTCTGGCATACGCTCTTACTGGGGATTCCCCCATCTCAATGACTTCAGCAGCCGGGATAATAAAAAAATTACCGGAACTGGCGCCATAATGGCGGCATATCTCGGCAATTTTCACCTGGTTTCCGATAAGATATATCTTGGATTCGGCATTTATGGATGCATAGGCATCAATGGCTCCCAAAATAACGTTCTCGGGAGCAAAATCACCACCCATTGCATCGATGCCTATCCTTGCCATCGAAGAATATTACGCAGTTGGTTTTTCAATAATAATACGACCGCGATAATAACCGCACTCGGGGCAGATATGATGGTATCTTACGGCTGCACCGCAATTAGGACATGTTGTCAATGTAGGTTCAAACACTTTATCATGGGTCCTGCGTTTATTTCTGCGCTGCTTTGAAATTTTGTGTTTCGGATGTGCCATTTCTAAATTATTTTAATTGTTATTTTTTCTTCAATAAATCCTTCAATGCCTCAAACGGCAGATTCTTTTTTTCTTCATCAGTACCGCCGGACGCATCAATTGAATCTTTGCTTATATATTTAATCATCTGCGGATTACATTCGCCATCCTTATGTACCCTCTGCAACGGCAGGTTCATACATGCATAATCATATATAAGCTGACTCAAATCAATACTGTCGGTATCCGGATTCGCCGTTATGAAATCATCGCCGTTTCCGACTTCATCGCCTGTAAATTTTATGGCAATATCCGCCGTAAAATTCTCCGGAACATCAACCCTTTCCAAACATCGGTCGCATTCTACCGCCACACTCCCCTTCACATTGCATTTCACGTTCATCCAACCTCTCCCCTTCTCAACTTCAACATTCGCCACAAGGTCGGCATCGAAGATTTCGGAATTCTCGAAATTCCCGAAGAACGCCCCGCCTATGCCGAACTGATAGTTGTGTTTTCCGGGAGCCAGCGCCCCGACGGGAACCCTTATGGCCTTGGAGTCTTTAAGAAGCCCGCTCATACTTCGATTCTTTGAGCCTGCAAATTTAGCAATTTATTTTTCTTTTCAAAAGAAAATCGGCTCTTAGGCCTTTCTCCTTTTCCTTTCGTTGGGATCGAGATATATCTTTCTGATACGTAAATATTTTGGCGTAATTTCAACAAGTTCGTCATCCTGTATGTATTCGAGCATCTCTTCAAGGCTGAATTTCATTGGAGGCGGAAGTACTACCTTGTCATCGGATCCGGCGGCCCTTACGTTGGTAAGCTTCTTCTTTATGCAGACATTTACGTTAAGATCACCAGCCTTGTTATGCTCGCCTATAACTTCACCGGCATAAACCTCGTCGCCCGGCGATATAAGGAATTTGCCCCTGTCCTGAAGCTTATCCATGGAATAAGCTATGGCCGTCCCGGTTTCCAATGCTACGAGGGAACCGTTTATTCTGGATTCAATATCTCCCTTATACGGTTCGTATCCCTTGAACCTGTGGGCTATTACGGCTTCTCCGGCAGTTGCGGTCATCATGTTGCTCCTGAGTCCTATGATTCCACGTGAGGGTATGTCAAAATCGAGATATATCCTGTCGCCCCTGTGCTCCATATTAAGAAGGGTTCCTTTTCTTCTGGTTGTTAATTCTATAGACTTTCCAACCATATCTTCCGGAACCTCAACGGTAAGATGCTCTATGGGTTCGCATCTTACGCCGTTCACGTTTTTGTCCAATACCTTCGGCTGCCCCACCTGAAGCTCGAATCCTTCCCTTCTCATTGTTTCTATAAGAACGGACAAGTGAAGTACGCCTCTGCCGTAAACAATGAACGAATCCGAGTTCGTTCCATCCTTAATCCTCAGAGCGAGATTTTTTTCCAGTTCCTTGTATAATCTTTCCTTCAGATGCCTTGAGGTAACGAATTTGCCATCCTGCCCGAAGAACGGGGAATCATTTATGCAGAAAAGCATGCTCATGGTAGGTTCGTCCACCGATATAGGAGGAAGCGGTTCCGGATTTTCATAATCCGCAATCGTATCGCCTATTTCAAAGCCTTCTACTCCTACCACTGCACAAATCTCTCCGCTGTCCACTTCATCCACTTTCTCCTTTTCGAGACCCTTGTAAACGAGCAATCCCTTTATTCTTGACTTTTCAAATGTACCGTCGCGTTTGCAAAGGGTAACGTTTTCATCGGATTTTAAGGTTCCTCTTTTTACCCTGCCTATTGCGATCCTGCCTACATAAGGTGAATATTCCAGATTGGAAATAAGCATCTGGCATGTACCTTCTTCGTGAGGCGGATCCGGGATTTCGGATATTATGGTATCAAGAAGAGGGATTATGTTATCGGTAGGCTTCTTCCAGTCGTATGACATCCATCCCTGTTTTGCACTCCCGTAAACGGTCTTGTAGTCGAGCTGTTCTTCAGTTGCATTAAGGGCGAACATCAGATCGAATACCTCTTCGTTTACTTCGTCCGGCCTGCAGTTAAGCTTGTCCACCTTATTTACCACCACTATGGGTTTCTTTCCAAGCTCAAGAGCCTTCTGCAAAACGAACCTCGTCTGCGGCATGGTTCCTTCGAACGCATCCACCAGCAAAAGTACGCCGTCCGCCATGTTGAGGACACGCTCCACTTCCCCGCCGAAATCCGAGTGGCCCGGCGTATCTATAATATTTATCTTGTAATCCTTATATGGTATGCTTACATTCTTTGAAAGAATGGTTATGCCCCTTTCCCTTTCGAGATCGTTATTATCCATAATAAGAGTACCCATCTTCTCCGCATTCCTTACGATATGGGATTGGGTTATCATTTTGTCGACCAGCGTGGTCTTACCATGATCGACATGCGCAATAATTGCTACGTTTTTGATTTTTTGCATAATTCGCTGCAAAAGTATAGAATTTTTATCCTATTTTTACGAAAATTTTCCGAAAATGTTTCGCAAATATATTTCCGGGCTAAAAATTTTCACTATAACCATATGATAGACAAGATAATAATACTAGATTGCGGTTCGCAGTTCACGCAAGTCATTGGAAGAAGATTAAGAGAGCTGAACGTTTATTGTGAAATACTGCCTTACGACAAGATGCCGGCAAGCGATTCATCGGTGAAAGGGGTGATAATAAGCGGCAGCCCGTATTCGGTAAAGGATAAAAACGCACCGGAAATAGATATGTCTTCCATAAAGGGCAAATATCCCATACTTGCCATATGCTACGGAGCCCAGTATATAGCGCAGCACTTCGGCGGAGAAGTAAGAAATTGCAATACGAGGGAATACGGAAGGGCAAGGCTAACGATAGGAAACAGAAAATGCCCGTTGTTCAAGGATATGGCACCGGAATCACAGGTATGGATGAGCCACGGAGACTCCATTACAGCGCTTCCTTCGGACTCCGAACTAATAGCATCTACACACGACGTAGAATTCGCCGCATACAAAATAAAAGGAGAAGACACGTACGCACTGCAGTTCCATCCAGAAGTCTTCCATACGGAAGAAGGGGGTCTCATATTGAAAAATTTCGTTATCGAAATATGCAAGTGCAGGGCTGACTGGACGCCCGCTGCATTTATAGAGACCACAGTAAAATCACTGCGTGAACAGCTTGGGGAAGATCATGTCATACTCGGACTTAGCGGCGGGGTCGATTCATCGGTTACGGCAGTACTGATGCACAAGGCCATAGGGCAGCGTCTGCACTGCATATTCGTTGACAACGGACTGCTGAGGAAAAACGAATTCGAAAAAGTACTGGCGTCATACAAGGATATGGGACTTAACGTAACCGGAGTAAATGCCTCCTCAGACTTTTACAAGGCTCTTGCCGGAATTTCAGATCCTGAAGGCAAAAGAAAGGCCATAGGGCACACATTCGTTGAAACATTCGACAGGGAAGCACGCAAGATCAAAAATGCAAAATGGCTTGCCCAGGGAACGATCTATCCCGATGTAATAGAGTCCGCAGTGGCAAAAGGACCTTCGGCTACAATAAAATCGCATCACAATGTGGGAGGTCTCCCAAAAGATATGAATCTTAAGATTGTTGAGCCATTGAGAAATCTGTTCAAGGACGAAGTAAGAAGAGTAGGCCTGGCTCTCGGCATAAAAAAAGAACTTATATCACGCCACCCTTTCCCCGGTCCCGGCCTGGGAATACGTGTACTTGGCGAAGTGACCGAAGAAAAGCTCGATATTCTTAAAAACGCGGATGAAATTTACATTAATACTCTCCGCAAATATATGACCGACCTTCCATACGCTTCAAACGGACTGGCTCCCCTTAATATACCGGGACGGAAATCCGAAGCTGACGGAAATAAAGGACTTATTCCTCTTTACGATGCAATATGGCAGGCCGGGACAATACTGCTTCCTATAAAAAGCGTAGGAGTTATGGGCGACGAAAGGACGTACGAATATACGATAGCCCTACGTGCGGTAACGTCGAACGACGGGATGACAGCCGACTGGGTGCATCTGCCTTACGATTTCCTTGCCAGGGTTTCGGATGAAATAATAAACAAGGTAAGAGGGGTTAACCGCGTAGTTTACGACATATCGTCCAAACCGCCGGCAACCATAGAATGGGAATAGACAGGATCCGTAAAGATCTATTCGTTTCTGTCGGGGTGATGTTCCAAAATATCCCTCTGCCACTGGGCGGTACTTATGTGGGTATATATTTCGGTAGTCAATATGCTCGAATGTCCGAGCATATCCTGAACGCTTCTAAGATCGGCACCGTTTTCAACAAGATGGGTAGCGAAAGAATGCCTGAAAGTATGCGGGGAAACATCTTTTTTTATCCCGGCGATACGGGTCTGCCGCTTTACGATATTGAATATGGTGGCCCGCGTAAGCCTGCGGCCGTACCGGTTCAGGAATAATATATTCTCCGATTCCCTCGTCTTATTGGTTTTCGTTCCGCGCCCCAGAGAATCCTGAAGAACCTTCCACCGTTCCGGGATATAAGCTTCCACTGCTTTTACGGCTGGTTCGCCTATCGGAATTATCCGCTGCTTGTCCCCCTTTCCTGTCACGCGGATGAATCCGTCCTTAAAGAACAAATCGTTGAGATGCAGATTTACAAGTTCGCTTACCCTTAATCCGCATGAATACAGCATTTCCAGGATGGCTCTGTCCCTCGTCCCTTCGGGAAGTCCGGCATCCACGGAATTCAAAACGGAAAGGACCTCTTCAACCGAAAGCACCACCGGTATGCGGGGAGAACTTTTTGGCGCATCTATTTTATCACATGGTGCGGGTTCTTCACTTTTATGATCGCCGTCTTCTTCGGAGGCGATAAACTTAAAGAAAGACTTGATGGAACTGAGCTCCCTTGCCTGCGTTCTGCGGGAGAAGCCGTTGTCGAAACTTTCCTTAAGAAAACCGGAAATATGATCTTCGGTTATATCCTCTATCGACGTGCAGGGAACATCCATGCATGCAAGGAAGGAAAAGAATTTCCTGAGATCGCTCCGGTACGAACATATGGTATTTGCAGACAACGAACGTTCCAGACGGAGATAAGAGCAAAAATCATCTATATGATTTTCCGCTTCCCCGTTAAAAGACATGGTTCTTCTTTTATCCATTTGACGATAAAAAGATATTTTTTCAAATTTACCAAAAACATAAATGTATTTATGCTTAATTTTGTTATTTTTGAAAAAATAGAGACTTAACAAAGATTAATTTGTAATCCGGACATGTACGTAAAGAAAACAAAAATAATTTGCACCATCAGCAATAATAATTGCGAGCCAGAATTTCTAAGGCAGCTGTATGAAGCTGGAATGAACGTAGTAAGAATCAACTCGGCACACGCTTCCCTTGAAAGCGCACAAAAAATAACGGACAACGTCCGGAAAGTTTCCGACGACATAGCAATACTCATAGATACCAAGGGACCCGAAATAAGGCTTACCGACATGGATCCCGAAGAAGGGATAAAGATCAAGGCTGGAGACACCATAGAAATTTTAAAGAACACCGACGGAACGTGCAACAAATGGACGCTTTTTACGAACTGCAAAACTTTCGTAAACGACGTTCCCGAAGGGGCCAGAATACTTATTGACGACGGAGAGATAGAACTTTCCGTAGAAAAAAAGACCGACTATAAACTAATGTGCCGGGCCGCAAACGGCGGAACCATAAAAGGCCACAAAAGCCTGAACGTCCCCGATGTTTTTATAAATCTGCCGTCGGTTAGCGAACGCGATTTCAAATTCATAAACTGGGCGATAGATGCCGACATAGATTTTATTGCACATTCTTTCGTAAGAAGCAAGAAAGATCTCGATCCAATACACGAATTGCTTGATAAACGCAACAGCCACCTTAAAATAATTTCCAAGATAGAAAACCAGGCCGGCGTAGACAATCTGGAAGACATAATAAACAATTGCTACGGAGTTATGGTGGCAAGAGGCGATCTGGGCGTAGAAATACCTGCAGAAAAAATTCCTGTAATACAAAGGAACATAATAAGAAGATGCCGCGAACGGAAAAAACCTGTAATAATAGCCACCCAGATGCTTTACTCCATGACAGAACACCCGAGGCCCACCAGAGCCGAGGTAACGGACGTTTCTAACGCCATTTTTCAAAGCACCGATGCAATAATGCTGAGCGGCGAAACGGCTTTCGGAAAATATCCGGTGGAATCCGTGAAAACCATGTGCAAAATAGCAAAGGAGGCGGAAAGCGAAATTTCTGTATCTCTTGATATAAATCTCAAGAAAGTATCGAGGCCTGTTACCGCCGTCCTTGCCAAATCGCTCGTTGCCGCAACACAAATGCTGCCTATAAAAGCCATAATATTCGATACCCAGACGGGAAGAACGGGAAGGTACCTTTCCGAATTCCGTCCCAAGATTCCCATCTTTGCAATGTGTTACTTCCAATACACGAAAAGAGAGCTTGCCCTGTCGTATGACGTATATCCGTTCATATTTCAAAGGCAGAAGACGAAGGACGAATATGTAAAGAAGGCAATAGCATTTCTGGAAAGCGAAGGCCGTATAAAGAACGGCGATATGGTAGGAATCGTAGGCGGAAGTTTCTTCGAAGACGACGGAGCTTCTTTCATAGAGATAAAACAGGTAGGGCTGTCGTCGAGTGCGGGAGACATGCAGGATTAAATCAAAAGGAAAAAGCCGAAGGACACCATTTGGAAAGCCCGCATTCGCTGCAACGAGGCTTGCGTGCGGTACAAACATATCTGCCGTGCAATATAAGCCAGTGATGCGCCCTTCCCCTGTCCTTTTCCGGAATTATTCCGTTAAGATCGTTCTCCACCGCAAGAGGAGTCTTCCCGTCGGACAATCCCAGACGGTGAGATACCCTGAAAACATGTGTATCAACAGCTATTACATTTGCTCCGAAACATACGGAAGCAACAACGTTAGCGGTTTTTCTGCCGCATCCCGGAAGCTTCTCAAGTTCCCGGACTTCGGAAGGGACTTTCGATTTATAATCTGACACAAGTTTGCGCGACATCTCGATGAGATGCCTGGTTTTGCTGTTCGGAAACGTAACGGAACTTATATATGGCAGAACTTCCTCAAATGAAGAGGATGCCAGGATCTCAGGAGTAGGGAATTTTGCAAACAGGGAGGGAGTAACCATATTCACCCTTTTATCCGTACACTGGGCAGACAACATAACTGAAACTAACAGCTGAAACGGATTCCTATAATGCAATTCGGTTTCGGCGCCTTTCATATTTTTCCCGAACCAATCCAGAATCTCTCCGGCACGGGGATTAGGAAATATATTATTTTTAGACGCGCACATCTGCTTCCTTCATTACGTTTTCTATATCTATCGCCTCCTGAACACGCGGTCTTATGGTGCCGTTTTCACAAACGAGGTTCCTTCCCGGATAAGAATTCACTATTTCCATATTATGGGTTACTATTATTACCGTAGATCCGGTCTTTTTATAGATGGACATTAATAGATCCATTATACCTTTGGTGGTTTCCCTGTCGAGATTTCCCGTCGGTTCGTCGGCAAGAAAAATCGAAGGTTCGTTCAATATGGCGCGGGCTATGGCCACACGCTGCTGTTCGCCTCCGGACAACTGATGCGGCATCTTGTGCGATTTGGTTTCCAGTCCTACCATAGAAAGGACATCACAGGCCCTTTCCCGCATCTCCTTCATATTCTTCCAGCCGGTAGCCTGCAGCACGAAGACCAGATTTTCTTCTATGGTCCTGTCCAGCAGAAGCTGGAAATCCTGAAATACAACGCCAATGTGCCTTCTTAAATAAGGTATTTTACGCCTTTTTATCTTGTTCAGATAAAAATCCCCCACTCTTGCTTTTCCGGAGGTAACGGGCAGCTCGGCTATCACCGACTTTATGAAAGAACTCTTTCCGCTGCCCACCTTGCCGGTAATATAAACAAACTCCCCCCTCTTTACTGCAATGTTCAGATCGGATAAGATAAGATTGCCATTGTTCTCCACACTGGCTTTTTCGAATTCTATTATATTTTCCAAAGAATTCAATGTTTCGAAAGGAGGTACGTACTTGTTCATCAAGACTGGTTTTATATATACAAAATTAATAATTTTGACAATTATTCATAAATTTGCCTCAATATGAAAATTACGTTTTATAAAATACTTATAACGCTTTCGGTGCTGTTCGCCGCAGTTCCGGAACAAGTGTTTTCCCAGTCGCGGAAAAACGACATCGGAAAAGCCGACGAACTGTTCGAAGAGAAGCTTTATATACAGGCATCTGCAATATACGGCAAAACCTTCGAAAAGGCAGAAAACACGGATTCCGATATCGCAGAATATGCCAAAGGCATGAAAATAATTTGCGACATCCTATCAGGGAGGAAAGAGGCGGCAGGAGAAGCCTCCGATTACATTGTCGAATATCCGACATCTTCCCTTACCGGCAAAATAAAGTTCGGACTTGCATCCGGCTTTTTCAGGGAAGGCAAATATAAAAGAGCTTATGATTATCTAAAAAAAACGGAGATGCGGGAAATCTCCGTAAAACAAAGGAACGAATATATGTTTTACAAGGCGTACTGCGAATTCAAGTTCGGAGAACCGGACAAAGCAGCCGAAGGGTTCAGGTACGTAGCTGGCAACAGCGATCCGGACGGTACTTATCTTAACCCGTCGGTATATTATCTGGGATATATAGATTACCTTAACGGAAACTTCAAAAGAGCCATAAGGAGATTCTCGGAAATAAAAAGCGACGACAGGTTCTCCGTCATGTCGGAATATTACATTCTTGAAAGCAACTTCCGCCTTAAAAACTACAATTACGTAATATCCGGAGGCGATACCTTGCTGAACGGAGTAAATGACGATCTGAATCCCAAAATAGCCAACCTTATTTCTCAATCATACTATAACACGGGGCATCCCGACAAGGCAAAATATTATTTCGAGCTTTATTACCTTGCCAAGGGCAGTCTTACGCGCAACGATTTTTATTATTCCGGCATGCTTGCATATTCCCTGAGCCAGTATCTGAGCGCAATAGATAATTTCAAAAAAGTAACGGGGACGAGGGACTCGCTCGGACAGATAGCATATTATCACATGGCCGAATGCTACATACGTCTTAAAAACAAGGTAAGCGCCAAAGATGCCTTTAAAAACGCATATCTTTTGAACTTCGACCCCAAAATAAAGGAAGACGCCCTGTTCAACTACTCAAAACTGGCATTCGACCTTAACAGGGACGTAGCTCCCTTCAACGAATATCTGAACGACTATGCAACATCCTTTGGAAACAAGGATGAGATTTACAGATACATGTCGGAATCCTATATCGCCAACAGGGAGTATTCGGAGGCCATAAAAGCTTTGAGAAATGTGGCGCATCCTAACTCCGGAACCAATTCCGCCTTACAAAAGGCATTGTTCCTAAGGGGCATGCAGCTGGTCCAGTCCGGAGCATACGGAGATGCTTCCGCATTTTTCGAACAATCCTCCAGATATGAGAAATATAATGGCGGACTGGCTAATCTGTCGAAGTACTGGCTTGCTGAATGCAAATTCAGGCACGAGGACTACGGAACATCAATAAGCATATTAAAAGAATTGCAGAGAAAGATTAATTTCAAAATCAGCCCCGAATACCCTGTTTCCTTTTACAATCTTGGATACTCGTATTTTAATATGGGCGATTACGATTCGGCCATAAAAGAATTCGAAAGATACATCAACTATCCTGCAGATTTTCATAAACATAAAAGCGAAGCATCAGAAAGAATTGCCGACTGCTTTTTTAGGGAAAAGAAATATGATGCCGCTGCCGACAGATACTCCGGAATTGCAAAAGAAAGCGGTTACGATAATCTTTACTCGGCTCTCGGCGGAGCTCTCGCCTACGGATTTTCCGGCAACGATACACTAAAGACCGAATTGCTGGAACATGCTTCGGATATAAAAAATTCAGGATCCCCGATGTATGCAAGGGTCCTGTTCGAACTCGGACGCACTTATGAAAAAAGGCTCATGGACAAGCAGGCTCTGGCTACATTCGAAAAGATCGTCGGTAATCCTGCGGATAGTTCGTACCGCTACAAGGCATACCTCGAAATGGGACTGATTTATTCCAACGAAAAGAACTATGAAAAAGCCATATCCTGCTACAAGGGAGTAATAGCCGAAAAACCCGAGAGCGAAGAGAGCAATTCCGCCTTGTCCAGCCTCGAAAGTCTTTATGCAATATTGAACAAATCCGATGAATTTCTTAAGTACCTCGACGGAATGAACATGAGCAGGGTAAAAACCCCGTCTGAAAAAGAAGACATAATATTCAATTCGGCCGAGCAGCAATTTCTCGGGGAAAATTATGCGGCCGCCCTTTCAGCCCTGGGCAGATATCTTTCCGCATACCCCGACGGAAACAAATACCCGCAGGCGCTTTTCTACGAGGCAGAATGCTACAAGGCCCTTGGTAAAAAAGAAAAGGCGGCCGATACATATATGAAGGTAATGAAAACCGGAGAAGGATCCTTCAATGAATTATCCACTCTTAATTATGCAGACATTTCATACGGACTGAAAAGATACGCAAAGGCGGCTGAAGGTTACCAGACACTGGAAGCCATTGCCAAAATAAGCAACAACAGAATTGTCGCAAAACTGGGCTGTGCAAGATGCTTCTACTACATGAAGAAATATGAAGACTGCATAGATAAGGCAGACGAACTGATGACCGGCGATTCCACCGACGCAGCCACTATGAACGAAGCGGAATACTACAAGGCCAAATCGCTGCTCGCATCAGGGAACAGGGAAAAAGCGAACATACTGCTAAGGAAAATATCTTCCGACAAGACCGGAGAATTCCATTCCGAAGCATCTTATCTGCTGGTACTCGATGCATATGATTCCGGAAACTTTACCAGCGCGGAAACACAAACGTTCAACTTTTCCGATACCGACGCCCTTGATCCGTACTGGCTTGCCAAATGCTTTATAGTTTTGGGAGACTGTTACGCGGAACAGGGAAACTGGCAACAGGCCAGAGCCACATTCAAGAGCATAGCCGATAACTACAATTCAACAAAAGTAAAGGAAATAAAGGCGCTTGCCGAATCACGTATATCGAGACTCGACAAAATGAAAAAATGAATAATATGAAAAAACACCATATATCGTACTTACTGGCTCTTGCAGTACTGGCTCCTGTTACTGCATCTGCGCAAAAGATAGACCCAACGCTGGAAGTAACAAGGGAATTCGACGGATCCTTTATGTCCGTACACAAATCCAGACTTGATTCTTCCATCAACGATTCGCTTCTCAGATACATTCCGGATTTCAAATACACAATATTCGAAAAGCCGTACAGGAACAACGAAAAATTCATTCCTTCCCCTGCTATGGAACTCGCTTCGGAACTTAACGAAGCTTCGTACAATTTTTCGGCAAATATAGAAGGACTGTATCCGGCCGAAGGAAAAGCCGGAATTTTCTATTCGCCGCTGCATAATCCGGGAAATACCATGTCATTTTACGGATCATTCGACTATTTCAACGCTAAGATTCCCGTACAGAAAATAAACGCGGAAAACGAATCCGAAAGAGATTTCGACAACAAACAATGGGGCAATTACAGGACGGCTCTTGGAGGAATGCAATATTTGCACGGCTGGGAAAGCGGCACTCTTTCCATCAACACCTCTTACGACAACAACATGTATTTCTTCAGGGGAATGCCGGACGATGAAATGCCCCATACTTACGACCGGCAATACGTAAAAGACCATTTTTCCCATACGTTCAACCGTTTCTGCGCAGGCGGGAGCATAAAATCGCACGATACCGATAATTATACCGGACGATTCGGTTATTCGACAAACATATTCTACCAAAATACATGCGACAGATTCGGAGACGGCATAATAGCGGCTGGAAATGAAAACAGGATTACCGAAAATCTTTTCCGTCTTTCAGGAAAAATAAGCCCGTCTTTCGGCAGATACAGAAAATTTTCTCTGGGTTTCAACTGGGAAAACGTAAACTACGGAGGCATAAAAGATTATAGCTACGGAATATTCGGCATAACGCCCCAATACGCCTTTTCGTACGACAGACTTAATTTTCTATTGGGATTCAAACTCTCGGGAAGATACAAGAACCTGGACAATACCGATAAATATCACAGAAATATATTTCCAGAGATAAAGATCGACGTGGAACTGATAAAGAACAAATTGTGGTTTTATACCGGGGCAACAGGTAAAAACACCGTCAACTCATATTCTTCCATACTTTCACAATTCAAATATTCAGATCCGCGCGGCGAACTCATGGCTTCCTCCATCCCCCTGGATTTCCGCACCGGCATAAAGACTTCGATATATGGCAATTTTACAGCCGATGTATATTGGAGGTACACCATGTATCACGGATTGCAGCAATTCATAAGCAGTAATTCCGACGATTCCGGCATTTCCGCAACGGAGACATACTCTAATCACAACGAAACTGCTTTCGGAATAAAAATAGCAGCTGCTTCAGGCAACTTTTCAGGAAAAGCCGGCATGGAATACGGAACTTACACAAAAGGTAAGAAAAGTCTTACGTTAAACGGCTTCAAACCTTTCGGATTTCCGAATTTTAAATTATATGCAGAAACCGGTTACGACTGGCGCAATCTCATTACGGCCTCCGTATATGTTGAAGCAAGAAGCAAAACTCACAGCATTTCAAACGAAGGAACCGAATATACGATAAAACCTTTTGCAAATCTGGGAATCAATGTGAAATACGCCGTAAACAAAAATTTCAAAATATATCTGAGGCTCTCCAACATACTGAACGAGCACATGCAATATTATGCGGGATACATTGAAAAAGGTACTTCGGCGGCCGTCGGTTTGTTGGTTAAGTTCTAATTTTTTGTTACTTTTGACGGTTAAAATTGAGGAGAAATGAACGAAAACGTTAAAGAAACAAAAATAGCAGAAGAGAACTATTCGGCGGAAAGCATTCAGGTCCTTGAAGGGTTGGAAGCAGTAAGGAAACGTCCATCAATGTATATAGGAGATGTTGGCGTGAGGGGATTGCACCACCTTGTCAATGAAGTTGTCGATAACTCCATAGACGAAGCTCTGGCGGGATATTGCAGCGACATAGAAGTAACCATAGAAAAAGACAATTCCATAACTGTAAAGGATAACGGAAGGGGTATTCCTACGGGCATGCACGAAAAAGAGCATAAAAGCGCCCTTGAAGTCGTACTAACGGTATTGCATGCCGGAGGTAAATTCAGCAAGCAGAACTACAAGGTGTCCGGAGGTCTTCACGGCGTGGGTATTTCTTGCGTAAATGCACTTTCCATAAATCTTAAGGCCGAAATACACAGGGAAGGTAAAATCTTCGTGCAGGAATACAGCAAGGGCAAACCTCTTTATCCGGTAAAAATAGCCGGAGAAACCGAAGATACCGGAACAATCATTTCATTTAAGCCGGATCCGGAAATTTTCACCCTCACAACAACATATACATACGACATACTGGCTGCAAGGCTAAGGGAACTTGCCTTCCTTAACAAGGGGGTCAAACTTATCATAACGGATAAAAGGGAAACAGAAACCGACGAGAACGACAATCCCGTCGTAAAATCCGAAACGTTCTATTCCATGGAAGGCCTGAAGGAATTCGTGGAGTATCTCGACGGAACCAGAGAAAAGCTCACCGACCATCCCATATATCTGGAAAGCGACAAGGGCGGCATTCCTATAGAAATAGCCATGCAGTACAATACCGGATATACCGAAAACATCCACTCTTACGTAAACAATATAAATACCATAGAAGGCGGAACTCATCTTACCGGCTTCAAACGCGGATTGACATCCACTCTTAAAAACTTTGCGGATAAAAGCGGAGCATTGAGCAAGCTCAAGTTCGATTTGGATCCGGCCGATTTTAGGGAAGGACTTACCGCTGTAATATCGGTAAAAGTCGCCGAACCGCAGTTCGAAGGTCAGACCAAGACCAAGCTGGGCAACAATGAAGTTGTGGCAGCCGTTTCACAGGCTACCAGTACCGCACTTGACAATTATCTGGAAGAAAATCCAAAAGACGCCAAGGCTATAGTAGAAAAGGTTATAGTGGCCGCAACCGCACGTCACGCTGCGAGAAAGGCCAGGGAGCTTGTCCAGAGAAAAACCGTAATGTCGGGTTCGGGCCTTCCGGGCAAACTTGCCGACTGTTCCGACAGGGATCCTGCGAAATGCGAAATATTCCTTGTGGAGGGAGATTCCGCAGGCGGAACTGCAAAACAGGGTCGCGACAGGGCATTTCAGGCTATACTTCCGTTGAGAGGAAAAATCCTCAACGTTGAAAAGGCCATGGAACACAAGATTTTCGAAAGCGAACAAATAAGAAACATATATACCGCTCTTGGAGTAACCGTAGGGACCGAAGAAGACAGCAAGGCTTTAAACTTAAGCAAACTTCGTTATCATAAGGTTATAATAATGACCGATGCCGATGTCGACGGAAGCCATATTACCACCCTGATCCTTACGTTTTTCTTCAGATACATGGTTGACCTAATCAAAAACGGCTACGTATATTGCGCCACCCCTCCTTTATATCTCATAAAGAAAGGAAAGACGCAGCAATACTGCTGGACCGAAGAAGAACGTGCACAAATTACAAATGATATGGGAGGTTCGGAAAAGGGTCTTCGCATACAGAGATACAAAGGTCTCGGTGAAATGAACGAGGATCAGTTATGGGAAACCACAATGAATCCCGCTCACAGGATTCTAAGGCAGGTGACCATAGAAAATGCCGCCGAAGCCGACAGAATATTCTCAATGCTCATGGGCGGAGACGTACCGCCTAGAAGGGCATTTATTGAAGAACATGCAAAATACGCCAACATTGATGCATAAGCATAAAAAAAGATCGGAAAGGAAATTATCGGCAATTGCATGTATAGTTATTGCTCTATGTACTGTTGCGGGAAATACTTATGCATATAAGAAGCCCAAAAACGTTACTGGGAACTTTGCAAAAGCCAATATAAAAGCCATCCCGGCATATAAGGCCGAATTGCTGGACGGCATATATTATACTCCGGAGGCAATAGAACCCATAAGGGACACGGTGGAATTCGACGGTTTTTCGTCTATGCCCGACGAATATGATACTTGGTCGGAATATACTATAAACCCGTACGATACAAAACTTGCCGATATGAAGGACAGCGTTCTTATTGACGTATCAGGTTATTGTCCTCCGGTAAGAAATTATATTACCTCGGAATTTGGTTTCAGGCGCGCTGCAAGATTCCATTATGGAATAGATATTAAATTATACAGAGGAGATACGGTACGCTGCGCATTCGACGGCACGGTAAGAATTACAAGATACAACCGAAGAGGTTACGGATATTTTATAGTAGTCCGTAACGACAACGGACTCGAAACCCTATACGGACACCTTACACATTTTCTCGTAGGGCCGGACATGAAGGTAAAGGCCGGAGATCCCATAGGTATAGGAGGCAGCACTGGAAGATCCTCGGGATACCATCTTCATTTCGAAATAAGATATCTTGGCAATCCTATAAATCCAAGGGATGCTATAGATTTCGACAATTGTTGCGTAAAAAACAACGTTCTGGAGCTAACTGCCGCCGATTTTGCATATGAAAAGGAAATTGCAAAAATAAAATACTGGACTATAAGAAGGGGAGATACGCTGGGAAGGATAGCCTTAAGGACGGGAGTTTCCATTTCCAAACTTTGCAGGTTAAACCGAATAGGAAGAAAATCCATTCTCCGCATTGGAAAGAGGATAAGATACAATTAATAATAAACTGATAAATGAACGGGGGAAGCAATGATTTTGTTGCGCCCTCTTATCGTAAAAGGCTATACAATATAGACAAGTACATTATACGATAAAATAAATACAATTTGATATGGACATATTCGACAGAATCAACGAAACCCAGGGAGGTCCGCTCGGCCAATACAGAAAACAGGCCCACGGCTATTTCATGTATCCGAAAATAGAAGGGGAGATAGCTCCCTACATGATGTTTAACGGCAAAAAGGTACTTACCTGGACATTCAACAATTACCTCGGGCTTGCCAACGATCCGGAAGTAAGGAAAACCGACGCAGAGGCTGCGAAGAAATGGGGCCTCGCCTATCCTATGGGCGCAAGAATGATGTCCGGACACACATCGCTCCACGAAAAGCTGGAAAAGGAACTGGCAGAATTCGAAAAAAAGGAGGATGCTTTTCTTTTCAATTTCGGATATCAGGGAATGGTTTCCACAATAGATGCCCTGATGACCCGTCACGATGTTATAGTTTATGATTCCGAGGCCCACGCCTGCATTATGGACGGAGTACGTCTTCATATGGGGCATAGAATAACATATCCTCATAACGATATAGAAAAATGCGACAAAGCTCTTGCCAGAGCGACAAAACTGTGCCAGGAGAGCGGCGGCGGTATTCTGCTCATTACCGAAGGAGTCTACGGAATGACCGGCGGCCTCGGCAAACTCGACGATATCTGCAAACTTAAGGAAAAATATAAATTCAGGATCCTTATCGACGACGCACACGGCTTTGGAGTTATGGGTGAACACGGAAGAGGTACATCCGAACATTTTGGAGTTATGGACAAAGTGGATCTTTACTTCGGAGCCTTCGCAAAATCAATGGCCGCAATAGGAGGTTTCGTTGCAGGTCCGTCAAACATAATAGATTTTCTAAGATACAACCTTCGTTCACAGATATATGCAAAATCTCTTCCTATGGCATTCGTTGAAGGATGTCTCAAGAGACTCGAATTGATACGCAACGGAGATGCAAGAAGAGCCCATCTGCGCGAAATAGCGGGAGCACTGCAGGGCGGCCTGAGAAAACTCGGATTCGAAATAGGTCCTGCAGAAGCATGTGTAACTCCGGTATTCATAAAGGGAACAGTACCGGAAGCTACTAACATCCTTATAGACCTGAGGGAAAACTACCATATCTTCTGCTCCGTAGTAGTATATCCCGTAGTTCCTAAGGGCGTAATCATGTTCAGGCTCATCTGCACTGCCGCCCATCAGATGGAACATGTGGAATATACCTTAAAGGCTTTTGCCGAAATAAAGAAGAAGGTTGAAGCCGGAGTATACAAGACGGACGGAAGCAAGATAAAGGACATGTCCATAAATTAAGGATTTGTCCCTAAAATAAAATATACAGGTTTTCATGATTATGAAAGGCAAGGTTGTTATAATCACCGGAGCAAGTTCGGGAATAGGATTGGCGGCAGCAAAGGAATTTGCTGCAAACGGGGCGCATGTAGTTCTGGCTGCCCGCAACGAAACTAAGCTTAAGGATATAGAAAAAGATCTTTCGCAAAAATATCCACAATCCGAATTTCTTGCCGTTCCCACCGACGTTTCCGCCGAAGAAGAATGCAAACATCTTGTTTCCGAAACCGTAAAGAAATTCGGAAAGATTGACGTTCTCATAAATAACGCCGGCATCTCCATGAGAGCCATGTTCCGCGACCTTGAATTGTCCGTAATAAAAAGACTAATGGACGTCAATTTCTGGGGAACCGTTTATTGTACGAAATACGCCCTTCCATATCTGCTCGAATCCAGGGGAACCGTAACAGGAATAATTTCAATTGCAGGATTCAAGGGTCTACCCGGAAGAACCGGATACTCGGCTTCGAAATTCGCCATATACGGATTTCTGGATACCCTGCGCATAGAACATATCCACGACGGCCTTAACGTTATGATCTTCGCCCCCGGATTTACAAGTTCAAATATCCGCCGGACGGCTCTTACAGCAGACGGCAGCGAACAGGGGAAAACACCTCTCAAGGAAGACAAGATAATGAGTGCTGAATCGGTAGCTCGCAAACTTGTAAAAGCAGTAAAGAAAAGGAAATCACAGGTAGTACTTACTCCGGTGGGACATGCAACTGTGATCCTGAACAAATTCTTCCCGCGGCTCGTTGACAGGCTTGTTTATGACTACATGAAAAGAGAACCAGATTCCCCTTTCAAATAGGACACCTCCTAAAAATAGAAAACCGTCTAAAAGTAAAGAGAATTTGCATTAAAAAAGAGGATTCGTAACAAAAGACATAAAAGGGAATTAGAGTAATAAAAAGCCGGCCGTCAAATTTTGATGACCGGTTTTTTCATTTCCTCCGCCGACTTACGACAAACCCACTTACAAAATTACGTCAGGATGCGAATAGTTCTTATAATAACTTTACATATAATTTATTACATATGAGCGTTTTAATCAGAAAACCCGACGGAGAGTTTTCTGCATCCTGACCCGTTTTCAAAAGTCCGGAAACTGCACATGACAGCTCCTCTTTAGTAAGATAAGCCGTCGGGGTGCTCACGGGTAAAAACACGTACGTTATCTACAAGTTTCCTTACCAATTCGGTGCGGGCTTCTACGCTGGCCCATCCTATGTGCGGTGTCATTATGAGCTTATATTTGTCCTTAACCTTAAAATACGGAGAATCGAGCGGCAGAGGTTCTTTCGCAAATACATCTATTCCTGCACCGGCAAGCAGATCGTCGTTGAGAGCCCTTGCAAGATCGGCTTCGTTAACTATACCTCCCCTGCCTATGTTTACGAGAAATGCGGTGCGCTTCATCTTTTTAAGATCGTCGTATTTTATTAGGTCGCGCGTTTTATCGTTCAAAGGTGCATGTATGGAAATCACATCGCAATCCTTCATTACGCTATCCAGATCCGCAGCTTCGAACTCGGACGAATGCGCCTTTCCCGAAGTAGGATAATAAATAACATCCATGCCGAATGCCTTTGCTTTACGGGCCACATTCGTTCCTATTGCGCCCAAACCTATGACTCCGTATTTCTTTCCCTTAAGCTGCCAGAAATACCTGTTTACGTCGGAAAAAAACGGACCGGTCGAATATTTCCTGCTGCGCACGGTATCCGAAAAATACGGGATTTGGGACACAAGGGAAAGTACTAGTGAAAAAGTTACCTGTGCAACACAGTCGGTGGAATATCCCTTGACGTTCTTCACCACTATTCCTTTTGATTCCGCATACGGGATATCCACATTGTTCGTCCCCGTAGCCGAGATACATATGAGCTTGAGGCGGGGTGCGGCATCTATTTGTTTTCGACCTATATTCAATTTATTTACGACAATTATGTCAGCATCCGCAACTCTCTGAAAATACTCTTCGGGAGTAGTAAAATCATACATCTTGCATTCGCCGAATTCGGCGAGATCGTTGAGAGGTGCTTCCTTACCCAGGGAAGCCGCCTCCAGGCATACTATCTTATACATATGGACAAAGTTAAAAATTTAGCGACATTTTATACAATGAAGAAAATCCATATCTTCAAAAGACTCTTCCGGAAATCCCGGCGGCATGGTGCACGGAGAAAACATGAAGCCAAAAAATGAAAACATCAGATACCTGATTGAAAAATACTCTTTAAAACATCCCGTTTACGTAGGAGACACGGATTCCGACATGGAACAGGCCCGGATAGCCGGCATTCCGTTTATTTTCGCCGCATACGGATTCGGAAAGGTAGAAGGATGCGATTTAAGAATAAATTCTTTCGGAGAACTGCAGAATGTTCTTTCATGAAACGACAAAAAGCGCCTGAAACAAGCGCTTTTTGTTTTATAAAAATAATTACAGACTCGCGTGCAGACCTCTTGGGAAAGAGATGAAGGGGTAGTATATATAAAGTAAAAATGAAAAAACAATAATGGAGATAATAAACGAAATTATAATTCTATTAATTGTAGGAGGTAGTACCTTCCTTACTTCTGAAAAATTCATAGATGAAACGAATACACCCAAATTTTATGTTTTCATAATCTTTCTTCTGCTTTTTTTGTTAATCAACAC
>JALCMP010000008.1 GCA_022648545.1 Bacteroidales bacterium | reverse complement strand
CATATAGATTATCCTCACTTTTATCGGGAATATCAATAAAAAACATATTTGCATTATCGCAGCAATTCCGGGGATTTTGAGTAACAGAAGCATACGTATCATTTGCCGTCATAGGAATTAAAACCTTCGGATAGATAGCCCGATGATTTTGTACTCTCGTAAAAAGATGCCAGATACCTTCACCATCACAGATCTTAACATTTTCAATAATTGTAGCTTTATGCCTGCTTAAATATTCACCGGCTAAAGGAAAGCGTGAAGAATAATCAGAAAACGAAATCGGAGTATTATTCTCTTCCGTTACATCATATGGAAAAATCACATAAGTATTTGTAGTATCGGGACAAAAAGGATAAAATCTTTCATTAGTCAAAAGTGGACGGCAGGCTGCAATTTCAATAGTAAAATCGTTCTCAAGATGAGAATCGCAAAGCATTGTTCCGTCTTTATTTATTTTTTTAGCAGTTAAATGATACGCATTGTCCCACAGAGCCTGAATGCCAACTCTCACTTTGGCAAAAGCGCCAAAATTACCCAGCCTGCCAAGAAGGGCCGTTTTAATCTTTAAAAGTTCCGCATCATCAAAATTCCATGGATTCGTGTTAAAAGCACCGGACGGAATTTTAGTAAATAAAGAATCATCAGTTTCCAAAGCCGGTATTTGTTCAAGTTTTGCAGGAAGCTCCTCCGGTTCGTTCATAACTTTAATAAACGAGACTGTTGCCGGTTTTGATTTTGACAAAATAAGAGTTGAGATATAAGTAGTGCGCCCTTTAAACAGATTGGTTGTTTCAAAATCAATTACCTGATAAAGTAGCCGGTTTGAGCTTATATATTCCCTTATTTTTTTACCATATTCGGTTTTAAAGAATCTTTTTTGAATAATGAAACCGATTTTTCCGGTTTCATTTAACAGTCCTATACCCTTTTCTATAAAAGCGACTGATAAATCAACCTTTCCATTATCGGTCGTTTGGTAATTATCCTTAAGATACCGGTGCATAAACGGATATTCCACGTTGTAATTTTTCACTTCAACATAAGGCGGATTTCCTATTATGTAATCAAAGCCGTGCTTTCCATCGAAAACGCCCTTAAATCCGGCATCGGAATTCCAATCGAATGGATTTGTTTTTAATAATTGTCCTTCATTTTGGTGTATGTCAGGATATCTCTCGGTTATATCGAATGAAACCAAAGTATTTCCACATTTCACATTATTACCAACATTATTTAAAATTTGGTTTCCATATATACCGAGTTCCTGATAATCCTCATGAAATTCAATACTGTCAATTACTTTTAAAGACAAAGACATCCTTGCCACTTCAACGGCTTCGGGATCGATATCAACCGCATATATACAGTCAGAGATTAGCTTACGTTTTCCTGCGATCGTTAAAGTTGTGCTTTCGCCGTTGGTAAAAAATAAATCAGCAAAATCATCTTCGGGATTTGTCGAATAACTCTCAATGAGAATACTTTGTAAATAATCAAACAGTTCAACCAGAAAGATACCACTGCCGCAAGCAAAATCAAGAACTTTTGTATCAAAGATACTTTTAATACCGTCTTTTACGATATCCCCTTTCGTAATAGTCCTTTTCAGTAAATCCTGAACAAGATATTGCGGAGTGCTTATCGCTCCGTTTGTTTTTATATATTCAAGTTTAAGCTTTTCAACAGCTTTATTGTTTTCAATGAGAAGTCTTCTTGACAGAAAAATCTCGTAAATATCACTCAATAATTTTGTAGGAATAACATCAAAACGATAAGGTGACGGATAATATAACAATTCTATCAATTTATCGAAAACTTCATTGGGAATATCTATTTGATGAATTTCCCGGATTCTATCGAAAAGCGGGCCGTCATAATGTTCATAAAAATCATTGTATGAGGAGTTTTTGAAAGAATCCCAAAATCCGTTATTCTGAAATTCCTTTAATAACCCATCTTTTTCAATCTTCCGGGCTTCGCAAATTCGAATAAAAACAATTCTGTTGATTATCATTTGAGAGATATACGCCAGCAATTCAGAATTATCATTAATTAGTTCATGATTTGATTCAAGTATCTGATTTGCAAGGACCACTCTAAATTCCGATAGCTGTTGAGCAAATAAAAAGTCCGGTGATACTTTTTGAATACCCCCTTCGCCTTTTAAGGTATCCGAATAGAGCTGTGATAACCTCCCGTTTAAAACGTTTGATCTCAGTAAATGATCTTCCAGAACCTCATAATTATCAAGGTAATCATCTATTTTCAGATATATCCTTCCAAAATTCGCAGGTTGTTCCTGCAAAGGGATATAAGTACAATCGTAAATTACGAATTCTTCAAAATTGGTAATAAAAGCACAAGGAGCCAGAATTGACCATCCGTAAGACTTAATCTGGAATGCCGCATCCGGATCTGTTTTCAGATCTATGTAAGTGCCTTTTGCATCAAGAAAGGTGAGTTTCTCCTTTCCTCTTTTGAACGTATAATCAGGTTTTGTGTAAGTTGAACCTATTTCTGCAAGTCGTTTTTTTTCGTCTTTTGATAAAACTTTTTCCTGCATTATCTGGGATGTGTCTCTTACATCCCAGTCAAAAACAGCAAGCAATTCGTTTATCCATGTACGCATGGTTTCTTCGGAACTAAGGTCTAAACGTCCCTGTCTTTTAAACGATTGATATCTTTCAATCAAACCTTGCAATGTTTCTTTCCTGCCTGTCATCTATTTATTTTGCCTGAAATATTTCACTTTGTCCTCGGCAACCTTTAAAACATCCATTGCTGAATCCTCAGCAATGATTTCATAAGCAATATTATCGCTCAAATATTCAATCATCAATTTCTTTTTGTCCATATCCAAAGCTTCTGCAATTCTTTCAACCTGCTCCCGTCTCGCTTTTCTTTCTCCCCGTTCAATTTTGCTTATTATCGCAGCATCCACATCAATCATAGCTGCAAGTTGTCGCAAAAGGACACCTTTTCCTTCTCTTTTCTTTCTTATTATGTCTCCAAATCTGTTCATTTGAATCTTATATCTTGACATTATTTGTCAAAAGTAAAAATAAATACGTTGAATAGAAATGATTTTGGATTCAAATTTTCAACAAACTTTTCAACATGCACCAATGAGCGAATGAAAATAGCTCTTTTGCAAATTTTGGTCGTGGGTTGGCTTATGCGATTTGCAAATGTGCTATTGTGCGTAGGTTTCCCAAACTGTCCCGAAGGGCAGAAGCGGTCGGGCAAAAACTATTTTTTTTCTGCACCTACCTTCTATTAAAGAGCTAATATTTTTAATTCGTTTTTTCAATTTTTTATAATCAAGTTCCAATGTTTGCACTTCGTCTCTTACACTTGCAGCTAACGTTTCGCAGGTAAGAAACGTGGGGCTTTTCGGAGCACCTTCCTGTCCGCCCGTGACAAAGGTAGCCACTAAGAACAAACCTGTCGTTTACCACTGTCCGCCCCATGTTTTCTTAGGTGCTGTTACCGCAAGTTTTTTTTGTAAAATTCCATTTTATCTGGATTCCTATCTAATTCAATAAAATCAGTATTTAAGTCGTCATTTCGAGGATAAATACTTTTAATTTCTTTAGAATGTCCTTTTCTGACTATTGTATACTTCTGTCCACCAACTGTAAAGTGGCAAATCAAATTCTTTCCTCTTTCAGGAGTTTTCCAGTCATTGTCATCAATAGCATTTAAAGCCATTAATAATGTTAGCATAGGATCAGCAAATGCGCCAAAACCAAATGAAGAAGGATTATGTCCATTGTTCTTGGAATAAGGATTTAAAAAGCTATTTATTGTATCATTGTGTCTCAATAAAATATGAATAAGCGTTTCAAGATTGACTGTAAAACCAGGGTCAGGCTGTCCATAAAAATCCGGTTTAGTAATGTCTCCATATTCCAGTCCAATAGTTATAAGCTTTTTCGTCAGTTCAATGAATAATTTAGTATTATGGTATTCTTCATAAATACAATATTTCTTGTACCCGAGAGGGTAACTTTTACCAGCTTCACTAAAAACGCTTGTTGTCAATCTTCTTAATAATTCATTGAATGACGGCCATTCAATGAAAGAATCTATAGACTTACCACTTTCGGTATACTTCTTTTTGTATAGCTTACATAAAGATTTCAATTCGTCAATGGTCGTATACCCTTTGCTCAGTCGGATTAAAATTCTTCTTTTAATTTGCTTTTCTTCAGTAGTCATTTTTCAATTTGCGGTAACGGAAAATTGTAAGTTGTCGTTGCGGATTGCGGGTGATTGTCCGTCCGTAGGACGAAGACAATCATGCGGGAATCCGAGGCGACAACCTGCACCGAACCCGCAATGCAATTTACAAAATGTTAACGCCTGGCATTTGATTATTCATCATTATTTATATAATCTTCTTTTATTATTTTTGCATTTACAAATATGTTTTCTATAAATTCTCTTTTTACTTCTTGTTTTTTATCAAAATTTTCTGATGTATAATCAAAAAAAACTTTATATTTTTCCCGATATGTAATTATAACATCTGCCCCTCTTTCAAGTTTATCAAATAGCATTCTGTCTTTTATGAAAAAGTTTACCTTTTCTCCTTTGAATAAGATGTGATAATCATAGGTAGTAAGACCAATTATACCTATCAAGTCATCATGGTCATTTACTGGATATTTATCATATTCATCAAAAAGAAATTTTTTAGCAACAACGCCTCTTTCATAAATTAATTCAGATAATTCAATTTTTATCTTTTTTGTAATTCCTAATCTCCAAGCAATTCTTTTTAAATACATAGCTTTATAATTTTTGTGTTTATAACTACTAATGAATTTAATAATTCCTTTTGTCTTTGTATTATTCTGTCGTATAATTTATAACATTTAAGAACATTGATAATCCTCTTTCAATACTATATGTCAAAATGATACTTTTGTTATGATTTTTGCTTAATATTAGATTATTCGATTCCATATTTAGGTTCTATGTTTTCATGCTTGGCGTTAACGTACCGGTACAAACGATCGGCCACCTCCGGTGGCTGGCGTTTTGCACAATGTTAACGTTTCGGGCTTTTGTTTTCGTTATTAATTATGTTAGTTATCATTTAGTTTTTGTTATATCCAAATTTTCCACGTGTTAGCAACACTTCTTTCCAATAAGATTCACGATTTATTATTACATTATCGTCAATTCTCATTGAATAATATTCTAATAAACTAAATCTAAAATTCTGTTTCGCATATTCTATTCCATTTTCTGAAATCAATTTGGTCAGTTCATCATTAAATCCATGTCCTGTCCCAATATAAACTGCCCACCTTGACCAAATACCAAAATCTCCATATGCAGAACCAACATATTTTTTCCCGTTTGATTTGTCAACAATAACATAGACACCTTTTACATTTTCCAATGCTCCTTTCCAGTCGTTCTTTTGGTATTTAAAAACTGTCTCTAAATCAGGAAAATCAATGTTTATATTTTCATAACCAGGGAAATTAATTCCATCAAATGCTTTTTTTAACACCTCTGAGACAACAAAATCCTTATAGTAATTTTCAAGCAAAAAGGCTCGTCCGCGCATTCCCTTATAGCGATAAAAGTCAATTACCAATCGACCTATTAATTCTTTATACAGATCAACCAATTCAAGCTCATATCCAACTTTTGTGTCTGCCCAATCTTCAAATCTCTTCACAACTTTGAAAATTCCGCCAAATAACCATTTGCTGGGTTCGTAATAAAACTGAATTAAGCTAAAAATATATTCTCGGTTAAAATCGTTTTTATTACCACGCCAAGTGTTCCAACTTACCCAATTGTCCCAACTTTGAAGATAAACATTTAAAGGTTGTTCATGACCGTTCCAACAAGCTAAATGCAACTTATATTTTTTTAAGTCACTGTCTGTTAGTTTCAAAATATTTTCTGCTTTGATTATCATATCTTGTTGCTTTAATGATTCGTTGTTTAGCCTGAACGCTAACGGATCCGTGCAAACGACACACAGCCTTTTGGCTGTTGCGTTTGCACAATGTTATGCAACCATCCGGTTGTAGCATAAATTCTATCTTTCAAACATTGTAAATAATTCATCCACCATATTTTCTGTATTATCCTGTACTTTCTCATAATAACTCATAACATCTGAATTAGACTCTTCCACATCCGTGTTCCTTCTGTTATCTTCTATCAAATCTTCTATGTCAATTTCATTACAAGGGAAATATTCTTGTTCAATATCAACATTTTGAGGATAATAATTTGCTGATAGTTCATAAAAATACTCTGACACTTTTTCTTCCATTTTGTCAAAGTCTTCTTCAGAATAAACGGCGTCTTTTCCATTATCTATTATAGTCTTAGATTCTATTTTAAAAATGCGGAAAATCGTGTTTTTAAGCTTTCCTATCCAAATTGCATCTTCTTTTTTATAGCTATTATAATCATAACTAAATCGTTGAAAAAGGTTTTTTATTCTCTTGAGTTCAACTTCTTGATTAGAAGCATTGATAAGTTTTTCTATAATGGAATTCCATTCATTTTGAAAATACTTGAATACATCAGATCCAATTTTTAATTGTTCCATTATTTGCAAAATGTCATCAAGAAAATAGATAGTAGCAGAGTCCCAATCTATATCGTTTAAACAATCCAAAATTAAATTGTCAATATAATTAGCATTATCGCTATTTTTATATGAATTAAATAATTTTATTTTTCTAATTGTTATATTGACAACATCTGAAGTAAATAGTGATAATAACTTCTTTTTGTCTGCAATTTCAATAAATTTTCTTATTTCATTATCCTCTATTATTATATTATTATGATTTTTACTTTTAGGTCTAAATACGTTCATAAATTGCTCAACATACATTAAAGACTCTACTAATCGCCATTTTTCTTTATTATTTCGATTAAAAAATAAAATCAAATAATCTCTTAAAGACGGATTTATAAAATCAATATAATTATTATTGGTTAAAATCGATTTTTCGCTTGTTATATAGCCATCTAACAAATTCTTTAATGAGTTATTGAAAATATTGACTTCGCGAGAAAATCCATAATGTATTACCTCATTTTCAACTCTTGCATCAAAAGCAAGTTCCAAATTGTTTTTTTGTACAAATTGCCCAAGAGAAAGTAAAGTAAATAACAAAAACTTTTCGGCTGTATTTAATTGATTATTTAGGGCAGATTCCCAAAGTTCTTGAGGATTGTCAAGAGTACTCATTATAAAATCAAAGTAGTTATCAATCTTTAAATGATTTGTTTTTTCTTCATTCGTAAAATACTCAATAAGACGAGGATTGTAGTTTTTATGTTTTATAATTTTCCAATAGTTTTTATTTTGAAATATTACATTGATTTTCCCTTCTTCAATTTTGCTGTAATATAAGTGATTATATAAAATGCGCCCTTTGTCATAAACACTATAGTCTTTGACTTCTAATTCATATTTTAGAGCATCTAAATTAGCCCTGTCAAGTTTTTCCCGACTACTTTTTGCTTGGTTTAATATTGTCGAACGTGTTGTAAGAATTAGATATTTATTTTTAGTAGATTTTATCCTTTCAATAAAATTAATAATTGAATTCTCGGAATTTTTTAAATTAACTATTTCCACATAATTTGAGCCTAAAAAATCATCAAAATAAAATAGTTGTTTGACATTTGGATCATTATCAAAAACATCCTCGGCATCTCTAATTTTTTCATCTATGTAAACAAGTCTGAAATCCTTTGACAGTAAATAATAGGTAATTAAATTAGCCAAAGTTGTTTTCCCGATACCCGGAATGCCTGTTATCATAAGGACTTTTTGCTCTCTCAAAATATCAAGAGCATTGTCAAAAGATTTTGTTACTACATATATGCCAAGATTTCTTTTAATTTTATCCTCAATGAAAGCAGAGCGTCCGGAAATACCATTGTTGATAATTGCCTGAATGACATTAACATTTGAAAACCATAATTTAAAATGTTTTTTCTCAATATCTGAATATTTAGTAATTAATCTATTCAAATCATCTGCTCCATATATATCATTTGTTGTCAAAATATGAGGAGACAATTCTCTTTTTATTGTTTCTTTATCATTTGGGGAAAGAGGTACAGAAGTAACTAAAATATATCTTTTAGGATTTAAATTATCTATTTTTTCTTTTTCTTTGTTTTTTAGGTGATACTGTAAAGCGCGATATCCTGAATTTAGATAATGTTTGACTTGTACAATTATTTGATTTTCTGAATTAATTGTGGAATATTTCAAATCAATACCTTTGTCCTTCCCAACTTTAAAGCTTTGAAAAGGCACAGATAATTCTCTTGTTAGAAGGTCTCTTGTTAGTTCCTCTAAGTCCTTATCATTTAATGTTGAAAAGTTATATTGACTCATTTACTTGTAAAAATTTTATTGTTATTACAGCTATAAGTGTTTCTGTTGCTTGTTTTCTTTTAATTATTTAGCTGAATTTTCGTGTCACCTTTTTCCGGGTGTTGCATAACGGTAAATTGTATGTTACGTAGGGGATTTTCGGAGAGCATCACTGTCGACCGTTACACCTTAATTTGATGAAAGCTGAGACGCCCGAAAACCGCTGAAACCCCTATGGAATATACAAAATGTTATGGGGCGTTGTTTATCATTTTATTTTTTGTTTGTGTCTGTCTTATTTCGATTTCATTACGTTCAATTCTTTTTATAATAGGATAAGGAAGAATAAGAAGAATCAAAAGGTATATACTTGTATTTAAATATGCTCCAAATAATGGAAATATAAAGAATCCTAATATTAGGATAAAATTATTCCCTAAAAGCACATCTCCTATAAATAAAAATGATATTGTAAATAATATAGATGGCATAAGAATTATTGGGCTCAAGAATATAAAAGTGAGAAAGAATATTCCCCAATTTAGCAATCTTTTCCAAATACTATTTTCCTCTCTGAATGAAAGTTTCTTTAGAATGTCTTCTAGTACTTGATAAAAGGAAAAAGCGCAATAGAAAAAAAATAAAATATAAGGAAGATTCTCCTGTATTTTTGGCAACGAGTCAATCAGTGGCTTTATGATTTTTTGAAAATCCCTCGGAACTATATAATTTACACTCGGAACTAAAAAGATTACAAATATACTTATGCCAACTAATAACCCCTGAAATGTATTAATTGTACTATTTAAGTAGATACTTTGAAAGATCGTTATAGTTGATTTTTTAAATTCCAAGAAAAAATTGGATATTGATAAAGGTGTTGGTTGATATTTTATGTTCTTTTTCTTTGATAAGCTACTAATTAGTATTACTCCAGATATGAACCCCATTCCCAATCCTGCAATATAGAAATCTTTGCTTAAAAGGGTCGGAATAATTGGGCCAAAAAAGATTAAATAAATTATTATAAATTGTTTCCAATTCTTTCTCAAATAGAAGTTTATAAATAAAAAATAAATTGAAAAAATACACCAAGCTCCCACACTATTAAAAAAATGAACTATCCACAGGCATGCAATTGCAGGAATTGTACCTGCTAAAAAATAAATTAAATATTGAATAGTTCCTTTTAATAGAGAATAGTCATGTGATGATTTTGTCTCAGTTTTTGTCTCAAATATTTGATTGATTGAGGCAATATAGGCTCTGAATATTTCATTTTTTCTACTGTGTTTATGTAAAACTAGGGATAGAAATATAAGTGAAAAACAAAAATTAAATACTGCAAGGTTTAGAACAAAGGGGATATTTGATGGATTGATAATTCTTAGAATATACATCATACAAATTAAGAGTCCAATGAATAAAGCACCAATTCCAAGATTCTCAGATTTATCCAAATAGATTTTGATTTTTGTTAAACTCATAGTTATAACTTGCAGCGGAGGTTTTCAATGCCCCATAACGGTAAATTATATGTTGTCGTAGCGGATTGCGGGTGATTGTCTGTCCGGCACGGACTAAGACAATCAGGCGGGAATCCGGGCTACGCACACCACAGAAACCGCTATGCAATATATAAAATGTTAACGCATGTTTTTTTTAGCAACCGAATTGACATGAGTAAAAAAAATGAATTAAAATTTTGTTGTCCTCAGGCTCTATAAGTGAATAATTTTCCATCACTATCGATGATTACATGAGTTCTTTTCTTACAGTTTGGACATCCTAGGAATTGTTCTCCAGGGATGTAGGATATTTCTCCGATTTTTTCACCACAATGAGTGCACCTAATAATTATTGTGTCTGCCATAATTTTTATTTTTTAAAGTTTTTGAATTTATTAGATAATGAAGGTCGTTCATAAGAGTTATTAAAGTTTTTGTAATTATTTGATAGTTGTTGCTTGTTGTAAGTTACTAATTCATTCTTAATTAGTGTTATGTTGTCCTTTAATAAATATATTCTACCTTTTCGTTCAAAGTTGCTCTCTACATTATTTTGGAAACATTTTTTGCAAGTAATAAGACCATCTTTTTTTACATAGAATTGGGAATATGTACCACAACGTTCACATTGTAAACTAATCTGATTCTGAGGAACAACTTGGTTTACGGCAGAGTCAATTGACAATGCTTCAATTGCATCTGAAACAAAACCCGCAGCTAAATCTTTTGCAAATCCTCCAGGAAGCATATTAGCAACAATATCTACGATGAAAATTGTTCCTGCATTTTTTGCTTGTGATGTAACATATTTTATCGTAGATCCTACTAATGCAACAATAGGATGAATAAAACCTAAAAATGCCATTAATATGTTAGACAAAAATCCCATTGTAAATTATTAAATCTGTATTTGGTATTAATTCAGGCACTTAGGAGCTGATTTTAAATATGCGTTAACGGTACATGTATGAAAAGTGCCGATTGCGGAGCGATTTCCTATCAAGATACAATGAACTTGATGCGGGTGAAACCCTTTAAATAACCGATGAACCGGAAATTTTTTATACATGATGTTACCTGCTGGCATTTTTTCTTAAGTCAATTTCAAATTCACTTTTTAAGCTTTCTATCTTCTCTTTTGTCGTAGTTGTCATGCTACTTGCATAAAGTAATGGGTACATTGTTCCACCCTCTACGACAGAAGCATCTAACTCCGCTTTGTATTTTCTATATATCTTCCATTGCTCCATAGTCTTGTCAAACAATTCAACATTTAGATCGAAGTCTGAATTTTCTTTTTTTGCTTCTTTGATTGATGAAATTAAATCTGACAAGTCATTTTCAAATCTCTCAAACTCATTCGAAGCTTGAATATTCATTTCAGTTTGTGTTTCTGGGGCATTGGGATAAATTAAATCCCAAATAAAATCATTTGTTTGATTAATGAAAACCTTAGAATTATTGAAACATCTTAAGATTTCACTCTTGTCAATACTTATATTTGTTGCAAATTCATGGCAAAAAATATGTCTTAGTTCAAAGATTCTTTTTATGTCAGAGATTATTTGGTCACTATTCTCTATAAATTGCTTGGAGTTAGCATTTACATGGTCAAAGACACTTACTCGTTTAAATTTTTTGATTTGGTCAATAAAGTCAATGTTAGCAATAGTTGAAAGGTTCGTATTTATATCTTCAAAATTATTACATGGAAGAATGTGAGATATGAATTCACCAACAGTCACGGTTTTTGTTTGAATTGCATTAATAATTTCAAAATCAAATTTTACGTTTTTGGATTGATTAAATTTGATAGCGTTATCACTAAATGGCTTTCCAAAGTCAATTAGTTCTTTGTAAACAGAACGAAAAAATGTTTCAAAACAGGCTACTGTCGCAATCGGAATATATTTTACAAGTTCTTTATCAAAATCTCCGTTATAATTTAGACTCTCCTTAAAAGCATTTTCAATATCGTTGAGCCGGAAGCTATAGTCGAGTCTTGAGTTAAACTCTGACCGAGATTTTATTTCCGTAATTTCATTTATTAAATTTCGTTTCATTAATGTTAAGTATTGTTTGTAGGTCGTCTTTTATGCTTGCAGGTAACGGTTAACTGTATGTGGCGTAGCCGACTGCGGGCTATTTTCCTGTCAAACCGAGATGAAGTAGATGCGGGCAATGAACTTACAATTACCCACAAAACCGGCTATGACATATACAGATTGTTAGGGCTCGTAATTTGATTTAACGTTTAATACTAATAAAATTATGACTTTCTCCAGATTCACGATAAGATGAACTTTCTACTTCAAAAAAGTTCCATCCAGCTTTTTTAAATATTGATTCTATTACATCTGTTTGATATCTAAACATAGTGTATGATGATTTTTGTACTTTATCATTTATATGGAATTCAAAATCGATATCTATAACATTGTCACTTCTGTCTTTTTTATCGCTTTTTGTCATTAAAAAACCTTCTGGAAGTTTCGTTCTATACCATTTATCATATTGAAAATGATTTAATTGGTATTCGTAATTCCAAATCTCGGTAAGGACACAAGTTATTTGTTTATTTTTTGTCAAGTTATGAACCAACTTTACTATTTCATCATAGGTTAACCGATTAATAAATGAGAAACCCAAATGTGCAATCCAGTTTTGGGAATCTATGTAATCTCCAATCGAAAAAGTAAATAAGTCCTCTGAAATGAATAATGCATCAGAATTGTATTTTCTGGCAATCTTTAGCTGTTCAATATCAATATCAATCCCGACAAGAGAAATAGATTTGTGAATATTTCTAATTTCATGAATTAAGCTACCAGTTCCACAAGCTAAATCAATTAGTCTATCATTATCTTCGAGAATTTTCTTTTTAAGCAGAAAAGAAGCTAATTTTTGGTAATTTAAAATTGCACCAAAAGTTCTATTGTACTCTATTCCTAATATTTCATCTTGTTTCATTTCCTAATTCTTTGAATTTCTCAATGTAATATTCTTTGTTTTTAAGCTTCTTGAATTTCACCAATTTATTGTCATTATTTTCTGAGATAGAAACAAGTATCTTCCATATACTCAAATATGTGTCGCAAACATCATATTGAGATGTATTAATGAACGTTTCGGGAAAATCCATATCTAATAAAATGGGAGCTTGTGTTGCGTACCAGCCATAAAAGACCTCAAATTTGTTTTTTTCACTATACTCAACTAGGGTAAAATTGATAAATGGAAAATTTAGTTTGGAGTTATTAAAAATGAATTCAATATCGTCGTTGTTACTATTATAGTAATTTGCAAGTTTTTTATAGAGTGAACCAAAACTAATATCATAGAAATAGTTTTGGGCATTTGTGTCAGTTTTTATATGTATTTCACTCGGAATTTGATAAAAAAAACGAAGCTTCGGTTTTTTTTCCAATTTTTTAAAAATCTTGAATATGTCTTGGCTGTAAGAATTATATTCATTTAATACATCTATTTTCGATTGAATTGCAGTTGAATATACTGCGACTATTTGGTTTTTATTTCTTTCAAGAGTTTTATACAGTTCTTTCAATAATATTTGACCGTCCTGAAATTTGTAAATATGGTTAGTACTCTTTTTGAGAAGTTTTAAAATTTCATTATTGTCAATTACTTTGAAATACAAAATGTTTGCAGCAATAATCAATAGTAATATTGTTAAATATAAATTATATTGATTGCTGATTTCAGCAAATCGATTGTCTTTAGATAGAAAAAAATGTGAAACTAGGAATACACCTGCTGCAACAGATTGTGCAATTATCGGAATCGTTTTTTTCATAATATTTCAGAATAGAATTGGATAGTTTGGCTTAGAGTCATTTTATTGGAGAAAGGAGCTAGTGATGGAAGTTTTATTGGTGCCCATTTTTTTACGTAGCATGCTGTCAGGAAAGCATGTTTTTCTGCTAGTAATATATTCCTGCTGTCTCTATTAAGTAAGAGTATAAGTGAATTTGTCACTTTTTGTATCAAGTCAAAATAATTTAAAAGGTCATCTGCTTCTTTGACCTCATATTGATTGATTATTTTTGCTGTTTCTTTTATTTTGTTTTTTATTTCAGGCGATTCTTGACTTTCAAATAACCAAGGCGATGCATAAAGAAGAATGTGTTTTGATAAATAAATCCCTTCGTCTATCATAAAACTTTTTAGTTCTATTGTTGGGAATATTAATCCGTATAGGTTCCAACTATCAATTATCTCAATAGTTTTAATTACTGAACTAATACAATCTTTGAAAGTATTTTTATGCTTTAGTATTATGGCGATATCTATATCATTTGAACCATTTTTGTTCCCAAATATTGTTGCAATAGAGGCAGGAATTAGATGTAATTTATTTGCGACATCTTCCTCTTGATTGAACTCATAATTTTGAATATTTTCTTTTGATTTTAATACGATTATTTTTCTATAATCAATATTGTCGAAAATGTTCTCAACCATTAATTTGTTTGATTCAAATAATGATTTAAACTCATCTATTGTTCTTTCTTTTCCTTCTCCTAAACTCAGATACATTTCTACAGAGGACAGTTCAATATACGTGCAGTTACTATTTTTTATTGAGTCTATGACTATAATCCGACCATTTGGTGATAATAGATTTTGTGCACAACTTAATAGAAGTGTTGAATTTTCATCATTCAAATCATGAAGTACCCAACTTATAATTACAAGGTCAAATTTTGATTTAATGTCAAGTTCATAAATATTTTGTCCAATAAATTCAACCCTTTCTTGGAGATTATACTTTCTTGTATTGTCATCAAACAAATTATTCAATAAATTAAAATCAACTCCGACACCCTTTAAACTTGGGTTAGCTTTTAAACATTCTAAAAGAAGCAATCCACTACCAGTTCCTAAGTCAATAATGCTACTCGTGTTTTCAAATTTTATTACTTCATTAACTTTTTGCCCTGTAAGCTTTGCTATCCATTCAAAAGCTTTTGAATAAGTAATAATTCCTTCTTCAGTTGAGAAAACAGAATTCCAGAATTCAATATTGGTGTTTTTCTTTGCGCTTAATTTTAGCTTACTGTCTAGATTCTCCCATAAATCAATAAATTCAGAGCTTATTCTTAACCAATTTTCAAAGCCGTCTATGATATCTTCTGTTATGTATTTGGGATAAATTATCTTCCCATTGTTTTCAAGGAGAATATTATAACTTATTAAAGCATTTATTACTCCTTTTAGCCCCTCTTCATCAACTTGGGTTTTACTTGCTAATTCCTTTATTGTAAAGGCATCCTTTAAGATGATTTTTAGAAGTCCAAGCTTTGAAAGACTTAACAGACAAAAGTGAACTGAATATGAAGATGCTCCACTTAATAATTGCTTTATGTGATTTTCATTCATGTCGTTGTCAGTTTATTATGAGCCCTAACATTTGTGTATACGACACCCTTGTTGGATATGCGACATAAAATGTCGTATATATCCGCCTTAGCCGTAGGTGCGTATTATTATAAACCTCTAATAATTAACGTTCTATAAAAATACACGGTTCTTATGCTATGTCGTATACATAAATTCATATTTGAGGTATCTTTTATATTCTTTTAAAATTTTATCAATATATCTTCAACCTATCTAAAGGATTTTTTATTTGATCGAAACCTTTTGTCGTCACATGTGTATATATTTCCGTTGTCTTAATACTTTCATGTCCAAGCAAATTCTGAATATAACGCAAATCAGTACCGGCTTCTAACAAATGCGTAGCAAAACTATGTCGTAAGGTATGTACGGTAACATGTTTTTTATACCTGTCCTTCCTGCCTTTTCCCTGCTCTATCCTTATCTGCATACGTTTGCTATCTATATCTTTAATTTTCAGATTAACGGCCTCACTTATCCTCAATCCGCCTGAATAAATTGTCATAAGAATAGCCTTATGCTTTAAATTTATTGTAACATTTATAATAGAAGCAACTTCTTCTTCACTTAATACTTCAGGTAAGGATCTTTCCTTACGAGGTCTGTCAACCATATAAATCATCTCCCTCTCCCGGCCATATAATAACCGATAGTGTTGCCCGTATTTTAGTAATACGGGTGACAAATAATATCCATACTCTTTTAGAGAAAAACTATACCGATGAAATTTTTAGTTTAGGTTCTATCTCTAATCGCATATAAAGTTAGGAAATTTTCCCTTAGAGTGTTCCTTTAGAATCAATGTTTTTATCTGAAGATAATGCTGTTGGCAAGTGTTCACTTATGCAAATCGAATAAAAGACAAAAGAATTTACTTTTTGAGCTTCAGTATCCGTTTGGAAAAGGCGCCTGATACGGTATATAAATATATAACTTTGCGGCATGTCGGGCAGAAAAAACAAAAGAAGAAGCAAAATAGAGAGGGAGCGGCTCACGGTCCTCAAAATGATTGAAATTTATTACAGGGGGCATAAACGCGACGGTTCATGTTCCGAACGGGAATGCCGGGAACTTTCCGAATATGCCGAAAAGAAATTGTTGAAATGTCCCTTTGGCGAAAATAAAGGGTCTTGCCGTAAATGCAAGATTCACTGCTATTCTCCGGAGATGCGCATAAAAATTAAAAAGGTAATACGGTATTCCGGCCCCAGAATGATCTTATACACGCCTCTGGAATTTTTCCGTCACGTTTAATACACGTTGTCTTGCAACGTGGTTTCGAATCGTAAGCAAAAAAAAATTGCGATTTATTTGCATAAAACTTTGATTTCTTGGAAAAGATGCCTTACTTTACCGCCGTTTTAGAGAAACATATGATAAATAATATATCCATTATACTGCACGTCATTATTATTCTTCTGGGTCGGTCCGGAAGAAGTGAGTTGCTCTTGTGCAGTTAACGGAAACACGATCCTTAAAAAACCTTTTTCACTTCGCTGTGGAAAAGGTTTTTTTTATGCATGGAACTTAATAGAACTAAGATACCTTTAAAATGAAAATCGAAATCATGGACACCACTCTCCGCGACGGAGAACAGACCTGCGGAGTTTCGTTTGCCCCGCATGAAAAGCTTATGATAGCACACATGCTGCTGGAAGAGCTTAAAGTCGACAGAATTGAAATAGGTTCGGCTAGGGTTTCCAACGGGGAATCAGAAGCCGCACGCATGATTTGCGAATGGGCCATGCGCCACTCGCTTCTCGACAGGGTTGAAATTCTGGGCTTCGTTGACGGAAAGACATCTGCGGACTGGATCCGCAATACAGGCTGCCGCGTAATAAATCTTCTGTGCAAGGGATCTCTCAAACATTGCAAGGGACAACTAAGAAAAACTCCGAAGGAACATATAGCCGATATACGCAAAACCATAAAATATGCAACATCGCAGGACATGGACGTAAACCTGTACCTCGAAGACTGGTCCAATGGCATGAAGGATTCTCCGGAATACGTTTACGAAGTGATGGACGGACTCAACGACCTTCCGGTAAAACGATATATGCTTCCCGACACACTCGGCGTCCTCGATCCTCCGCAGACAAAACTGTTCACGGAAGAAATGAAAAAGCGTTATCCCCAAAAGCATTTCGATTTCCATGCCCACAACGATTACGATCTTGGCATGGCAAACTCCTATGCGGCAATAGAAGCAGGTATAGATTGCCTGCATACGACCGTAAACGGTCTGGGGGAACGCGCCGGCAACATCCCGCTGTCCAGCATTCTTGCCGTACTAAAAGATCACTTCCATGCCGATACGCAGATAGATGAAAGCAAGCTCAACGATGTAAGCCGTGCCGTTGAATCTTACTCCGGAATAAGCATTCCGGCCAACCAGCCCATAGTGGGAGAAAACGTCTTCACACAAGTAGCCGGAGTACATGCCGACGGCGATTCCAAAAACAAATTGTACAGCAACAATCTCCTGCCCGAACGCTTCGGCCGCAAGCGGGAATACGCACTGGGAAAAACCAGCGGCAGGGCAAACATACGCAAGAATCTCGAAATCCTCGGCCTCACGCTCGACGACGATTCAATACGCAAGGTTACGAACCGCATAATAGAACTGGGCGACAACAAAGAACACATAACAAAAGAAGATCTTCCATACATAATTTCCGACGTATTGCGGAACCGCGACGGAAAAGAGCATGTCCATCTTAAGAGCTACATGATAAACCTCGCCGGAGATCTCAACCCTATTGCAACCATAGGAATAGAAATAGACGGAAAAAACTACGAAGAAAGCGCATCGGGAAACGGTCAGTACGACGCATTCGTAAAAGCCGTACGCAAGGTATACAAATCACTGGGGCACAACTTTCCCACCCTGCAAAACTATGCCGTCACCATCCCTCCCGGAGGGCACACCGACGCTCTCGTACAGACGGTCATAACATGGAACTACAACAAAAACACGTTCCGTACACGCGGCCTCGACGCCGACCAGACAAAGGCGGCGATAAAAGCAACCGTCAAGATGCTTAACTTCATGGAAGAAAGAAAATAGGAAGACCATAAGGTAAAAAAGAGCTCCGGGAGAATCATTCCGGGGCTCTTTTTGTTTTTTAATTTCTTTTACATACCTTTGACCGAACGGTCAGTCAAAAATATATAAGGAAAATGTCACCAAGAACTTCAAAACAATTCGAGAAAATAAGGAACAATTCCAAACAAAAGATAATGCGTTCGGCACTGGAACTTTTTGCACGGAATGGTGTAATGTCCACGTCGGTTTCGGACATTACCGGAAATGCAGGAGTCTCCAAGGGGCTGCTATATAATTACTACGAAAACAAGGACGCTCTGATAAAAGAGCTTATCCTTTCCGGCATGAAAAGGATGACGATGGATTTCGATTTCGACTACGGGGAAAAGCTAACAAAAGAGAGGTTCGAACAACTTATAAACAAATATTTCGAACTGCTGGAAAACGACACGGAGTACTGGAAACTCTATCTTTCAATAATCACCCAGCCGGCTGTAACCGATCTGGTAAAGGAAGAGATAATAAAAATGCTTTCCCCATTCCTGAAAGCCGTATCGCAGTATTACAAGGATAAGAACGAAAAAAGTCCGGAAGCGGGGGCGTGGCTCATCGGAGCTATCCTGGACGGAGTAAGCCTCGATTACATGTTCGACCGCAAACATTATCCGGTACAGGAAATAAAGGAAATAATAATTAAAAAACTGCTTTAAGATGAAAAACAGGAAAATAAAAACAATTTTCATGGCCGCCGCCCTGCTTTTTTCAGCACGGGCCGGGATGTTCGGACAGAGCAGAGGACAAGCCGGAGGGCAGCCAAAACATGGAGAAAAAACAGCTGCGGAAATAGTATCGAAATCATTTAATCTTTTTTTGGGCAAAAGCAGCTTCGGAATCATGAAAATGACTATAGAAAGGCCGTCATGGAAAAGATCCATGGAATTGCAGACATGGTCGATGGGAAACAATTTCTACATAACTTACATTACCGGCCCGGCCCGCGACAGGGGCAACGTTTTTCTCAAATACGAAAAGGATATGTGGAATTACGTTCCTACTATAAACAGAACCATAAAGATTCCTCCCTCAATGATGATGCAGTCCTGGATGGGATCGGACTTTACCAACAACGACCTAATGAAGCAGAACAGCATAGTAACCGATTACACCCACAAATTCGCAGGGGACGAAAAATACGGAAACTACGACTGCTACGTTGTAAACCTGCAGCCCCTGCCCGATGCCGCAGTTATCTGGGGATCCATAAAGATGTGGATATCAAAAAATGATCTCAATACTCTAAAAATGGAATATTACGACACGCATGGCAAACTTGTAAAAACACAAACAGCCTCCGACCTAAAAATGATGGGAGGAAGGCTCCTTGCTTCGCACATGGAAATGATTTCCAACAAAAAGAAAGGACACAAAACAATAATAGATATTGTTAAAATGAGATTCGATATAAAGGAAATCAACAGGGAATTCTTCTCCATACAAAACATAAGAAATATAAGACCGCAATAAAATAACGCACGATGAACACCATTTTCAAAATAGCCTGGAGAAACATATGGAGAAGCAAGAAGAGGACACTGCTTACGGTATCTGCCGTATTCCTTGCCTTCGTACTTGCCTTGTTCATGAGGTCCATGCAATTCGGATCGTACGATCTTATGATAAGGGCAAGTGTAAACGGTACCGGTGATCTGCAGCTTCACAAAAGCGGATATTGGGAAAATAAAGGCATAAACGAATCGTTTTATTACAACGGCACCCTTACGGATTCTCTCCGCAGAATAAAAGGAGTTAAAACCATAATCCCCAACCTTCAGACATATGCGCTTATCTCATACGGAAAACAGACTAAGGGCGTTCTCATAAAAGGTATTGATGTACAGGCTGAAAACAGGCAGATAAACCTTTCGGGAAAGATTGTCCGCGGGCAATACCTGTCATCCGGCGATAACGGAACTATAATCGGAGACCGTCTGGCAAAATTTCTAAAAGCCGACATAGGAGACAGTCTGGTAATAATGGGACAGGGCTATCAGGGAGCATCGGCATATGCTCTGGTTCCCGTAAGAGGGATTTTCCACATGCCATCTCCGGAAATGAATAACAGCCTCATGTACATGAGTCTCGTTACAACCCAGAATATGGTAAATCCATATGCTCCGGGACTGCTTACGGGGCTGTCGATATTCCTTAATAAATCATCTGACCTTAATGAAATAAGGAGTAAAATAGAAAAGGCGGCCGGAGATGAATATGAAACGGTTACCTGGAGAACCATATTGTCGGACATGCTGCAAACTATAAAAGCCGACAACATTTCCGGACAGATAATGCTTATGATCCTTTATATAATTGCGGCGTTCGGCATCTTTAGTACGGAGCTTATGATGGTAATGGAAAAAAGGAAACAATATGCGGTTATGGTTGCCGTGGGTCTGCAAAAGAAAAAGCTGGTTTTAGTTAGCGTCCTGGAAACACTTATGGTTTCAATTGTCGGAATAGCGGCGGGACTTCTGCTTGCCGTTCCGGTGCTGGAATATCTTAACATAAGTCCCATTCCGTTAAAAGGAGCCATGGCGGAAATGTACCTGCAATTCAACATCGCCCCCGCCCTGCCGTTTTCAATGGAACCGCACATTTTCATAAGCCAGATTTCAATAATCCTCTGCCTTTCGCTGCTTTCGTCGCTGTATCCGGCTTATTACCTGTACAAGCTTAACATTCTTAAAACATTCAGGAGCTAAAAATCTTATGGCATGAAAAATACAACTATATCCATAGCATGGAGGAACATCCGGAGGAATAAGGCGAGAAGTTTGGTTATTATGATTTCCGTTGCCATAGGCGTAGCCGGCGCCGTTCTTGCCGACGGCTTTATGGAAGGCATGTCGGAACAAAGGATAAGATCCGCCATATCAAACGAAATTTCAAACATACAGATACATAATCCCCAATTCCTGCTGAATAAGGAAACGGAATTCACTATCGCCGGAGCGGACGGTATTGTTGAAAAGATAAAATCCCTGCAGGAAGTTAAAGGTATAAGCCGCAGATTCATTACCAACGGAATGGCATCATCGGCCGAGGCCGGAGCCATGGTTTCGATTTTGGGAATATCCCCTGATACGGAGTCGCAGGTAAGTTCCCTGTCACAACATATCGTCGGAGGAAAATATCTCGCGGAGGCACAAAGGCTGCCGGTTTTCATTGGAGAAAAACTGTCGAAAAAGCTTAATCTCAACATAGATGACAAACTCATCCTCACTTTCACAAACAGAGACGGGGAAATAACGAGTGGAGCCTTTAACATAACCGGAATTTATAAAACCACAAACGACAATTTCGACAAAACGGAAGTCTTCGTAAAAAATGACGAGCTTAAAAGGCTGGCCGGCTACCCTTCCGGAACGGTAAATGAGATTGCAATCCTTTTGAAAAGCAACGAACTCACGAGTTCGACCGTAAGGAAACTCGACGGACTTCTTGCTCCCCAGATAAAAGAAGGGAAGTTAATCGTTCAAAGCTGGAAAGAACTGGCTCCCGTAGTCAAATCCATGTCGGACACCATGAACTTTTTTTCGATGCTTTTTCTTATGGTAATACTTATCGCGCTTGCCTTTGCCATAATAAATACCATGCTTATGTCAATTATGGAAAGGACGCGCGAATTCGGAATGCTTACGGCCCTGGGGATGAACAAGAGAAAGATATTTGAAATGATATTGTCGGAAACATTATTCCTTTCGATTTTCGGAGCCGCCGCGGGCCTTATTTTAAGCGCGCTGGGAATACAATATTTTTCCGCGGCAGGGTTCGATCTATCATCGGTCGCCGGAGGAATGAATTCCATAGGATACGATTCCGTAATATATCCGGATGTAAAATTCACCTTTTATGCAACTGCAATGGCAATGGTAATAATAATTGCAGTTCTGTCTTCGCTGTGGCCGGCGGCAAAGGCAATGAGACTAAGGCCGGCCGAAGCTATACGCGAAAATGAATAAAAACATATTAAGATGAGCATAATTAAAGCCGAAGGCATTTTTAAAACATATAATGAAACCAGTGTTCCTGTCCACGCACTCAACGGGGTGGATCTGGAAATAAACAACGGCGAATTCATGGCAATAGTAGGACCGTCGGGGTGCGGAAAAACTACTTTGCTGAACATAACGGGAGGCCTCGACCTTCCCGATAAGGGAAAGATTTTCATAGACGGCACCAATTTGGGCGGACTATCATCAAAGGAACTCATAGATTTCCGCCTGCACAACATAGGCTTTGTGTTTCAGGCATCTAATCTTATTCCGGTTCTTACGGTAAAAGAGAACATAGAATTTATTATGATGTTGCAGAACCGGCCTAAAGCCGAACGGGATGGAAAGGTGGAAGAACTGCTTAATGCAGTGGGAATAATCGGAAAAGCAGATTATAAACCGGGACAATTGTCGGGAGGACAACAACAACGGGTTGCCGTTGCACGTGCTCTGGCAACTAACCCGCGATACATAATCGCAGACGAACCTACGGCCAACCTTGACTCCGCCTCCACACGGGAACTTCTTGACCTTATGGCGGAAATGAACGAAAAATACGGTACCACATTCGTCTTTGCCACTCACGATCAGAGGGTAATGGACAGGGCCAAACGAATAGTAACACTGGAGGACGGTAAGATAACCGGAGACAAAACCATATCAAAATAAGTTACATTACGGGATAACAAAATTACAAGACGGCAACAACATGATGAGAATACATAATATAAGAACGGGATGTTTGGGGAATTTCGTAAAATCGGATTCCCGGAATCACCTTGCGAACTTGTGCAGGGTTTTCCTGTTATTCCTTATGTTTGTTTTTGCCGGAAGCCGCAGGAACGCCATATATGCACAGGAAGGCAGACTTGCGGTAAAAGGATACCTGCAATACGAAAACAACACATGGGCGCCGCCGTCAGGAGATTATAGCTGGAAAGAAATATCCGGCCTTCACAACAGGCTTGACATCAACTGGTATCCGGGAAAGCACCTCTCCTTTTATGCCGGAGTGCGCAATAATCTCGACTTCGGTTCTTTACTTTCCGAATATTATCCCGAATACAAAAACAGTCTTGTAAAGGACAACGGTTTCGTAAACATGACCCTAAAGATAACCGACAAAAAATCCTGCGTTCTTTACAGCAATATAGACAGACTTAACTTTAAATTACAATATGATAAACTCGAAATAAAAGTCGGCAGGCAAAGAATAAACTGGGGCCTTAATTCCATATGGAATCCCGGCGACATATTCAACACCTACAATTATTTCGATTTCAGTTATATAAGCAGACCGGGAAGCGACGCGGCCCTCGTACAATATTTCACTGGGAATCTTTCTTCGCTGCAAATAGCCGCAAAGCTTGATAATAACGATAAGCTCACCTCCGCCGCCATGTACAAGTTCAATCTAAAGGGTTATGATATACAGATACTCGGCGGTGTAATGAACGGCAAATACATGGTGCTTGGCGGCGGCTGGTCGGGACAAATAAAAGGCGGAGGATTCACCGGGGAAATAAACTACTTCAAACACTACGGAAGATACAGTACTTCCGGAACCACTGGAGCCTCAACTTCATATCCGAATATTGATCAGACAAGTTCCAGGCTGGTAGCATCCGTTGCATATAACTACACTTTTTCCAACCAGATTTTCATAAACACCTCCGTAATCTATAACAGCCGGGGCACTACCGGAAAAGTACATGACGCCGCCGCCGGAAACGACAGTCGGCAAAGCAACTTCCTGCAAACGAACAGCATCACCAGAGAAAACAGTTTCCTGCAGACCGGAGACCTGTCGCCTCTGACGCTCACCCTTTCGAAGTGCGAACTCTTCGGGGAAATATCGTACCCTTTCACTCCGTTGATAAAGGGAGACTTTTCTGCAATCCTCAATCCTTACGACGGTTCCGCCTTTTTAGGTCCGTCCGCAGACATCAGCCTGACGGACAACATCCAGCTGCTTGCAATGGCACAAATATTCACCGGCAAAAAGGAAACGGAATACGGGAATTACGGCCGGATCTACTACGTCCGCCTCAAATGGACTTTCTGACAGGCACACCAAATTATGGGCATGCCATATTACAAGCACACCGCCGCTTCGGACCGGATCCGCAATAAACTCCACGTTTACATAGAAACGACCTCCAGAGAACCACAAGTATCTCCGAGGATTTTGGTAGGTCTTCAGGTCCACTTTCAGAAATGGATCAGGATGCGATTGCTCTATTTTCCTAAAGCACTACAGATAAAGCACTTATCCAAAAGCAAAATTCGCATCCCGACAGCCTGTTTTTTTGCGAATCGGCTCCACAGGCACATGCAAGGCATATTGTGAAAAAACGTAAAATCAGGATGCAAAAACATTTCCGTCGGGTTTTTAAATTAACATAGTCACCTACAATATATTACCCGGCAAGTTATAAAAAAAGGCTTCTGCATCCTGACGGATTTTTATGATTATGCCACCCTTTCAAAAGTTTTTCCAAGCCCAACCTTTCTATCGGGCGTCCGTCTGCTTCTTCAGGTCCGTCTGCTTTTTCAGGTAGGCCTCCACTTTTTCGGCAGCGCGTCTGCCGGAAGCCATAGCACGTACGACAAGGCTGGCTCCGTGCTCAACATCTCCGGCTGCAAACACTTTTTCTACGGACGTTTGCATGTAGCCGTCTACCTTTACATTGCCTCTCGCATCATAGTCCACACCTAAATTATCAAGCAGACCGGCGTGTACGGGCTGTGTAAAGCCCATACAAAGCAACACGAGGTCGGCCGGAATAATTTCGCACGAACCGGGAACCTCGCACATGGCGAAACGGCCGTTCTTATCTTTTTTCCATTCCACACCTACTATCTCGGCCTGTTTCACACGTCCATTTTCACCTATGAATCTTTTAGTTGAAACGGCCCAGCGACGATTGCAGCCTTCGAGATGAGAACTGGAAGTTCTCAGCACTTTCGGCCAGTAAGGCCACGGATTACCATCGGTCCGTTCTACAGGAGGCTTCGGCATTATTTCTATTTGGGTAACGCTGGCCGCCTTTTGTCTTATTGCAGTACCTACGCAATCGGAACCGGTATCGCCGCCGCCGATGACAAGGACATGCTTGCCGGCCGCGGAAATACGCTCCGGGAGGGTACGGCCGGCTGAAACTTTATCATCGTAATATTCTCTGCCGGCATTTATACGGTTTTGCTGGCGGAGAAAATCAAGGGCAAAATGAACACCCTCAAGATTACGGCCGGCCGCCTTCAAATCACGCGGAGTTCCGGCCCCCATGGCAAGGACTACGGCGTCATACTTTTCGAGCAGTTCCTTGCCAGAAATATCCTCTCCTGCGGATACCCCCGGCCTGAATATTATACCTTCATCCCGGAAAATATCCAGACGGCGGTCTATGATACCCTTGTTGAGTTTAAAATCTGGTATGCCATAACGCAACAGGCCGCCTATGGCATCGCTTTTTTCAAATACGGTAACGGTATGTCCGCATCTGTTAAGCAGATCTGCAACAGACAGACCGGAAGGTCCGGAACCTATTACGGCCACCTTCTTTCCTGTGCGGATAACCGGCGGATTGGGAACAATGTACCCTTTGGCAAAAGCAAGCGCCACAATAGCATATTCGTTCTCACGAATCGTAACGGCCTCATTGTTTATAGCCAGCAAGCAGGACTTCTCGCAAAGAGCAGGACAAATGCTTCCGGTAATCTCAGGAAAGCTGTTGGTCGAATGAAGAATTTCATATGCTTCCCTGTCGTTCTTCCTGTAAAGCGCATCCTGCCATTCCGGATTCTTGCTTCCGAGCGGACATGCCCAGTGGCAAAACGGGACACCGCAATCCATACATCTGGACGCCTGTTTTCTCCTGTCCTCCTCGTCGAGCGTCTGTTCAACTTTTCCGTAATCGTATATTCTCTCATTAAGAGGACGGTATCCGCCTTCCTTGCGCGGTACGGTCATAAAACCTTTAGGATCTCCCATAATCTTCTATAATAAATAACCTTCTATTCATGACGCGAAGTATCATCTTCGGTTTGTTTCAACTTACGCTCTATATCTCTTAATTTCAATTCCTCAAGCACTTTTTTATACTCAAATGGAATAACCTTTACGAATCTCGAACGATACTCTTCCCAATTGGTAAGCACGTCGGAGGCGAGAGTACTGCGGGTATACAAAAGATGCCTGCTTATCAATCCCTGCAATTCATCCACATCGGTTTTGTCCTCAATCTGCGAAAGTTCGACTAAATTCTTATTGCAATAATAATCGAAGTTTCCGTCCATATCCAGAACATAAGCAATGCCTCCGCTCATTCCGGCGGCAAAGTTGCGTCCTGTTTTGCCAAGAACGACGACACGTCCCCCGGTCATATATTCACAGCAATGATCTCCGGTACCTTCTACTACCGCATTAATTCCGGAATTCCTCACACAAAAACGCTCTCCGGCAACACCGCGGATATAAGCCTCGCCGGAAGAAGCTCCGTAGAAAGAAGTATTGCCTATGATTATATTCTCCTCAGGCCTGAACGAAGAACCGGACGGAGGTACAACAATAATTTTTCCTCCCGAAAGTCCCTTCCCTATATAATCGTTGGCATCGCCCTCCAGTCTGAAAGTAATTCCGCTTACCAGAAAAGCTCCGAAAGACTGTCCTGCAGTACCTTTGAATATGCAGTTAATTGTATCTTCGGGCAGCGCAGTCTCTCCATAACGTTTAGATATTTCGCCGGAAAGCATAGCTCCTATAGCACGGTCGGTATTAACTATCGGATAAGAAATCCATACCTTTTCCTTTCCCTTTATAGCCTTGTTGGCATCATGTATAAGCTTAAAATCAAGATGATCCTTTATTCTTTTTATTTCGGGATCCGTATTATGTATATCATACTGTCGGGATTCCTCCGGCATATAAAGGATTTTCGAAAAGTCCACGTTTTTCATCTTCCAGTTGGCAACCTGCGGATCAACTTCAAGAAAATCGGCCCTTCCTACAAGATCCTCAAAACGCCTTACACCCATCTGCGCCATTATCTCCCGCACTTCCTCTGCAACAAAATGGAAGAAATTGATAATATATTCAGGTTTCCCGCGGAAACGCTTCCTCAGCTTTTCATCCTGGGTTGCAATGCCGGCCGGACAAGTATTCTTGTGGCACTTGCGCATCATAACGCAGCCCAGGGTAATAAGGGCGGCCGTAGCAAAGCCGAATTCTTCGGCTCCAAGACAGCCGAGTTTTACAACATCCCATCCGTTTTTCAGTTGTCCGTCAGCCTGAAGTTTTAACCGTCCCCTCAGATTATTCATAACAAGAGTTTGCTGGGTATCGGCAATACCCATTTCAACAGGAAGTCCGGCATACTTTATAGAGCTTGCAGGACTGGCTCCGGTACCGCCTTCGCCTCCCGAAATGGTAATAAGATCAGCATGAGCCTTGGCCACTCCGGCAGCCACTGTTCCCACTCCGCCTTCGGAAACGAGCTTGACGGAAACCTTCGCCCCGGGATTGGTAACCTTCAGATCATAAATCAGCTGAGCAAGATCCTCAATAGAATAAATATCGTGGTGCGGAGGAGGAGAAATAAGAGTAATCCCCGGAGTTGAATTACGCGTTTTGGCAATTATCTCATTAACCTTATATCCGGGAAGTTGTCCTCCTTCTCCCGGCTTGGCACCCTGACAGATTTTTATCTGCAGCTCGCGGGCATGCATAAGATAATTATTCGTAACTCCGAAACGGCCGGAGGCAATCTGCTTTATGGCGCTTTCGGTAATAGTTCCGAAACGTTTCGGATTCTCGCCGCCCTCCCCTGTATTGCTCCTTCCGCCGATAGTATTCATTGCAGTAGCAAGAGCCTCGTGAGCCTCGTCGCTTATAGCTCCGTACGACATGGCTCCGGTAACGAACCTTTTCATTATATTTTCGGCGGGTTCTACCTGCTCAAGAGGAATCGGATTCTTCTTTACCTTAAAACATCCGCGTATGAAACCCGGAAATCTGTTGTCCTCTTCCACCCTTGTGCTGTACTCCTTGTACTTTCCGTAATCCCCGGCTCTCGAAGCCCACTGAAGCAAACCTATGGAATCGGGATTCCAGGCATGATGCTCCCCGTATTTCCTCCACGAATAAGCTCCTGATTTTTCAAATCTAAAAGACTCCTTCACCGGTCTGACAGCATATGCCGCTTCATGTCTGCGTCTGCTTCCTTCGTAAATTTCATGCAGGCCGATTCCTCCGATACGCGAAGCCGTGCCTGTAAAATACTTATCTATAAGATCCTTCCCTACCCCTATGGCTTCATACATCTGCGCTCCGTGATAAGATCTCAACGTTGAAATCCCCATCTTGGACATTATTTTAAGCAGCCCCTTGTCCGCAGCCTTCATATAATTCATACGGGCATCTGCATAATCCATATCAAGTTTGCCCTCCTGCTGCAAATAATCTATTGCGGCAAAAGCCATATAAGGATTTATCATACTTGCTCCGTAGCTAAGAAGAAGGGCAAAATGATCCACTTCCCTCGGTTCGGCGGATTCCACGATTATACCCACCTGCATCCTTTTCTTTTTCTCAATAAGATGATGATGGACGGCTGCAACAGCCAGAAGAGAAGGAATAGATGCATGTCCGGTATCCACGCCCCTGTCCGAAAGGATTATAAAGTTTTTCTTTTCATCAACCGCCCTTTCGGCCATAATCAGCATATTGTCGAACGCCTTCCTGAACCCGGCCTCCCCTCCTTCAACGGGAAACAACATGGGGATTGTCTGATGTGAAAACAATTCATCCTTCATATCCTTTATCTTTCCGAGGTCGGTATTGGTTATGAGAGGCGTATCTATCTTTATAAGTTTGCAGTGATCAGGTGTTTCTTTAAGAATATTAGAATGCAGCGATCCCACATAATTGGTAAGTGACATTACAAGTCCTTCGCGTATGGAATCTATCGCCGGATTGGTAACCTGTGCAAATATCTGCTTGAAATAATTGAAGAAGATCTGGGGTTTATCCGAAAAAATAGCCAGAGGAGTATCGTTTCCCATAGAAGAAGTAGGCTCATTTCCGGTTTTCGACATTCCGCAAATAATATCATCCATGTCCTCCTTTGAATACGAAAACACTCTGGCGAGGGTTTCGAAATTGTCGAGCCTCGATATAACCCTCTTCTTTACCTTAATGTCGTTCATCATAATCCGATTGCCCTTGAGCCACATCTCATATGGATTCCTCCTGCTCAGCTGGTTCTTAACCTCCTCGTCGGGTATAATCGTTCCGAGCTTGGTGTCTATAAGCATTATCTTCCCCGGACGCAGACGTCCCTTCTCCACAATCTCCTCAGCGGGAAACTGTTGCACGCCGACTTCGGAAGCCATTACAATAAGATTATTTTTTGTAATTACATACCTTGACGGCCTCAGTCCATTTCTATCCAGTGTTCCACCTATATAACGTCCGTCAGAAAAGACCATGGAGGCCGGACCGTCCCATGGCTCCATTATGGTGGAATGATACTCGTAAAATGCCTTCAGACTCTCAGGAATAGGATTCTTCTCATTATATGATTCGGGAATCATCATACAAAGGGCATGAGGCAGGGAACGTCCGGCCATATGCAAAAATTCCAGGACGTTGTCGAAAGAAGCCGAATCCGATTTCCCGTCTTCTATAACCGGCAGAACCTTTTTTAAATCATTGCCGAAAACAGTAGATTTCAGAAGGGCTTCGCGGGCGTGCATCCACAGTCTGTTACCCCTTATGGTATTTATTTCGCCGTTATGCGCTATAAAGCGGAACGGTTGTGCAAGATCCCATGTAGGAAACGTATTGGTGCTGAATCGCGAATGTACGAGCGCAATAGCCGATTTGAATTCGGGATGCTGCATATCCCTGTAATATGTCCGGAATTGCGAGGGGGTTAACATTCCCTTGTAAACCATAACTTTTGATGAAAAGCTCGGCTGGTAAAAGAATCTTTTATCTTTTATATCCGACTTTGCAACGGCATACTCCGCAAGCTTGCGTACTATGTATAATTTGCGTTCGAGAGCCTCCTGTTCTAGATCGGATTTTACGAATACCTGTTTTATCATGGGCTCGGTCTGTCTGGCTATCTCCCCGGGAGCCGAATAATCGACGGGTACGTCGCGGCAGGCTATGAGGTCAAGCCCTTCGGAAGCTATCTTGTCTGTAAGGATTTCCATGCAGGAATCGGCTTCGGCAAGCGTTTGAGGAAGAAAGACCAGTCCGGTCCCGTAACTGCCCGGCTCCGGAACGTCTATCTTCAGCACGTCTTTATAGTACGCGTGCGGAATCTGCATAAGCATGCCGGCACCGTCGCCGGTTGAATTATCGGCACCGGTAGCTCCCCTATGCTGCATATTCTCCAGTACGTTGAAGCCTCTTTGTACAATATCGTGCGACGCTTCGCCCTTTATATGTGCGACAAAACCTATTCCGCAATTATCATGTTCATTACGGGGATCGTACATCCCCTGTGCCTTAGGAAACCCTGCTTTCATAATCAATCTTTACTTACAAATTGATACAAATATAAGGATTATTTATCAAACCGGGTTGCCTTATATTACTTAAAAATGTGCCATACAAGCATTTATATAATATTACACATCATAAGCAAAAAAGGGTACTGATAAAAATAATCTTAATCATATGATAAGAAAACATAAAAGATATTAATAAGCCAACCGGAAATAAAAGCGAATATATAAGCAGAAAAGATTTTTATATCCATTCATTATGGTGATATTCGCAGCATATATAAAAATAAAAAAATGAGAATTAAAATTTATTCAATTTTATTAACAGGGATCTGTCTGTTTTCAGTCCTAAGCCTCCCGGCGCAATCTAAGAAAACAGAACGGAATATGGAATCGGCCTTTCAGGTAAGTTTTGTCCCGCCTCTAAGTACGAACGGCTTCAATTGCGGACAATATACCAATAATTTTTCGCTGAACTTATTGGCAGGAACTTCAAAAAACGAAAAGGCTTTTACCCTGGGAGGAATTGCCAATATAATAAATAACGATGCTAACGGTTTTCAGACGGCAGGATTATTCAACTACATCGGTAATAATGGAAAAGGCTTTGCTCTTTCAGGTCTGGCCAACATTTCTAAAAACGATTATTCCGGCTTCCAGCTCGCAGGCCTCGTAAATGTAGCAGGAAATGTAAAAGGCGTTCAAATGGCCGGACTGCTTAACATCGCAGACAAAAGCGATTATCCCATCGGTCTGGTAAACATAATAAAACAAGGTGAATTCTCCGTTGCTGCAACATACGACGGAACCGGGAGTTCGTTAATCACTTTCAGATCCGGAAGCAAGGTAACATACGGAATTGTAGGCGTTGGCTTCAATCATAAAACGAGGGGTGACGAATTCGTGCTATCCGGCGGACTTGGCGCACATATAAATATATGTGATATGTTCAGGATAAATAACGAACTGACGGGCGAAACAATAGGTGTAACCGACGGAGACAATACATTCAAGATTTCATATGCATTACTTCCTGCATTCAGGCCTGTAAAACATTTCGAAATATTTGCAGGCCCGGCTATTACATATATGCAGAGCGAAGACATCCTAAACAAGGATATTTTCCCTTCCAATTCCTTATGGAAAAGCTATGGCTCGTCAAGATTAAAACAATTGTTCATAGGATATCGTTTAGGCATACAATACATTTTCTAAACTGTATGACGATAATGGCATAAAGCCTTTTGATAAATAAAGAAGCCGCCCACTATTCCGTGAGGCGGCTTCTTTGTCTTTCAACAGAAAATGGATAAATTTGTTATAACCAAACAATTTATTCGATGAAAGACAGAACTCTTATATTTCTTGCAACCCTTTTTATTTCCTCAATTACGGCTACATCCTGCACTAATTCCGGGAATGTGGTTTTTGATAGCAAAACCACAACGATAAGCATTAAGACAAATAAAGTAATTTCGGATGTGAGTCCGTTCATGTACGGATTGATAACCGAAGAGATAAATCATTCTTATGACGGGGGACTCTACGCGGAACAGATCCGTAACAGGACTTTTCTTCAGAAAAAAACAATACCGTACTGGCATTTAATAACGGAGGGTACGGCACGGGCTGCTATGAACCGCGATACCGTTCCGGTTGAAGGGACTGCTCTGTCGGGATGCCTTAAACTGGAAATTTCTTCGGCCTCCACGAATAATCGTGCGGGCATATATAACGACGGATATTGGGGAATTGCGGTAAAACCTAATAACAGATATATCGTGTCTTTCTTTGCAAAGGCGGATGAATTTTTCGAAGGTCCGCTTACTTTCTCTATCGAAAACAATATTAATGACACGGTTTATGCAAGTGCGCAAATATCGGGGATTACCGATAAATGGAAAAAATATACGGTAGAAATGATTACGGAGAATAGCGCTCCCGAATGTTCCGACAATCATTTTTCCATAACCTCAACCACTCCGGGGGTAATAAAAATCGGACTGGTTTCATTATTTCCGCCTACTTATAAAAACAGGGAGAACGGAAATCGCGTAGATCTTATGAGCCTCATGGCGAAAATGCACCCGCGCTTCCTCCGTTTCCCGGGAGGAAACTATCTGGAGGGTAATGTTCTTGAAAACCGTTTCGACTGGAAAAAGACTATAGGACCGATTGAACAACGCCCCGGACATATGTGCGATGCATGGGGATACCCTTCTTCCGACGGGATGGGGCTTATGGAATTCATGTACTGGTGCGAAGATCTTGGGATGGAGCCGGTACTCGCCGTTTACGACGGTCTTAATCTGTCCCGCATGCACGATCCCATTACCGGTGATTCGCTTAAACCATACGTACAGGATGCTCTTGACGAAGTTGAGTTCCTCACCGGGGACAAAAACACGAAATGGGGTAAATTGCGCATTGACATGGGACGGAAGAAACCGTTCCGCCTTAAATACGTTGAGATAGGGAACGAAGATTTCTTCGATTTCAAACGTACTTATGATGAACGGTACAAGCTTTTCCAAAAGGCATTCAGGGAGAAATATCCTGATATGGTCCTTATCGCGTCTTCTGACGGATTCGTAAATTCCGTAAGGCCCGACATGGAAGATCATCACGCATACATGAAGGCGGATAATGGTATGGGGTTGCTTCAGGCACATCTTTATGATAATTACGATCGCAAAAAGCCGGCGCTTATGATAGGCGAATATGCTTTCCGCGAAGGCAGTCCGACTACCAATATGCTCGGGGGAATATATGACGCAGCTTATCTTACGGGGCTTGAACGTAATGCGGACATAGTTCGCATGAGCTGCTTCGCTCCGATTTTCGTAAATGTAAACAAGGGAGCCATGCAATGGGAATCGGATCTTATAGGATACGACACCGGGAAATGCTATGGTTCGCCTTCTTTTTGGATACAAAGCATGTTTTCCGGGAATCTCGGGACCGAACTCCCCGCTTCTTCCATTTCACATTCTCCTGTGCTGAAAGACACGTCGGACGGCAACGGAAACAGGATACGTATAGAAGAGATTTATTACTCCGCAACAATGGACGACGATCATATTTACCTCAAACTGGTGAATGCCGCCGGACACAAAAACAAGGTACAGGTATCCGTACAGGGAAAGGATGTACGTAAAAAGGGAACGGTTACCGAAATAGCAGCCGATTCGTTGTCCGCAACGAACAGCATAAACGATCTCGAGAATATCATACCTTCCGTAAAGAAAGCGAGGATATTCGCTGATAAATTCATTTATGAACTTAGGCCGTATTCGGTAACCGTAATAAAACTACTTACGAAATAAGCAATTATTTGAACAGCTTGTAGTGCTCCGGAAAACCGTATTTTTCAACTACGAAATCTATATCCTTGTCTCCGCGACCGCTGAGATTTACAAGAATGGATTCCCTCTGGTGATCTTTCGCCATCTTTATGGCATAGGCTACGGCATGCGCGGATTCAAGAGCCGGAATGATTCCTTCCATACGGCTTAATTCATAAAAGGCCTTTATGCATTCTTCGTCGTTTGCCGTTACATATTTTACCCTTTTCATATCATGCAGCATGGCGTGTTCCGGACCTACTCCCGGATAATCGAGACCGCTGGCACACGAATAAACCGGAGCGGGATTGCCGTTTTCGTCTTCGAGCACATATGATTTGAATCCGTGTATCATTCCGGGTTTTCCGTATGTTGCAGTAGCGGCATGCTGTCCGAGTTTCGTCCCGATGCCGCCCGGTTCTACTCCATACATACGGCAGTCGTCTTCAAAGAATCCGGAGAATATTCCCATGGAATTGGACCCTCCGCCAACGCATGCTACAATGTTATCCGGAAGTTCGCCGGTCATTTCGAGGAATTGTTCACGAGCTTCAACTCCTACTACATGTTGGAAATCGCGGACGAGCATAGGGAACGGATGCGGACCCACTACCGAGCCGATGCAGTAAATCGAATTTACAGGATCTTTTGCATATGCTTCGAATGCGGAGTCTACGGCTTCCTTAAGGGTCTTGAGGCCTTTCGTAACAGGTATAACATTTGCACCGAGGATCTGCATCCTTACTACGTTCGGATGCTCCTTTGCAATATCCACTTCACCCATGTGTATTTCACATTCCAGACCAAAATATGCAGCCGCCGTTGCAAGAGCAACTCCGTGCTGCCCCGCTCCGGTTTCTGCAATGAGTTTTTTCTTCCCCATGTATTTGGCCAACAGTGCTTCGCCCATACAATGATTAAGCTTGTGTGCTCCGGAGTGGTTGAGGTCTTCGCGCTTAAGGTAAATGTGAACGCCGTATTTTTCGCTCATCCTGTTGCAGTAATACACCGGCGTAGGGCGTCCCTGATAATGTTTTCTTATGCTTCTGAGTTCTGATATGAACTTATGCGATTTGCTTATGGTATTGTAAGCATCGGTTATTTTGTCCATTTCCCTTTGAAGCTCCGGCGGAATAAAGCTGCCGCCATACTGTTGATAAAAACCTTTGCCGTCGGGATAATGTTTCAGGTAATTTTTTTCCATCGTTTCCATAATTTTTAATTAATATTTTAAGTTCTTTTAATTGGTAAAATTTCACATATGAACATAAAAAAACGCCTGCTGCAGAAGCAGCAAGCGTTTACTATTAAACTGTAAATTATCTTTATTTACGATATCATAGCAGCAACTGCCTCACAACTATATAGATGTAAGCTTTGCCAACGCCAGGATATGTAAATATGATTATTCGTTTTCATCTTTCTGGTTACAAAGTAAAAGCATGATTACCAAAATAGCAAGTATTTCCGCAAAAATCTGCGTTTCCCACGATAAACCGGAGGTTTGCCCCACTGCATCACTGCAGTTTCCGTCTAAAGTCCGGCAAGCCATTGCAGAAGCAGAGTTTTCCATGCTTCGTGATATTTAAAGGACATGCGGTAGCCCCACCCATGTCCGCCTTCGGGAAATATGTGCAGCGAGGCCGGAACGTGATTTTTCTTAAGTGCGAGGTACATGTTTATACTGTTCGCCGGAGGTACCGCATTATCATCGTCGCTCAGGAAGAATATTGCCGGAGGTGTATCGTCCGAAACATGCAGCTCGTTGGAATATTTCTCCACCATGGAATCGTCGGGATTTTTGCCGAGAAGGTTTATCCGGGACCCCATATGGGTGTCTTTTTCATTCATGGTTACAACGGGATAGAACAGTATCATAAAAGCCGGCCGTGTTTCCTTCGTAAAATGCGTTCCTGCGGTAGATGCGAGATGGCCTCCGGCGGAAAACCCGCATATGCCTACTTTAGTGGAATCGTATCCTCCCCATTCCGACGCGTTCCTTTTGGCAAGGGTTATAGCTCTTTGTGCATCGGCCAGAGGTATGCCGGCATGTCCGTTTGGTAATCTGTATTTCAGCAATATGCATGTTATCCCCTCGCCTGCAAGCCACTCGCAAATCTGAGATCCCTCGTGTTCCGCCGCCTCGCACACATATCCTCCGCCCGGACATACGACTACTGCCTGTCGGGTTGCTTTTTTCTTATTTGCCGGATAAATGGTTATCGTCGGCACCGATACGTTATAATACATTCCGTTCTTTCGGACTTCGGGATCCGTAATGCCATTATCAGCAGGCACAGTATTCCACAACCCGACGGTTTTAACCGTATCCGCCACCGCAGGACCAACTCCGGCCGGAGAATTAACACCAGCTGATAAGCCTGTACCGGTGCACAAAAAAACGGACAATGCTAATAAAAACTTTTTCATAGATAAGGATTTTGCTTAAGTACAAAAATACAAAATCAAAGGTATTTTTTCATGCTATTTTTTTGAATATCTTTGTTATAGCTATGACACATTTATCAGAAGAAAACGAGCAGTCGGAAAAGACCGAAGGGATCCTTATCAAGAACGCAGGACTGGTGCTATGCAATCCTTTTCTGCCAAGGCTCTTCTCGTTGCTGGAGTTGACGGCCGACAACAGGTTTAAAGACGACAAGTGCAGCAAAAGAGCCGCATTGATATTGTATCATATGCTTTTTGGGAACACCGGGATTTCAGCAGATCGAATGCTCCTGAACAAAATTCTTTGCGGCATTCAAAAGGATATTCCCATAGACCGCAAAATCGAATTGACTCCAAAAGAAAAAGAAACGATACAGCAGATGTTGAACAGCATGATACTATCGTGGGGCAAATTGGGACAGACTTCCGTAAAAGGGCTGACGGAGTTGTTCTTTATTAGAGACGGAATACTGAAACAGGAAAATGAAGGCTGGCAACTTAATGTTTATCAAAAAGGATACGATGTTCTTCTCGACAATCTTCCCTGGCGTTTTTCATTTGTGAGATATGCATGGATGGAAAAGTCCATATTTGTAAAATGGAGATAACACCCGCCCGACAAAAGTTCGTTCCCATTTATGTAACATTTAACAAAAACTCGTTCCAACTTTTGTAATATACTACAAAAGTTCGTTCTTTTTTTTGTAGTCATGGTGATATTAGACCCTACAGCGAATCAATATAGATCATTGGCAAAATAAATTTTATTAATCATTATACTATGAAAAAATTATCTATATGCATTTTACTTTCTTTATGTTTGGCAAACACAAATTTGTTTTCACAGACAAAAAAATCTCATGAATTTTTCATTAGTCCCTCGATAGGTATTAATGAAGCAAAAGGAAAAACAGAATATTATACCTGCGGAATGACTTTGGGGTATTATCTTTCATCCGAATATAGAATAGATATAAACTACAATTATGCCGATGCCCGGAAAAGGATTCCCGATTATAAAAATATTTCGTCAGAGGCAGTTTTCTTCACCTTTCCGTCAGAGGCAATAAACGGAAAAGTAATCACGGATTTTTCTGTGGGGGCAGGTTTACAACAAGCCAATGGATTCTCCGGGCAGAAAGATAAAAACAGGTTTATTGTCCCGTATAAGATGGTTTTAGGATATTACATAAGCGACACAATAGGAATTGCGTTATCGGGACGATATAACCTTAATGGCATTTCCAATGGCACTGCCTCCCTGTCTCTCATAATAAGATTATAAGTTATAATACAATTAACCTCGTTCGTTTTTTAGTATCCTACAGCGAATCAATAAATTCTCCGAAGTGGAGTATCTTATTACTTGCCGCCTTGTTAAACAGAAGATGCTCGAAATCTTTTTGCTTTACCTTAAGATCAACAGTTTTCAAAAGATTTTTTACAGCATCCTTCAATCCGACAAAATCATTAATACCACATCTCTTTCCAAGGAATGTAAAATCCGGACGGGTTTGTTGCAGCAAAAACATAACGTCATAAAAATCTCGTCCTTTCCTCCTTGCCAACATCGCAGCTATTTTCATACTGCATAATACGCCATCGGGAGGAACCGGAAAAGGAAAGAAAAATCCGCATCCCTTAACATTAGTAATTAAAGAATCGTATTTAATTCCCTGATCCTGACTTTCTAACTTTATAAGGAACCGTTGTTCTTTATGTCCACTCAAACCCAACTCGAACAGGAACTCAGGGAAATAGATATTCCGTCTAAAAGCGGTCAACTTCGGATTTTCATTATCCTTCGTTTCCACACGGAATCCCGAACGTTCCAAAAATCGGATCACGTTGTCGGTCATTTCAATAAACTCCTCCTTAGAAAGATTCTTACAATCAAAATCCAAATCTTCCGAAAATCTATCTATACCTTTTATAAGCCTTAAGTTCGTTCCACCAATGAAAACTATTTTCCGGACATAAGGAGTTGAAGAAAGAAAATCCAATATCATTAATTGAATATATTCTTTTAGCATATATTGATCGAAAGAAGTATTTTCCTTCAACCCTACAGGAAAGAAATTCCTTATCTGATCCATTCTTATCATAAGTCGTAAACTTTAAAAAGCAATTTAATTCTTTTATCGAGGACCTTGCTTTCAAATTTTGAAGAATATTCCATAATAAGATCTTTCTTCAAATCATCGTGCAGATAAGCCTCATCGAGGCGCAGATTTTCAAATTCGCTTTCCGAATTATAAAAGGGATAAAGGTAAAGAAGATCAAGCAGAGCTTTTTCAGGCATTGCAAATTGCATGGAACAAGTATCGGAAACCGATTTCAGCTCATAGCCGAACATAAGCTCCTTCTTAAGGCTCTTATAAGAATATTCCCCAAAATCATTTTTATAATAAGCGGTTTTCAAAGATGTAACACTCGTAATTTGAACCACAGCCTCCGGAATCATACCATAAAACGACAACGCACTATGCAAACTAACGTAGGAAGGTGAATATATCCTGTTAGCAAAATAATAAACATATTGCGGCTTAGCCTTATACTCCGGAAAAGTAAAAAGGCCTCTTCGCAAGCGCAAAAGATATCCTTTATTAATCCAGCGCGTCAAATTGTTCCTGTTGAAATTGGGTTCAATGGCATATATTTGATATATATTAAAACACGCCAGATCAAACATTCTTTTCTTAAAATCCAGAAAATTCATTGCGTTTTATTTCTGTTATGCAACAAATATAGTGAATTTCGGAAATAAAATATAAAAATTATATCCAACACCTTAAAGATTCTCTATGATAATCCATATAGTTATAAATATCCCTTAAACGACAGCGCCTCAACATGCCTGCTAATATCATTTAGGGAACCGCGCTTTATAAACATATGAGGATCATCGGCAAAACTAAACAGGCGGTAAAGATAAAATTTTTCGCGGCTGGACATGGAAAAATCCAATTCGTTTTTACTGAAAAATACCGGCGTTTTGCGGGTAAGCTTGGTCGTCTTTACTTCAATATATTTATCACACCCCGACGGATCTTTGGATAGTATGTCATATCCGGCCCCGTCACCCTCTTCTTTTGATATCCAACGCACCTGATTCGCAATCCGACTTCCCACAAGACGTTTGAGATTCCATTTTTCAAAATCGAGGACCAGCTCTTCGCCAAGCTCCCCAAGGCTCTTGTTCCGCTGCTCCTTTTCAAGATAATTAACCTTAACAGGATTGCGGGCATAAGTTCTCAGCTCCTCCTGCGCCAAGTTTTCTTCCTCCGGAAAATCCACAAGCAAGCCGTTGAAATCTATATTATCCTGCCGCTTTACAATCTTTCCGGCAAAAGCATCGAACTGTCTTTCAAGCCCCATATGTTCTGCAACATACTCAGAAACCTTCTCTGCTAATATTCCCTGATAATTATATCGCGGTAAATATCCTTTAATATAAGGCAATCCCATATTCGCCAGAACAGCACTAATATTCTGATGCTTAAATTCCACGGAACCTTTCGATCTGTTAGACAGCAGCGGAATCAACGCCCTCCGATGTTCCTCCTTGGAATAAGGATTCCCTTTCAGCTCCGCAGAAAGCATGCTGAAATAATCCGCAACAATAAGCTCAACTTCTATATAAGACCATGAAGATACCATGATTATTTGTCATCTTTTAAGCAAGGTAACGTAATACCAACTCTCATTGCTTCTCCAAATGAATGATTAGCAATCCTTTGAGTATAATTTTCTTTTAACGTCGTTAAATAACGTAATATGATATTCTTTTGTTGATATTTAAGATGAATGTCATGATTCACATTATTAGAATTTGGTGTTACAAATAAAGAAAATGGCTTAAGTTTCCATTCAATAACAATAGGCTTATCATCCATAAATAAAAAACTATAGTAATCTTTTTCTGAGAATATTAACGCCTTTTTTTTATTTTTTGCGCTTTCTTCAATCTCACCTTTTACAAAATAAAGCATATTGTCTATTTTTTTAGGACGGAGCGAATCACAATGAGAAGTGACACTCATTAATACTTCAGTTGTGGACCCATTACCATTCCGTTTCAGAAAAATATCTCCGAATTGTATTTTTTTGTCAGAACGTAATTCTGAAGCAATATTTATTGTTGAATAAATGGCTCCAAGTTTAATAAGTTCCTCACTTAAATTATCATCTTCCATATTATCAAACAATCCCTTTTCTTCTCCGTATAATTTAAGAGCATCAAAAAAATTACTACCGGAATTAACATTCAACGTGAATTGAGATAATTCATTTAACCATGTATGCAACAAAAAAAATCGAAATTGCCGGTCAGCATCTTTTTCTTCAATATCAACTCCTTCTCTTAAATTCTTCCATTGATAATAAAAAGCTTTCTCATCAATTTGAGAAATACGACTTCCTATATGAACGGCATTCGACCTGATAAGATCTTTTAATTCGCATGCCATTATTGCCATAGCATTATTAGGCTTTTTAATAACAGCATTCTGAAATGATTTAAATAAATTATCCGGGGCAATTGGTGTAATTCCATTAGCGGCAGATTCTTTATTTACAATTAAAACAAGAGTATCATCAATATTAATAATCTTATATTCCCCGAAAATTTCAAAAACGGCACGAGGCTCTTTAGCTTTTAGCGATCTCAACTTAAAATGTTTAAGAGCTAAGAATCTCACGACGTCTGACTCATATTTTAAGTTTAATAATACCTTTGATTCTCGAATAAAGGTACCAATATCTTGCCTATTAATCCCAGCGTCTACTAATAGCGCAAAAAGCTTAGTCTTTGTAGTAAAGATATTACCAACATTGATAGATCTTTCAATAGCATCATCTAAACTACTATAATCATTACCTTCTTTCTCAAATAAATCCACAATTTTTTCATCAGCGCTAACAGGAACTTGCAGATTTACTTTATCATAAAAAGATTGTACAATCCCGGATATTTCTCCTAATTCCGGTTGATTGGTATATATAACAACAAACTGATTGGCACCATTATTAACTATATCATCCAACACAAATAAGGTATTCCTATATTTGCAATCAATATTATCCTCTTCAAGCTCCCAATCTAAAATTATTAAGTCTTTATTAGAAAGAACTCGTTTTGAGTCCGACTTCCAACCTTCTAAACTTTTATAACGATAAAAATCAAGCAGACATTCGCCTTGATTTTTAAAAGAATTATAAAGCCTTTTCGGATAATTAGTATCAAATTCTTTTGTTTCTTCATAAGGCTCTGCAAACTGATCATCAATGCAAATCGCAGAACGAATGGAGGTCATTACTATTTGAGTAGCTAATTCACTGAAGCTCATTTATTATATGATTTAATAATGAAGCAAGCTCCATTAAGTTTGTTATATTCTTTATCATTTGATGCAATAATATCTAATCCTTCTGACCTGAGATTGGTACGTGCAAGATATAAACCGATACCCCTTCCATCTCTCCTACGTGAAAAAAATAATGTAAAAATATCTTCCAAATAATGGTCTTCTATTTTTTCACCATTATTCATTATAAGCACCTGATTATTTTTTACAGATAAATGTATTTTCCTGTCGTTAACAGGAGTTAACCAATAAACAGCATTATTGACAACATTAATAAAAACAGACATTATGAGTGATTCAAACGAAAAAAACTCATAATTATCAAAAGCTTCGTCAGATGTTAAGCTAATATTGTTTCTCTCAAATATTGTTTTAAAAAACGACTTTAAATAAGCTATAATATCAGTTCCTTTTATTATAACACGGTTTCTTCTGCGCGTACGAAACAGGGGAACTAAAAGTCGATGATTATTAGCAAGATGCTCATAAGACGTATATAGTTGGTCAAAACAATCTTGATACTCAGGGTTTTCTTGTACAATGCCCCGAAACTTTTCAATAGACTCTTTTATATGAGCATACATGACGTTAAATTGATGATCAATGATTTCAATTGAGATACCTAATTGTGCCAATTCATTCGTCATTTCAAGTTTCTGCTCAATTTTTTCATTTTGCTCTTTATACCATCCAACAAGTAAATCATCATCAATTTCAAGATTCAGATTCGACAAATGATTTAATAGCGGATTAAACGTTTGATCAATCTGATCCTTTGTCTGTTCTATTAAGTTGTTAACAAATTGAATAGCTTCCTGAATTTCTTTTTTGGTTTTATCAGAATCAACAGAAACCGTCTGCATTTGTTCTCTTAAAGAATTAATTATACTCGTTTTTTCCTCGTCAAAAATGTTTGAAAGACGTTCATAATTTTCTGTCAGTCGATTTTTCTTTTCTCCGATTAATAATGATACTTGACGGGAGCCATTGTTATATTTTTTTAAAAATTCGCTCTGCAGATTCTTCGTATCAAAACGTTGACGGATATTATATACCAAAACATCTGTTTCCTGAATTCTGGATGCAACTGAATTATAGCTCTCATTATAATTTGCCAGTTTTTTTTCCTGATTTTCTGTTATTTTAGCTCGCTGAGGTTTTTGAATTTTAAGCGTTCGGAGTTCATCTTTCTTCTTTTCCAATTGCGCTGCAAGTTGCTGATAATGATTATAGTGAATTTCTGTTTGTTTTGCTTCTTCACTAAGTTCCGTATATAGATTATCTATTTCTTTTTGTAAGATCGCAATTGCAGGAGTTTTTTGACTTAATTCTTCAAGAAAATTTTTACGTGTCTGTTTAGCTTTTTTTGCTTCTGCGGCAAGAATCCGCTCATTACATTTCCTGATTTCTTTTAACTGCTCATTTCTTAGATTTGTTTCATTCTCCTTCGTATTCATAAAAAAAGAATGAGACAGGTCAAGAAAAAATTGAATTAAATCGTCCCTGAATTCCCGATATGCTTTATTTGTAATAAAACCTTCACGACCGGCTTTATCAATTAATTGCGAATTAGTTTCTCTACTTATAGAAATATAACCCAGCATGTTCCTTTGGCTGAAAAAGTAATATCCGGCAGATTTTGTTCGTCGTTTTTCGAACTCTAAGAAATCATAATCTGTACGACCGTAAGGTAAAACTCTGAAACCATCTCTGTATATATATAAACCACCAAACAACTCAGTTTTTTTGTTCATATAATCATATTGTTCTGCCGACAATTTCGAGCTCTTTTTTTCACCTTCAATTATTCCTAATTCTATTTCAAAAGGACCATATGGCGTTTTACCTGGTTTACGAACAGGTTTAAATTTGTAAGACTCGATCTGATTATAAACACGAACTTCTCCGTCAAAAAAGCCGTTCTCATCGAATTTCCCTTTGATATAGTGATCGGAAATTTTCAGATCGTCTGGAGTAAAAAACTCATCCAACAAATTATATTTTCCTGCATCATTATAAACATCAAATACAGTTGTAAATCCTTGCTCCCCTTTCATCACATTATATAAACCACTTAAGGATTTCCTCAGTTCCGTAGTTGTTGATTTATCCTTTTGTGTATCATCAATAAAATCAGCTAATTCAAATAGTTGTTCATGCGGAGTAAATATAATAAAAGAGGTACCGTGAGAGTCGTTTTTAAGGTAACCGGATAATATTTCTTCATTAAAAAAATTCGGTAGCTCAATGTCGTTCAAATCAGTAATTATTTTTTTCCTAAGGGCTTGTTGTTCCGGCCAAAGAGAAATATCAAGATTAGATTCAAAAACCTCTAATAACTCTCTGTAGCATGAATTAAATTCCGAATCAGAGCCAAATTCTCCTATAGGAATCTCTAAATCGTCAATAAAAAGATTATAATTTTCCAATACACGCCAATCAATAAAAAGAGCCTGACAAGGTTGATCTATCTTTTTGGTAAGCATCAGCATCTGATCTCCCAAATAAGAAACACTTAATCGTCCAATACCCTTTTCCCCCATAGGAATGCGAGGTTTTTTCCCAAGTCTGTCCTCTTCTCTTGTAGGCTTTATTCCTCTGGATTTTGAATCAGTTCCTAAAACAATCCATTTTTCCAAAAGATCATTACGGGACATTCCAATGCCATCATCAGCTAAGACAAACAGAGGCCTTTCAGAGTGTTTATACCCTTTTAAATAGAGAGCACAAGACAAATTATCAGCATACGCATCATAACCATTTTTCCACAATTCCGATATGGCAGTAGGCAAATCTGCAATTTGCCCTTTGCCTAAAAGCTCTACTGCTCTTGCTTTTGTTCTGAATTTTGCCATCTTATTTACTTAATTCCTCCCCCACAGCTTTTGCCAAAAGCGGAGGTACTGCATTTCCTATCATTTTTGCTATAGTTCCCTGACTGTCGGAATAAAAAACATAATCCTGAGGGAAACTCTGTAATGCAGCTCCCTCACGCAAAGAAATTGCTCTGTCCTGTTCCGGATGACCGTAACGTCCGTTGGAATAACTTATAAAACGCGTAGTTATAGTTGGAGACGGTCTATTCCAATACATTCTCCCATAAACATCAGTATGCCCATCATGATTTTTATAACATTGTACATCAATAGAAGAACCTTTCCAAGTCAACCTCCCTCCGCCATCATGAGGAGTTGCTTGTATTCGCTTTAGATTTAATGCTGAAAGCCTGGCTGCACTATGTAAAAATCCTGAATTATCAATAAACCCATTCTTAATTGGTTTAAACTTGCTGTAATCTCCAATAGTTTGTCTTACCGTTTTTATTTTAGTTCTGCATCCCTTTGGCAATTCTATCTTATTTTTCACACAAGTTGCCAACAAAATATACCTCCTGCGATTCTGCGGAACACCATAATACTTAGCATTAACAACACTATCATCAAAAATATATCCTGCATTCCTTAAAAACTGCTTAAATTGCCCGAGAGGACTTTCAGGTTTATGATCTAGCCCAGGAACATTTTCAATAAAGACATAACCAGGACGATAATAATCAACAAATTCCTGAAAATCGGCGAGTAGCAATCTTGTTTTTTCAGATTTTCTTTTATCTGTCTTTATATTAGAATAATATTGACATGGGCTGCATCCAACAAAGATTAAATCTTTCTGATTTTTTTTAATTTTGAATAGTTTCGCAACTTTCTCTTTTTCAAGATTGGATACATCTGCACATAAATACTTCGCATGATTATTTCTCTCGTAGGTAATTTTGCATGCCGGATCTATATCAATACCGCCCAAAACGTTAATACCAGCCTGCTTAAACCCGCATGTAACTCCACCTCCTGAGCAAAAAAAATCTATAGCCTTTAGTCTTTTCTTCATTTTTGATATTACAAAAATAAATTAAATTTAAGTAATATGATTAATTAAATCATAAAGAGTTTGATCCAATTTTTTTGGTTTTAACATACATGTCCAAATAACAATTACACGCCACCCCAATAATTTTAACTTTATATTCACTTTTTTATCTCTATTCCTGGTATCATCTATTTTTTTTAACCACCATTCTGTATTAGTTTTAGGAATACTATAACATTTACATCCGATATGACCATGCCAAAAACACCCATTTACGAAAATAACAGTTTTGTATTTTGGTAACACAATATCAGGTGTTCCCGGAAGATTTCTAACATTTAAACGATAACGAAAACCATGGGTAAACAAAAATCTACGTACAATTAACTCTGGCTTTGTGTTTTTTGCACGAATGCAACTCATGTTATAACTTCTAACCCTATGAGAATGTATATCCATTAAAAAGTAATAAAAAACTGAATAAATTTACATATTATTTTCTTTTTTAAGAAACACAAAATAAATTTAAATCAATATACAAATGACTCTCATCTGCTATTTTTACAAACTTATACCAGCAACAGGCTTTCGTTTTTCGAAATTATTCCGGACATTTTTTGTCCTCAGATCTTTTTTATATAAAACCTATAGAAATCCATTCGTATTTATTCCGACCATTTTCGTGACCTCACGAAAATGATCCTTATTACTGATAGATAGCGACTTATCGACACTACTTCAGATCAATGTTGATCAATGCACCCAAAGAATGGATTTCAGAGCAGCACCCGACAAGTACCCGACAAGCTCCCAGCAAGTTCTCCTGCTATTCTGAATCTGATTAATGCCATAGGCGCACAGCAGTTGTCCATCAAAGATATATTGACTGCCATGAAATTAAATGACCGTGGAAACCTCATGAAGAATTACTTGTCTCCGGCCATGAAAGAAGGATTTATAGTGATGCTCTATCCCGACAATCCGAGACATCCCCGTCAAAAGTATTTACTAACTGTAAAAGGATTGGCAACTTATAATTCCAAGTAGCCATACAACACAAAACCCCGACGGGCCGTCGCATCGTTATGATACGATTTTCCGTCGGGGTCTTTTATTTTTCCAGCTTATTCTCCGCAGCAGCCAGATCCTTCTCCGCATCCGCCGCCTTCGCCACAGCATTCGTCGCCGCCGCAACCACCGCAGCATTCGTGCTGTAATTTTTCACCGAAAAGGCCGTTGGTAAGTTCTTCCTGGGAAGCATCCCTAACCTGTTCAACCTTGCCCTTGAAATGAAGATCGGAACCTGCAAGAGGATGATTGAAATCCATCATAAGGGAATTATCCTTCATTTCGGTAATCTTGCCGCTGAGCTGGTTGCCTTCCGAATCCCTCATTGGGAGGGTTTCGCCAACCTTAATTACATTCTCGTCAATTTTGCCGTCGACTTCGAAAATATTCATCGGCAATTCTACAATAGCCTGAGGATTAACTTCTCCGTAGGCATCAGCGGCAGGAAGTTCGAATTCGAACTCGTCGCCTATATCCTTGCCCGAAACATTCGCCTCGAACTTGGGAAGAAGCATACCCGTTCCGAATATGAATTGAAGCGGTTTTTCTGCGGTAACGGTCTCAAAAACCTTATCCGCAACAGTTAACGTATATGACAATGATACGACCTTGTTGTTTTCTACTTTCATAACTTATTTATAATTTTTGTAATTGCAAAAGTGGCATTTATTTTCCTTAATGACAAATCGGATGGGTAATACCGTAACCGAATAATGCGAAATCCCCCTTGCAGGGATCGTCGGGAAAAACCGTCCTTAGAAAATCGGTGATTTCCATGGCGGTTGTCATGTCCGGACACTTCCGTGATGTAATCCCCAGCTGCCGGGCAGTCTGATGCACATGTACATCAAGAGGAATAACCAGATCGCACGGATTAGAATGCTTCCAGATTCCCAGATCCACTATGCCGTCCTGCCTTACGAACCAGCGGCGCATCATCATAATCTTTTTATTAGGCATTCGTCTGTCGGGTTTCCTTCCGTAAATTTTCACTCTTATCTCTTCGGGTGAAAGCTCTTCGAGCGAATCGTTGCTTGAATAGAACTCCCTGAGGTTGGAACATATCAAAGCAAATTCGCTCCACTTGACGGTTCTGTGAAGGCTCTTGTCGTCGTTCCTGTACTTTCCGTCCATTACATATTTCAACGGAGCATAATCCATTTCGGCAAAAGCACGCTTGCAGTCGCGAACGATCATGGCACGCCGGCCCCAGGCAAGATGCGCAGCTATAATGCCTGCTATTTCGATATCCTTCATGCACAAACCGATACTGCAGGAACATGGCATGTCCTCAACTTCCTCGCCTTTGCACAGAGTTCCTCCGTTTATCAGCAGATTATAAAAATACCGTGGAAAAACAACGGGATCGGATTCGAAATAACACCGGTCGTCATATTCGTCGGCGAGTTTTCTTATGAGTCCCCGGAGTTCCGTATTATTTATTTTTTGATCCTTCAACATCGGCAATTCTTTCAACAATATTTATACCGTCGAGAGCCGAAGAGACTATGCCGCCGGCATACCCCGCTCCTTCTCCGCACGGAAACAGATTTTTAAGTGAAACATGCTGCATGGTCTGAGCATCGCGCACAATCCTCACGGGCGACGATGTTCTCGATTCAACCGCAACAAGAAGGGCATCGTTAGAATAGTAGCCGCGTATCTTGCTGCCGAATATTCTGAAAGCTTTTTTAAGCCTGCCGGATACAAATTTCGGAAGATACTCGTTCAAATTCGCCGGATAAACTCCCGGGGCATAGGAGGACTCCGGCAGCGTTGTCGAGCGTCTGCCCTCGGTAAAGTCCCTCATTCTCTGGGCAGGAGCCTTTAGCGTACCGCCGTTTTTCTTAAAAATACGCTGCTCCACGGAATGCTGGAAGTACATCATCGACAACGGACCGTATTTGTCGAACTGCGGAACGTCGGAAGGTGAAACGGGAACTACAACTCCTGCGTTAGCCCATTTCGAATTCCTGAGCGAGCTGCTCATTCCGTTCAATACCACCTCTCCGTCTTCCGTGGAAGAGGGTACCAGAATGCCTCCCGGACACATGCAGAAAGAGAAGACTCCTCTTCCTTCAACCTGACAGACAAGCGAATATTCGGCGGCCGGAAGATCCTTAGTATATTTTCCGTGATACTGGGAATTATTTATTACCGACTGCGGATGTTCCACTCTCACGCCGAGTGCGAGATCCTTTGCCTCTATCTCCCAACCCCGACCGGCGAACAATTCGTAAATATCGCGTGCGGAATGTCCCGTTGCAAGAATAACGTATTCGCTTTCGAAGACAAGACCTTCGTCAGATCCGTTCCTTCCCGGTACGGAATCAGCACCGGCCTTTTCGCAAACGACCTTCCAATTGCCGCCCTCGCTAAGGAAATCGACGGCTTTTGTTTCGAAATGCACCTCGCCTCCGTGCTCGATTATGCAATTGCGCATGTTTTCAACAACGCGCGGCAGCAGGTCGGTCCCTATGTGCGGATGAGCATCATAAAGTATGGATTCGTCGGCCCCAAAATTCACGAACTGATGCAGCACAAGGCGCACATCTCCGCGCTTTGTGGAACGTGTATATAATTTCCCGTCTGAATATGTTCCTGCGCCTCCTTCCCCAAAACAATAGTTGGAATCGGGATCGGTCTTTTGCGTCCTGTACATTTCGGCAATGTCGCGTTTCCTGGTTCTAACGTCCCTGCCGCGTTCCAGTATTACGGGTTTGAGTCCGTGCTGGAGACATGCGAGGGCGGCGAAAAGGCCTGCAGGGCCGCATCCGACGATAATTACCGGAGGCTTGCCGGCAACATTTTCATATGGCATGAGCCTGAAAGGTTCGATAAGCGGTTCATCTCCAATCGTAATCTTAACTCTATATCTGTAAAGCAGATTACGTCCGCGGGCATCAAGCGATTTACGCAGGATTTCCCCGCTTCCTACGGCGAAAGGAGGTATACCAAGCCTTGATGCACATGCGGCAAGTATCTCCTTTTTGGAAGGATGTGCATGAACGCCGAACGGTACCTCAACTTCCTTCATATTAAAATGGCTTAAATAAAATTACTAAAGTATGGACAGCCTGTTCATATCGGCGGCCCTTGAAACCGGAGCGGCATCCAATCCGCAGCGCATGCCGGCACGATACTTATACAATCCGCTTATGGCTATCATTGCCGCATTATCGGTCGTAAACTTAAATTCGGGGACAAACGTTATCCAGCCGCGTTTTACACCTTCGTCGGTAATCCTGTTGCGTAGCCCGGAATTGGCGGAAACGCCTCCTCCTATGGCAACAGTTTTTATACCGGTCATATCCACGGCTTTTATAAGCTTCTCCATAAGGATATCTATAAGCGCCTTCTGGAACGAAGCACATATATCCTCCTTATTCTTTTCTATGAAATCGGCATCCTCGCGTACATAATCGCGCATGGAATAAAGCAGCGAGGTTTTTATACCGCTGAAACTATAATCGAGGCCGGCTATGCGTGGTTTTGCAAATTTAAATTTCAGAGGATCTCCCGTTTTGGCAAGTCTGTCCACAACCGGACCTCCGGGGTATCCCAGCCCCATCATCTTTGAGCATTTGTCAAAGGCTTCGCCCACGGCATCGTCTATGGTATGTCCGAGTATTTCAAATTCGAGCGGACTATTAACCTTAACTATCTGGGTATGCCCTCCGGAAACCAGAAGACACAGATAGGGAAATTCCGGAGAACGGTTCTCCTTTCCTTTCTGTTTTATGAAATGCGACAGAATATGCCCCTGTAAATGGTTTACATCCACAAGCGGCTTTCCTGTTGCCAAAGAGAGCCCCTTGGCAAAGGAAGTGCCCACAAGCAGCGATCCCAGAAGGCCGGGGCCGCGCGTGAAGGCAATAGCATTTATTTCCGATATTTTAATCCCTGCGTTCTTCAATGCAGTAGAAACGCACGGAACAATGTTCAGTTCATGGGCCCTGGAAGCAAGTTCCGGAACCACTCCTCCGTACTGGCGGTGAACCTCTTGGCTTGCCATAACGTTGGATAAGAGATATTCATCTCTTATTACGGCCGCAGAAGTATCGTCGCATGAAGATTCTATACCTAAAATCAAATCGCTCATAGTCGTGTTATATTTTGCAAATCTACTCAGATTTTGACTATTTTTGTTAATTTTAATGAGGTAAAATTCAAAGCCATCGGAACATTTAAGAAAATATCGTCCGCCACACTCATATTAATTGCTCTTTTGCTGGCGGCAATTTACATTTCCGCTCAGATGCCGGGAGTGCAAACGTTTGTTACAAAGCTTGCACTCAAACAATTAAAGGGTAAGATAGACGGAGACATTTCAATAGGAAAGGCATATTATATATTTTTCGACAAACTGATACTTACAGATGTTTCTATTGTTTCCTCCGACAGTACGCCTCATATCGATTCTCTTAAAAAGGAGTTCGGTTATTCCGATACCCTGATGACATGCGGAAAAGTTTCGATAAAATTTTCCATAGCCGACCTTCTTGCCGGCAAAATAAAAATGCGTTCGGTGGCTATAACCGGAGGAGTTTTCAACCTTCAGCAGGAGGATTCCCTTCATAATAATCTGGAACGCATTTTCAGAATAGAAAAGACCCCGACCGATACGGCCAAAAGCAAATTTTCAATGTCGGCCCGCTCTCTTACGATATCCGATTACAGATTCAGGCTTAAAAATTACATAAAGGAAGAGGAGCAACAACGCGGGGATTCGATTCTCGATTTCGCCAATCTCGACGTCGGGGACATTAAGGTTGACATCAAAAACATACGTATAAAAAACGGAACTACCACAGCCGACGTTAAAAGCATAACCGGACACGACAAGTGCGGAGCACAGATAAAGAAGCTCAAATGCAACATCATAATAAACGGAAAAAAGGCGGAGGCCCGTAATCTTGTAATGACTGACGGACACAGCCTTCTGAAAGCCAAATCTTTTTCGCTAAACTACGATACACCCCACGATCTTGCGGATTACGTACGCAAGGTGAAGATGATAGGTATATTCGACGATACTTATTTTTCATTCGCAACCTTAAAAAGGTTTTCTGAGAATCTTCAGGACAGCAGACTGGGCCTTTATGTAACCGGAAGGATTGCCGGAACCGTTGATAATCTGCGTTCGAAAGATCTGGAAATTTCCACGGAAAACGGACAGACTTATCTTAAAGTGGATCTGGAACTGTCGGGATTGCCAGATATTAAGGAAACGATAGCTTATCTCGATATTAAACACGGATCTACAACAACACCTGATATTGCAAAGACAATATCCGAATTCAGCAATATGCCTGAGATAAAAGCACTTAACAATCTGTCGCATTTCGTAAGGTACAATATGGAAGGAGGTTTCGCCGGACTGCTTACGGATTTCGTTGCGCATATGAACGTTTCTTCAAATGCGGGAAATTTTAAAACGGATATTTTGTTAAAGCCCGAAAAAGGGAATGTGAAGGTGGAAGGGACATTTTCTTCCGAAAACCTCGATGTGGGCAAGATTATAGGGAACCCCCAATTCGGCGAAGTTTCCATGAAAACTAAATTTTCTTCGCTGCTCGGCGGAGGGTTGGGGAACGGAGGTGTAACGGCGGAAATTGAGAAACTTAATATTTCTAAATTAACTTTCAACGATTATCCTTTTTCTGAAATAGCAGGCAGGGGCAATTATTCAAACCGCCATTTCGACGGAAGGATAACGTGCCACGATCCTAATCTCGATTTTATTTTCCAGGGCCTGTTTTCCTTCGACAAGAAGAAAACAAGGAATTACGACTTTTACGCCGACGTTCCGTATGCAAATCTTTCCGCTATAAACGTAGACAGGCGCGATTCTTCTTCCGTGGTTTCGTTCCGTACCAACGCCAAGTTCATACAAGATGTTAATTCCGATATAACCGGACAGATAAACGTTTATAATGCATCATATTCCAACACCAACGGAAAATATGACATAGGAACGGTCAAATTTATTTCCAAACAGGCCGACAGCCTTTTTGTGTCACAGCTTTACGCTCCGTTTGCAATAATAAAGTACGAAGGCACCAATACCTTTTCTTCGTTTTACCACAAGACGCTTTCATCGCTTATTTATACGAAAGTTCCCGACATACTTTACCGCTATGCCTCCGTTAAAGGCAACGGGGAGAAGCTTAATGAAATAAGGCAACACCGTGACAGATACAGCCTTGATATACGGACATTTAATACGCAGGGAATATGCGCCCTTCTATCTCCGGGACTTTACATAAGGGACGGAAGCAATGTGAAAATTTCGATAAACAGGAAAAATGAATTCCTCATGGATCTCAATTCCGGGAGAATTGCATTCAATAGGAATTATATTAAAGACTGCCGCATAAGTGCGGGGACAAAAGGCGATACTGCCGACATTATTATGTACAGCTCCGAAGCAAGGGCTCTGGGAATTAATACGGGATCGGCGGAAATGCATATGAAAGCAGGCATGGATAAGGTTCATGCCGACATTTCTTTCCGTGAGGATTCAATTAAACCTCTGCTTTCGCATATGAATGCCGACATGGCATTTAATAAAGACAGCATTTTAATAAATACCGGATCTTCTTTCTTTTCGCTTAACGGTGAAAAATGGACTGTGGATCCTGCCGAAATTGTTCATACCGATTCGCTGAACACCATAAGCGGCTTGAAGATAAGCAAAGGAAGACAATCCATAAAGCTGTACGGCAGGATATCGGGCAGCAATGAAGATTCGCTGCATATAAGGCTTCGGGACTTCGATATTTCCATGCTTAATTCTTTTACGGACAAGCAGTTCGGCTTCAAAGGCTTATTTTCCGGCAAAGGAGCTGTTACTTCTCTGTGGAACAGGCCTTCTTTCCTTATGGACGTAACGGGAGATTCCGTAAGCGTGAACGGCTCTCCTGTCGGACGCCTTTATCTGCTAAGCAAGTGGTTCGAGCCGGACGAAAGGTTTAATATTCTGGTTTATAATGTTCTAAACGATAGCAGCAATATCAGGATTTCCGGATATTATAAACCTTCCGAGTCTTTCCTCAACCTCGATGCTTCTCTTGATAAACTGCAAACCAATTATTTCGCACCTTTCCTTTCCGATATATTTTCCGGATTCTCCGGAACTCTGTCGGGGTCCCTTAAACTTGCAGGGCCTCTTTCTTCTCCTGTTCTTACCGGAAACGACTGCCGGATGAATAATTTCGGCTTTACGCTTGATTATACCAAAGTCCCTTATGTGCTCAACGGGCCTTTCGGAATAAACGGAAGCGGCATAAGTTTTAATGATATTTCCTTATCGGACGGAATTCACGGGGCAGGAAAAATCAACGGTAAACTGTCGTATTCTAATTTCAGGGATCTTGCACTTGATACTTACATTAATTTCAAAAACATGGAATGCCTCAAGACTGGAGAGGGGGATAACGATTCGTTCTACGGAAGTGCATTTGCAACAGGCATGGTTTCAATAAAAGGCCCTCTCGAAAATCTTGGTCTTAATATAGATGTGCTTACCGATAACCATACATCCATACATATCCCGCTTTCCAGTGAAGCTACCGCAACAAGAACCAATCTTCTTACTTTTACGCGTCCGGAAAGCTTTAATAACATAGATCCTTACGATACTCTGGCTATGAGCGGAAATACCGCAGCCGGCGAACACGGCCGGATAAAGGTGAATCTTCGCACAAGAATAAACAGGAGTGCAGAGATAATGCTCGAAATAAACAAATCGCTTGGGGACGTAATAAAAGCCGGAGGAACCGGTGAGCTAAACATGAAGATAGATCCGTCGAGGGATATATTCGACATATTCGGCAACTACAACATAGACGAGGGTAACTACAAATTCGTATTTTCTTCATTTGCACTTGCTTCGAGGAATTTCTCCATAGAACCCGGAGGAACGATAAATTTCAACGGAGACATACGGAACACCACACTTAATCTTACCGCATCTTACAGAACCAAGGCCGCTATAAATACTCTTATAGCAGATACGTCTTCCGTAAAGACACGCAGGGACGTCAAATGTGAAATAGGCCTCACCGGAAAGCTTATGAATCCGAATCTCAACTTCAAGATAGAAATCCCCGATCTCGATCCTACCACAAAGGTTATGGTAGACAATGCCTTGAATTCACAGGATAAGGTACAGAAACAATTTGCCGCACTCCTTGTTTCGGGAGGATTCCTTCCTAATACCGAAAGCGGAATTACCAACAACACCACCATCCTTTATTCCAACGTTTCTGAAATTCTCAGCAACCAGCTCAACAATATACTCCAGCAGCTTGGCATACCACTCGACCTCGGCCTTAATTACCAGCAGGGCGAAAAGGGCGACAACGTATTCGACGTAGCCGTTTCCACGCAAATGTTCAACAATCGCGTAATAGTAAATGGAAACATAGGCAACGACCCATATTCCGAAAGCAACAACCGAAGCGTAATAGGAAACATAGACGTACAGGTAAAGCTCGACGATAAAGGACGCTTGCGTCTGACACTATTCTCCCATGCCTCCGACCAGTTTTCCAATTACCTCGACGTAAGCCAGAGGAACGGTCTCGGAATAACATTCCAGCAGGAATTCGACAATTTCGGCCAGATTTTCAAAAGCAAGGCGAAACTACGTCGGCGAATAGAAAAGATGCTGAAAAAAATGGCGCAAAAAACGAACTAACTCGAGTTAACTCACAAAGTGCGCCAAAAATCAGAGGGTAATTTCCACTATGCGGCCGACGCATGAGGCGTCGTAGGGCCTTTCTACACGTATGTAATTACCGGTGTATCCTTCCATCATGCCGTTCTTGCAGGCGGATTCGAACAGGACCTTCTGGCGTGTTCCGGCATATCTGCCGCAATATTCGGCATGCAGCCGGTCGGAAAGGGCCATGAGTTTTTCAACCCTGCGGGTTTTTACGGTATCGTTCACCTGCGGCATGAGTGCTGCAGGCGTATTTGCACGCATGGAATATGGAAAAACATGGAGGAACGCAGGGTGTATGGTATTTTTTATAAAGTCATAAGATTTGCAGAATTCCTCGTCGGTCTCCGCAGGAAAACCTGCGATTACGTCTATTCCGAAGAAGACGTCGCCCCATATCGACCTTATCATGGATATCTTATCTGCAAACATGCGGGTATTGTACCGCCTCTTCATTGCCGCAAGTACGGCATCCGATCCGCATTGCAGAGGAATATGAAAATGTTTCTGGAATTTGGTTCCTCCGGCCATCCACCTTATCATGTCCTCCTTCAAAAGATTAGGTTCTATTGAAGATATCCGGTATCTTTCTATTCCGTCAACATCGTTGAGCGCCTTAAGAAGATCGAGAAACGATTCGCCGGAGGAACGCCCGAACTCCGCTATGTTAACACCAGTTATGACAATTTCTTTAACCCCGCTACCGGCTATGTCGTGGGCTTCGGCGGCAAGCGACGCAACGGAAGGATTGCGGCTTCCTCCGCGCGCAAGCGGAATAGTACAATAAGTACAGCAATAATCGCATCCGTCCTGCACCTTAAGGAAGGAACGAGTCCTCTCTCCGCATGAATATGCAGGGAAAAAGGTCTTCACATCCTCAATCCCGCAATGATACTCGGCAGGACATACGGCCTTTCCCGAAGGAGATTCCGCAGAAGAAGCAAACATGCCGTCCACTATGGAAAAAAGATCGCCTTTTTTCTCGGCACCTATTACAACGGCAACTCCATCTATTTTTTCTATATCGCCAGGTTTGAGCTGTGCATAACATCCCGTAACGGCAATAAGTGCCGATGGATTCTCCTTATGCAGCTTACGGATGGTCTGCCTGCATTTTTTATCGGCATGCTCCGTAACCGAACAGGTATTTACGACATACACGTCGGCAACATCCCCGTCATCAACGCGATCATATCCTGCAGCTTCGAACTGACGTGCCAGAGTAGACGTTTCCGAAAAATTCAACTTGCACCCGAGAGTCACAAAAGCCACTCTCACGCGTCTCTTTTCAAAATTATTATGCAATATCATTCCCTCCGTTCCGAAGCAAATCCGACAAATCCATCACTACTCTCGAAGAATAAAGTTTCCCTCCGAGCGGCGGATTTATCTTATCTATTGAAACTCCCGCATCCCTGATTGCCGGAAATTTCTTCCGTACTGCCGACAGAATGCGAAAAGCCACATTCTCCAGCAAACTCGACGGAATATTCATCTGCTCCTTAATAATAGTATAAACATCCTGATAGTTTATGGCATCGTTAATATCGTCGCTGTGCGCGGCTGTGGAAAAATCAGATTCATACCAGAAATCAACCATAAAATTATTGCCGATCCTGCGTTCCTGCTCGAAACAACCGTGACGGGCAAAAAACTCCATATCCTTAAGTTCAATCCTGCTCATTATAAAAAAAATATTCAATATCCACTAAAACGACCTGCTCTGACGCCGCTCGGCCTGTAATAAAAAAACACACGGCCTCTTGCCGATGGAAAACTTATTCCCGCGCCACTTTTCAACACTCATGCTCTTTACGAACTGCGACGGGAGTGTAAGATCGGCGGCAACGCAAATCATGGTATCGGCACGGCATACCCTGAGTATATCTTCCATAAGCTTATCATTCCTGTAAGGCGTTTCAATAAAGATCTTAGTCCTGCCGTTTCTGAGAGAATCCGACTCAAGAGCCGAAAGTGCGGCTTTACGCGCTCCGGAATCTACCGGCAGATACCCCTCGAAAGAAAAATTCTGGCCGTTCATTCCGCTTGCCATGAGGGCGAGCATCAGCGAACTGGGGCCGGTAAAGGGAACAACATCTATATCGTGTTCATGCGCCGCCGCAACAAGCCATGCTCCCGGATCAGCCACAGCCGGAAGTCCGGCTTCCGATATTATGCCTACATCATTACCGTCCAGGAGTATTTTAACGTACTCGTCCACAACATTCCTGCAGGAATGCTCGTTAAGTTCATAAAACACAAGTGTGGAAATATTGCCCTTCAGTCCGGCAGCAGACAAAAAGCGTCTTGCGCTCCTCTCATCTTCCACCACAAAAATCCTTACAGTGCGAAGCTTCTCAAGAACAGGAACGGGAATTACCTGTCCGGGCTCTCCCCCGCTCAACGTACAGGGGAACAAATATAAAACGCCTTTATTCATATTCTGCAAAAATAGGAAAATTAGAGGAAACAAAATTGCCCGGAATTTATTATTTTTGAAGATTATGAATCGAATAACATTTCTGGGCACCGGAACGTCTTCCGGAGTACCCATGATAGGATGTAACTGTCACGTTTGCAAATCAACAGACCCAAAGGACAAAAGACTCCGCTGCTCCGCCCTCATAGAATACGGAGGACTTAAAATAATAATAGACTGCGGCCCCGACTTCAGGCAGCAGATGCTCAGGGAAAATATAAACAGCCTCGATGCGATTCTCCTTACTCACCAGCACAAGGACCATACCGGAGGTCTCGACGATGTCCGTTCGTTCAACTATTTCACACATAAGGCTTTCCCTATATACTGCGAAGAAAGAGTGGAAAAAAGCCTGGAACAGGAATACTCATATGTCTTTGCCGCAAACAAGTACCCCGGGATACCGGACTTCGACATCCATATAATAGATGAAAACCCTTTCGAAATAAAAGGAATAAAAATAATCCCCGTAAGACTATTGCACTACAAACTTCCAATACTAGGATTCAGGATAGGAGACATGGCATACATAACCGACGGCAGCAAAATAGAAGATTCTGAAATTGAAAAGATAAAAGGAGTTAACGTTTTTGTTATCAATGCTATAAGACACACGAAACACATATCGCACTTCTCGCTTCCCGAAGCGCTCGAAGTCATAAAGAAGGTCGGGGCCCGGCAAAGTTATATCACCCATATGTCTCATCAGATAGGTACGCATGAAGAACTTAAGGCAGAACTTCCAGAAGGCGTACTTCCGGCATATGACGGATTAAAAGTGGAATTTTAGATAAAGATCTTTATTACAGGGAAAATGTGTCAGAACGCTATAGGAGCGCTTCCGAGCATTTCTTCGTCTTCGGGGGCATACCAAACGGCAAACTGTCCTGGGGAAACTCCCCTCTGCGGCTTGTCGAATACAATATACATTCCGTCGGGTTTCTTAAACAGAACGGCCTTCTGAAGCGGCTGGCGGTACCTTATTCTGACCAAATAACTACGCTTCTCGCCATTGTGCATTTCCAGATCCCTGCGTATCCAGTGGAGCTCTTCCTCCGGAAGAAAAATAGCTTTCCTGTAGAGACCGGGATGCTGCTGTCCTTCGCCAACATAAATAGTATTACTTGCGGCATCGGAAGCTATTATAAATATCGAATCCTTATGCCCCCCGATATTAAGACCGTGACGCTGCCCTATCGTATAGAATTGAACTCCTATATGATTCCCTATTACCTTCCCGAGGGACTTTGAATAGCGGAGCGGAGTCGACAGTATCTTTAGTTCCTCATCGGAATAATTTTCCCTCAGTCCCGTACAAGTATGGGGATTGGAGCATGTCTTTTCAGAGAAGATATTATTAAAAGAAAGCACTTTATCAAAATCCTTTTCCAGAATTTCCACAACTTTCCCTTCTTTAGTCTTCAGCTTTTGCTGGAGAAAAACGGGGAGATCCACCTTGCCTACGAAACAAATACCCTGGGAATCCTTCTTGTCTGCGCTGGGGAGACCGGCTTCCCTGGCTATCCTCCTTACTTCAGGCTTATCTATTCCGCCTATCGGAAAAACAGCCCTGGCAATCTGCTCCTGCGTAAGCTGGCAAAGGAAATAGCTCTGGTCCTTGTTCTTGTCGTCTCCGGCAATAATCCTGTATATCTTTTCGCCTTTTTTGTTAACAAACTCGTCCTTCTTGCAGTAATGTCCGGTAGCCACATAATCCACTCCGAGATCCAGGGCGTATTTTAAAAATGCGTCGAATTTTATCTCCCTGTTGCACATTACGTCGGGATTAGGCGTCCTTCCCTTTTCATACTCCCCAAACATATAGTCCACTACCTTTTTACGGTATATTCCGCTCAGATCAACAAAATAAAAAGGTATGCCGATTTTTTTTGCCACCATCTCCGCAAGCACTTTCTCCTCTTCCCATTCGCATTCTCCGTGCAGGGTTCCGGTAATATCATGCCAGTTCTGCATATATATGGCAATCACATCATGACCCTGCTGCTTTAGAAGCAGCGCGGCAACGCTCGAATCAACGCCTCCCGATAATCCTACTGCAATTTTCATGGTTACTCCCGATAAAACAAGACATGTATAAACAGAAAAAGGGTAAGCTTAATATATCGCACCGCTACAACCGCATACCCTTGCTGCCTTCCGGCCCTGGGGGAGTTCTGCGGGAGCTGGTCGTATATGACTTACCCCGCTGCAAAGATAACAAAATTTTTATTGTGTCAATAATTTTATCTCTTCAACAAATTATCGAAGGCGAACGGGAGCATATACTCCACGGAATCCAGCACCACGCTCTTCCTGGCTCCCGAACATATGACTCTTATTTTGCGGCCTCCACGCGCCTGGCATTCCGACATGACCTGAAGACATGCTCCGCACGGATAAGCAGGGGCGTCGGTCGCCCTGCCGGATTTGAAAGCGGCAATGGCAATGGCGACCACTGCATCGTCCGGATAATTTGCCATGGTATAAAAAAGCACGGACCTCTCGGCGCACAAACCCGAAGGATAAGCCGAATTCTCCTGATTCGACGCAGAAAGCACTTTCCCCGACGCAAGTCTTACAGCTGCACCCACTGCGAATCCCGAAAAAGGAGAATATGACTTTCGGGCAGCCTCCGAAGCCTCTTTCACCAAAAGGACATCATCTTTGGTAAGATCGTCCGTTTTATCATAAACTTTATAATTTATCTTTATTTGCTTATTTTCTACCGACATAATACTCTGTAATATCTCGCAATTTAATTAATTTTGTTGCGAAATATTTAAAATAATGACAATTTCCACAAAAAGACACATATCTATGGCTATACATAAAGCCCTGATTCTGTTCATTTCGGCTATTTCTCTTACGGTCGGCGCACAAGCCCAGAACAGGGAAAGGATAAGATATATAAACAAATACAAGGATCTTGCCGTACGACAGATGAAACAATACGGAATACCGGCAAGCATAATCATGGCTCAGGCCTGTATAGAATCCGACAATGGAAAATCCGCTCTTGCAACCAGGGGCAACAATCATTTCGGCATAAAATGCCACGGATGGACAGGAAGAACAATAAGGCACAACGACGATAAAAGGAGGGAATGTTTCAGAAGATACAGAAATGCCGAAGAATCTTTTAAAGATCATTCCAAATTCCTCAGGAACGGGCCCCGCTACCAGTCGCTGTTCAAGCTTAAGGATTACGACTACGTCCGCTGGGCATATGGACTCAAGGCCGCCGGATATGCTACCAATCCGCAATATGCGCAAATTCTTATAGGAATAATAGAGAAATATCAGTTATATAAACTCGACGGCCGATCTGCCCCGGAATCACTGAGCGGATACGATAAAACCGGCACAGGAGAAAAATTAAGCAAACGCGAACTGAGAAGACGCAGGCGCGCCGCAAGAAAAGAAGAAAGGATAGCACGGCGCGAAGCAAGGAAACGCGCAAAAGCTGCCGAACTTAAAAAGGCGGCCGAAGCCGACATAAAAAAAATGCGCTCCTCCTCTCAGAATGACAAATCTTTAGAAAAAAAGGAAATACGGACGGGTTCTGCGGACAACAGTACATACGAATTCTCTCTAAAAAGGAAAGTTTACGTAAAAAACGGATCCAAATATATAATAGCGACAGGCAGGGAAACTTATGGATCGATTGCCAAAGAATTTTCGCTGTTTACAAGATCGGTTCTTAAATTAAACGGCGTTGAAAAAGACGGCTCCGTAAAAAAGGGAACCAGGGTTTACATAAGCAAACGCAAGAAATAAAAGAAACAGGAAAAACAGAAGATGAAAAAAAAGATTCCTCTGCGGATTCCCGCAATAATTCTGTCGATATGCATTATTACTGGAATATCGGCATATTATACAGCCAGACTGTACGACAGCTACAAAAAGAACATAAATCGGAAAGAAACCGTTTTCATCCCTCCGGGAAGTTCTTATGAACAGCTGCTGGATACTCTTGCAGGAAAACTTAAAAACATAAGATCGTTCGAAAGAGTTGCAGACAGAATGGAGCTGGAAAAAAGATTCCAACCGGGAAGATATGTTTTTGAAAAAGGAAGCAATAATAAATTCATAGTAAGAAGCATAGCAAAAGGCTGGCAGACCCCTCTCAGGCTTGTAATACCATCAAATATAAGGACCATGCCGCAGTTGGCGGGGATTCTTGCCCGCAGGATGGCGCCCGACTCGTCGGCTTTTATGGAATATTTCGGCGATCCGGGGAATGCCTCCGCTTACGGACTGAACAGCGATACTTTTATTTCATTATTTATCCCCAACACTTACGAAGTGTACTGGACTTCAACTCCGCAAGCTCTTGCCGAAAGGATGAAGAAGGAAAACGACTCGTTCTGGAACGGAGAAAGAACAAAAAAACTATCAGAGGCGGAAATTACAAAGACACAAGCATACATCCTTGCCTCCATAGTCTGCCAGGAAAGCAACTATGAACCGGAAAGACCGATGATCGCCGGCGTATACATGAACAGGCTAAAAACAGGCATGAAGCTCGACGCCGACCCTACGGTAAAATTCGCCGTTGGAAATTTCGAACTTAAAAGGATACTGAACAAACACCTCAAAACGGATTCTCCCTATAATACATATAAGCATGCCGGACTTCCTCCGGGACCCATATGTATTCCGGACATAAACAGCATAGAAGCAGTTCTGGATTATAAACACACTGATTATCTTTATTTTTGCGCAAGCGAAGAATTAAACGGGAGACACAAATTCGCGCGTACGATTGCCGCACATAATTCAAATGCGCGGGCATACCACCGCGCACTTAAAAAATTCCTTCGGGAACGGACTCTGCAGCAGAAAGGCAGATAATTTTCCCGATAGCGATAATTAAAATATCTTAACGCAAATCCTGTACTTTGTCTAATGGTATGTCGAATTCAGCACCTTCTTTTGCAAGATACGACTCCGGAAATACTTCGCGCGCTTCCTTTAGGATTTGAGAAAGATCCCTGTAGCGCGAAGAGAAATGGCCCATAACAAGCTTGCCGGCTCCTGCATCCCTGGCACATGCCGCAGCTTCGGCTGCAGTCGAATGGAATGTTTTTTCGGCCTTGCCGTCCATTTCCGATGTAAAGGTAGCTTCGTGATACAGAAGATTTACACCCTTTATCCACAAGGGAAGTTCATTAAATCGGGCCGTATCCGAGCAATATGCAAAAGATCGCGGTTCGAAAGGACGGTATGTAAAAACGTCCGTAGTCAGGACATTTGCAAAAGCAGCATCTTTTCCACTCCCGTCCGCTTCCGTTACGGGTTTTCCGTCTTCTACGTTGCGGATGACGTTTTCGCCTCTCTTAAGAGATGCTATCTCGCGCAATGTAAGTCCGTATGGTTCTATTAGACTTTTATGGACGTTTCTGTCGGGTTGCTTCTCCCTGAACATGTATCCGTAGGTTTCCACTCTGTGCTTTAGCGGAAATGCTTCAATAGTAAGATTTGAAAATTCTTCTATAAAGTACGGGGAACGGCATTCCACCGGAATGAAATTTATCTCGTACTGTTTGTCCTTTCCTATTTCGGAATTGAGGAATTCCATTATCCTCGAAAAACCCCGGGGGGCGAAAATATTTATCGGGGATGTCCTCCCCATAAGACTCATGGTTGATAATAAACCAAATATGCCGTATAAATGATCACCGTGCAAATGCGACAGGAATATGTCGGATATGCCGTTGAAATTTATACCGTACCGCTTCATCAGCAATTGTGCACCTTCGCCGCAGTCAATCAAAAAAGAGCGCCCGCGTACCTTAAGGACGTGGGCGCTCGGAAATCTGTTTACCGTAGGCGAAGCTGATGATATACCTAAAGTTATCAGCTTAAACTCCATATGGTATTTATTGTTGCTTATTATGCATCCTTTTCAGGTGTTTCGGCCGTATCGGATTTTTCTTCAACGGATTCTTTCCTGGCCTCGGCTGCTTTTCTGGCTTTCTTTTCAGCATCCTTTACCATTTCGTCCTTAAGAGCGGCAAGTTCGCTGATATCGCCAAGAGTGGTCTTTTCTATCGAAGATTTGATCTTCCTTCCGGTTTTCTTGGCATTACTCTTCTCTTCGAATTTTTCCTTGGCTGCCAATTCTTCAGGAGTCTTGTTGGCATCCTCGGCTATCTTGGAGTGAGAAAGAATTATTCTCTTGCCGGTCTTGTTGAATTCCAGAACCTTAAAGTCGAGCTTTTCGTCGGCCTTGGCGGTCGTTCCGTCTTCTTTGACAAGTCCTCTTACAGGAGCAAAACCTTCTATGCCATATTCAAGAGCTACGGTAGCACCCTTTTCGTTAAAGGAAACTATTGTGCCCTGATGTATGGAACCTATGGTAAATACCGATTCGAATACGTCCCAAGGATTTTCTTCGAGCTGCTTGTGTCCAAGACTCAGCCTGCGGTTTTCCTGATCTACTTCAAGTACAATTACATCCATGTTTTCACCGATGGCGGTAAATTCCGAAGGATGTTTGATTTTTCTTGTCCAGGAAAGATCACTTATATGTATGAGGCCATCTACGCCCTCTTCGAGTTCAACAAATACTCCGAAGTTTGTAAAGTTCTTTACAATTGCAGAATGCTTGGATCCTACAGGATATTTATCCAATATGGTTGTCCAAGGATCCGGTTTGAGCTGCTTCATGCCGAGAGACATCCTTCTTTCCTCCCTGTCGAGAGTAAGTATTACGGCTTCGACTTCGTCGCCTACCTTAAGGAAATCCTGGGCACATCTGAGATGTGAAGACCATGACATTTCCGAAACGTGTATAAGTCCTTCGATTCCGGGATATACTTCTACGAAAGCTCCGTAATCTGCAAGAACTACGACTTTGCATTTTACCTTGTCTCCTACCTTCAGATTAGGATCGAGAGAATCCCAAGGCTGAGGGGTAAGCTGTTTAAGACCTAATGCTATACGCTTTTTCTGCTCGTCGAAATCAAGAATTACGACTTTCAGTTTCTGATCCAGCTTAACTATTTCGTTAGGATCGTTTACTCTGCCCCATGAAAGATCTGTAATATGGATAAGTCCGTCCACACCACCGAGATCCATGAATACTCCGTAGGAAGCAATATTCTTAACAGTACCTTCGATGATCTGTCCTTTCTGTAGGGTATTGATTATTTCCTCTCTTTGTTTTTCGAGTTCGGCTTCCTGTATGGCCTTATGCGATACGACTACGTTCCTGTAGTCCGGATTTATCTTTACGATCTTGAAATCCATGGACTTGTTGCAGAAGAAATCGTAATCTCTTATAGGTTTTACATCTATCTGTGAACCCGGCAGGAATGCTTCTATGCCGAATACGTCCACTATCATACCGCCTTTCGTACGGCACTTGATGTAACCCTTTACTATTTCATTTTTCTCATAGGCTTCGTTAACCTTGTCCCAGGAACGGAAAGAACGTGCTTTCTTGTGGGAGAGAACCAGCTGTCCTCTTTTATCTTCCGCACTTTCTACGTAAACTTCAACCTTGTCGCCTACCGCGATATCAGGGTTGTAGCGGAATTCGTTTATGGAAACGATTCCTTCGCTCTTATAACCTATGTTTATTATTACTTCCCTTTTCGTAATTCCGGTAATGGTTCCTTCAACCACTTCGTTTTCAATTACCTTGGAAAGGGTTTCTTCATATTTTTTTTCGATGTCTTCCTTGTTGCCTTCGAATTCTTCTTCCTTTTCGAATTCATCCCAGTCGAATTTATCTACGGGAATAGAGGCATTGCTTTTGCGTTGTTTAGGTTCTTCGTTTTCCGAAGATTCTTCCTTGAAGGCATCTAAGGTGTCTTCCGGTTTTTTGGTCTTTGGGGTCTCTTCTTCAGAATCCATTTCATCATTGAGGACCTGCTTGCTTTTGACCTTTTTTGTTTCTTTAATCATTTTTAATAAAAATCTGCTGCTAGAAATTAAACAATATTTATAATAATCCGGTACATGCAAAAAAAATCGCAGCCCGGATTTAAGGTTGCGAAAGTAAACAATATTATATAGTTATGCAAATTTTTCTTTACAGCATCTTCTTTTTCCTGAACACAAAAGAAGCAGCAAAAACGGAAAGGGCCATTATGGAAAGTACTATTATTATATCAAGCTTGTTCCCCAGTATTGGCAGGCCGATATTCATACCGTAAATACCCGAGATCAGAGTAGGCGGCATAAACAGAAGAGAAACGAAGGTAAGTATCTTCATTATTTTGTTCTGATCGAGATTAATCAGTCCCAGAACGGTATTCTGCATATATTCGAGCCTTTCGAAACTGAAATTCGTATGGTTGAGCAGGGAACTTATATCCTTAAGAAGTATGTTGAGTTTCGAATGTACGTCGCGCGGAAATTTATCGCTTCTTAGTATGGATGTTATCATACGCTGCTTGTCTATTATGTTTTCACGCACGACCATGGTGTTTTCCTGCAGCTGGTTTATATCCAGAAGGAAATTCTCGTTTACGTCTTCACCCAGATTCACCCTTTTGCTGAACTGCGCTATTTCCTTCGCCATTATTTCTATCATGTCTGCATCCAAATCTATCCTGCCTTCCAGTATGGCAATAAGTATATGATAACCGGTAGTATATAATTTGGGAGACATGGGAAGTTTGCGCTGCATTTCCGTAAATGTTCTCAGGGGCACTTGCCTTATGGTTACGAGCACGCCTTCCGAAATTATGAACGATACGGCCTCAAGTCCGTAATTGTCCGGTCCCGGTATAAGGAAGTTCGTATTGGCAAAAATGGTGGTATCGGTTTCGGAATATCTGGAGGAACTTTCTATCTCCTCCGCCTGCGCCCTGCTCTGAAGGGTAGTGTCGAGAAAATCTTCGACCTTGCGCTTTTCATCGCCGTCGGGTTGATAAAGGTCTATCCACAGTACATCGTCAATTCCGAGATTTTCAAGGCTGGATACCTCTTCGGACGTTACTATTTTTCCATGTGATTTGTAAAAAATCTCTGCCATAAGAATAAAAATAAAAAAGATTAGAACCCATTTTCCAAAATGCCGCATCTGCAGCAAAAATTAAAAACGGAATCTACATCGGAACCTCGACAGGACTTCCTGAAGAGCCAATATCCAGAAATCCGAAAGGCTTTTCCCTTTACTCTTATGTTTTTTGATGTTTTTACTATAGAAAATAATTTTCCCGTAACCGCAGGAATAACATTCCATGCTGTCTGAAACCGGAATAAGACTAATCCGGAATGCAGACGGTAAAGCATACGTATATATGAGCGAATTTGCCTTTACCATTGCAGTATTGTTGAAAATAATCCATAACTGCCTGCAAAGGTATTAAATTTTTTTATTGAAACAACCCCCCTATTCAGTCTCTTTTCGGAAGGGGACCTGTATTTCCGGATTTTCCGCGTACGAACAGCAGCAGTCCTAAAAATGTAAGCAGCGAACATACTATTATAAGAGCAAATCCGAATTTGAACACATACGATTCTATGAGGTAACATACAACCGGAGCACTTATGCAAACGAAAGGCACGGCTTTGTCGCGAATGTTGAATTTCGTAAGTATACCGAACATAAACAACCCCAGCAAAGGCCCGTACGTATATGAGGCCACTTCATAAACCATATTTATTACGGCATCATTCTTAAAGATGTCGAACAATATTATTAATATTACGAAGAGCACCGCTATTACGGAAGTTATTCCGAATCTGACCTTTTTCTTCTTGTCGTCGTCCCAGTTGCGCTTATCCATACCAACGATATCTATGCTGGTGGATGTAGTAAGCGATGTTATTGCATTGGCACATGTGGGATAGGCTGCGGAAATAAGTCCTACGAAAAAGACGATACCTACTATGGGCTTGAGATGGAAAGCCACGGTAGGGAATATTTTGTCGGCTTCCAGACCTCCGGTGGCAGTATGCGGTATTATAGCCATTATATCGGGATTGCTTTGTATGAACAGGGCAAGCACGGCACCAAGAGTAAGGAAAAGCAGGTTCATGGGAATCATCATAAGTACGGAAGTCATGACGTTCTTCTGTGACTCGCCTATGTTTTTACAACTAAGACTCTTTTGCATCATAGCCTGATCCAGCCCTGTCATGGCTATCGGAACGAATACGCCGCTCAGGAATCTCTTCCACCAATTTGTAGCATGAGCTACGTTCGTATCCCACAAATCGGAGAACGAACTCGAATGTACGTTCCTGAACATATCGCCGAAACTCCAGTGCATTTCGCTGCATATGAAGTAAACCGACAAAATTACGGCTACTATCATAAATGTAGTTTGCAGCGTATCCGTCCAAACTATGGTTTTTACACCGCCCTTCATGGTATATAGTATTGCTATCACCACAAACAGCGCAGCCGCTACCCAGAAAGGTACACCCATACTCTGCAGTACGAAATAATAAAGCACATATACCACCAGGAAGGTTCTCAGAGCCGCTCCCAGCAATCTGGATATTATAAAGAACGAGGCACCCGTTTTATAGCTGTATTTTCCGAAACGGTTATCGAGATATGTATATATCGACGTCAGATTCATCTTATAATACAGAGGCAGGAGCAAAAAGGCTATTACGGCATATCCCAATATAAATCCGAGCAGCATCGGAAAATAGTAGAATCTTTCATTGAACACATTTCCGGGAACGGACATAAATGAAACTCCGGACAGCGAAGCGCCTATCATCCCATAGGCTACTACGAACCAGTTGGATTTTCTGTCGCCGGTAAAATAAGATTTGTTGTCGGCTTTTCTCGATGTCAGAAACGCAATGAAAAACAACAATGCCGTATAAATTACGAAGATCAGAAGAAGAGTGGTGGTACTCATTTCTTTAAATTTTTATTTGTTTTTAAATGGTTGCCTGTTTTCTATGCTTTTGCCGAGGGTCAGATCGTCTGCATATTCGAGATCATCTCCGAATCCCACGCCTCTGGCAATAGTACTTATTACAATATCGTACGAAGATAGTTTCTTATATAAATAAAAGGATGTCGTCTCCCCCTCCATGCTGGTACTGAGGACAAGAATAACTTCCTTTACATTGCCTTTTTCGATTCTTTTCAACAGGGGAGATATGCTTATATCGTCGGGGCCCACACCGTCTATGGGAGAAATTATCCCCCCGAGCACATGGTACATGCCGCAATATGTTCCGGCGTTTTCTATTTTAAGCACGTCGCTCACGCTCTCTACGACGCATATTACGGAATCGTCCCTGTTCTTATCGGAACAAAAAGAACATACCCCGTCGTCTGTTATCATGTTGCAGACCGGACAGTATTTTATGTTCTTTCTTAATTCAATAAAGGAATTGCCGAAATTCTCCACATTTTCCAAAGGCTGCTTCAAGATGAAAAGAGCAAGTCTGAGAGCACTCTTCCTGCCAATACCGGGCAAAGT
>JALCMP010000007.1 GCA_022648545.1 Bacteroidales bacterium | reverse complement strand
CATACCGAACAGAGAAGTTAAGCCCGAAAGCGCCGATGGTACTGCTATACCAAGTGGGAGAGTAGGTAACCGCCTAATTTATAAACGGGGAGTTGATAGTAATATCTTCTCCCCGTTTTTTTTTATATCATTCTACCCTTTTTATTTTAATCTATTAATGCTAAATTTGCTGCGGTAAATAAATTAAAAATAAAGTATATGAGGCTTATTATTGAAGATTCCTGTGATATGGCAAGCGCATGGGCTGCCAATTATATCGTTTCCCAGATAAATCGCAAGAAAACGATTACCGATGCTCCTTTTGTTTTGGGATTGCCTACCGGTTCGACCCCGATCCCAACCTACAAAAAATTGATATCTCTTTACAAAGAAAATAAGGTTTCCTTTAAGAATGTGGTAACATTCAATATGGACGAATATGTCGGGATACCCGAGGATCATCCGGAAAGCTATCACTCTTTCATGTGGAACAATTTCTTTAAATATATCGATATCCCAAAGGAAAACATAAACATCCTTAACGGCAATGCATCAGACCTGGCCAGGGAGTGTGAAGAGTATGAATCCAGAATAAAGAAAGCCGGAGGAATAGATTTGTTTATGGGTGGTGTAGGAGAAGACGGGCATATAGCCTTCAACGAACCTTTTTCTTCGCTTAAATCACGGACAAGAATAAAAACCCTCACTACAGATACTTTAATCGTAAATTCACGTTTCTTCGACAATGATATGAACAAAGTTCCCAAACTTGCTCTTTCGGTTGGTGTAGGTACGATAATGGATGCGCGTGAAGTTTTAATCCTTGCTTTCGGGCACAAGAAGGCGAATGCGGTGCGCGACGGAGTAGAGGGCAGTGTTAATAACCAGAGAACTATATCTGCTCTTCAGATTCACCAGCACGGCATCATGGTTTGCGACGAGGCCGCCGTAACTGAACTGAAAGTTTCGACTTACCGTTACTTCAAGGACATTGAGAAGAATAATCTTTAAATATTAGATATAATATGTATATGAAAAGCCGGTCGGGATTTCCCGGCCGGCTTTATTAATTATCAGGCGTAAGATAATACTTTTGCGGTATATCTTTGTACCAGTGGCTTATCTTCTGTCGAGTTTGTGTATAGTTATTCCGCTTCTTAATTTAGGTTCGAACCATGTAGTCTTCGGAGGCATTATGTTGCCCGAGTCGGCAATGTCCGTAAGTTGTTTCATCGAAACGGGATAAAGAGCGAAGGCAACGGCCATTTCCCCGGAGTCGACTCTTTTCTTTAATTCACCGAGCCCTCTTATCCCCCCTACGAAATCTATTCTTTCGGATGTTCTCAGATCTTTTATTCCGAGGATTTCGTCAAGGACCTTTCTGGAGAGTATTGTGACGTCCAGAACTCCTATAGGGTCTGTATCGTCGTATGTACCGGTTTTTGCCCGCAGGGAATACCATTTGCCGTTGAGATACATCGAAAATTCGTGAAGTCTGCACGGCTTGTATATGTTATCTCCCTTTTCTTCCATATCAAAATTTCCGGAAAGCTTTTCAAGAAAACTTTCTTTGTTCATGCCGTTCAGATCGCGTATTACACGGTTGTAGTCCATTATTCTGAGATTGCTCTCTGGAAAGATCACGGCCATGAAGTAGTTGTATTCTTCGTTTCCGGTATGATGAGGATTGGCTGCTCTTTTCTCAAGGCCGACCCTTGCAGCTGCTGCGGTTCTGTGGTGACCGTCAGCTACATAAAAAGCCGGAATAGCAGAAAAGATTTCGGTTATCCTGTTTATCTTGTCTGAAGTCCCTATTACCCATAAACGATGGCGGACTCCGTCTTCGGCAGTAAAGTCATATTCGGGTTCTCCGGCTGCGGCGGAAGATACTATGGTGTTTATTTCATCGTTGTCCTTGTATGAGAAGAAAACGGGTTCGAGATTTGCATTTTGTATTTTTACGTGAATCATCCGGTCGTCTTCCTTCTCTTTTCTCGTAAGTTCGTGTTTTTTTATTTTCCCTGAAATGTAATCTTCCACATTTGCGCAAACGACAAGGCCGAACTGCGTATGTCCGTTCATCGTTTGGGAATATACGTAATAGTTTTCTACGGGGTCTTGTATAAGCCATTTGCGTTCCTGCCATAGCTTGAAGTTCTTAACCGCTTCTTCATATGCCTTGTCTGAATGTTCGTCTATTATCGGATCGAAATCTATTTCAGGTTTTATTATATGGAGCAGCGATTTTTCTCCTGCTATTGCCTGCGCTTCTTTGGAATTGAGTACGTCGTAGGGAAGAGATGCAACTTCCCTTACGATTTCCTTTGGAGGACGTATAGCTGCGAAAGGTTTTATTTTTACCATTTTATAGTTCAGAATTTTATTTGTTTACCTGGAATTTTCTGTTTCCCGTTTTAAAGAAATCTGCAATCTGGTTTACAGCTGCAATTCCGGCGTTCAGATTAGCTTCGTTTGTTTGCGCACCCATCTTTTTGGGCGTGGCAAAGAAACGAAGGCCGAACTTGTTCTTAAAGGTTTCAGCCGAATCCGGAGCTATGTCAGTTACATATTTTATATCGGTCCTTTCTTCCATTAGCTTTACAAGTCCTTCTTCGTCAATTACTTCTTTTCTTGCAGTATTTACCAGACAACCGCCTTCGGGCATAAGGGATACAAGATCGTATCCGATGGATTTTTTGGTTTCCTCTGTGGCCGGAATATGCAGAGATATGAAGTTCGATCCGGTATACAGGGCTTCCAGACTTTCGGCAACATGTACTCCCTGTTTTTCCATTATTTCAGACGGTACATAGGGATCGAAAGCCATTATGTTCATCCCAAATGCTTTGGCATGTTCGGCAACAAGTCTTCCGACATGTCCGAAGGCCTGTATGCCCAATGTCTTACCTTTAAGTTCGGAACCTGTACCAGGTGTAAATTGATTCCTGGAGATGTAGACCATCATTGCAAGTGCCAGTTCGGCCACTGCGTTGGAATTCTGCCCCGGTGTATTCATGGCTGTTATGCCTTTTTCGGTGCATGCATCGAGATCAAGATTGTCGTAGCCGGCACCGGCTCTTACTATTATTTTTAATTTGCCGGCTTCATTCATGATTTCCTTCGTGATTTTGTCGGAACGTACTATGAGAGCGTCTACCTCCCTTACAGCCTCTTTTAATTCTTCGTTTGATCCGTATTTTTCAAGAAAGGAAATATCGTATCCTTTTTGTTCCGCGATTTCTTTCATCTTTCCGGCAGCCGTTGCGGAAAACGGCTTTACCGTTGCCACCAGTATTTTCATGACAGTTTTTTCTTTATTTATTATTGTTTTCGAAATCACGCATGCATTTTACAAGGGCTGCAACATCATCTTCGGTGCAGGCATTGTAAAGAGAAGCCCTGAATCCACCTACGGAGCGGTGTCCCTTTATTCCTACCATGCCGTTTTCTTTTGCAAAAGACAGAAACTCGTCCTGCAGGTTTTCATAACCCTTTGCCATTACGAAACAGTGGTTCATTATCGAACGGTCTTCTTTTTCCGCGGTGCCGGTAAACATGCTGTTTCTGTCTATTTCTTCGTAAAGCATTTGCGACTTGCGAAGGTTTATTTCGTGTATCTTGTCTATGCCGCCTATGCCTTTCAGCCATTTGAGAGTTTCCAGCATTATATAAATATTTATTACCGGAGGAGTGTTGAACATTCCCTTTTTATCTATATGTATCTTGTAGTCGAGCATCGTAGGTATGTGTCTGCTCACTTTGCCCAGGATATCTTCCCTGATTATTGCGAATGCTACGCCGGCCGGTCCCACGTTTTTTTGTGCTCCTCCGTAGATAAGTCCGTATTTAGATACATCTACTCGTCTGGTCATTATGTCCGATGACATATCGGCTACCAACGTTACCGGAGAGTCTATGTCTTCCTTTATCTCCGTACCATATATAGTATTGTTGGTAGTTATATGAAAGTAGTCGAGGTCGGAGGGGATTGTATATCCTTTTGGGATGTAGTTGTAATTCTTGTCGGCCGACGAAGCTACTGCTATTGCATTGCCCAGCCCCAGGGCTTCCTTGAATGCCTTTTTAGCCCACGCTCCTGTTTCCAGATATCCGGCTTTGTGCTCCAGAAGATTCATTGCAACATAGAGGAACTGCATGCTGGCGCCTCCTCCCAGAAACAAGATTTTGTAGTTCTCCGGGATATTGAGAAGTTCTCTCCATAATGATTCCGTTTCTTCCATAACTTCCGACCATTCCTTTGAACGGTGGGATACTTCTATTACGGCCATTCCGGTCCCTCTGAAATTTTTTAGAGCTTCTATCGTATTGTCGATAGCCTGGTCCGGAAGTACGCATGGTCCGGCGTTAAAATTGTGAACTTTTTTTGTCATGATGTAACAAAATTACTGTTTATGTTAGATTCGTGGTTTCAAATATTAAAATTAATATATTTTTTTGTAATAAAAAACAATAATATTATTCATTATTCTGAATAATTGTAATATTGTCTCCGTCGGTTATTTTTTCGCAATAATTGCAGAGGAAGCTTACATGACCTTCCTTCCTTATTGTTTTGAATTTTGTGGTTATCGGCTGATGATTGGTAACGCAGTTAGGATTGTCGCACCTGATTATTCCGGTTATTTCATCCGGTACGGAAATGATTTTCTTTTCAATTACCTCGAAGTCTTTTATAATATTAATTTTGGCCTGCGGTGCTATGATAGCTATTTTGTTTATTTCATCGTCCCTGAAATATCTGTCGGCTATCTTTATTATCCCCTTTTTGCCGAGCTGCTTGCTGTCGAGATTGGTCCCGAAGGTTATCTGATTCCTGCAATTATAGAGTTTTAGTATGTCTATGACCCTGAAAAGCTGGTCTGCCGGTATGTGGTCGAGTACCGTCCCGTTTTTTATAGCGCTTACCTTGAGTTCCTTTGATTGATTTTCCATTGTCGTCTGTTTTATTTGAATCCCAGCAGGTAAGAAATTATTGCCATTCTTACGAACATTCCGTTTTTTGCCTGCTGGAAATAATAGGCATGTTCGTTTTCATCCACATTAGGATTTATTTCGTTTACCCTTGGAAGTGGATGCAGGATCTTCATATTTGGCTTAGCCTTTTCGAGCATCTGGCAATCGAGGGAGTAGACGTTCTTTACCTTTTCATATTCCATAGGATCGGAAAACCTTTCCTGCTGTACTCTCGTCATATAAAGGATGTCGGCATCGGCAAGACTTCCGTCAAGATCCGAGGTCTCCTTATATGTTATTCCTTTTTTATCAAGGAAATTTTTGTATTCTTCGGGGAGTCTCAGTTCTTCCGGGGCCGTAAATGTGAATATGGGTGAAAAGTGAGAAAGTGCCTGCAGAAGAGAATGTACAGTCCTGCCGTATTTTAGGTCTCCAACCATGTTTATGTTTATGTTCTCCAGCCTTCCCTGGGTCTGAAGTATAGTGTAAAGATCAAGAAGAGTCTGGGACGGATGCTGATTAGCTCCGTCTCCGGCATTTATTACGGGGACTGATGAAATTTCGGAAGCATACCTGGGTGCCCCTTCCAGAGGATGCCTCATTATTATAAGATCGGCGTAGTTGGATACTATTTTTATGGTATCCTTTAGCGTTTCGCCCTTGGTTATGCTGGTATTGGATATGTCTGCAAAGCCTATAACCTTAGCTCCCAATCTGTTTGCTGCCGTTTCGAAACTGAGCCTGGTCCTTGTGGACGGTTCGAAGAATAGCGATGCAATGATTTTGCCGTTCAATATCGTTTGCACCGGTTGTTTTTCACACTCCTTGGCAACGTCGAGAATGTGTAGGATCTCTTTCTTTGTCAAGTCGTGGATGGAGATTAAACTTTTTGGCATATATTTTATATTTATGTGGTTGCTTTTATTGTTCTTTTATATTGGCGCCATCTATCATTGATATTGATTCCCTGAATTTTTCAATAAGGGAAAGTCTTACATCGGCTTTTATGCTGCATCTCAAATCGAATTTGCGGTCGTAAGGGATAATATTCAGTTGGCCGAGTGCTTTCAGAACGGAATCGATATTGCCGTACCCAAAATCTATAGTATAGATTCTGCATATGTATTTTTTTATGATGTCGGCATTTTTTATGGCATTGGCAGCTGCAGTTCTGTATGCTTTCGTCAGACCGGGCAGTCCTAATTTGGTTCCGCCGAAGTATCTTACGACAACAATAAGTATATCGCTTAAATCATTTGAAAGTATTTGTCCCAGTATAGGTTTTCCGGCCGAATATGAAGGCTCCCCGTCATCGCAAGTACGGACTTCGTTTCCTTCGGGGCCCAGCCTGAAGGCAAAGCAGCAATGTCTTGCATCAAAAAATTCCTTTTTCACCTTGCGGAGTATTCCGTCTGTTTCTTCTTTGTCCGAAACCGGATAGGCAAATGATAAAAACCTGCTTCCCTTCTCTTTGTAAAGACCTTCGGATACTCTTGATATGGTATTGTAGAGGTCGCAAACGGGTGTAGGATTATCATTCATATGCGATTGTAAAATTACTCCCTTTTTACTAAAATTGCAATATGTACGAGAGGCAATTCATAAATGATTTTTCAACCCTTGGAGAGGTTCTGCGGGAATGGCTTTCCGGGGGAAAAAGAATACCGGCGATGGACGATGCCTTTGCCGCTTCGGAACGATCTAACGTCCTTTTTACTGTCCATATGCAAAAATATGCATTAGGCGCGATATGCGATAAATTCCTGGAATACGACAGTCTCCGCAACTTTTTTGAAAAATATGCCGGAACGTTACCTTATACCGGGCCTTGCACAGAAAGAAGATATGCGGGGATTATAATGGCAGGCAATATCCCGCTGGTTGGATTTCATGATTTTTTATGCGTATGTGCCTGCGGACTTGTTCCGGCGGTAAAGCTTTCGCATAAGGACAGCTTCCTTCTTCCTGCGATAGCAAGTCTTCTTGCCGGGATAAATCCCGCATACGGGGAGATAGCGTTTTTTGACGATCGTGTGAAATTTGATGCTTTTGTCCGGGCTAACAGGGTTGATGCAATAATAGCTACAGGGTCGGATGCGACCTCCCGTGCGGTTGGTGAGAAATATCCTTCCGTCGCGTTGCTAGCTAGAGGCAGCAGGTACAGCGTTGCTTTTTTAAGAGGGTGCGAATCGGCGGAAGAACTTGAGGGGCTGCGGAACGATATCTTTTTATATTACGGTTTGGGATGCAGGAATGTATCGCTGTTGCTTGTTCCGGAAGGTTATGATTTCAGTTTTCTTGTAAAAATATTGTCCGACACCGCCTGGATTAGCGGCGATGTCTCTTATTTGAATATTTATCGGAGGAACCGTGCCGTTGCCCTTATGGAAGATATTCCTTTTATCGATGGCGGATTTTTTCTACTCAGGGAGAATGCCGACGGCCACGTGCCGGCCGGGGTAATAGGCTACAGATATTATAGAGATGTTTATGATGCGGAAAGATTCATTAGTTCTGAAAGGGATTCCCTGCAAAAAGTTTACAGGTCTTTCGGACATGCCCAGCTTCCTGAAATACTTGAATATGCGGACGGAAAGGATACCATGGCTTTTTTGATGGGGGCATTGTGATATTATATGTATTGCGGAAGTATTTTTTTTCTGTTATTTTTGATAGCTGAAAAAGTCCCCGTTATAATATTTTATTGAAAATAGATATATGATTTGCGAATATAAGGCAACCATTCCCGGAAGTAAAATCTTCATGCGTGAGTATGAGATAGATACTGACATATCTCTTTATGCTTTGCACAGATTTCTTTCCAGCGACCTCGAATTCGATCCCGACCAGATTGTAGAGTTCAGAGGGGTCAAGGATAATGGTTCCATGGGTAAAGAATATTCGGTTTTCGATTTCGGACACGGATCGCTTGACACCGTTTCCGTATCTGCAACTTTGTCTGCCGGCGAGCATACATTATTATATGTTTACGACATCAGGCAAAACAGATACATAACTCTTTCCTTTGAAAAGGAAGCGGAATTGAATCCCAGAGCATCGTATCCAAGGCTTGTTGCGGAGAGAGGCAGGAATCCGGAACAATTCGGCAAAAGCTATGAAGATCTGGAAAAGTTCGACGGACTTTCCGGCATTTCGGATGAAAAATAAGGAGCTTATAATAATTCTCGGTCCTACCTGCGTGGGGAAAACGGATTATGCCATATCCAAAGCTATGGAATGCGGATCTCCCGTGGTAAGCTGTGATTCCAGACAAATATTCAGGGAAATGAAGATAGGCACTGCTGCTCCTTCGCCCGAACAGCTGGCTGCGGTCCGTCATTATTTTATATTTTCAAATTCGGTGCTTGACGATTATACTGCAGGACGATATGAAGTAGAGGCAATGGCTCTTCTGGAAAAACTCTTCCTGACTCATGATGTCGTAGTAATGGCTGGCGGATCGGGCTTGTATATAGATGCCTTGTGTAAAGGTCTTGATGATTTTCCCCCTGCCGACATGGAGCTGAGGGATTCTCTTATGAACAGACTCAAAACCGAAGGGCTCGACAGTCTGCGTTTCGATCTTCGGAAAATAGACAGGGAATCTTATGATACCATAGATATAGCAAATCCACAAAGAGTCGTAAGAGCGCTGGAAGTAACACTGCAAACGGGAAAAAAATTCTCGGAATGGAAGAGCTCTCCAGATAAAAAGAGATTTTTCAAAATAACCAAGGTAGGGCTTAACCGTAATCGGGCGGTTCTCTATGATAGAATAAACCTGAGGACCGAAATGATGATAGGGCAGGGACTCGTGGAGGAAGCAGAATCACTTTTGCAGTACAGGGACAGACCTGCATTGCGCACGGTAGGATACAGAGAAATATTCAGGTACCTCGACGGAGAAATTTCTCTTGAAGAGGCCGTATCGCTTATAAAGCGCAATACACGCCATTATGCCAAGCGTCAGCTTACATATTGGGCCCGCGACAGGGAGATAGTCTGGAAAAATCTTTGATTAGGACTGTTTAGTTTCCCAGTTCCGACATGAATTTTATCCTTATCAATCTTATTTCTTCTTCCGAATAATCGACACCCAGAGCTTTCATGGCTTCATTAAGCGAATCGGATGTGGCTTCTTCCTTGAAATAGTCGTATATGTCGTTTATTTTATCTTCATCTACGATCTGATGTATATAATAATCGATATTGATTCTCGTTCCGGAATTTACTATGGTCTCTATTTCCGTGTATAATTCATCCATGTCCATATTCTTGGCATCGGCTATTTCGTCGAGGGGCATTCTTCTGTCTATGCTCTGTATTATGAATACCTTGTTCAGGGATTTGTGACCTACGTTTTTGATTATGAACTCGGTAGGCCTGTCTATTTCGTTTTCTTCAACGTATTTCGCTATTAGCTCCAGAAATTCCTTTCCGAATTTGCGTGCTTTTCCTTCGCCTACGCCCTGGCAATTTTTGAGCTCTTCCATTGTAATAGGGTACAATGTTGCCATATCTTCCAGTGAAGGATCTGAAAATATTACAAAAGGAGGAAGCTTCAGCCTCTTGGAGAGTGAATGCCGTGTCTCTTTAAGAAGGGCGAACAAAGTTTCGTCGCCTGCGCCTTCAGCGGGGTGATGCTTTAGTCCGCTGTCTATGCTGTCGGAATCGTCGTCGGTGTTCTCATAAGTCCTGTCTTCCGTCAGTTCTATGGGATAAGGGTCTTTTAAAAAATTCCTGCCTTTTTCAGTTATGGAAATAAGTCCGTATTGCTCTATGTCCTTGAACAGGAATCCGCCTATGGTACATTGCCTTATTGCGGCAAGCCAGAATTTGGCGTCCCTGCCGGGGATTATTCCGAAATATTCCGACTTGTTATGGTTGTAGGATTTTATTATCGAATTATTTATGCCGCCCAGTATGTTGGCGAGATGATCCGACTTGAAATTTTCCTTCATGCCGTTTACAAGTTTGAGTACTATGGTAACGAATTCCTGTCCCGGGAAATGGGCCGGAGGATTTACGCAGTTGTCGCAACATCCGCAGTTATCGTTTTCGTACTCTTCGCCGAAATAATGCAGCAGTACTTTTCTGCGGCATTGATTTGATTCGGCATATGCAACGGTATCGTTAAGCAGCTGCTTGCCTATTTCCTGTTCGGAAACAGGTTTGTTCTGCATGAATTTTTCAAGTTTGTCTATGTCCTTTTGCGAGAAGAACGCTATACATTTTCCTTCACCTCCGTCCCTTCCTGCACGTCCGGTTTCCTGATAATACCCCTCCAGGCTCTTAGGCATGTTGTAGTGTATTACAAAACGCACGTCAGGCTTGTCTATCCCCATTCCAAAGGCTATGGTAGCTACTATTACATCTACATCCTCCATAAGGAATTTGTCCTGGTTTGCCGCACGTGTTGCCGCATCAAGACCGGCATGGTAAGGAAGAGCCTTTATACCGTTGATGTTTAGGAGTTCAGCCATTTCTTCCACTTTCTTCCTGCTGAGACAATATATTATACCTGATTTTCCGCTGTTGTCCTTTATATATTTTATTATTTGCTTTTCGGTATTAACCTTGGGCCTTATTTCATAGAAAAGGTTTGGCCTGTTGAAAGAAGATTTGAAGACTCTGGCATGTTCCATGCCGAGGCTTTTCTGTATGTCCGATTGTACTTTAGGGGTTGCCGTTGCCGTAAGTGCTATTATCGGAGCCTTGCCTATTTCCTGAACTATAGGCTGTATTTTCCTGTATTCCGGACGGAAATCGTGTCCCCATTCGGAAATGCAATGTGCTTCGTCTACTGCGTAGAACGAGATTTTTACCTTTTTGAGAAGTCCTATGTTTTCTTCTTTGGTAAGAGATTCGGGAGCTACATAAAGGAGCTTGGTCGCACCCGAAATCAAATCCTCCCGAACTTCCTGCAACTTCGATTTGTTCAGCGACGAGTTGAGAAAATGGGCGATTTTGTCGTTGTCGGATGAAAAACCCCTTATCGCATCCACTTGATTTTTCATTAGTGCTATAAGGGGAGAGATTATAATTGCCGTTCCTGACATTATGAGAGCCGGCAACTGGTAACAGAGCGATTTCCCTCCTCCCGTGGGCATAAGGACGAAGGTATCGTTTCCTGCCATCAGATTTTTTATGATCTCTTCCTGATCACCTTTAAATTTATCGAAGCCGAAGAACTCCTTTAATTTTGTGTGTAAAGTGTCAGACTGTATCTGCATATTAACGTTTAAAAATAGATAAGAGTTAAAAAATCGCTATCTTTGATATGTCTAATATAAAGAAAAATTAAATACAAAAAAAATATTTTATATGAGTATTTCTAAAGAAGACCTTAAAGAGTTAGCCGTTAGCGTTATCGAAAAAGAAGCACAGGCAGTGAAGAAGCTTGTCCCGTTTGTAGACGATTCTTTCATGAAGGTTCTTGATCTTGTATATGAAGCAAAGGGTAGATTAATTATAAGTGGAATAGGGAAAAGTGCCATAATCGGACAGAAAATAGTTGCAACGCTTAATTCGACAGGAACTCCTTCGGTCTTCATGCATGCGGCCGATGCCATACACGGGGATTTGGGGATGGTGCAGAAAGGCGATATCGTAATGTGCATATCAAAAAGCGGAAACACTCCGGAAATTAAAGTTTTGGTGCCGCTGATAAAGCGTATGGGCAATACTTTAGTTGCAATGGTGTCAGGCATGGATTCGTATCTTGCTAAGAATTCCGACTATGTAATAAGGACGACCGTAAAATCAGAAGCCAGTCCGCATAATCTGGCTCCGACCACAAGTACGACAACACAACTTGTAATGGGCGATGCAATTGCCATATGCCTGCTTAAAATGCGTGGTTTTTCACAGGAGGATTTTGCCAGGTACCATCCCGGTGGAGCCCTTGGGAAGAGATTATATCTCAGAGTGGAGGACCTGATAGACAAAGAGGTGAAGCCGTGTGTGAAAGAGGATGAATCCATTCCCAATACGATTATAAATATTTCCCAGAACAGACTTGGCGCTACCGTCGTTCTTGACAAAGAAGGGAAGCTTCTCGGTATAATAACCGACGGCGATGTAAGAAGGATGGTTGAGAGCGGAACTCCCATTACCTCTCTGTGCGCCCGGAATATAATGAGCCGAAATCCCAAGGTTATAGAATCTTCCGAACTGGCCGTAAATGCTTTCGATCTTATGGAAAAATATAAGATTACGTCGGTAGTAGTTATGAATAAGGGGGAGTATGTAGGCCTGATACATATACATGATATCTTGAGAGAAGGTATAGTTTAAAAACAATCTGATGGATACGAATTTCGATCGTGACGGCATAGGCATGCCCAACGGGAATTATTTCGGTTTGCCTCATGATATGGAAAATGCCAGAGTCGTTCTTCTTGGGGTTCCGTGGGATGCTACCACTTCATATCGTTCGGGAACCTCGCGGGGGCCGGAATCGATTATGCAGGCATCCCTTCAGGTGGATCTTTTCGACGAATGTATTTCTGATGCATGGGCTGTTCCCGTAGAGACTATTCCCGTGGAAAATTCTCTGGTCTCTCTGAATTCTTCGATCAGACCTGTTGCTGAAAAGGTTATTTCTGAATTGGGAAAAGGGACCGATATTAATTCTCTAGAAGAATTAACGTCCGCAGTAAATGCTGCTTCCGCGAAAATAAACGATTATGTATTTTCCAGATCGGCCTCCCTGCTGCAAGACGGGAAGATCGTAGGCATAATAGGCGGAGAACACAGCGTTCCGTACGGCGGTATTAAAGCTCTTTCCGAAAAATATTCTTCTTTCGGAATACTTCATATAGATGCTCATGGCGATCTTCGTCCCGGCTATGAAGGCTTTACATTTTCTCATGCTTCGATAATGCATAATGTCCTGAAAAATGTTGAAGGGGTTGAGATTGTATGTCAGGTTGGTGTACGCGACTATTGCAGCTATGAAGCCGGGGTTATGAAGAAAGACAAAAGGCTTAAAGTCTTCGGCGATGAATATATGAGAGAAAAAATCTTTTACGGGGCGAATTGGAATAACATTTGCTCTCGGATAATCGGAACTTTACCGGAAAAGGTTTATGTTAGTTTTGATATAGACGGATTATCTCCGGACTTGTGTCCGGGAACCGGAACGCCTGTTCCCGGGGGGCTTTCCTTCCGCGAAGCTGATTTTCTCCTGAAGCGGTTGTATGAGTCGGGAAGAAGCATAATCGGTTTCGATCTGTGCGAAGTGGCTCCTTCCGGAGACGGAGAATGGGATGCCAATGTTGGTGCCAGAATGCTTTTCAAACTTTGCCTTTATGCCGCAAATTCCGCTAAAGAAGGATAAAAGGATTATTGAAATATTAGATTATCTTTGCAGAAGATGACTGACTAAATTATTTAATAATAAAATAAAAATGAAAAAAACTTTATCGTTCCTTGCCGTCGCAGTTTGCGGCGTGGCTGTTCTTGCTTCGTGCAATAATGCCAAAACTGTAAAATTACCTGGAATAACTAAATCCCAGATCGATTCCGTAAGCTATGCCGTAGGTGTTTCTTTCGGCGGAATGCTTAAATCTTCGAATCTGGAATGTGTTGATCTCAATATTGTAAAGAAGGGCATTACCGATTATTTCGCAGCTGCCGACGGTGGTAAACCTACCAAAATAAAAGAACAGGAAGTCGGAAGAATCATACAAAGTTTTGCAATGAAAGCCCAGGTTGAAACCGGCAAGATAAAAAAGGCGGAAGAAAAGAAATTCTTTGATAAGAATAAACAGAACGACAGCGTTAAGGTAACCGAAAGCGGCGTCCAGTATGTAATAGAAAGAAAAGGCGACGGCGTAAAGCCGGGTCCTAAAGATACCGTAGAAGTTAATTATGAAGGCAAGCTCCTTAATGGCAAGGTATTTGACTCTTCCTATGAAAGGAAAAAGAGCGTTACATTTCCTCTCAACCGCGTAATCAAGGGATGGGGCGAAGGTCTGCAGCTTTGCGAAGAAGGCGGCAAGATCCGTTTGTGGATACCTTTCGATCTGGGATACGGATCCAGGCCTATGGGACAGGATCTCCCTGCTTTCTCAACACTCGATTTCAGCGTGGAGATATTGAAAGTTAAACCTTATGTTGAAAAACCTGCCAAGAAAGTTGCCGGACGTCATAGTTCAGCAAAACCAACAGCAAGAGTAAAAGTCAGGAAATAAATATGTCTTTGGATATAAAATGCAAATTGGGAAGTAAACTCCCGGTGCAAAGCGGCAGAAGCAGCAGGGGTGATTGGAGCAAGGAAGAATTCGTTGTGGAAACTTTAGACAGGTTCCCCAAGAAAATTTGCATGAGCGTATGGGGAGAGGATAAGGTAAAGGAACTCGACGGATTTAAAGAAGGCGATCTCCTTTCCGTATCGGTGAATATAGAATCCAGAGAATATAATGGCAGATGGTATACCGACGTGAGAGCCTGGAAGATACAAAAGGATACCGATTCGGGAGGCGACGGAAATGTGCAGGGGCAGGCCCTGCCTGAGGGCGGAGACCCCTTTGCCGGCATATCCGACAGCGATTCCGAAGAAGATCTTCCGTTTTGATGGAATTTAAGATCCGTTTATAACGAGACTGCCCGTAAGGGCAGCCTCTTTTTGCACTTTGGAGGGGATATGAATTACGATAATAAGAAAATGATAACTTACGGCACTATTATAGTGGCCGTTCTTGTTGCACTGATCGTTTTCCTTTTTTTTAAAATATCCGGAAAATCAGATTCTTCGGATGCCGGAACGAAGGTATCGTCCGTGGCCTTTAAGGCCATACCGATAGATGCTGTAGCCGTTATGGACTTTTCGGAACTGAAAAATCTGGATTTTTTCATAGAGGCTCCGTCTTGTCCCGTTTCGCAAATTCGGGATAGGTCTAATCCGTTGCCGTCCTATATAAAAAAGGCTGCGGCATATTTTCCGGCATCGGGAGTGCGTTCTCTTATTAGTATTCATTATTCTGCAAAAAATGACGTTTCATTGCTTTCTGTTATAGATTTATCCGGCCTCTCTTCCGGCCGTAAGGCCGCTGAGAAATTCATCTTATCCATGAATGCCGGAAATTTCGATTATAACGGAATACAGATCCATACATCGGGCGATTCCCTAAACGTCTCCTGCTACAGAAATTTCCTTTTGGCCAGTACATCTCTGTTCGTCCTTGAAAATTCCCTCCGGCATCTGAAGAACGGCAGGTCTATTTTGGATAACAAAGAATTTGCGGAATTGCAGTCCGTCTCTCCTGCAGGTGATAAAATATTCATAAATCACCGTCAGATAGGTAAATTATTTTCGGGGATCGTCAGCAGAAAATATCTCGGATATTCAACATTTTTCAGACGTTTGTCGGACTGGAGCATGTTCTCCCTAAATGTATCTGTGGATCATATAGGTATGGATGGCTCTTTTGAGAACCGTTCAGAAGCCTCTCTGTATTCTTCTGTCTTTTCGGGACAGGAGCCCGCAAGCCCTGATTATGGTAATATGTTGCCCGGAAATACTGTTTTTGCTATCAGTTATACTATCGGAGATCTCCATAAGTATGAAGTAAAAAGGAATACATTCTTTAATATTTATCATAATTCGTATTTCAGGCAGGATGAAAATGGAAAGGGACGGATTTCGCCCGGAGCCTGGCTGGATTCGCTGAAGACTGAAGAGGTTGTTGCGGCATGTTATATGAAAGGCGGCAAGCCTGTTTGGGTAAATATGGTAAGGAAGCATGATCATTTCGGAATAAAGAGCGTGGTATCGGCCGTAAGCGGAAAGGACGAAATATCGGATATGAAAAAATTTGCATTCGGAGGCTGTCTGGAAAAAATATTCGGAAAATTTTTCGGATATTGCACCGAAACCGATTATCTGGAGAAGGACGGCTGGATTGTAATAGGGCCCAAAACTTCTATAGCCGGATTTGTAAGGGATGTTTCCGACAGGTATACTCTGGCCGATTATATTGAACAGACACCGGCCGAAGATGCTTTTAAAAGGGAAGGTTCCGTCAGCATATTTTTTAATATGAAAACAGGAATAGATTCTTTGATGCCTGTATTTAAGCCGGAATACGGAGAGTTGTTGAACAGGACCGCGGGAAGGAATAATTTTTCGACATTTCTGATTAATGTATCCTCAGACGGCAACAGGATTTTGGCGCATCTTGATTTTTTTACAGCTAATCTGGATCCTGTCCCTGCTCCTAAACCCGGCCGCAGTTCGGAGGAAAGGACTTTTGTTTCGGACAGTATAGTTTCAGTTCCGGCCGGCCCGTTTAAAGTCAGGAATTTTGTAAGGGGCGGATATAATTATCTGGAGCAGCTGTCCGGAAACAAACTAAGGCTTCTCGATGCGAGGAAACGCAGTTTGTGGACCATACCGTTCAGCGGTAAGATATGCGGAATGGTTCCACAGATAGATTTTTATCATAATAATAAGCTGCAAATGCTGTTGATCTCGGGGAACAGACTGTTTCTTATAGACCGTCTGGGGCGTTTTGTGAGAGGCTTTCCCGTACGGCTGAAAAAAGAGGTTTTGCTGGGCCCGAAAATTGCAGGTTCCGGAAATGGCGAAGATTTTTCGTTTTTCGTACTTAACAGGGATAATTCCCTGTCGTGGTATGATATTTCAGGTAAAGCCAAAGCCGGTTTTAGAGATATTACCGTCCCTGAGAATGTATATTCGTTGCCTGAGCCGGTAAGGATAGGCGATGTTGAGATAATTTTATTAAGGACGTCCGTACAGTTGAGGATATATGATCTTAACGGAACGGAGCTTACCGGAAGAATGAAAAATAAAATAATAAACCCGGACTGTTCTCCTGAAAAATTGAGCGGAGACTGGGCCAGGGTTAAATGTACGGACGGCAAGACATATGCATTCAACTTGTTGACCGGCAAACTAAAAAGACTTTGATTTTATGAAACCGTTTAAACGATTGATATCTTATGCCAAGCCCTACAGCAGGTTTTGGCCGGGCTACCTTGTTTTATCCATATTGTCGGTGATTTTCGGAGTGCTGAACTACAGCCTTATTTCTCCGCTGCTTTCCGTGTTGTTCGATCCGTCTTCTATTCAGCATCAGCTGGTACTGCCGCCTTTTGAACTTAGCGTGGATTATTTTAACGTAGTCTTCAAGTATTATCTTACGAAATATCTGGTGGTGTTCGGACCTTTGTCGGCACTTATGTTCGTATGTCTTATAATAATAATATCCTCCTTCCTTTCTAATGCCACCAAGTATATCTCCCAAAGAATACTGGTGGATATGAGAACTTATATTATGAGGAGAGTGAGAAGCGACCTCTTTAAGAAGATATCCGGTCTTAATGTCGGATATTTCAACAACAGGAACAAGGGTGATATAATTTCCTGCATCTCAAGCGATGTTACAGAAGTTCAGAACGGCGTGGCAAATAGTTTTCATGTTCTGTTCCAGCAGCCTATATTAATAATAGGCTATCTTATAGCATTGTTTTATATGTCGCCGAAGTTGACGGTGGTTACCCTTTTTACACTGCCCATATCTGCTTTTGCAATAGGAAGCGTTACCAGAAAGCTGAAAGCCGGAGCCTCGCGGACCCAGACCCTAATGGGAAAGATAGTAACTCATTTCGAAGAGGCCATATCCGGCATAAGGATAATAAAGGCCTTTAATGCGAGGCCGTTCGTAAGGGAAAATTTTGAGGTTACCAACAGACAGCATATGAAGAGCGGAAAATCCATGTTCAACAGACAGGAACTGGCCTCTCCGCTCGCAGAATTCCTTGGAATTACGGTTGCCGCCGCCGTCCTTTTTTACGGAGGCTGGCTCCAGATAAATGGAAAGCTGGGGCTGGATATGCCGGATTTCGTGGTTTATATAGCTTTTTACTGGCGTGTCCTGGAACCTGCAAAAGCAATGTCCAAGGCTTATGCCAGCATACAGAGGGGGCTTGCCTCGGGCAACAGACTTTTTACCATACTGGATGCTGAAAATCCGATAAAGGAAAAAGAAAATTCTTTGCCCGTAAGCGAATTTAAAAAAGATATCAAATTCGAACATGTGGATTTTAGTTATGCTTCCGAACCCATACTCAAGGATATAAATATAGAAATAGATAAGGGCATGATGGTTGCCATAGTTGGGCCTTCCGGCGCAGGAAAATCCACCATAGCCGATCTTATCCCCCGTTTTTATGATGTGAGCGGGGGACGGATAACGCTAGACGGGGTGGATATAAGAAATTATAAGATGGACGATCTTATATCCCTTATGGGAATAGTTACCCAGGAAGCTATACTTTTCAACGATACCGTTTATAATAATATTACCTTCGGTAAGAGAAACGTTTCAAGAAAGGCTGTGGTGGAAGCTGCCAAAATAGCCAATGCCCATGAGTTCATAATGCAGATGGATAATGGGTATGATACCAATATAGGTGAGAGAGGCTCTAATTTGTCCGGCGGCCAGCGTCAAAGGCTGGCCATAGCCAGAGCTGTTTTGAAAAATCCGCCGGTTCTTATACTGGACGAGGCTACATCGGCTCTGGATACCGAAAGTGAGCGTCTTGTACAGGATGCACTGGAGAAACTTATGGAAAACAGAACTTCTCTTGTAATTGCGCACAGGCTTTCCACCATAAGAAGGGCAGATGTTATATTGGTAATAAAAGACGGTGAAGTAATCGAAAAGGGAAAGCACGATCAACTTATAATGCAAAAAGGATTATATTCGCATTTGTGCGAATTGCAGGATTTTAAATAAAAATAGAGAGTTGAATGGAAACGTCCGTAAATAAAATGCTTCAGGATAGTCTTAGAAAAAACTGGGATTGTCCTGCATTATCAAATTACAAAGGGGTGACGCTGTCATATCGTGATGTCGCCAGAAGAATAGAAAAATTACATATAATATTTAATAATTGCGGTCTGAAAAAAGGCGAGAAGGTTGCCATATGTTCAAAGAATCAGGCGAACTGGGGCGTGGTTTTTATGGCTGTGCTTACTTATGGTGCAGTACCTGTACCTATTTTGCATGAATTCAAGCCGGGCAATATTCATTATATTGTAAATCATTCCGAGAGCCGAATCTTATTCGTGGGCGATACGACGTGGGAGAATCTCATGTTGTCCGAAATGCCTAATCTCGAAGCGGTAATCCAGATAGCCAATTTCGATCTCATATATGCAAATACCGAAGAAATCAAAACTGCGAGGGCTCATCTGAATGAAATGTTCGGTAAGAAATATCCCAGTAGCTTCAGGCCTGAAAATATAAATTATTATATCGAGCAGTCTCCTGATGAACTTGCCATGATAAGTTATACTTCCGGAACCTCCGGTTTTGCCAAAGGAGTTATGATACCATACAGGGCCCTTTATGCCAATATAAAGTTTGCGGCGGATCTTTTGCCCTATATAAATAATAATGCCGATGTCGTTTCAATGCTGCCTTCGGCTCATATGTACGGCTTAATGTTTGAGTTTCTTTGTGAAATGGCCGCGGGGGCTCATGTACATTTTCTTACCAGACTGCCAAGTCCCAAGATAATATTGGAAGCTTTTGCGGAAATCAAGCCGGTAGTAATAATTTCCGTACCTCTTATAATTGAGAAAATATATAAGTATAAGCTTCGCCCTATACTTAAAAAGGCAGGTGTTCAGGTACTTCTGAAGTTGCCCGTAATAGATAAAAAGATAGAAAACAAGATAAGGGAAGCGCTCGTAACTTCGTTCGGCGGTAATTTCAGAGAAGTCATAATAGGGGGTGCTGCATTTAACAAGGAAGCCGACTCTTTCTTTAAAAAGATAAAATTCCCTTATACTGTAGGTTATGGAATGACCGAATGTGCCCCTCTTATATCTTATTCTGATAATGAGTCTTATAAGCTTTATTCCTGTGGCCGGGCGGTTCCTTCGCTAAAGTTGAAGATAGATTCGGGAGATCCGGAGAATATACCGGGAGAGATACTTGTAAAGGGTGATAATGTCATGCTGGGGTATTATAAGAATCCTGTCGCTACCAAAGAAGCGTTTACGGAAGACGGGTGGATGCATACAGGTGATATGGGCGTCATAGACAGCGACGGCTTTCTTTTCATAAAAGGACGCAGCAAGAATATGATACTGGGCCCTTCGGGACAGAACATTTATCCCGAGGAGGTAGAGAGTTATATAGATTCGCTTCCTTATGTCGTTGAATCTCTTGTAGTGGAGGAAGAGAACAAATTGATCGCTCTTGTCTATCCTAATTTCGAGCAGGCTACCGAAAACAGTATGGATACCGTTTCACTGGAGAACCTGATAAAGGAAGAGATAAGTAATTTAAATAATGACCTTCCTAATTTTTCGCGGATTTCTTCGGTGAAGATAATGCCTGAAGAGTTTGAAAAGACGGCTAAAAGAAGTATAAAAAGATATATGTATCAAAAATAGTATTAAAATTATCCGATGAGTAAGGAGGAAAAAGACAGCAAAAGGCTTAAGTTTGATAAAAGTTATCTTGCCATGGCCGGAATATGGGCAAAGAATTCATATTGTAAAAGACGGCAGGTGGGGGCTCTTCTTGTTAAGGACCGCATGATAATTTCTGACGGTTACAACGGAACGCCGTCGGGTTTCGATAATCTATGTGAGGATGAAAACGGCATTACGTTCCCATATGTACTGCATGCCGAGGCCAATGCTATTACGAAAGTGGCCAAGTCCAATAATAGCAGCGAGGGGGCCACTCTTTATATTACGTCTTCACCCTGTGTGGAGTGTGCTAAACTCATAATACAGGCGGGGATAAAGCGTGTCGTTTACAGAGACCAGTACAGAATCCTCGACAGTCTTGATCTTTTGAAAAAGGCTGATATAGAAGTTGTTCATATCCCTGCGGAAGAATTAAATATTTGATAAAATGTGGAAATTCGATAAATTCGGGAAAATAGCCAGATCGGTTATAGATATACTCCTGATAATCCTGCTGTTATTTATAATAGCGGCTTTGGCCAATATTTGTACGAGAAATCACAGATATGCCAGATTGCTCAAGTCTGATCACAGTTGGGACAAGCTTACCCTTGTTCTGGATGAGATAGAGAATAATTATGTGGATTCCGTAAGCAGTCGTTCGCTTATAGAGAAATCCCTGCCCTCCATTATGGGGAGTCTCGATCCGCATTCGATTTATTTGCCGCCGAAAGAACTTAAGGATGCCGAAGAGTCTCTGGACGGAAATTTTGAGGGAATAGGAATACAGTTCAACGTGCCTAATGATACTGCTGTAGTAATAAATGTGATAAAGGGAGGCCCCTCTGACAGGGCAGGGCTGCTTTCGGGAGATAGGATAGTAAAGGTGAACGGCGAAAATATAGCCGGGGTGAAAATGAATCAGGATTCCATCGTTCATAAACTTAAGGGGCCTAAGGGGACCAGGGTGAATGTGGAAATCAAGCGTCTAAACCTTAAAGAGTCTCTTAATTTTAAGATAACCAGAGATAAGATTTCGGCTAAAAGCGTTGATGCCGCCATTATGGTTGCGGATACGATCGGATACATAAAATTATCCAAATTCACCAAGGAAACATACAGCGATTTTTCCAGGGGAATAGAAAAACTTAAGAAAGCCGGAATGAGGGAACTAATGCTGGATCTGCGCGATAATCCTGGTGGCTATCTGGATCAGGCCCTAAAGGTTTCGAATGAATTCCTTCCCAAGGGTGCACTTATAGTTTACCTTAAAGGACTTCATCGCAAGCGCGAGGATTTTCATGCCGACGGAAAGGGACTTTGCATAAATGTAAAGCTGGACGTACTTATAAATGAAAATTCGGCGTCTTCATCGGAAATTGTCGCCGGAGCAATTCAGGATAACGACAGGGGCACGATATACGGAAGAAGGTCTTTTGGAAAGGGACTGGTTCAGGAACCGATCTATTTTTCCGATAAATCAGGAATAAGGCTAACTGTGGCAAGGTTCTATACTCCTTCGGGAAGGTGCATACAAAAACCTTATACGAGCGATTATGCATATGACATACTGGAAAGGTACAACGACGGTGAATTGACTTCCGCCGACAGTATAAAGGTTAATGATTCTCTGGCATACAAGACCGCAGGAGGAAGAACGGTTTACGGCGGGGGCGGTATCATCCCAGATGTTTTCGTTCCCATAGATACCATTGGCTCTAAGGATTATCTTTACAAGGTGAACAGAAAGAGCCTGCAGGTGAAATATTCCGATAAACTGGCCGACAAATATGGGCAGGAACTCAGGAGAATAAAAAACTTTGCACAACTCGACGGGCTCTTAAATACTATTGATATAGCGGATGATTTCCTTGCATATTCGAAGAAGAACGGCATAGTGCCTTCTTCCGTTGAGTGGGAGAGATCTTCGGGTATAATAACTACGCAGGTAAAGGGGCTTCTTGGAAGATTTACAGTTCTGGAGGACAACGCGTTTTATCCTTACATGCTGCGAATTGACAATGTGGCTCAAAAAATTTTGAAGAGGTGAGTGAAGAAGAACCTGTAATAATAAGGAAAAATAATCTTTTCCGCTTGTCCGGGGATTTGGAACAATATCCCGCGGGGATTATAATCCCCGTATACAAACCTATAGAATGGACATCTACGGACGTGGTAAGAAAAATAAAATTCAGAGCCGCCAGATATTTTCGTAAAAAGAATATAAAAGTGGGGCATGCCGGAACGCTGGATCCGCTGGCAACCGGAGTTCTTGTTATATGCCTGGGCAGAGCCACCAAAAAATCGGAACAGCTACAAACCGTACCCAAGGAATATGTTGCGGAATTTACTTTTGGAGCGACTACTCCATCTTTCGACAGAGAAAAGGAGATAGATGCAACTTTTCCTTTCGAACATATTACCAGGGGAGATATTGAGGAAGCTTTGGTTCATTTTACGGGCGAACAAGATCAGGTCCCTCCCGTTTTTTCGGCAAAGTTCATAGACGGATCAAGAGCTTATGATATGGCCAGAGCCGGAAGGACTGTAAAACTTAAGCCCTCCAGAATAACGATTTATTCCATGGATCTTATGAATTTTGATCCTCCGGTTGCCTCCGTAAGGATAAAATGCAGCAAGGGGACTTACATAAGGGCGGTGGCCAGGGATCTTGGAACAGCATTGAAAAGCGGAGCGTATATGACCGCCCTGGAAAGGGTCTCCGCCGGCGGTTTCGATATCGCCGATGCATTGTCTCCCGATGAGGTTGTGGGAAAAGTTTTATAAAAATGAAACTTTTTCCGTCATGTTACGTATAAGAAATGCTATTTTTTGTCAAAAATGAAGTTATCACAATTTAATTTTACATTACCGGCATCTCAAATCGCAAAATATCCTGCGAGATATAGAGATGAATCGAGATTATTGGTCCTGAACAGGAAGACGGGCGAGATAGAACACAGAATTTTTAAGGATATATTGGATTATGCGGATGAGGGCGACCTTTTTGTCTTTAACGACTCCAAGGTTTTCCCGGCCCGGCTGCACGGAAACAAGGAAAAAACCGGAGCTGAAATAGAAGTATTCCTCTTGAGGGAACTTAATGCCGAACAACATCTTTGGGATGTCCTTGTCGATCCTGCAAGAAAAATCCGTATAGGCAACAAGCTTTATTTCGGAGATAACAACGAACTGGTTGCCGAAGTTATAGATAATACCACTTCGCGCGGGAGAACTCTAAGGTTTCTTTACGACGGCTCGTACGACGAGTTTAAGAAAGCGCTTTTCAGCGTGGGCGAACTGCCCCTCCCAAAGTGGATAAGAAAGGATAAGCCAGAGGAAATAGATAAGGAAAGGTTTCATACTATATATGCGGTCCACGAGGGAGCCGTGGCAACTCCTGCGGCCGGCCTCCATTTTAGTCGCGAACTATTCAAGAAAATGGAGATAAAGGGTATTGATCCTGCTTTCATTACCCTTTACATGGGGTTGGGCTATTTTAGGTCCGTGGACGTTGAGGATCTCAGCAAGCATAAGATGGCTTCGGAGCAAATGTATATATCCGAAGAGACCGCTGATAAGGTTAATGCGGTAAAAAGTGCCGGGCACAAGACTTTCGCCGTTGGGGTGACTACCGTGCGTGCGCTGGAAACTCCTGTTACTACGGAGGCAAGAGTAAAGCCTTTCGACGGATGGACGAACAAATTCATATTTCCGCCATATGCCTTTTCTATCCCGGATGCGGTAATAACGAATTTCCATCTGCCCCTTTCTATAATGCTTATGACTACTGCCGCTTTCGGAGGCTACGATAATGTTATGAAAGCATATAAGGTTGCGTTGAAGGAAGGGTATAAATTCGGCACTTACGGAGATGCTATGCTTATAATTTGATTTTTACATTTATTCATTATAAACCGATGCCTTATATTTAATTTGGCATCGGTTTTTTTATGTCTTGAATTATGAGCAAAGAAGATGATCTTGTGTATTTATGCGCATTAAACATGGTATTTTACAACAGCCCTAAGACAGGACACGCTATTACGGATTCTTTTGAAAATCCGGCGGATTTCTTTTCCCTGCCGCATAATGCGCTGAAAGAGTTGTTCGGTAAAAAGACGGGGTATATAGAGAAGCTTTCGTGTGCGGAGCTTCTGGACGATGCATACAAAGAAGTAAAATGGGCCGAAGAAAAAGGAGTGCGTCTTTTGTCTCCGGGGAATGACGATTATCCTCAAAGGCTTGCTTCCTGCGGTGATGCGCCGCTTATGCTGTATGTAGCCGGTGATGCGGATTTTAATGATTCCGGGTCGGTTTCCGTTGTGGGAACCAGACTTGCATCTTCATACGGGAGGGAGACATGCCGCAAAATAATATCTCATCTTAAGGAATCCGGATGCGATCCCTCAATAGTAAGTGGCCTTGCTTATGGCATAGATGTTTGCGCACACCGGGCGGCTCTGGATTCGGGGTTGCGGACTATTGGGGTTCTTCCGTGCGGAATAGATCGTATATATCCGTCGAGGCACCGAAATATTGCGGCGGAAATGACCGTAAGAGGGGCTGTGGTAACGGAATTCCCTCGCGGAACGGGAGTCACCAGATATGGCTTTATAAAGCGCAACAGGATAATAGCTGGAATGTCCGAGGCCGTCATCGTTGTTGAAACAAGGATAAAAGGCGGTTCGATGAATACGGTGGAGTATGCCTTGTCGTACGGGCGCGATGTCTTTGCAGTGCCCGGGCGCATTTCCGATGTTAATTCATATGGGTGCAACTATTTAATAAGTAAAAATATGGCTGCAATATATTGCAGCAGGGAAACGGTTCCTGCTGCTTTGGGCTGGAAAAAAGAATACATATCCGAGGCTTCGCTTCAGAACGATATATTTTCGTTCGACGAAAGCAAAAAGGAAAAAATATTGCTAACTTTAACCTCTGCTTCCTCTTCGGATATGGATTCCATAATGCTGGCAACAGGACTGGGGTTTGAAGAAGCTTCAGCTCTTATGTTGGAACTGGAAATGGAAGGGCGTATACGGGAGAACGGCGATAACGAATATTATTTGGCGGATGATTGAATTTATAGATACCCATTTGCATCTTTATGACGAAGCCTTTGAGCCGGATTTCAAGGATGTCTTTGAAAAAAATCTGGAAAGCGGAATGAGAAAAGCCGTCTTTCCCTCAATAGATTCGTCTTATTATGAAAGACAGACCTCGGTGGCGAATTGGTGCAACGGTCATGTTGCGGAGAATAATATTAACGGAGGAGGAAAAGTCGTTTTCGAAGCAATGGGTCTCCATCCGACTTCCGTAGGTGAAAACTGGCGCGGCGAACTCGATTTCGTAAAAGAAAAACTCGAAGGGGAAAAATATGTTGCCGTAGGGGAAATAGGGTTGGATGCTCACTGGAGCAGGGATTTTGTAAAAGAGCAGAAAGAAGTCTTTTATGATCAGCTCCAACTGGCTTCGGAATACGGACTTCCTGTTATTATCCACGAACGGGATGCAACCGGCATGATGTTCGATGTATTTGACAGCCTTGGAGGGAAAAAAATAAAAGGAGTGCTTCATGCTTTTTCCGGGAGCCTGGAGACTTTCGAAAGAGCAATGAAATACGGAGATTTAATGGTAGGAATAGGCGGAGTGCTTACTTATAAGAATGCAGGGATAGCCGAAACCCTTAAGCATATTCCCATGGAAAGGATAGTTCTGGAAACTGATTCTCCATATTTATCGCCCGTGCCGTTCCGCGGGAAAAGGAACGATAGTTCCAACATCCCCCTAATTGCCGGCAGAATTGCGGAGATAAAGAATATGGATATCGAAGAAGTAGCCCGCATTACGACCGTTAATGCCACGAATCTTTTTTCAATATAAATTATTATGGAAAGATCTATTTTCCTTATATATACGGGAGGAACCATAGGAATGAAACAGGAACACGATAGCGGGGCTCTTGTTCCTTTTAATTTCGATCATATTCTGGAAGAAGTTCCGGAGCTAAGGAAATTCGGGTATAGAATTTCCACCTATTCTTTCGATCCTGTAATAGATTCGTCGGATGCAAATCCGGACTTTTGGGTAGAGCTGGCTGTTCTGATAAACAAGAATTATTTATTGTACGACGGCTTTGTTATTTTGCACGGTACGGATACCATGGCATATTCCGCTTCGGCACTGAGCTTCATGCTTGAAAATCTTGAAAAACCAGTTGTCTTTACAGGCAGTCAGCTTCCTATAGGAATGCTAAGGACCGACGGCAAGGAGAATCTTATTTCATCTATAGAAATTGCCGCTTCCGTTAATTCAGCCGGGCGCCCCATGGTTCCCGAAGTTTGCGTCTTTTTTGATAACGAATTGTACAGGGGAAACAGGACTTCCAAATATAACGCCGAGAATTTCAAGGCCTTCAGGTCTTATAATTATCCGGTGCTGGCAAGGGCCGGAATTCATATAAAGTTCAATACTAATCTTATAAATTATCCAAAGATGTGGGGACGGAAATTTTCAGTACATACCGTTCTCGATACTAATGTTACCGTAGTTCGCATCTTTCCCGGAATAAGCGTGGATTTTCTGAATGCAGTTTTTTCGGTGGCCGGATTGAGGGCCGTCATTCTGGAAACTTACGGTTCAGGCAATGCTCCTACCGAAGAAAATTTTCTGAAATGTATTAAGGAAGCGGTTGATGAAGGCTTGATTGTTTTAAATATTTCGCAATGCCAGGAGGGCAGTGTGGAAATGGATACCTATGCGACTGGCATCGCTCTTAAAAGAGCGGGTGTGATAAGCGGTTATGATCTTACTCTGGAGTCAGCGCTCGCCAAGTTGTTTTATTTGCTGGGAGTATCCAGCGATGCTGTTTTTATAAAAAAAATGTTGAAAAAAAATTTAAGAGGCGAAGTCTCTTTTAAATAGTATTTGAAAAAAAATATGTATCTTGCACAATATTCGTAGGTAATAAGGGTAAAAGAAATATCGAAAAAACTATATGATTTAATACATTGTTTAATTTAATTTACTTCAAAACTTTATGAAAAAATTTTTCATGTTTTTGGCAGTTATCGGTTTCATGGCCATTTCTGCCCAGTATGCAGTAGCACAGGAACCGGCATCTCAGACAAGCGGTGCCGAATTGCTTCATTCGCAAAGTTCGGCTCCTGTTTACCAGCAAATAAAAGCAAAATTCATTGAAGGCGGCGTAGGGTTCATGGGAACCATTTTGCTTTGCCTTGTTCTTGGCCTTGCAATAGCACTTGAAAGGATTATTTATCTGAATCTTTCTACGACAAATACCAAAAAATTGCTTGAAAGTGTTGAAAAGGCTCTTCAGGAAGGCGGTGTCGAAAAAGCAAAGAAGTTGTGTGCGGATACGCGCGGTCCGGTTGCCAGCATTTTCTATCAAGGATTGCTGAAAATGGATCAGGGTGTTGAAGCTGCAGAAAAATCCATAGCTTCTTACGGATCTCATCAGATCAGCCAGCTTGAAAGCGGAATTTCCTGGATTACGTTGTTTATAGCCATCGCCCCTATGTTGGGATTCATGGGAACCGTAATCGGAATGATCAGTGCATTCGATGCAATTCAGGCTATGGGCGATATCTCCCCGGCAGTAGTTGCCGGCGGTATTAAGATTGCCTTGATTACCACCGTTGCAGGTTTGATTGTTGCTATTATCCTCCAGTTGTTCTATAACTACATAATTTCCAAGATCGACACTTTGGTTATGTCCATGGAAGATGCATCCATGTCATTTGTAGATATGTTGGCAAAAATCAAATAATCTGATACAAGATGAAGAAATTCACTAAAATATTAACTTACGCATTACTGATAATTTCGGCCGTCATATTTGTGATTTTCTATGCCTCCTCACATCCTGCCGATGCCGGAACTGCGGATTCCACCCTTAATATGGTTCTCAACTGGGCATATTTGCTTTTATGCCTGTCCGTTCTCGGAGCCATAATTCTTCCGCTGTTCTTCTCATCCGGAAAAAATGTGAAAGGTTCGCTTATCAAGATCGGTGTAGTTATAGTTGTATGCGTAGTATCCTATCTGTTGGCTTCGAGCGCTCCTCTTCAGGGAGTGACCGTTAATCCGGCACCTACTGCGGGTGATCTAAAGTTCACCTCTACTATTTTGTTGATATCTTCCCTTTTCCTTGTTGCCGATATTATTGCGGTTCTCGGGGGAGGATTGATAAATAATTTGAGAAACCGTTAGAATTAATTTAGCATGAATAGAATAAACCCCGAAATTAATGCAGGGTCGATGGCGGACATAGCTTTCTTGCTTTTGATTTTTTTCCTTGTTACTACGACAATGGATGTTGATAAGGGCCTCCAGCGCCGTCTTCCTCCTATGCCTTCGGAAGAAAATCAGCAGAATGCGAAGGTCAACAGAAGAAACATAATGCAGGTCAAGCTTAACAGTCAGGACAGGATCATGGCAGGCGGTTCTCCTATTGATATTTCGCAGTTGAGAGATAAGGTAGTCGAGTTTATCACCAATCCTTCGGATAGCAAGGATCTTCCCGAAAAGGAAGTGACCCAGATAGATGGTTTCGGTGCATATCCTGTCTCAAAGGGGGTTATTTCGTTGCAGAATGACCGTGGCACGAGTTACAGTTCTTACATAAAGGTTCAGAATGAACTGGTAAGGGCTTTCGATGAACTCCGCGATCAGTTTGCAATGGCTAATTTCCATAAGAAATATGCCGGTCTCGATGAAGATAAACAGAAAATCGTCAGAAAGGCCGTTCCTCAGAGCATATCGGAGGCTGAGCCGGTAGATGTAACTAAAAAATAAGGAGAGAAAGTAATGGCACAATTTTCAAGACGAAATAAAGGCGATATGCCTAAGTTGAACACATCTTCCCTGCCGGACATTATCTTTATGTTGTTGTTTTTCTTTATGGTATCCGTTACCATGCGTACCACGGACAAGTTGGTGATAGTAAGGGAACCTGAGGCTACGGCCACTGCAAAACTCGACAGAAAAGATTTGGCAAGTTACATTTATGTAGGAACTCCTATTCCTTCAAAACAGGCGGAATATGGAACCGATGCACGTATACAATTAAATGATTCATTCAAATCCGTAAATGACATTAGGGATTTCGTTGCAGCCGAAAGGGAGTCGTTAAGCGAAAATGACCGTGAATTTATGACAATCGTCATAAAGGCTGATGAAAATACCAGAATGGGTATAGTAACGGATATAAAACAAGAATTGAGACGCTGCTCCGCGCTGAAAATAATGTATTCGGCCAGGACCGTGGATCATTTTTAAAATACTAGTTCTTAAATGAGAGGGGAACCGAGAAATATTTTTCGTTTCCCTCTTTTTTTATACCTGTATGAATCGTAGACCAATATTGTAAATTTAGAACAATGTTAAAAAAAATCTGTAAATTATATATTTTCATTATTGTATTTGCTGCGTCTTCCTGTATTTATTCCCAGCAAATTACAAAAAGGGAGTTCCGTGGTGCATGGATACATACCATAGACAATAAATTTATAAAAGACATGTCCTCTTCTCAGGTCAAGAATATGTTCATAAGAATTCTGGACTCCCTTAAAGAGGCAGGTTGCAATTCCGTAATATTTCAGGTGCGTCCCTCGGCCGATGCCTTTTATCCTTCAAAGCTCGAGCCCTGGAGCCGTTACCTTACCGGTGTGCAGGGAAGGGCCCCCAAACCGTATTGGGATCCTCTTGCATTTATGATAAAGGAGAGCCATAAAAGGGGAATGGAACTTGAAGCCTGGTGTAATCCTTACAGGGTTACTCTTAATGAGAAAGATACTCTTTGCAGAAGTCATGTCTATTTCAGAAAAAAGGGAATGTTCGTCAGGTACGGCAAACAAATATTGTTCAATCCGGCAGAACCTGCCGCACGCAGATTCGTAACTTCTGTAATTGCAGATATAGTAAGCAGATATGATATAGATGCAATACATTTTGATGATTACTTTTATCCTTATCCAGTAAGGGGAGAGGACTTTCCGGATGATGCCGCATTTAAAAAATACGCTACGGGACAAGGGTTTTCCTGCGATCAAAAAGCCGACTGGAGGAGGTACAACGTTGAACTGCTGATAAAAGAGATTCATGATACTATAAGGGCTATAAAGCCATGGGTCCGTTTCGGAATAAGCCCGTTCGGCGTTTACCGGAACAAAAAGGATACGCCTGACGGAAGCGGGAGCGATACTCATGCCTTCTCATGTTATGACAAGTTGTTCGCCGATGTACCGGAATGGGCAAGAAAAGGCTATATCGATTATATTGCTCCTCAGTTATATTGGCGGATAGGACATCCGGCTGCCGATTATGCTACACTCATAAAATGGTGGAACAAGTCAGATTTTCCGGGGCAATTGTATATAGGACAAAGTATTTCAACATTCTCCGCAAGGGATTTGGAAAATCCCTCGACTACGCAAATGGCTGCAAAAATGAAACTCGAAAGAGAATTGCCTTACGTCGACGGAAATATCTGGTGGCCCGGATGGGATATTTGCAAAAACGTAAATCATATTGCAGATAGCCTTATTCTTAAATATCAGCGTTATCCTGCACTCGTTCCTGCATATAAGGAATTAGATTCTATTCCTCCCGACGCGGTAAGATCATTTAAAAAAAGAAGACATTATATAAGATGGAGTACGTATGAAAAAGACGAGCATGATCCTATGCAAAAAGCCCGTTTTTTTGCAGTATATTGTTTTCCGAAAGGCGCTCCCATGGATATCTCAAATCCAAAATACCTGCTTGAGGTTACCGACAGGCACGAATTCGATGTGGTTAAGGAGAACAAGAACCACGGTGCGGGGTGCCGCTATGAAGTTACCGTAATAGATCGCTGCTGGAATGAAAGCAAACCGTCCAAACCATTATGGTTTTGATAAAGACGAAAATTATGAAAAATACTATTTTGAAAATTACGGCCTTTGCCGTTTTATCTGCTTGTTTTTCTCCGCTTGTTGCGCAAAATCTCGAAGAAAAAGCTGAAACAGCTATAAATAATGTGAATTCCGGAAAATATACCGATTACTATTATAAACGGGTTGCAGGATTTTCAACTGAAAGACCAGTAAGTGACAATGATATAGTATTTTTGGGAAACAGTCTGGTGGAGGGAGGGAAATGGAGTTCGTATTTTCCCCGCACGGAAAGGAAATTGGAAAAAAGGGGCGGTTCTATAAGGAACCGCGGAATTATCGGAGATACCGCAGACGGGATAAGCGACAGGCTTTATCAGATATTGCCTGGCCATCCTCGCAAAATATTTCTTATTACGGGAGCAAACGATGTCAGTCACGACCTTTCGGTTGATTCGGTTGTAGCGGTAATAAGAAATCTTATCGAAAAAATAAAGTCCGGAAGTCCGAAAACGAAAATATACCTGCAAAGCCTGCTGCCCATAAACGAGAGTTTCCATAGATACAGGCGGCTCAACGGAAAAACATGGATGTTCCCGACCATAAATGCAAAGCTGGCTGAACTGGCTAAGGAAGAAGGAGTAAAATTCATAAATATATATCCGTTGTTCCTTGCGGAAAAAGACGGAGATACATTGGAACCGTCTATAACCCGCGACGGTTTGCATGTTAATGCTCGTGGATATGAAATATGGTCCGATGCAATAAGGAGATATGTAAGGTAATTGATTTTTCCTGCTTTAATTCATAAATTTGTAAGATTTAAGTTTTATAACAAATGAGCGATATCAAAAGAAAAACTATTGTTGAATTGCTTGGAACGGATCCGGGAGAGACGGTTCTGGCAAAAGGTTGGGTGAGAACAAAAAGAGGAAATAAAAACATCTCCTTCATAGCACTGAACGACGGTTCTACGGTAAACAACATACAGGTTGTTTGCGAAGGGAAGGACTTTTCCGAAGATTTCCTTAAACCTGTTACTACCGGAGCATGTATTGCCGTAAAGGGCGAGTTGGTGGAATCCCCGGGAAGCGGGCAGAACGTTGAAATACATGCCGGCGAAATAAAGATCTACGGAACGGCTGATCCGGCTACGTATCCTCTGCAGAAAAAAGGCCACAGTATGGAATTCCTTAGAGAAATAGCCCATCTGCGTCCGCGTACCAATACGTTCGGCTGTGTTTTCAGAATAAGGCACGCCATGGCATATGCCATACATAAATATTTTAACGACAGGGGTTTTTTCTATCTTCATACCCCTTTGATTACCGGATCGGATGCCGAAGGAGCCGGAGACATGTTCCAGGTTACTACTCTGGATTTAAACAATGTTCCCAAGACTGATGACGGCCGGATCGATTATTCTTCGGATTTCTTTGGAAAACATACCTCGCTTACCGTAAGCGGACAGCTCGAAGCCGAACTCGGAGCTATGTCTCTAGGGAAGGTATATACTTTCGGACCTACTTTCAGAGCCGAAAATTCAAATACTCCCCGCCATCTTGCCGAATTCTGGATGATAGAACCGGAAGTTGCATTTAACGACATAAACGACAACATGGATTTTGCAGAAGACTTTATAAAATATCTGGTTCGTTATGCTCTTGATAATTGCGCCGATGATCTTGCTTTCCTTAATAAGATGATAGACAAGGGGCTCCTCGAAAGACTCCAAAGCGTTGTTTCAACCGACTTCGTAAGGCTTTCATATGGCGACGGAATTGACATACTTATCAAATCCGGGGCAAAATTCGAATTTCCCGTACACTGGGGAGTCGATTTGCAAAGCGAGCATGAAAGATATCTTGTGGAAAAACATTTCGGGAAACCGGTTATCCTTACGGATTATCCCAAAGATATAAAAGCTTTTTACATGAAGCAGAATCTCGACGGTAAAACCGTAAGGGCTATGGACGTATTATTCCCAAAGATAGGAGAGATAATCGGAGGTTCTGAAAGAGAGGAAGATTTGAAGAAGCTGGAGAACCGCATGGAAGAGCTCGGGATGGATAAATCGGGGATGCAATGGTACCTCGATCTGAGACGTTACGGGACAGCTCCCCACAGCGGATTCGGACTGGGCTTCGAAAGGCTGCTTTTGTTCGTAACGGGGATGGCGAATATAAGGGATGTGATTCCGTTCCCGCGAACACCTAAATCAGCGGAATTTTAAGCAGAAAGATATGCTAATAATAGGAATAGCCGGAGGTACGGGGTCCGGAAAAACCACCGTAGTAAAGAAACTGACCTGCATATTAAAGAAGGAAGATGTAGTTGTGATTCCGCAAGATTCATATTACAAGGACAGCAGCAATCTTTCACAGGCCGAGAAAGAGGTTCATAATTTCGATCATCCGAATGCGGTGGATTTTGATTTGCTTATAAAGCATCTCGACGAACTCAGGCACGGACATGCCGTAGAACAACCGGTATATTCTTATATAACCTGTTCCAGAAGCAGCACTGAAACAATTCATGTGGAGCCTGCTGATATAATAATTGTGGAGGGGATATTAATACTTACCAACGAACGTTTGCGCGACCTTCTTGATATAAAGATATTCGTGGATGCAGATGCCGACGATCGTCTTTCGAGAGTGATAAAGCGCGATACGCTGGAAAGGGGCAAGACGCTCGAACAGGTTCTCAAGCGTTACGACAGCACGGTGAAACCGATGCACCTGCAATTTATAGAGCCAAGCAAAAGATATGCTGATATAATAGTTCCACAGGGCGGACATAATAAAGTTGCGATAAACGTTATTGGAGCTATAATAGAAAAGTTTCTTAATGCGGGGAAAAACAATTGATGCCGAAACGAAAAGAGCAGAAAATAGGATTGTATGTCACTATCATATTTCATCTGGTAGTGATTATAATTCTTACACTTGCTTCCATAAGGCAGGTTGCCAGAAACCGCAATTCATTCCTTTTCGATTTTTCTGGATTTGAAGAACAGGCCAGGGCTGAAAAAGAAGAAGAACTAAGAGAAAAGGCATCAAGGGAAATAAAAGCCATGCTTTCCTCGGAACAGGCAGGTGTACTTAAAAATATTGCGGTCGACCGTAATGCGAGAAAGCCCCTTAAGGATGACAGGTATAAGAATCCCGACAGGATATACGACGAAGCGGCTGCGTTGAGAAAAAAACTCTCCGATTCCAGAAAAGAGGCCCTGGAGGAAAATTCATCCGTTGTGGGAACTCCCGAACATAGAACCCGTAAGAATAATGAAGGTTCTTACAAGGGGCCTTCCGTCATGTCTTATTCCCTGGCCGGACGAAGTGCTATGTGGCTTCCCGTTCCGGTATATAAATGCGAGGGGGGGGGCGACGTACATGTACGTATTACGGTAAATCGCAGGGGATTCGTTACAGATGCGAAAATATTGCAATCCAGCGCTCCCGAGGGGGCCTGCATAAATCGGTCGGCAATTGAGGCTGCCTTACGTTCGCGGTTTTCTGCTTCTTCAGTTGCTCCCGAGAAGGAATATGGTGAAATAGTTTACAGGTTTATAGCACAATAAATTAATTAAAACATATAAAGATGTCCAAACGTATTTTGATTACCGGTGCTACCGGTTATATTGGGTCGCATACGATCGTGGAATTGGTTAATGCCGGCTACGATGTAGTGGGAGTCGATAATTTCTTTAATTCGACACCCAGAGTCCTCGATGGAATAAAGAAAATCCTCGGCCGCAAGATAGACTTCGTGGAAGCCGATTGTGCGGATCTCAGGGATTTTGAAAAGGTTTTCCGCAAATATGGCAATATAGAAGGAGTGATACATTTCGCAGCTTATAAAGCCGTGGGTGAAAGCGTGAAAAAACCTTTGGATTATTACAGGAACAATTTGAACGGTCTTTTGAACGTAGTAAATCTGATGAGTTCTTCGGCCAGGGCCGCGAATATCGTTTTTTCTTCGTCATGTACCGTCTATGGACAGCCTTCAGCAGAGAATCTTCCTATTACGGAAGAAGCACCTATACAACCGGCTACTTCGCCTTACGGGAAAACCAAACAGATGTCTGAAGAGATATTGAAGGATTGTGTTTATGCACTTTCCAATCTTAAGGTTTCGGTATTGCGTTACTTCAATCCTATAGGAGCTCATCCTTCTTCTCTAATTGGGGAACTTCCCAACGGAGTACCTCAGAATCTTATTCCATTCATCACACAGACGGCAGCCGGAATACGCAATTGCCTGAGTGTATTCGGGAATGATTATAATACTCCCGACGGCTCATGTATAAGAGATTATATATATGTCGTGGATTTGGCCAAGGCACACGTTAAAGCTCTGGACAGACTGGCCGTAACGGACGAGAGAATAGACTATTTCAATCTGGGAACCGGAAAGGGCGTTTCGGTTCTTGAACTTGTACACGAGTTTATGAAAGCAACCGGAGTAAATTTGAATTATAAGGTCGTAGGGCGCAGGGAAGGCGATGTCGAGCAGGTTTGGGCTGATCCATCAAAAGCCAACAGGGTGTTGGGCTGGAAAGCCGATACTCCGCTTGATGTTGTGCTGGAGTCCGCATGGAAATGGCAGCAGGCTATCATGAAAAAATAGAACCGGCATTTTACGCTATTTCTCATAAAATAAAAGAGAGACCTTTTTCGTATGGAAAAAGGTCTCTCTTTTATTATTTTATATAGAGTAATTTTCTCCTTGATAGATATGATTTATCTGTCGAGATATCTTATTGCATCTTTTATTCTGGTAATTGCGTTGGTTTTGCCTATGAAAAATATTATTTCAGCAATTCCAAGTCCTTTTGCCTGCCCGGCGAATATTAGTCTCAGAGTGTTCATTATCTCACCCATCTTGTACCCTTTCTCATTTATGAAGTCGGTAAGTTTTGTTTCTATCTTATTTATATTCTCACGGCGTTCTTTCTCCATATCTTCCTTGTTGAGATTTTCGGAGATGAGAGCCTTTATATCCTTGAATTCTATGACGTTTATGACTTCTGAAGCTTCTTCCATCTTTTCCGCCGTACCCGGGTTCCAGAATTTCTTTACGTCTTTTTCGTCGAATTCTACCGGGGCTTCGAAGAAATAATGAGAAATTTCCCAGAAATCGGAAACGAAATGTGCCCTTTCTTTTATTAACCCGCAAAGAGATGCCAGATATGCAAACGACATGTCGTTGGTGGAAACCGATATTTCTCTGTTGTGGAATTTTTTATCTATTTCATTGGCGAATTCCCGGGCAAGATCGTGATCGCTTCTCATTCTCAGGTATTGCTGGTTGAACCATTTGGCTTTTTCGGGATTGAACCTTGCACCTGACTTGGTAACCCTTTCAAGCGAAAATGATTTTATAAGTTCGTCCATGGTGAATATCTCCTGATCGGTTCCGGGATTCCAGCCTAGAAGCGCAAGCATGTTTATGAATGCCTGAGGGTAATATCCTTCTTCGCGGTAGCCTTTAGTTATTTCACCTTCGGGACTTGTCCATTGGAGAGGGAATACCGGGAAGCCGAGTTTGTCGCCGTCGCGCTTGCTTAGTTTGCCCTGTCCGGTCGGTTTGAGCAGCAGTGGCAGATGGGCGAAGCGTGGTCTTTCCCACCCGAAGGCTTCGTAAAGGAGATAGTGAAGAGGCAGCGAAGGGAGCCATTCTTCTCCTCTTATTACTTCGGTTATCTGCATAAGATGATCGTCCACTATGTTTGCCAGGTGATATGTAGGAAGTCCGTCGGATGCTTTCCAGAGGACCTTGTCGTCCAGAGTGCTGCTGTTTATTACGATATGGCCTCTTATTATGTCGTCCATATCGATATCCCTGCCGGGCGTGATTTTGAATCTTATCGTCCAGTGTCCGGTCTCCTTAAGAAGCTTTTGGGTTTCGGCTTCCGGCAGCGAAATAGAATTCCTGAGCCGTCCCCTGTTTTCATGATTGTATATGAAGGTTTTCTTTTCTGCTTCGGCTTCTGCTCTTTTTTCATTGAGCTCCTCGGGAGTATCAAAGGCATAATATGCAAGTCCCTTTTTTACCAGCTGTTCGGCGTATGCCTTGTAAATCGGTTTTCTTTGAGATTGCCTGTATGGTGCATATGGATGGCTTTCGGATTTTTCTTCAACTATGTGTCCGTTTATATCTGCACCTTCGTCAGGAATTATGCCGCACCATCTTAACGATTCTATTATATATTTTTCCGCTCCGGGAACCGTTCTGTGGGAATCGGTGTCTTCGATCCTCAGAATGAAATCGCCGTCGTGCTGCTTTGCATAAAGGTAGTTGTACAAAGCAGTCCTGACTCCCCCCATATGTAGAGGTCCCGTAGGGCTGGGTGCGAAACGTACTCTTGTCTTTTTCATGATATCTTTATTTCTTTATTTTTGGATTTTTCTATTGCTCTTCTCAGCGCCCTTCTTCTTTTGTAAGCAGGAATGTTTTCCAGATCGGGAATTTCTCCGGGCGATGATATTATGAGAACCGGCTTTTCTGGGATTTGTTCTTTATCTTCATATTCCTTTCCGTCTATCACAACTATCTGTTTTTCCTGATCGTCTTCGTTTTCGTCATTTCTTATGCCGGCGGTTATCGTTCCCCTGTTGAAATTGTTTCCGCTGCCGGTAAGGTCTATCGTAATTTCGCTGCCGTCGTTGTCTGTCTGAAGTGTCTTTACGGGCTGCGCTCCCGGTTCTGGATCATGAAGGGTCTTTTGCCCGTTGTCTTCGAGATCAATTTGGGGAAGTGAGTCCAGCGGGAAGCCCGTGGCTACTATGGTTACTTTTATTTTGCCGTCGAGGTCTTCCTTGTATACTATTCCGCGCTTGAATTTAGGCGGATGGTTTGTGAAGTTGTTTGCGAATTCAAGGATCTGTTCGTCTTCCGAAAGGGCGAGTTCGTTTTTATGGTCGGTGGTTATATTTACGAGCAGCCCTTTTGAATAACTAAGGTTTATTTCGTTGAGCAGAGGGGATTTGAAGGCTTCTTCAACGGCTATTCTTGCTCTTTCGCTGCCTTTTGCCTCTCCGGTTCCCATTATTGCCATGCCCGCATCTTTCATTACCATGGTTACGTCTGCGAAATCCACGTTAACCTTGCCGCTGGATGTTATTATGTCGGTTATGCTCTGCACGGCAGTACACAGGACGCTGTTCGCATCCTTGAATCCTTCGGAAATGGATTTTTTCCCGAAGACCTTATACAGTTTCTGATTGTCTATTATTACCAGACTGTCTACGTAGCGCTTCAGTTCCTTTATGCCCTTTACTGCCCTTCTCATGAATTCTATACCTTCAATCTTGAAGGGGAGGGTTACTACCGCAACGGTAAGCAGTCCTAATTCCCTGGCTATTTTGGCTATTATCGGGCTGGCTCCGGTTCCGGTACCGCCGCCCATTCCTGCGGTTATGAAAACCATCTTGCAATTATCCTTGAGAACAGATTCTATAGACTTGGATGCGTTTAGCGCAGCCTGTTTGCCCTTTTCCGGGTTGCAGCCTGCTCCAAGATTTCCCAGCTTGAGTTTTTTGGGAACGGCGCATTGTTCGAGAGACTGCCTGTCGGTATTGCATACTATGAAATCCACATTCTTTATACCTCTCCTGAACATTTCGTCTACGGCATTGCATCCGCCCCCCCCTACACCTATGACTTTTATCATGGAGGCAGTGGTGTTCCAGTCTGCCGGTGTCGGCAATATATTTAAATCATCGATATCCATGGTCTTTTACGCTTTGTTGTTGTTAATATCGTTTCCGAAGAGATTTTTCTTGAGATTTGCGAAAAACGATCCTTTTTTCCTTTTGGCTTTTCCTTCTCCGGAGGATTTTTCCTTTTCCGGATTTTCGTTCGAACTGAAAAGGTCTTCGGGTACTTCTTCATTGTCCTTTTGAAGGAAAGTTGCAGTAGGGTAGACTGTCCCTTCCTTTTCCATTTTTGCGAAACCCATTTTTACCAGTCCTGCAGCAGTGGACATTGCCGGACTTCCTATTTCTTCCGACGATGTTTGCGTAAGCGGAAAAACAGGATAGGCAATCCTGCATTCCATACCGGTTTTGGAACTTGCACAATAATTTATTCCTGACAGATATGAGCATCCTCCGGTAAGTATCATCCCGCCCTTAAGCTTTTGTCCCAGTCCTGTGGATTTTATTTCATAGTCTACGGCTTCGAAGATTTCGTATATCCTCGCTTCTATTATCTCAGCCAGAAATTTAGATGAAATATTTTTTTCTTCCCTTCCGTTCGTTCCAGGTATGCGTATGGTGTCGTTATCTTCCATGCTTGCCGAATTGCAGCTTCCGAATTGTTTCTTCAGTAATTCGGCATTTCTGTTGGACAGGTTGCAACATGCACTGATATCGGAAGTTACTGCATTGCCGCCGAAAGGTATGACCGATACGTATCTTACTATATTTCTTTTTATTATGGCAATGTCGGTGGTCCCGGCTCCCATATCTACGAGAACAGCCCCTAGTTCTTTCTCTTCTTCCGTCAATATTGCATTCATAGACGCAAGTGCGCTCGTGAATATGCCGCGGCAGGAGAGTCCGAGCCTTTTAATTATTTGTTTCCCCAGGGTTATGGGAGCCTTGCCTGCGGTCAGTATTTTGTAGTTGGCCGTAATTTGCTTTCCGAGCATTCCCACGGGGTCTATTTCGCCCATTATGTTGTCTATATTGTAGGACTGGGGTATTACGTTTATTACGACTCCGTTTTCTATGTAACTTTCGTACTGTTCGTTGTCGAGATTGTCGATTTCCTGTTGGGAAATGAGCTCTTCTGGTTTCAGCCTTACCGCCGTCGCCGTTTTGTTTTCGCATTTTATGCTCATTCCGGAGGCGTTTATGAAAACTTCGTTTATCTTCATGCCGAGTTTTTCTTCGGCCTGCTTGATAATAGGCTTTATCGTTTCTTCGACCTTCATTATGTTTCTTACTTCTCCGTGGCTTACTCCCGTTGATCCGGTTTGGAAAAACGATACTATATTAAGGGAACCGTTTATTTTTTCCCCTACCAGACATACCGATTTTGATGTTCCTATGTCTATTGCTGCTATCAGGTTTCTCATATTATGTGTAACTCGATATTCTATTCTTGTTTCTTCTTTTTACAAACTATCTGCCCCTTGTATTTAAGATTTACGCTGGAATATTTTTCCCAGCCGGCATATGGTATTATATTACGGTAAAAGGCCTTGAGCCTGTCGAATTTGTCATTCATATCGCTTATGCCTCCTATTACTATGGTTTGCCTTCCGACTCTTGGATATAATTTTATGTCACCGTTGCAATCAATATAAATCTGTTCTATTTGTGCATCCAGAAAACTGTCTCCGCGTATTTTTTCTCCTAAATCCAATATGCCCTTCAGCCATTTTTCTTCTTTGTCTCCGGAGCGTCCGAGATGCCGGTCGTCTATGGCAAACGGAATTTTACCGGATACTACAGGTACATATGAAGAATAATTATCCATCAGGGGAAATACGAATCCCGTTTCATCTACGTAAAAACCGCCGTTGCCGGTTTCTATGCGCAGGACAGGTCTTCTTTGCATTATTTCTATCCTAAGAGTGCCTTCTCTTGTAAGGCTGGCCTGGGCATTCTTTATGGCGCTCCTTTTATCAAGCAGCTTTTCTATGTAAAATAAATTTATTCCGTTCTGTGGCATCCCTTTGCATTTTCCCACAAATTCGTATAGCAGTTCTTTTACGTCGCGGGCATTGACGAATCTGTTTTCAGTGCTGTCGAGTATTTTTACCGTTATTTTCCTGCAGACGAGTTTTCCTATATTGTCTTTTTCTATTTTTGATGCAAAATAAAAATAACAGCCGGCTGCAGCAGTCAGCAATCCTACGGATATATATGTTATTATTCTTCTTAGCATTTATGCCTTTTCGAACATTTTGGTAATAGGGTCTATAAAATCGCTTATGTTACCTGCTCCGAAAGTTATCAATATATCGAATTTTTTCGTTTTAAGAAAATCCATAAGATTTTCCTTGTTTAGCAGTGTCTTTTCCGTTATCTTAACTTTATCGAATATTATTTTTGATGTTATGCCGGGGATCGGCTTCTCCCTTGCGGGGTATATGTCAAGCAGGATTAGTTCGTCCAGCGCACCAAGGCTGTCGGCGAAATCATTTGCGAAATCACGCGTGCGCGAGTAAAGATGCGGCTGGAATATTCCGCTGATTTTTCTGCCCGGGAACATTTCCCGCAGGGATCTTATTGCGGCACTTATTTCCTTAGGATGATGAGCATAGTCATCTATGTACGTAAAACCCGGTCTGCTGATCTTCACGTCGAGCCTTCTTTCCACTCCGGAGAAAGTAGCCAGTGCTTTTTTTATTTCCTTGGCGTCTATACCGTAAAGAATGGCCACGGCAGCTGCGGCTATGGAATTTTCCACATTAATCATGCCGGGGATTCCTGTGGTGCAATCTTTTATAGAACCGGCTTTTTTCTCTCCGAAAGCCGGATAATTTATATCGAATTTAAAATATCCTCCCGGCAGAGCCTTTATTCCGGACGCATAAAAGTCGCATTTTTCGTCATAGGAATATTCGAATATTCTTGCCTTTATTTTTTCCGTCCCGGTAATCATGGCATTCTTCTTCTTAACGAGAAATCCTCCGGAATCAATTTGAGAGGCAAATTGTCCGAAGGCTTCTCTCAGGGCGCCGATATTACCGTATATATCCAGATGATCTGCATCTGCCGATGTTATTACGGCAATATGCGGGAAAAGCTGAAGAAAAGAGCGATCGAATTCGTCCGCTTCGGCTATTATTACATCGTTATGTCCGAGCAGCAGGTTCGTATGGTAATTTTTTGATATGCCGCCGAGAAATCCGGAACATCCTGTCCCTGACGAAGTGAAAATATGTGCTATCATGGTACTGGTGGTCGTTTTTCCATGCGTCCCGGCTACGGCGAGGCATGTCTCCCCGCGTGTGATTTCGCCCAGCGCCCGGGATCTTTTTACGACCCTGTATCCGCGGTCCGCTGCGTATTGCATCTCTTTCATGTCGGAAGGCACCGCTGGTGTGTAGATTACGAGCGTATTTTCCTTGTTTTTGGGAAGAAGGTCGGGATCATCTTCATAGTGTACTTTTATGCCTTCGCTTTCAAGTTTATCCGTTAGATGCGATTCGGTCTTGTCGTAGCCGCTTACGTTTTTTCCCCTGTGTTTGTAATATCTTGCTATGGCGCTCATTCCTATGCCGCCTATTCCTATGAAATATACGTTTTCCAAAGACATATCGTTCCTTCTATTTTTTTTCCGCAAGCCGGATGCATTCTGAAGCTATGCGCTCTGCTGCATCCTTTTTTGCCAGTTCTAATATATTGCGCTCAAATTTAGCTATTTCTTCAGGTTTTGATATAAGATCCCTTAATATCGGCATAAGCTTTTCCACGGCTTCGGAGTCCTTTATCATCATTGCGGCATTTTTCCCCGTGAGAGCCATTGCGTTATGTGTCTGATGGTCTTCTGCAACTACTGGAGACGGTACAAATACCGTACATTTGCCGGCAACACATAATTCCGAAATGGTTCCGGCCCCAGCGCGGCATACTACTATATCTGCAGCAGCATATGCAAGATCCATTCTTTTTATGAAATCAGAATAACGGACGTCGGGCATGTCTTTATCGCTCATGAAGCTGTCGACTTCTTTTTTATAAAATTTGCCGCATTGCCAAAGAGCTTGACATATCCCTTCGGATCCGTTTCCGTTTCCGAACAGACCTTTTTTATTTATTTCGTTCATCATGCAGTCGTTGAGCGTCCTGCACCCCAGACTGCCGCCAACGAACAGGATGACCGGCCTGTTTCCGTCAAGTTTGTAGAAATCCAAACCTTCCTTTTTCATTTGTGAAGTGCATTGCTTTATTTCCCTTCTTATTGGATTTCCGGTCATAAGTATCTTGTCTTTTGGAAAGAATCTTTCCATGCCCTCGTATGCAACGCATATGATATCCGCATGTTTACCGTTTTTACGGTTGACCAGTCCGGCATAAGAATTTTGTTCCTGCAGTAGGACCGGAATCTTCATGGCCGCGGCCCGGTTTACTATGGCTGCGCTGGCGTACCCGCCTACGCCTACGGCTACATCTGGTTTGAATTCCCGCAGTATTTTTCGCGCCATGGACTTGCATTTTATGTAATCGAGAGCCACCGATATATTAGAAAGCGAATATAACGGCCTTTTGAGTCCTTTTGCAGGAATCCCGCGTATTTCGTATCCGGCTTCGGGGACGCGTTCCATTTCCATTCTTCCGGAGGCTCCGACGAAAAGAAATTCCGTATCAGGCCTTTCTCTTTTTATTGCATTTGCTATGGATAATGCAGGAAATATGTGACCTCCGGTTCCTCCTCCGCTTATTATGACTTTTATTTTGCGCATGGCTTGACTTTATTTGAATTCATCATTTTTGTCTTTTATTTCGTACCGGCCTTCTTTTCCGTCTTTATTTTTTGGGGATTTTTCAGTCCTGTTATCGTTTTCAGCAGAATCGGAAGGGACCTGCGCTGGAATGGATTCTACGTTTTCTATGGTACGGCTTATTGATTGCACCATTCCTATGGCGCAGCTGAATATTATTAGCGAAGAGCCTCCCATGCTGATCAGAGGCAGCGTATGTCCCGTAACAGGCAAAAGCCCTACGTTTACAAGGATATGCAGCAGCGCCTGCGTTACTATCATTATACCTATGCCTCCGCTGACCAGAGAGGCGAATGGTGTCGTACATCGCTGCAGTATTACTATGCATCTGTTAAAAAACCAAACGTACAGCATTATTATTATGCCTGCTATTAGAAGTCCGTATTCTTCTACTATGATAGCGAAAATAAAATCGGAGGAGGGGTGGGGCAATATGTAGCGTTGCGTGCTGCGCCCCGGTCCCTTGCCCCACAATCCTACGGAGCTTATTGTTATCCGGGCCATGTCTGCCTGCAGAGTACGGTCCGCTATCCTCTGTTTTTCCGCCGTCGTGAGATCCTTATTTTCGATTTGTTCGGATGACGTAAATTTTTCTATTCGGCTTATTGCAGTGTCGAATCTGCTGAAAACGCCGAAACTCAGGTTAAGCACCAGCAATATGGCAAGAAGACCGGCTCCAAGTCCCGCCAGTTTGAAAAGGTATGACCATTTTACCTGGGCCAGAAAACAAATTATGAAGGATATCAGCATTACGAACAGCGCGCAGGAAACGCTTCCGTAAGCCAGCAAAACTACGGCTGCGCATACCGGAATTCCTGCTTTTATAAGAAAATCCCTGAATTTTGTGAAGTTGTTTTTTTCAAATGTCTTGGCAAGGAAAAGGACTACTGTAACCTTTACTATTTCCGTTGTTTGTACGTCAAACGGTCCAATGCTAAGCCAGCGCTTGGCTCCGTTTATTTCTTTTCCGAAAATATATGTGACGACCAGAAGCGCAAGACTGCCGTAAAAGGCGAGATATGCCAGCGAACGGAACCATGCAAGAGGGATCTTGTAGAATATGTACATGCCGAGTAAAGCAATGGCAACGAATTCGCATTGTTTTATCATGTAGGCGAAATTCGACGTCGACGATTTGTATGCCAGCGCACTGCTCGACGAATATATCAATACTATGGATGCGGCCATAAGTATTATGGATATCATCCAGATTGTTCTGTCTCCGTGTAGCTTTTCTATAGCATTGTTGCCTAAATCGAATTTCATTATAAAAAGTTTATAATTTCCTTACGGCATCTTTGAATTGTTCGCCCCTGTCTTCATAGTTCTTAAAAAGGTCGAAGCTTGCGCAGGCCGGCGAAAGCAAAACGGTATCGCCGGGTACGGCATAGCTGTAAGCCAGATCGGCTGCCTGCTTTGCCGTTAAAGCGTCCTTTATTACGGAAACCTTGTCGCCGAAACATTCATGCAGCTTTTCGTTGTGCAGACCCAGACATATGAGTACTTTCACTTTCTGCCTTACCAGTTCGTAGAGAGGTTCGTAGTCGTTGCCCTTGTCTTTTCCCCCGGCAATCCATATTACCTGTGTTTTCATACTGTCGAGCGCGTACCACGATGAATTTACGTTGGTGGCTTTGGAATCGTTTATGTACAATACGTCTTTTATTTTCAGGATTTTTTCCATCCTGTGTTCTACGCCTTCGAAAGTCATCAGACTTTTTCTGATGTTTTCATTGGTGATGTTTACGGCCTTTGCAGCTATGGCAGCCGCCATGGAGTTGTAAAGGTTATGTTTCCCTTCAAGAGCAAGGTCTTTCAGGTACATGGAAAATTCATTTCCGTCAACGTTGACATACATATTATTGTCCTTTATGCAAGCGCCTCTTTCCACAGTTTCCTTTTGGGTGAAAGGAAGCATCTTGGCTTTTAATACTATTTTTCTGAGTTTTTCGGAAGTTACCGGGTCGTCTGAGCAGAAAACGAAATAATCGTCGCTTTGTAAATTCCTGGTTATTCGGAATTTGGAATTTACATAATTCTCCATTTTGAATTCATATCTGTCGAGGTGGTCGGGTGTTATGTTCATAATTACGGCTATGTCAGCTCTGAAGTCATATATGCCGTCGAGTTCGAAACTGCTCAGTTCTATAACATAATAGTCGAAATGTTCGGTAGCTACCTGATAGGCATAGCTTTTTCCTATGTTCCCGGCAAGCCCCACGTTCAACCCTTCTTTTTTCAGCATGTAATATATAAGGGAAGTAGTAGTTGTTTTTCCGTTGCTGCCGGTTATGCATATTTTTTTTGCGGTGTCGTATCTGCCCGCGAATTCTATTTCCGAAATTATATGAATCCCTTTGGCCTTAAGAGCTTTTACAACAGGCGCATCTTCCCTTATGCCGGGACTTTTTATAACTTCGTCAGCATTGAGTATCAGATCTTCGCTATGATGCTTTTCTTCGTATGATATTTTGTATTTCCGAAGCTTTTCCACTGATTTTTGCGGTATTATTCCGCAGTCGCTCAGGAAAACATCGAAGCCTTTTGTTTTTGCAAGTACTGCGGCGCCTGCTCCGCTTTCACCTCCGCCGAGTACTACTATCCTTTTCATTTTATCTTATTTTTAACGTAATTATAGCTATGACGCACAATATTATCGCCGTTATCCAGAAGCGCACTACTATTTTTGCTTCCGGTATCGGATTTCTCGGTTTTTTTATAATAGCTTCCGATTCTCCTATCTGAAAATGGTGATGCAACGGACTCATTTTGAAAATGCGTACGCCCTTTCCGTATTTTCTTTTCGTATATTTGAAATATAGCCTTTGAATTATAACCGAAAGGCTTTCCATAAAAAATATTCCGCATAATACAGGCAGAAGGAGTTCCGTCCTTACGACTATTGCCGCAACCGCAAGTATGCCTCCTATCGCAAGACTGCCGGTATCCCCCATAAAGACCTGTGCCGGATAGGTGTTGTACCATAGAAAACTTATGAGAGCTCCTACCAGAGCCGCCAGGAAAATGACGACCTCTCCGCTGTTGGGGATAAAACAGATATTCAGGTATGAAGAATATATTGCATTTCCGGAAAGATATGCCAGCACCCCGATGGCAGTCCCCACTATTGCGGAGACGCCGGCCGAAAGTCCGTCCATTCCGTCAGTCAGATTGGTGCCGTTTGATACGGCCGTGATTATGAATATTATTACCAGAATATAAATAACCCAGCCGCCGTACTGCCTGGCCTTTCCTTTGAAAGGAGAGAGCCATGCGTAGTCGAAATGATTGTTTTTTATGAACGGAATCGTTGTAACTGTGCTTTTTACGTTTACATACGTGTCTCCCTCATTTTTAGATTGTGTCCCTGTTGCTTCGGAAAAGGTTTTCGTATATTCTTTTTGTTTTACAGTTACATCTCCGCTTAAACATAGAGTAAGGCCGACGATGAGACCCACGGCTATTTGTCCGTAAATCTTGTACTTTCCCTTCAGACCCACCTTGTCCTTTTTTACAATTTTCAGATAATCGTCGAGGAACCCTATGGAGCCAAGGCAAATTGTGGTAATAAGAAGCAATATTACATAAACGTTTTTCAGATCGGAAAAGAGAAGCGCGGTTACTGTTATGGACAGCAGTATTATTATGCCGCCCATCGTAGGTGTACCTTCTTTTTTTAGCTGCCCCTCAAGTCCCAGGTTTCTTATTTCTTCTCCTATCTGCTTCCTTTGCAGCCTGTGTATTATCCTGGGAGCGATATATAATCCAAAAACCATTGCAAAGATTATAGAGATAATGGTTCTGAACGAGATATAATCCATAAGCCGCATTCCGGGGAAATTTATCCCTTCGGCCTGGAGCATTCTTATAAGTCTGTAAATCATATCCTTTTAATTTATTCCATTCCGGCAAATGCATTCCGGACAATTTCCCTGTCGTCCATATGGTGTTTTACCCCGTTTATTATCTGGTAATCTTCGTGTCCCTTGCCCGCCACCAGAATTATGGAACCCGGGCGGGCCGTCATTACAGCTGTTCTTATTGCTTCTTTCCTGTTTGTTATGAAAAGTGTCCGAGGCATTATTTCTTTATCTATTCCGCCTTTTATGTCATTTATTATTTCTTCCGGATTTTCATATCGCGGATTATCGGATGTAACGATTATGCGGGATGCATACTTGCCGGCTATTGCTCCCATTTCCGGACGTTTGGTCTTGTCTCTGTTTCCTCCGCATCCGAAAACGCATATCAGGTCTCCTCCCGTTTCTACCTCCCTGAGAGTTTTGAGAACATTTTCCAGAGCATCGGGAGTATGTGCATAATCCACGACTGCAATGGTTCCGTCATTCCCCCTGAAATATTCCATGCGTCCGCTTACAGAATGCAATTCGCTCATTATTACGTTAAGCTGTTCAGCGGGAGCTCCGAGCAGGGTGGCCGCCCCGTAAATTGCCGTAAGATTTTCCGCATTGTATTTTCCTATGAACCTGCACCATATTTCAACTCCGTTTATTCTCAAAAGCATGCCGTTAATATCCTGCTCGAGGATTCTTGTCATAAAATCCGCCATGCGGCTGCATGAATATGTATGGATTTGTGCAGCCGTATTTTGCACCATAACCTTGCCGTTCCTGTCGTCGAGATTAGTAAGTGCGAAGGCGGTTTCCGGCAGTGAATCAAAAAATTTCTTCTTGCAGTTAAGGTAATTTGCAAATGTCTTGTGGTAATCGAGGTGATCGTGGGTGATGTTTGTAAATATGCCTCCTGCAAATCTAAGAGCCGATACCCTTTCCTGATCTATGGAATGCGAGCTGACTTCCATAAAGCAATATTCGCATCCGTCATCCGTCATTTCTGACATGAGCCTGTTCAGCTCCATCGGCCCGGGTGTGGTATTTATTGTGGAATATTTCCTGCCGTTTACGTAGTTTGCTATTGTTGATATAAGTCCGCATTTGTGTCCCAGGCGGGTGAAAATATCGTAAAGCAAGGTAGCTATGGATGTTTTTCCGTTGGTCCCGGTGACTCCTATCAACTTTAGTTTTAACGAAGGCCTTTCGTAATAGTTGGAAGCAATTTGCGCTTCAGCCTTCCTGTCGTTTTTTACTATTACTGCCGGTGTTCCCTTTAGTTTAGATTCCCATCTTGCATAGCTTTCTTCCGAGAGGGCTATATATTTGGCCCCGTTTTCAATGGCCGGAATTATGTATTCACTTCCGTCGCTTTCAGCACCTTTTACAGCAATGAACATGCAGCCTGCTGTGCAAGAGCGCGAATCGGTAAATACTTCTTTTATTTCAGTTGATCCGTCGATACCTCTTATATCGAGAATTTCGACGTCTTTTAATAATTCTTCAATCTTCATCGTTCGATAATGTTAGATTTACCATCATATTTTTCCTTACTTCCGTACCGGGAGCCGGATTTTGTGCAGTGACCCTCCCGTATCCGCTGAACCTGACTTTGCAGCCCTGGTTCTCCAGGAGGAATATTGCATCTTTTATCCCCATACCGGTAACATCGGTAAGCGAATCCGCCTTAATATCGTATTTCTTTATTTTTATGTTCGAACTGTCATTTACAAATTTTACCCATGAATTGTCCGGTATCCCTTTTATTAGTCCCGTTAGTTTCCCGGCGGGAACTCCCGACATTGCCTCCCTGTTTTTCCCGGCTATGCCTCCTGAAACCGAAGGCAGGTCCTCTGGTGATTTACCTTTTCCGTCCAGTGGCTTTTCCCATTCCGGATGGGTCGAATATATGAAATCGGCTATTTTCTTAAAAACGGGAGCCGCCCATTGTGCGCCGTAGAAATTGCCGAGCAGAGGTGCGGAATAAAAAACCACTATTGAAGAAAATCTCGGGTGTTCGCTTGGATAAAGTCCGCAGAAAGTAGCTTGGTATTTTCTTCTTCCGTTGAGTTCATATCCGATTTTCCCACCGAATGCAACTCTTGCCGTTCCTGTTTTGCCTGCAATATGGTATCTTTCGTCGTCAAGGGCTCTTCCGGTTCCGTGTTCTACTACTCCGCGCAGGGCCTTTATATCTGTTTCGGCCGTTTTTCGGGAGCATATGGAACCGCTGACTTCCTGCGGCGGAAATTCTTTTACGACTTTACCGTTCTTTTCGTAGGATTCTATGAAATACGGTCTCATCATTATTCCTCCGTTGGCTATTGCGTTGTAAAATGTAAGTATCTGCATGGGGGTCAGCAGTACGGAATAACCAATGGCCATCGAAGGCAGGGTTGACATGGACCACATGGGATCTCCGGGATTATATATGGTGGAAGTAGCTTCTCCCTTTATATCGAGATGCATCTTCTCGCCTATTTTCATGCTTTGTATCCTGTCGCAGTATTTTTGGGGATCGCTTGCATAATATGTAACGGCAAGTTTGGCATATGCCACGTTGGAAGATTTGGCAAGAGCCGTTTTTACGTCCATCATCCCGTATCCTCCTCCGTGATCGGTAAACTTGTGCCTCCCGTATTCGAATACGCCCTTTCCGCCGTCTATAGGAGTATCCAGAGTTACGTACCCGTCCTCCAGAAGGCATGTAAGAGTAGCAAGCTTGAATACTGAGCCAGGTTCTCCGGCCTGTCCTATGGCATAATTGTAGCTTTCGTCATAATTACCGCTCCTTGTTTTTTTCATATTGGCGATCGCTCTTACTGCTCCGGTCTTAACATCCATGACTATTGCCGTTGCTCCTTCTATCTGATCGGACAGTACGAGCTGTTCCTTTAGAGCTTTTTCCGCAGCTTCCTGAATGCCTATGTCTATTGTGGTCCTTATGTCATAGCCGTCTTCCGGCTTTACCTTTTCTCCATTGTTTATAGGAATGGTGCCTCCGAGAATTTTTTGTACTATCCTGCTTCCCGGCTTGCCGCGCAGGTAATAATCGCAGGATCCTTCTATTCCTACGCCGGTACCAAGAGTGTTTATAAAGCCTATGGTCCTGTATGCCAGACTTCCGTATGGATTATCCCTCTTTGATGTGCTTTCGATTATCAGTCCGCCCTTGTATGTACTGAGCTTAAGTATGGGAAATTTCTTTATTTCCATAAGTTCCGAATAATCCACTACCCGATTGCCTATTGGTTTATATCTTTTCCCTTCTTTTCTGGCCGTAGTGATATATTTCTTATACCATCGTGCCGGTTTGTCCTTGAAAAAACCCGACAGTTTCCTGCTCAGCGCATCTATATGTTTTCTGAAAGTATCCTTATCTGCAACCGTGCAGTCCATGTAAAGCTTATAATATGGGATTGATGTTGCAAGAACTTTTCCTTTGTGGGATAGGACATCCCCTCTGTGCGGTTCTATCTTTTGTTCGCAATATGCTATTCTTATATCCTTCTCCTTATCTTTTTCGCCGGTAAAGAACTGCAGGTAGGCTACCCAGCCTATTATCAAAACGACAACCAGAATTATAAGAATGTATATTGTTGTTATTCTGGAAAATATTTTTTTAAGATCTATCATTTGGCTACCTCCCTCGCCGGTTCCTTCGGCGCCTTTACGGATGAACCGAGGGCTTTTAGTCTAGCTTCTACTTCACCTCTTTTACTTCTGGCTTCCAGCTGTGCGGCTTTGCTGGTGTAATCAGCCTTGAGATTGACGAGAGTCCTTTCGTTTTTTGACATCTGAAGCTGTGCGGCAGTCGCCTTGAGATTCAGTGTAATGTAGATTATGGCAAGGGCAAAGCAATATATTATGAACGGGAGGATTTTTATATTGAGAAATTTTCCCCCGAAGAAGCTGACAATGAAATTGGCATCATCCTTTTTTATTCTTTTATCATCTTCCGTCTTCATAACAGTCATTTTTTTTGCGCAATTCGCAGTTTGGCGCTGCGGCTTCGGGTGTTTTGCGATATCTCTTCCTCGGAAGGGACTATAGGCTTCCTGTTTACGGCTTCCAGGGGAGCTGACTGATTACCGTAAAAATCTTTCGTGCTTTTGCCGTCTGCATTGCCTGCCCTTATGAAATTTTTCACCATACGGTCTTCAAGGGAATGATAGGTTATTACCGACAGTCTTCCTCCGCTGCAAAGAACTTTTATGGCTCCGGCAAGAAAATCCTCTAGCGACTTCATTTCTCCGTTCACCTTTATACGCAAGGCCTGGAATACTTTTGCAAGGAATTTCCTTTCGGTGAAATTATTGTACAACGGACTCAGAATGCTGCACAAATCTTCCGTGGTTTTTATGATCCCGTTATTCCGGGCCCTGCATAGTAGAGATGCTATTTTTTTTGAACCGTCGAGTTCTCCGTATTTGTAAAATATGGAAGAAAGTTCTTCTTCTGATGCCCCGTTTACTATGTCTGCGGCGTTCTCTGCTGATCCGGTGTTCATTCTCATATCCAGGGGCGCGTCGAATCTAAAAGAAAATCCCCTTTCTCCGCAGTCGAATTGATGGGAAGAAACTCCGAGATCTGCAATTATTCCATCTACGTATTCATATCCGAGATATCTTGTAAAATTTCTTATGAACCTGAAATCGTTATGGATAAGAGTCAGCCTTTTGTCGTCGGGGGCATTTGCTATAGCCTGGCTGTCCTTGTCGAAAGCTATGAGTCTGCCGTCTGGTCCCAGTCTTTTTAATATTTCCCGGCTGTGGCCGCCTCCTCCGAAGGTAGCATCCACGTATGTGCCCCCCACCTTTATGTTGAGGGCTGAAACGCTTTTGTTAAGCAATACAGGTATGTGATATGGAAGCATAATCAAAATTCTGTTCAAACCACAGGGCTATCCCAGGATTTTCTTAGCAAGTTCGATAAAGTTTTCGTCAGCTAATTTAGTTTCCTGATATCTTTCTTTCGCCCAAATTTCAATTTTATAATCGTTTCCGGAAAATACAACTTCTTTATCTGCACCTATGGACGTAAGGATTTGTCTGGGTATGGTTATCCTTCCTAATTTTCCTGCGGCCCTTACAACAGCTCTTCCCCTCATATATTCTCTCCAGAATTCAGCGTGTTCCCTGTTGAAGAAGTTTAATCTCGATTTAAGAATTTCCGATTCTTTTTCCCATTCGGAATAAGTGTACATTTCCAGGCAATTCTCGTACAGATCTTTTTTTACAACGAACGATATTTCCTCGTCCTCCTTAAAAAGAGACTTGAAAGCTGCCGGAAGGATGATCCGTCCCTTATCATCAATTTTTCCACTGTATTCTCCGATGAATTTAGCCATTTCAAAACCTTTTGGAACGTATAAATGTTATATGCAAAATTAAAAAATTAATTTACATTATTTTCCAAATTTTTCCATATGCTTCCACTTTTTTATCAACAAAAAGAAAAAATTTGATAAATTTGAAGGAAACAAATGAAGACGATGAAGGAATTAACATTTTTATTAATGCTTTTTGTCGCCGTAAGTTGCGGACGTACAACAGGTAATGCGGTTATCAACAATGGCGGGGAAGAGAAAGACGTAAAAGAAATTTATGGTCTTCCGGAACAGGATTATTATATAAGGCATAAATCTGTATCAGGCGGAGATTCGTTCGGAAAGATCATTCTGAATCTGGGGCTTTCACAAAATAAATTATCTGCTATTGAAAGTGCATCGGATACCGTTTTTGATGTAAGAAAAATAATAAGGGGCAATTCGTACGATTTGCTTTACCGGAAACACTTTTCGGATACTGTTTTGCATTCCGGCGACAGTACCTGTTCTTATGTTTGCGATTCGATACCTTCATATCTTGCATACGAAAAGGATAATAGTTCATTCGTGCTCTTTTCTTTATCCGACTCCGTTTATGTTAAAAATTTGCGTCGCCGTCTGGATTCGACCCTCTCGTCTGCCTCTTTTACAATACGATCTTCGTTGTGGCAGGATGCTTCGGATGCCGGGGTTTCTCCGTCCCTTGCCATGGAGGTCTCTGACATATTTTCCTGGACCGTGGATTTCTTCAGACTTCAGCCGGGGGATAATATGAAAATCCTTTATGATAAACTATCTTACAGGGATATGCCGTCGGGGTACGGTAATATATATTATATTGAATTTACGCACGACGATTCGCTTTACAGGGCTGTTCGATATATAGAAAAAGACTCGGGCAATAAATTCTGGGACGAAAACGGCAAGAGCCTCAGAAAAGCTTTTCTTAAGGCACCCCTGCATTTCTCAAGAATAAGTTCGCGTTTTTCGTATCACAGGCTGCATCCGATATACAAAGTCTACAGAGCTCATACCGGGGTAGATTACGCTGCACCCAAAGGAACTCCCGTAAGGTCGATAGGCGACGGGACGGTTGTATTCAAGGGCTGGGGGGGCGGCGGCGGAAATTATATAAAGATAAGACACAATTCCATCTATTCTTCAGGCTATATGCACCTGAGCAGATATGCACGCGGAATGCGGAGGGGAATGCATGTTAAGCAGGGAGATATAATCGGATATGTCGGCATGACCGGATCCGCTACCGGTCCACATCTGGATTTTAGGGTATGGAAAAACGGAACCCCTGTGGATCCCCTTAATATGAAGAGTCCTCCTTCAAGACCTTTGTGCGATACTCTTAAAGATGATTTCGATCATATGTACCGAATATACAGCAGGCAGCTCGACAGTCTGGCCGGTAAGTCAAACAACATCCGCATAGCGGATTCAGACAAGTAAGGCTCCCTTTTATTCATATATGAGCACAGACATCCTGTCCCATTTTATTGCTTCTGCGGCAACTTCCCTGATGTATTCCGGTGTAAGCGAGTTGATAAGTTTTTCCGTGCTCTCGAAGGAGAATACCCTGCCGTAAACCTGCATGGATTTTGCCATGGAAAGCGACATGGCTTCTGGATTGTCGTTTGCTATGAAAAGTTGTCCCAGAAATTGTTTTTTAGCTCTTTTTAATTCCGTTTCGGAAAGTTCTCTGTTGACGATTTTGTCTATCTGTTTTTTTACGAGAGCCATGCATTTTTCCAAAAGCTGTTTTTCACAACCGAAGTAAATTGAAAAGACCCCCGTGTCCGAATAAGAGGAATAATTAGCTTCTACATTGTATACCAAGGCGTTCTTTTCACGCAGATTGGTATTGAGCCATGCATTGGAAGCAGGTCCTCCGAGTATATTTGCGATGAGTGCCAGTGCAATACGTTTTTTACCGCCGTAAAAAGAATATGCCGGGCAGCCTACTATGCAATTTGCCTGGTGATTTTTTTTAAGTATTACCTTGTGAAAAATATGTCCGGCTCCGAGTGCCTTTATATTGTCGTTGAGGCTTTCATATGAATCGGATTCCCCGGATTCTTTGGGACAGTCGGCTATATCAACCGTCCCGTAGTATTTGCCGAGGCTTTTTCTTACTATCTTCTTAACTTCTTTTGGCTCTTTGTCCGCTACTACGGATATACTCATGTTCTCCGGAATAAATTCTTTTTTGCGGTAATTTCGTAAAATGTCGGAAGTAATCTTTTTAAGAGATTTTTTTTCACCGAGAATTGTGGCCTGAAGCGGAGAACCTTCGAAAAGAAGTTCTTCAAAGTTTTCGTATATCGATTCCGACGGGGAATCCTTGTAGGTGATTATTTCATCATATACGACGTCCTTTTCCTTTTCAAGTTCGTCCTCGGGGAATGTAGACTTGAAGGCCAGTTCGGTTATTAGATCAATAGCCTTGGGAAGATCCTCGAGCAGTACCGTAGCCATTATTACTATTTCTTCCTTTGTCGTGTAGGCGTTTAGCTCGCCCCCTTCTTTTTCGAGAATATTGTTTATGCTTGCCGAACTTCTTTTTTCCGTGCCCTTGAACAACATATGTTCGATCAGATGTGCCAGACCGTTGTATTCGTTTCCTTCGTGCCTCGTGCCTGCTGCGGTGCTTAAGGCGCAATAAGCGACTGGAGAAGATATCTTCTTAAATGCTAGTTTCATTTTAAATGTTTTCAGAACTTGTTAGCCAGAGAGATTTTATCTATGTCGGACTTGAGGAATCCTCCCGGACGCGACGATTTTATTTTTTGCCTGCGGTAGTAATAGAGAGTGGAGTTGCCGGTGCAAAGAAGCATTTTGTAGCAAAATGATCCCTCGGGATCTTTATGCGGATAAATGCATATGCTTACGAGAGTTCCCGGAGTGGAATTGTCGAGGCAGTCGTATATAATACTTTCATCCACAACCTTGCCGTGCCCGTTCAGCCTTTCGTTTACATATTCTTCGCTAAGCCCGGAAGAAAGATCAGTCTTGTTTATAAGTATCCTTTTTCCGGCAAGGTCGGTCAGTTTGTTGGAATACCACATTATGCCGAGTTTCGCCGCTATTTTATCCGTTTGTATTTTCCTTACGTATTTTTGCATGGTTTTTACGTAGGCCTCAATGAATGGCAGAATGTAGTCTTCTTCTTCTTCGCCTGCCTTAAGCGGAAGCGAACAAACCTCGTACATGCCGTTTACGTCTTTTACATCTTCGGGACCACCCTTTAAAAGTGAAAGGTATTCCATTCCGGCCTCTTCATTCCTGAATTTCTCTTTTATTACCGTCAGAAAGAACAGCGAGGTATCGCCTTTTTCTCTTTGGAATTCGCTCTTGGTGCAAAATTTAAAAGGCGATACGTTCCATTTCCTTTTTATTGCGTTTCTTAATGCCGAGGTCACGAGGGGATCATTATCGTCCACAACCATAAGCGTCCTATCAGATATGCCGGACACGGCTCTGGCGCTTTTCCCCAGATTTATCTGGGCTTCCGCCCGCAAAGAAAAAGCGAGCAGAATTATTATTGAAAAAACACGTTTGAAATACTTCATCATCCTGTTTTATTGGTAATGCAAAATTAGAAAATATTCTTACTTTTGTGGTATATGGAAAAGTTTATAGTATCTGCAAGAAAATATAGGCCGCAGAATTTTGAATCGCTTGTAGGGCAGGAAAGCATAGCCAGAACTCTCAAGAATTCCATAAAAAGGGGGCAACTGGCTCATGCGTATTTATTTTGCGGGCCTCGCGGGGTCGGCAAGACAAGCACGGCCAGAATTTTTGCCAAAACCATAAACTGTCTTAATCCTTCTGCGGATATGGAACCCTGCGGGGTTTGCGAATCCTGCCGTTCTTTTGCCGAGGGACGTTCGTATTGCATACATGAACTGGATGCCGCTTCGAATAATTCCGTAGACGATATAAGACTACTGAACGAGCAGGTGCGTATACCTCCTCAGGTAGGTAAATACAGCGTTTATATAATAGATGAAGTTCATATGTTATCTTCTGCCGCGTTCAATGCCTTTTTGAAAACCCTGGAGGAGCCGCCTTCCTATGTCATATTCATATTGGCCACTACTGAAAAACAGAAGATACTGCCTACGGTACTGTCGCGGTGCCAGACTTTCGATTTCAACAGGATCTCCGTAAGGGACATTGTGGCAAATCTTTCCGGGATAGCAAAGGAAGAGAGTATAAATATTGATGAGGATTCGCTGCATGTTATTGCCGATAAGGCCGACGGAGCCATGCGCGACGCTCTTACCCTTTTTGACCAGGTCGTTGCCTTTTGCGGCAGGGACGTAAAGTACCCCGATGTCATAAAGGATCTGAACGTGCTTGATTATGAATATTATTTCAGGCTCGTGGATTGTTTTTTAAAGGGCGATTATGCTTCTCCGCTTCTTATTTTAGACGAAATCCTTTCCAAGGGCTTTAATGCTCTTTATTTTATTTCCGGCCTGGGTACTCATTTAAGGAATCTTCTGGTAAGCAAAAGCGCTTCTGCATCTTCTCTTATGGATTTTGCGCCTTCGCTTGTGGCAAGATACAAGGAACAAAGTTCCAGATGCCAGGTCCCTTTCCTTTACGACTGCCTGAATGAAGCCGTAAGGTGCGAGAACGATTATAAGTCGAGTTCCAGCCAGAGGTTGAGGGTTGAATTTATGCTGGTGAAATTGTCGAGGCTTTCTTCTCCTGCCCCCGCGATACTTGATGCCGTTAAGGAAGAAGCACCGGAAAAGCCTTTGCGTTCCGCCGCACGTAATATTTCTTCAGGCCGCGAAATGTCTTCCCGGGATGTGTCTGCGGCAGCGTCTGTAGAAAAACCTGATTCTTCCGTGGATAAGGGTCCTTCGGAAAAGAAGCCCCATTCAGAAACAAAAGCCACAAACGTAAAAATACCCAATTCGCATTCTATTAAGGGCATAATGCGTAAAATGAAGGAGGAAGAAAATAAAATCAAATCGGGAGAAGAACTGCAGGATACGGAAATAACTCCGGAAGATCTTGATCTTGCATGGAAAAGGTTAACGGAATCTTTCTCGGCCCAGCCCAGATTGTGCGCTGCAATAAAGATGTCCAAGCCGGAATTGCTCGAAGACGGACATACCGTTAATTTTTATGTTAGGAATGTAGCCCAGCAATCCTGGATAGAGAAAAAATCGTTGTTCAAGATAACAAGTTTTCTGCAGAAGGATCTGAAAAACGGAGCTCTGAGAGTTTTCGTAAAAGTTAAGGAAGATGATGAGAAGTCCGAAAAAAAACTCTATCTTCCGCAGGAAAAGGCAGAGTATTTGCTTAAGAAATATCCGGAGGCGGAAGAATTGAAGAAGGATTTGAAACTCGAGCTAAAATAATTTCTGAGATGCGATTGTATTGTACCCAACTGGTAAAGAAATACGGTAAAAGGACTGTAGTAAAAAAAGTCTCTATTGAAGTGGAGCAAGGCGAAATCGTTGGACTGCTCGGGCCTAACGGTGCCGGAAAAACTACTACCTTTTATATGATAACCGGGCTGATTAAACCGAACGAAGGACATATATTCCTTGATGATGAGAATATTACCGAGCTTCCCATGTACAAAAGGGCCCAGAAGGGACTCGGATATCTTGCACAGGAAGCTTCGGTCTTCAGGAAACTGAGCGTTGAAGATAACATAATGTCCGTTATGGAGCTTTCCGATATGTCCAGAGCGGAAAGGAAGGAACGCCTGGAGGGACTTATAAAGGAATTCGGCCTGGAGAAGGTAAGAAAAAGCTACGGAATACAATTATCGGGAGGAGAACGTCGCAGATGCGAAATTGCGCGGGCTCTTGCCATAGATCCTAAGTTCATACTTCTTGACGAGCCCTTTGCCGGAGTCGATCCTATTGCCGTAGAAGATATACAACATATAATAGCCAAGCTCAAGCTTAAAAATATAGGCATAATAATTACCGACCATAACGTTCACGAGACTCTTGCTATTACCGACAGGGCCTACCTGCTTTACGAAGGTAGGATACTCGAAAGCGGAACCGCGGAGCAGCTGGCCAGCAATCCCGAAGTGAGAAAGAAATATCTCGGACAAAATTTCGAATTGAGAAAAGCCGTACTTCACAACCGGCCGCAGGATGCTCCGAAACAGGAAGCATAATCCTTCCCGCAGCATCTATTTTTTTCTTATGATGTTTATGCCGTCACGTATTGGAAGGATGACGTTATCCGTACGCGGGTCTTCGCGTACTTTTTTATTGAAAAGAGCTATGCCTCTCGTTTGTGCATCCGACGAAACCGCGCCGGAAACTTTTCCGTTCCATAATACGTTATCTGCAATTATGTAGCCTCCGCTGTTGAGAAGAGGGAAGACCATATCGTAATATGCGGAGTATTCGCGCTTGTTCGCATCAATGAAAATCAGATCGTATTTATTCTTCAACGTGGGGATAGTGTCTTTTGCGTCTCCCTGTATTATATTTATACATCCCGACAGACCGGCTTTTTCGAATCCTTCCCTTATAATGTCAGTAATTTCGTCGTTGATTTCCAGAGTCTCCATTGTCCCTCCGGGAGCGAGCCCCCGGGCGAGACATATAGCGGAATAACCTGTAAACGTTCCTATTTCCAATATTGCGGAAGGGGAGATCATCCTCGAAATCATTTCGAGAAATTTCCCCTCCGTCTTTCCGCATAGCATATGAGGATAGCTCGTTCTTATATGCGTCTGCTTCTCAATCCACAACAGAGTTTCATCTTCTTCGGAAGAGTATTTTTCCATGTATGCCTTTTCTTCCATAAAAAGATTCGTTATTTTATATATGATACTTCCATATTATAGTGCCACTTGTTAAAATAGAGGTTGCCGCCTTTCCATTCCAGTTCTCCTCTCTGGAAATCTACGGTTTCGCTTCGGGGGTATATCTTGGCTGGATAGAACGGCCGGGAAAAATCGCTGTTTACTATGAATCTGTACGCATCGAGTCCCCCCATGTAATAGTCGTATATGGATCCTCTTTTCCATGCATCTTCCTTGGATGTTCCGGTTTCGGCTATATCCCTGCCGAAAGATTGGTCTACCGGAACCCATCCTATGCCTTCGAAATATGCTTCCGCCCAGTCGTGCAGATTTATATCGCCGGGATGCATCATCCAGCCACTTTGCCAGCGTGCGGGAATTCCCTCGTATCTTGCCATGGTAATGAAAAGAAGGGCTACCTGGCCGCAGTCTCCGTGATGATTGTCCAGTACGTATTGAGGTATATTCTTAATAGTCGAATATTCTCTTGCGCTTGCCCATGGGTAATTGTTCTTTATGTAGTCGTATATCCTTAGGGCTTTAGATACCGGATTGGTTATTCCTGCCGTAAGACTGTCGGATAGATGCTTTATGTCTTTGGTGAATATTACATGTGGCGCTCTCTGCGCCGTGTAATGCTTATACGATGCCGTTGAGGTGTCGTAAGGCTTCACATCTTTCTCGGAAAAGCGGAAAAAGTGATTGTATGATACATATTCGAGTTCATATCCGAATATGGTGCTTTTACCCTTTCGGGCTTTTTTCTCCATATAAATACTTCTTTGTGAAAAAGAATCCGGGGCTATGATATAATCCGCTCCCGCAGCCGAAAGAAATTTTATGTTTCTCTGACTGTAGAGATCGTGAGGATAAGGCAGCCATGCTCTTATTGTTTCTCCCGCAGGAACGGTGCCTTCCGGTACTTCTACGGTATATTTTATTCTCATTTTTACCGGCATGGCAAGGTGTTCGAATCTGTTCCTTCCCTTTATGGCATCTTCGGCTTTTATTACTTCCGGAAGATATTTTTCCAGAAAATCCCCCAGAGTGTTTCCGGCCGGGCCGTATATGCTGTCCCTCCGCGCCTTTGCGCTTAAGTCTATTCTGAAAAGGTTATGTACCGCTTCGTTGAAAAACATTTTTCTTCCGTCTATGGTAATGTTTTCCAGGGCACGGCTGTCCTCCCAGTCCTTTATCTGTTGCTCCGATAATACGGGATAATATTTTTTCAGCTTGCTTATTATGGTATCCCTCGTTTTTGAAAAATCCATAGCTATCCTTCTCATTATCTCTATGCGGAAATTCAGATCGTATATTTCATTTTCGGTCAGCGAGTCTTCCGCTATTTTTATGCGTATGAGCTTTCCTGCTTCGGTAAAATTTCCCTTGGATATTTCTTTATCTATAGATTCTTTCGAAAGCATGTCCTTGTTTAATGAAAATTGTCCACATCCGCATGCAGCGAATATGGACAATATCATTATAGATATGATTCTTTTCATCATTATCTTACACGTTCACCATAAGATCTGTCTACTGTCTTTACTCTTATAACATCGCCTTCGTTTACAAAAAGAGGAACCATTACCTTCGCTCCGGTTTCCAGAGTGGCCTCTTTTAATGCGTTGGTGGATGCCGTATTACCTTTTACGGCTGGCTCGGTGTACGTGATCTTGAGCTCCACGAATTGCGGCAACTCGCACGTAAGGCATTTGTCTTCGTCCGCCCAGAACATCATTTCCACATCCTGTCCGTCCTTCATGAGGTCTGCGTTTTCAATGAAATCCTCACCCAGATCTATTTGTTCGAACGTCTCCTTATGCATGAAGTGATATCCCATATCATCCTTGTAAAGGAACTGGTAGGGCCTTCTTTCTACCGTTATGAAATCTATTCTGGTTCCTGCCAGATATGTATTTTCCAAGATTTTGCCGGTTTCGAGATCCTTGAATCGGGTCCTTACTATAGTGTTGCCTTTTCCAGGCTTTACATGTTGGAAATAAATAAGTTGACAAGGCTTGCCGTTAAATAGGAAAAATGTGCCGTTTTTAAAGTCTCCTGTATCTGCCATATGAAAAATATTTGAATTAAAGTCTACAAAGATAGCAATTTGTTAACTTTTCTGAAAATTTTCGTTTATGTATTTTTTTGTAAGGTCGAGCTGCCACTTGGGCGTTGATGTGGCGCCGCAGATTCCCACCGAACCGCAATTTTCAAACCATGCAGATTTTATTTCTTCGCATCTTCCTATTCTGTACGATCTGGGATTGACTTTCCGGCATAATTCGTACAATACCTTGCCGTTCGAACTTTCCAGTCCGCTTACAAATATTATTACGTCATGCCTTTCTGCAAATCGGGGCAGATCGTGATGTCTTTGTACGACCTGATGGCAGATGGTATTTTTTATATGGATGCCTTTTTCCGCCCTTTTCTTTATCTTGTTGCATATTTCGTCGAATTTTTGGGGATCTTTTGTGGTTTGGGAGAAAATATAGACGGGACGCCGGAAATCTATTTTATCTAGGTCATTTTCGGATTCTATTACTACGGCATCTGAATTCACCTGTCCTACGAGCCCGTTTACTTCCGCGTGTCCCTTTTTGCCGAATATTACTATTTGTCCGGGAAGCCGATTCTCTCCTTCTTCCAGTAAAGTACCGCGACAATATTTTTCATATGTTTCCCTTATGGTGCTCTGGAGTCTGAGAACAACCGGGCATGTACAATCTATAAGAGTTATACCCTTTTTATTTGCAGCTGCATATGTAGAAGGAGGTTCGCCGTGAGCGCGTATAAGAACGGTACCTTCCTTCATGTTTTCCATTCCTGATGCGTCGGTTATCCTGAGCCCTTTATTCTGCAGCCTGTTGAGCTCCGAATCGTTATGGACTATGGATCCCAGAGAGTAGAGTTCCGTCCCTTTTGCCAGATTGGCCTCACACATATCTATGGCACGGATTACCCCGTAGCAAAAACCCGATCCCTTGTCTATTTCTATTTTAAATTTCATAATTGCCTTTTCAACATGATTACAAATATAAGTTTTTTGTAAATTTGCGCATTATGATAAATGCGGGCGATAAAATAATTATTGCAGTAGACGGTTATTCGTCCACAGGTAAAAGTACTTTCGCAAAGATCGTTGCGGCAGGACTGGGGTATGTATATGTAGATACGGGAGCCGTATACAGGGCCATAACATATTTTGCATATACCAACGGCTTTATGGATGGCGACGGTAATATAGACGTGGAAAATCTGGGTAAAATAATAAACCGGATACGTATAAATTTTAAATTCAACGAGCTCCTGAACAAATCCGAAACATTCCTTAACGGAGTCAACGTTGAAGCCGAAATACGTTCCATGTCTGTTTCCGACAAGGTTAGTGCGATTTCCGAACTTCCTTCCGTGAGATCCTACGTGGATGTGCTGCTTCGAAAACTCGGAGAAGGACGAGGTGTGGTTATGGACGGCAGGGATATAGGATCGGTAGTGTTCCCTGATGCCGAACTTAAAATATTCATGACGGCAGATCCGGCGGTGAGAGCGGAAAGGCGTCGCAGCGAACTTGTTTCACAAGGGCGTAAAGTGACTTACGAAGAGGTCTTTGAGAATTTAAAGAAGCGTGATTTCCTTGATTCGCACAGAACATCCGATCCGCTGGTAAAGGCCGAAGACGCTGTTGTTCTTGATAATACTAATATGACCATAGAAGACGAGCTCTCATGGATAGGCGAAATCCTCAAGGATCGCTTTAATATGAAGTTGAAATGAGGGCTGCTATTTTTGATCTCGGTACTAATGTTTTTAACGTTGCAATTTGCGATTTCGACTCCGGTGGAAAATATATAAGGAAAATAGGCAAGTACCCTTCCAGACTGGGCGACGGAGGAATATTGAAGGGATACATATCCGAAAAATCTTTTTCGAACGGATTCCGTGCTTTCGGAGTCCTCGCCGATATGGTAAGGAAATACGGAGGTGCCGATATTTACAAAGCTTATGCTACCTCGGCGGTCAGGGATGCTTCCAACGGGGCGGAATTTGTTGCATCTCTTGAATCCGAATACGGAATTCCTATAGAAGTAATAAGCGGCGACCGTGAGGCCGAACTTATTTTCAGGGGCGTCTCTTCGGCGGTGTCTTTCGAAAAAATTTTGGAAGGAGGTGGCAACGCACTTATTTTGGATATCGGAGGTGGAAGCGATGAATTTATAATAACAGACGGAAAGAAAATACTTTTCGAACATAGTTTCCCATTGGGTATGGCCAGAATGAGGGAAATGTTTCCGTTCCCCGAACCCGTATCGGTGGAAAATGCGGCGCATTTTACCGATTTCGTAAATAAATCGCTATCATTATTATGGGAAGCAGTCTCGGGGTTCAGACCGAATGTGCTTGTAGGTTCGTCCGGAACGTTTGATACCTTCCGCGACATGATCTACGGGGATAAAAATAAGAAAGATGTATCCGTCGGGTTGCCGATGGAAAATTTATATGATTTGCACGAAAAATTGCTGCGGTCTACTACCGGGCAGAGAATGAAGATGAGAGGCATGTCGGGAGTAAGGGTCGATTATATCGTTCTTGCTTCGCTGTTTACGATGATTGTGATGGAGCATGTAAAGCCGGCGGCCGTTTATCAGTCTTCTTATTCTTTGAAGGAGGGGGCCATGGCGGAAGTTTATGAAAAGTTTTTAAGGGATGAAAATACTTATAATTGACGACGAGAAGAGTATAAGGAACACATTAAAGGAAATTCTGGAATACGAGGGGCATCAGATATCACTGGCTGCAGACGGAAAGGAAGGTCTTGATGCGGCACTGAAGGGATCTTTCGATGTTATTTTCTGCGATATAAAAATGCCGGGCATGGATGGCATAGAAGTTCTGGATAAACTCGAAGAAGGAGGGGTGGAGTCGTCCGTAATAATGATATCCGGACACGGTTCAATAGATACGGCGGTGGACTGCATAAAGAAAGGGGCCTTTGATTTCATACAGAAACCTCTGGATCTGAACAGAATACTTATTACCCTTAAAAACGCGACGGAGAGGAGTACCCTGGTAAAGGACAATAAGGTACTTAAGAAAAAAGTTCACGGCGTTCAGGATATAATAGGAAGTAGCGAACCTATACTGAAGATAAAGGAAATGATAGACAAGGTGGCCGCTACCGATGCTAGAGTGCTTGTAACCGGATCAAACGGTACAGGAAAGGAACTGGTGGCCCGCTGGCTTCATGAAAAAAGCAACAGGTGCAGCATGCCGTTCGTTGAAGTCAATTGTGCCGCAATACCGGGAGAACTTATAGAAAGCGAACTTTTCGGCCATGAGAAAGGGGCATTTACTTCTGCAATAAAGCAGCACAAGGGTAAATTCGAACAGGCCGACGGAGGAACGTTGTTTCTCGACGAGATAGGAGATATGAGTCTTGCGGCGCAGGCCAAGGTGCTTCGCGTGCTCCAGGAGAATAAGATTACGAGGGTCGGAAGCGACAAGGACATAGAGGTTGACGTGAGGGTTGTTGCGGCAACGAATAAAAATCTTCTTGAAGAGATAAAGAAGAAGACTTTCAGGGAGGATCTTTATCACAGGCTGAGCGTAATAATAATTCACGTGCCGCCTTTGGCCGAGCGTAAGGACGATATTCCCGTTCTGGTGAAATATTTCATAAAAACCATCTGCCGCGAGAGCGGAATGCCGGTAAGGGAAATAACCGATGACGCAATATCGGAGCTCCAGAAACATCAATGGCCCGGGAATATAAGAGAACTGCGCAATGTTACGGAACGCCTGCTTATTCTTGGTAGCAAAGTCATTTCCCGCGAAGACGTGGTTGCATACGCAACGCCGAACTTGTAATAAAAACGGCCTTTATTTGCGCTCTATCCTTAATTGCTGGATGTGATTTCCGCTGCTCTGCGTTTTTACGAAAAGAGTTATCCTGAAAGTTTCTCCGCCGGCACTGAGGTTCCCTATAGCGTATTTCATAGGGGCTTTGCCGCTTTTATGAATTATCGTAAAACTTTTTGGGGCGTAGGTGATAAAGAAATTCTTCATTATCTGGGTAGCCTGGGTTTTGCTGCAGTCGTTTATACTTCCAAGAATATCGAGTTCGAGATTATCAGCAAACCATACGGACAGCTTCTCGGCGTCGCCGAGTCTTATATATTTACTTATAGGAACGAACACATCCGTGTCCTGATTCATACTGCACATGAATCCCACTCTTCTTACCATCCCGCGATTCATCAATTGCGGATATGCTTCCGATGAAAGCATTATAAAGGATATGGCCAAAGTCAGAAATTTCATATTTTAAAACCTATCGCAAGGAAAAATACAAAAATCAAGCCATATTTGGCATTTATTTTTACTTTTGTAATTATGAAAATAAGGCTTATCGTCATGGGAAAGACCTCTTTCGGATATCTGAAGGAAGGTATTGAATTATACGAAAAGAGACTTTTGCATTACGCCGATTACTCAAGAACGGATATTCCCGAACTTAAAAAGGTCTCAGCTTTATCGGAATTGCAAATCAGGGAAAAGGAAGGCGACCTCATACTGGATAATATAAGGAAAGCCGATCATGTGGTTCTGCTCGATGAAAGGGGGAAACTTTTGGATTCTTTAAGCTGGGCACGTATTTTGGAAAATAAAATATTATATGATTCGCGAAACATGGTGTTCGTAATAGGCGGTGCCTATGGTTTTTCGGACAAGGTTTACAAACGTGCCGACGGCATGCTTTCCCTGTCGAAAATGACTTTTTCGCATCAGATGGTGAGACTGATTTTTTTGGAACAGCTTTACAGGGCATTTACAATAATAAAAGGAGAACCGTATCATCACGGATAAAATAATGGCAGGGAAAGGCTTGGAAGTCATAAAAAAAGCTTTTGGAAATTTTCTTAAATTTCTTCGCAGGTACGGGATAGCGTTCCTGTTTTCGTTGTCGCTGTTATTCTATGCCATATCTTTCCAGTCTACCAAACGCGGCTATTCCATAGAAAAAGACTGTGCGAAATTAGAGAAAAGGATTTGCCGGCGTGAAAATATAATGGAAGATTATGCGCGCCGGGCTTTGGCCATGCCTTCGGGAAAATGGCTGGATTTTAAGGATTTCCCTTCTGACATGGTTATCTATAAGTATGATATGGATACCATCCAGTCATGGATAAATCAATTTCCTATTAGCGGAGACGATATTAATGTGATTTCCATGTACTATCGTCTTAACAATCTTACTTCCGGCAATTATTTCGATACGTTTCTTGGATATCTTACGAATAAGGAGCAGTACGTAAATCTCGGTTCCGCATGGTATCTGGTAAAGACGTATGAAAAAGAAAACGTAAAGGTTATAGCAGGTCTGCTTGTAAAGACCGAGTATCTTTCCGATAATGCGGTAATAAAAAACGAATTGAACCCGGCATTCGGCCTAAAGGGACATTTCTCCATAGTGCCGGTGAGTTTCGATACGGGCTATGTGGTTAAGGGAAAGGACGGAGGCGTACTTTTCTCTGTTATAAACGATGTGGATACAGTGTATTATACCGCAAAACCGGCCTCTAAATGGATTTCATTCCTTTTCGCCTTTCTCGCCCTTTTGGTATATTTACTCAGACGAAGGACTTATGCTTCGTTCCTTATTTTTATATTCGGAATTACCGTATTAAGGTTTCTTTGTTTCAGGCTCGGCGAATCGCTTTCTTTTGATTCTCCTTTGTTTTCTCCGAATATCTATGCCTTCAGAGGCATCTTTTCTTCGTTCGGTAATCTTTTACTGAATAATCTTTATGTGTTTTTTGCTTTTTCCGGCGTATTCGTACTGCGCCGTAAAATATGGCATTCGGCAAAGAATCCCGGTGGCCGCAGAACGCTCATATTGTTAATTATGGGTATGCTTCCGATACTGTTGTTCCTGTATATTCACTTTACGTTATGTTCCCTTATAAGAAATTCCGTTATATCGCTGGAGTTGTTTAATCTGGACGAACTCAACATATATTCCCTTTATTCATATATTTCATACGGGCTGCTCTTCGTCGTTCTTCTGCTGGTAATGCAGGCGTTTGTAAGTGCTTCCCGTCCGTTTAAAGTGAGTACTCTTATTTCAACAAAGGCTATAATAGTATATTCCATTTTTGCAGCATCTTATATGATGAGTGTCATCTTCGTTCTGGGTTTTAAAAAGGAATGCGAAAGAAGCAAAGTGTGGGCCAATAAATTATCCGTGGAACGGGATCTCGGAATGGAAATAAAGCTGCGTTCAATAGAATCCGCCATTCAGTACGATCAAGCTATCCTTTCCATGTTTTCCTATCCGGGATACGGTATAACATCAATACAGAACCGTATAAATGAAATTTATCTCCAGGGAGCAAGCCAAAAATACGAAATGCAGATAACGGTTTTCAAGCCCAGCGGAGGCCTGATTTATAGCGGAGGCAGGATGATAGGGGAGGATATGTTCAGGAGTGAAATACTGCAGTACGGTTCCCCGTTGTCCAGAAAGGAGAAATTCTTTTTTCTTAATAATTACAATGGAAGGGTAAGCTACATAGGCTTTTTTACCTATACTCTTAAAGATGGTTCGAATATAGATTTATATGTAGAACTTGAGTCGCGCAAGGAAGTCTCCGGAGTGCCTGCTCTTTTGTTCGATTATAAACAGGCTAACAACCTTAATATTCCGGGTTACTATTCGTATGCCAAATTCATAAATGCCAGGCTTGTATTATACAGGGGGCAATATAATTACAGCACCGTGGCCGATACTTCCGGGATCCGTGATGGATTTTCAATAATAAAGAGGGACGGATATGTGCATTTCGTAAATAAATTCTCCGACGACAATATAATAATGGTAAGCAGGAAGGAGAAGTCGGCCATCCCATATATAGTTTCCATTTCCTATGTCATTCTCTTCATATTGCTTCTTTTCCTCTTGTTCTTCAGTCTGAGACGTATAAATACGGGATTTTTCATTATGCGCCTTCCCAAGAATTCGTTCAGACGTAAGATAACTACCCTTCTGGTAACTTCGCTCGTAGTTTCGCTCCTTTGCATGGGAATAGGTTGCGTGTGGTTGAGCGTTCAATATTATAATGAAGAGAACAGGTCTCACATGGAGGAGAAACTCCTTACCGCCCAGTCTACCATTGCCGACTATTGCAAGTATGCCGACAGTTACAACAGTATAAATACGTCCGGATTGTATGATGCCATGAGTCGTTTGGCGGGAGACATTCGTACGAACATAAATCTTTACAGTCCGCAGGGTAGCCTTATAAGATCCACCCAGCCCGAGCTTTTCGAAAGATTCCTGTTGTCTTCCAGAATGAATTCATCTGCATTTTACAAGATAATAAGAGGCCGGAAGCGTCAATTGATAAATAAGGAACGTATCTCCGGATTGAAATATTATTCGCTTTATGCTCCGGTCTTCAATTTATCAGGGACTCTGATAGCAATAGTAAATATCCCTTATTTTTCCAGAACCGCGGATCTGCGGGGAGATATCTCTTCTATAATCGCCGCCATAATAAATTTTTACATATTACTGCTTCTCGCTTCCATATTCGGTGGAACCATGGTCTCCAATTCGCTCTCAAGGCCGCTGGCTGAAATAAGTACCAAGATGCGCCTTATGGATATTTCAAAGAAAACCGAACACATAAATTACAAGAATAACGACGAGCTGGGAGTTCTTGTAAAAGCATACAATAAAATGTTGGATGACGTTCAGGCCGGCACCAGAGCCATTGCTGAAACGGAACGCAAGCAGGCATGGAGCGAAATGGCCAGACAGATAGCACACGAAATAAAGAATCCTCTTACGCCTATGCGTCTTAGCATACAATATCTTGTAAGACTTAAGAAAAACAACGTTACGGGATGGCAGGATAAATTTGAAGATATATCACAATCTATTCTGGAACAAATTGATATTCTTTCCGAAACAGCTTCTGAATTTTCCTCTTTCGCCAAATTCTATTACGAAGAGAAGAGCGTTATAAATCTTTATGACATAGTTAAGGAAGAGCGTCTGCTCTTCGACAATAAGGCGGATATAAAGATTTTGTTCGATTACTGTTCCGAGCAATGTCCCGTGTTTGTAAGGAAAGGCCAGATCATAAGAGTTGTTGTAAATCTTTTGTCTAATGCCGTACAAGCGCTCGAACCGGCCGGTCGCGGCTATATACGAATATCAATAAAGGAATCCGGCGAATACTATGTGGTTTCCTTCGAAGACAACGGACCCGGAGTTAAAGAAGAGGATCTTGATAAGTTATTCAAGCCTAATTTTACAACAAAGAGCAGCGGGACGGGGCTCGGTCTTGCTATAAGCAAAAATATAATAGATCAAAGCGGAGGAAGCATATCATACCGTAAATCGCAGTTCGGCGGGGCGGATTTCTCGTTCAGACTGAAAAAATATTACGATATATGATGATTGCCGCAGGCTTAAGGGGCTCTATTTTTTCTTAAGTATTATTCCTACCGGACATCCGTTGAAGTTGAAATGCTTTCTTATTTTATTCTCCAGAAACCTTTTATAGGGATCTTTTATATATTGCGGCAGATTGCAGAAAAATGCGAACGCCGGACTTGATGAAGGAAGCTGGGTAATATATTTTATTTTTATGAATTTTCCTTTAGTCGATGGCGGAGGATAGTTTTCTATTTCCGGCAGCATTATTTCGTTTAGCTTGGACGTAGGGATTTTTCTGTTGTAATTTTCATATACACTGGCTGCCGCCTTTAGAACGTCCAGCACCCGCTGCTTATTGATTACGGAAGTAAATATTAGCGGCAGGTCGGAGAAAGGAGCGATCTTTTCAAGGATGGCTTTTCTGAAGTCTCCCATGGTATTGGTTTCCTTTTCTATTGTATCCCATTTATTTACTGCAATAACACATCCCTTCCTGTTCTTTTGTATGAGGTAAAATATGGACATGTCCTGAGCTTCAACGCCTCTTTCGGCATCCATCATAAGAATGCAGATATCGGCATTCTCTATCGACCTTACGGCTCTCATTACCGAATAGAATTCCAAATCTTCCTTAACCTTGCTTTTTTTTCTCAGGCCGGCAGTATCTATTATGTTAAAGTCATATCCGAATTTTGTAAAACGGGTACTTACGGAATCTCTGGTAGTTCCCGCCGTGGAAGTTACGATGCTTCTTTCCTTGCCGGACAGAAGATTGACGAAGGAACTTTTTCCTACGTTCGGCTTGCCCACTATTGCTATATTGGGAATATATTTCTCCTCTTCATCTCCGTGACTGCTGCCGGGGAAAAGAGAACATATTTTATCCAGAAGGTCCCCGGTGCCTCCGCCGTCGGCTGCCGCTATGGCGAAAGGTTCGCCCAGACCGAGAGAATTAAATTCGAAAGATCCGAATACCTTTTCTCCGGTGTCTACCTTGTTTACGGCAAGGACCACCGGCTTGTTGCTTTTTCTGAGTATATTTGCTATTTCAGCGTCATAATCCGTTATGCCTGTATCAACTTCACACATGAACAGTATGACATCGGCTTCTTCTATTGCAAGAATGACCTGCTTCTTTATCTCTTTTTCGAAAATGTCTTCGGAATTCTCGGTATATCCGCCCGTATCTATTACGGAAAATTCGGTTCCGCACCAGTCCGCCTTACCGTAATTCCTGTCGCGCGTTACGCCTGAGACCTTGTCTACTATCGCATCCCTTCTGCCTACCAGACGGTTGAACAAAGTCGATTTTCCTACGTTAGGCCTGCCTACTATAGCCAATATTCCCATTTTTTTAACTTCTATTATTTTTTATATCCTTTATAATACATGAGGTTTCTCCGCAGATGTTGCAATCGGATTCTTTTTCTTCCGTCGGGTTGCTTTTTGAACCTTTCTTTTTCCATAATATTTTTTCTTCTGCGCTCGCACATATTATTCCTCTTTCCCTCATGGCTTTGTTGTGCGAGATCTCACTGTCGGGGAATTTTCCGCCTTTCTTTATCCATACCGTTATGCTCATGGCGATTATTCCTATTCCAAGTATTATTATGGAAATTATTACTAATTTCATGATTACCAATTTTAAATATTTTTATTCATACCGGATGCATTTGCTTTCGCCAAGAAGTGGATGGCTGCTTACCGCAAACAGAGGCGGAAGCTGAAGCAATTTGAATTCCGATTTCTTTTTCTTCTTTATAAGATCTTCAACCACCGACCTGTCGTAACCCTGGTCTGCAAGAGTCTCTTCATTTTCACCCTTTTCGTTGATAGCGTATAAAATAGGATCTATTATGGAGTATTCCGGGAAATGATCCGAATCCTTTTCTCCTTCCTTCAGCTCCGCGGAAGGCGCCTTGGCTATTATGGAAGAAGGAATAAGCTCCTCATCCCTGTTTATGTATCCTGCAAGTTCGTACACTTCGGTTTTATATAGATCCCCTATTACCATAACCGACCCCGACAGATCTCCGTACAATGTTCCGTATCCCGTGCTGAGGTTACTTTTGTTGGAAGTATTAAGTACCAGCGCGTCGAATTTATTTGCATATGCCATAAGCAGCGTCCCGCGTATTCTGGACTGCAGATTTTCCTCTGCTCTGCTCCATTCGCTTCTTGTTTCGAAAACCGGAGTGAGTTCCCGCATGAAGCGTTTGTAAATAGAGGATATGGGAATTATATCGTAATTTATATTAAGATTATCGTTGAGCTCTACTGCGTCCTGCAGCGAATGCAATGCTGAAAATTCACTAGGCATCAAAAACGCCCTCACCTTGTCATTCCCAAGGGCATTTACTGCAAGAGCCGCCACCACCGCCGAATCCAATCCTCCGGAAATGCCGATAACGGCTTTTCCAAAGCCTTCCTTTTTGAAAAACTTTCCGATATCCCTTATCAGGAGTTCGTATACCTCTTCGATATGGAGCTCTTCGGAAATCATTATATAAATATATGAATTATCAATATACGAAACTTGTGCTTATTGATTCGTAATTATAAACTTTTTTAATTATATCTCCGAACAATTCGGCAACCGATAGTACTTTTATCTTTGAGATATCCGTTCCCGGTGCATATCTTAGAGGGATGGTATCTGTAACCACAACCTCCTTGAGCTGTGATCTGGCTATGTTTTCATAAGCGGGACCTGAAAGTACGGCATGGGTAGCCAGCGCCATTACGCTTTTGGCTCCCTTTTCCATCAGCATTACCGAGGCCTTTGCAATAGTTCCGGCAGTATCTATCATGTCATCTATAATTATGACGTTCCTGTCCTTAACTTCCCCTATGGCAGTCATGGATCCTACCACGTTGGCTTTTTCACGGGATTTATGGCATACGATCAGGGGGCATCCCAGAATTCTTGAATAGGCATTCGCTCTTTTGGCTCCGCCCATGTCGGGAGCGGCGATGGACATGTTGTCGAGTTTGAGATTTCTTAGGTAAGGGAGGAAGATAGAACTTGCATAAAGATGGTCGACTGGGCAATTGAAGAATCCCTGTATCTGGTCTGCGTGGAGATCGGTAGTCATAACTCTGTTGCAGCCGGCGGCTTCAAGAAGATCTGCTACCAGTTTTGCTCCTATGGAAACTCTCGGACGGTCCTTCCTGTCCTGTCTTGCCCATCCGAAATACGGCAGAACTGCTATTATCTGATATGCAGAAGCTCTTTTGGCGGCATCTATAGTGAGCAGGAGTTCAAAAAGATTTTCTACCGGAGGAAAAGTAGATTGTACTATGAACAGTGTATTTCCTCTTACGCTTTCATTAAATATCGGCTGGAATTCCCCGTCGCTGAAAGTTGTAACTTCGGATTTCCCCAAATCCATATTTAAAGATTTGGCTATTCGGGAAGCCAGGTCCCTGCTTCCTCTGCAGGCAAAAATCTTAATAGAGTGAATGTGTTCCATCGTTATATTTTTAAAGTATTTATTATTGTTCCTATGTATTTCAGTATTTCTTCCCGTCCCGTTTTGTCCTTTGCAGAAGAGATGAATATCTCGGGAAGCTCCTCCCAGTATTTATAAAGTTCTTTCTTGTTCAGTTCTATGGCTTTTTCGAGCTTGTCCTTTCCTGATTTATCGGATTTGGTAAAGATTATGGAAAAGGGAACGCCGGCTTCTCCGAGACCATTTAGAAAATCGAGGTCTATTTTTTGCAGCGGCAGCCTTGAATCCAGAAGAACGAACAGAAGAACCAGTTCTTCGGACCCCGTTATGTAGCCGTTGTTCATATCTGCCAGTTTTTCCCTTATGCTTCCCGAAAGTTTTGCGTACCCGTATCCCGGAAGATCAACTAGGAACCAGCTGTCGTTTATCATAAAGTGATTTATGCATACCGTTTTGCCTGGGGTAGAGGATGTATGCGCAAGCTTGTTCATGCCGCAAAGCATGTTTATAAGAGACGATTTGCCAACATTCGACCTTCCAATAAAGGCGAATTCCGGCAATTTTTCTTTGGGCTTGTCTTTTACGGAGGCGCAACTTCCTGCAAAAACCGCTTTCTTGATTTTCATAAAAAAATAGATTCTGCGCAAATGTACAAAAGACCGACGGAAATTTATAAAAAAGTAACAATGTATATTGAAATTTTGCTCCGGAATAGTTAAATTGCCTATGTATGGAAAGTAAAATCAAGGGAGAAGGAAACATATCGTTAAGTGAACTGTTGCAACGAGTTAAGGAATCCGTGGAAAATTCCGTGCCTGACGCAGTATGGGTAAGGGGCGATGTGGCGGATGTCTCGGTGAGCTATAACGGACACTGTTATATTGAACTCACCGACTATGATGAAAGAGAAGGCGGGATGAAAGCCAAGGCCAGGGCCGTTATTTGGAGTTCGAAGGCGAGGATGCTTCTCCCGTTTTTTGAAACATCGGTCGGATCGCCTCTTGCATCCGGAATGCATATTCTTGTAAAGGCTCTTGTGCAGTTCTCTCCGGTTTACGGCTTGTCCTTGCTTATTAGCGATATCGAACCGGCTTTTACGGTGGGAGAATATGAACTGAAGCGAAGAAAAACAATAGTCAGGTTGGAAAAAGACGGTGTCATGGATATGAACAAAGGTCTTGAACTTCCGGTACTGCCGCGCCGGTTCGCCGTAATATCTTCCGCCTCTGCTGCAGGGTACAGCGATTTTATGAGACATCTCTCCAGGAACGAATACGGATTCGTCTTCGAAACGGAATTATTCGATTCTGTAATGCAGGGGAGGGATGCTCCTTCAAGCATAATTGCAGCGCTTAATGAAATACAGATGCGCCTGCTTATTAACGAAAAAACTTTCGATGCGGTGGTAATGATAAGAGGAGGAGGATCTCCGGTGGATATGTATTGCTTTGATGATTATGAGCTGTGTCTTAATCTTGCCCAATTTCCCATCCCGGTTATTTCGGGTGTGGGACACGACCGCGATATGCATGTCTGCGATATGGTTGCCTGCCGGTCAGTAAAAACACCTACTGCGGCAGCGGATTTCATAATAGGTATTTATATAGATGAAACGTCGCGTCTGGAATCCCTTGCATATCGTCTTTCTAACTTTATAAAGCAGAGGGCCGGCGACTTTTCAATAGTGTTGGACAGATACGAAACCGAACTTGGAACTCTTGCCTCTGCATTATCATCAGAATATAATTCCCGTCTCGATTTGCTCGAATCCAGGCTGAAGGCCACCGATCCCGGCGAGGCCCTTAAAAAAGGATTCTCAATAATACGTCTTAACGGAAGGAGCGTTAATTCGTGCGAAGATTTCTCTGAAGGCGATATTCTGGAGATATTTCTCGGAGACGGTAAAATCAAAACAAGGTTGGCGGATATTGAAAAGTCCGTTTTTTAAAATAAAGAAAAAATGAATTATGGAAAAATTAACTTATGAAGAAGCGGTTGCCGAAGTGGAAAAGATACTTGACGATCTTGAAAACAGGAGGGTCAAACTGGAAAATGTGGAAGAGAAGATAGAGAGGGCATCCGATTTGCTTACATATTGCCGTAAGCTCGTAAAGGATTACGAAGCCGAATACCTTGAGAGGCTTAGAGGAAAATCTTGATTTTTATTCGCTTAATCTTATATATGTCGTATGATTTTTGATAATGACAAATACCTGCTTCCTTACCGAAGAGCCATAACTGAAAGGTATATGCATCTGATGACGAGGCGGGATGAAATAGCGGGATGCGGCGGAAAACTAGATGATTCGGTAAACAATCATCTTTATTACGGTATGCACAGAGAACATGACGGTACCTGGGTCTTCAGGGAATGGGCTCCCAATGCGACGCGTATATATCTTATAGGTGATTTCAATGGCTGGCAACTGTCTCCGGAATTTTCCTTGAAGAAACTCGACGGAGGAAACTGGGAAATAAGAATCCCTTCGGAAAAAATCGGACACGGCATGTTTTACAAGCTTTATCTGGAATGGAATGGTGGCGGAGGCGAAAGGATTCCCAGTTATGCTACCAGGTGTGTTCAGGACGAACACACCAAATTGTTTTGTGCACAGATATGGAATCCCGAAAAGCCGTATGAATTTAAATACGGCTTTTCACACAGGGTGGAAAATCCGCTTATATATGAAGCGCATATAGGAATGGCGGGGGAAGAGTGCGGAGTTTCTACTTTTCTTTATTTCAAGGATAATGTATTGCCGCGCATAAAAAAACTGGGGTATAACGTACTTCAGATAATGGCCCTGCAGGAACATCCGTATTACGGTTCCTTCGGATATCAGGTCTCCGGCTTTTTTGCACTGAGTTCGAGGTTCGGAACGCCGGAGGATTTTAAAGAGCTTGTTGATGCCGCACATGCGATGGATATAGCGGTAATAATGGATATAGTTCATTCCCATGCCGTAAAGAATGAAACAGAAGGTCTCTCGCGTTTCGACGGGACTTATGATCTTTACTTTCATGGCGGGCCCAAAGGCGAGCATCCGGCATGGGGTACGAGGTGTTTCGATTATGGAAAAGATACAACGGTAATGTTTCTTCTAAGCAATTGCAAATTCTGGCTCGAAGAATATAATATAGACGGTTTCCGTTTCGACGGCATAACCAGTATGATCTATTGGGATCACGGTCTAGGCCGGAATTTTACTTCTTATGCCGATTATTTCGACGGGAACGAAGACGGTGATGCTCTTACATATCTAGGGCTGGCCAATATGCTGGTTAAGGAGATAAAACCCCTCTCATTAACGATTGCCGAGGATATGAGCGGTATGCCCGGACTTGCCGCTTCCGTGGAAGAAGGGGGTTTCGGATTTGATTTCAGAATGAGTATGGGAGTTGCCGATTCCTGGATAAAATGGATAAAGGAACTGCCGGACGAACGGTGGAATATGGGGGAGATGTATTACAACCTTACCGATAAAAGGGCGGACGAACATACCATAAGCTACGCAGAGTGTCACGATCAGGCTCTTGTAGGGGATAAAACCATAATTTTCCGTCTTATGGACAAGGAAATGTATACTTCTATGAGCCTCGATTCGGAAAATATGATAGTAGACAGGGGCATGGCCCTTCACAAGATGATAAGGCTGGCTACGATAGCTACTGCAGGGAATGGCTATCTTAATTTCATGGGGAACGAATTCGGCCATCCGGAATGGATAGATTTTCCGCGTGAAGGCAACGGGTGGTCATATAAATATGCGAGGAGGCAATGGTCGCTTTCCGACAACGGATTGCTTAGATACGGATGTCTGCGCAGTTTCGATTCTGCCATGATACATCTATTCAAATCGGGCCGAATACTTTCGGAGCCTCCGATATCAGTATATAACGACAATCAGAAACAGGTTATGATAATATGGAGAAAGGGCTTTTTGTTTGTGTTTAATTTTAGCCCTTCTAATTCGTATTTTTCCTACAGGATTCCCATGAATGGACGGGAAGGAAAATATGCAGTCGCGCTTGACAGCGACTGGAAGGAATTCGATGGTTTCGAACGTAATGACAGAAATATGTTTCATTTTACTGAAAAATCTGAAGATGAGAGTTTTATGAAAGTATATCTACCTGCCCGGACAGCCTTTGTAATGAATAAAAAATGACTAAATTTGTAGAATAAATACAGGTTCTATGAAATATCTTGAATTCAATAAGGAAAAGTTGGTTAACCTGGAGTATTCACTTGCAAGAGAAATACTTCTGACCAATCGTGCAGGCGGATACGTTAATACTACCATAGTTTGCTGCAATACGAGGAAATATCACGGATTGTTCGTAATCCCCATTAAGGAATTCGGGGGCGAAAAACATATCCTTTTGTCTAATCTTCAGGAATCCCTGGTACAGCATGAAAAATCCTTCAACCTGGGGATCAGTTCGTACGGCAGTATTTACGAACCCAGAGGCCATAAGTATATAGTGGATTTTGATATGAATTATGCCGCTACCATAGTTTACAATGTAGGCGGAATGAAATTCAGCAAGACCATAATGTTTGTAAGGAATGCCGAAATGGTACTGATAAAATATACACTGCTGGATGCACACTCTTCTACGATATTAAGACTGAAGCCTTTTCTTGCATTCAGGAATATACATTCGCTTACTTTTGCAAATCCAGATGCCGATACTAAATATGAACCTGCCGACAATGGCGTTTCCTTTAGGATGTACGAAGGCTTCCCTCGATTGTATTTGCAAGTAAGCAGGAGCAACGAATGGATTGCCAACCCTGACTGGTATAAGGGGATTGTCTACAAGGAGGAAAGCAGGAGGGGATATGCCGATAAGGAGGATCTTTTTGTACCGGGTTATTTCGAAATGCCTATCGAAAAGGGAGAAAGCATAATATTTTCCGCATCTACATCAGAAGATCAATCCGAATCTCTAAATGAAATATTCGACAGGGAAGCTTCGAAAAGGGATAATTCCAGAAGGGACTATGATGACTGCCTGCGCCTTGCCGCACAGCAATTCCTTGTTAAGAACGACGGCCGATACAGCGTATGTTCCGGGTACACATGGGAATATGAAGATTTGCGTTCTTCTCTGGTTTCGATAGCCGGACTCACCCTGTTCAACGACGGGGACAAAGTCCATTTCGAAAAGGTAGTTGACGATCTTCTTGATTATCATCGTAAGGTATTTCTTGAATCCGGAGATTCCCCGGACGTTCCTTTGCTTCTTTCAAGGACGCTTCAGCAATATATTTCATTTGGGGCCGATCCTGCATATGTGTGGAAGAAATACGGAAATATGCTTTTGAAGATACTGGATTCCTATTCCGGCGTAAAAAGAGACGAAGCCGTTATCCGTTCCAACGGTCTTCTGTGGACATGCAGAAAGGGTGTTGCCCTGTCATGGATGAATGTGTACGACGGAGGCTGTCCAGTAACCGAAAGAGGCGGATATCAGGTAGAAACCAATGCCCTGTGGTATAATGCCCTTAAATTTGCAACGGCAATGGACAAGAAATTCGGAAAGGGGAATGCCGTTAAAAAATGGAAGAAGACGATAAAAAGCATAGAGGATAATTATTTTAATTATTTCTGGATGGAAGACTGTGGCTATCTTGCTGATTACGTAGATGAAAACGGCAAGAACCGGCTTACCAGGCCGAATCAGCTTATTGCCTGTTGTCTGGATTATACTCCTCTGAATGACGAAACGCGGATGGAGGTTGTACGGTCCGTAAAGAGACATCTTCTTACGGCAAAGGGAATACGGACTCTTTCTCCGGAGGATCCCGGTTACAAGAGCGTTTACGAAGGGAATCAGCACGACAGGGATATGGCCCACCATAACGGATGCGCCTATCCATGGCTGCTGGGAGATTATATAGAACTTAATCTTAAATTTATTGGTGCACCGTTCATTAAGAAAGGTCTGGCACTTACCAATGCATTTGAAGAAGACATAAATATCCACGGCATAGGCTCGGTGGCGGAGATTTATGATGGCGATCCATTCCATAAGCCGCACGGATGCATTTCATGCGCGTTGAGCGTGGCAGAAATAATTAGAAGCAGATATTTGTTGAATCATTTCAATAAGGAATAAATCATGAAAGTTTTGATGTTCGGATGGGAATTTCCCCCTTATATATCGGGCGGCCTGGGTACCGCCTGCTATGGCATGACTAAGGGCCTTGCGCATCAGGGGGTGGATGTGTTATTCGTTATGCCTTCGGCTTCCGGAGACGAGGACCAGAGTTCCGTAAAAATAATAAATGCCAGCGATGTCTCCATTCCGGATTCATTGAGTGAAACGGATGATTTTTTCAAAAAGGTGGATTTTATAAAGGTTAATTCAGAGATGGTCCCGTATGTGGACCCTTCGCTTTATTCGGAGAAGACCGCCGTTAAGGAAGAAGAAACGATATCCAGGGATGTAAGGGCTAAATTCCGAAGCAAATATAAATTTTCGGGGAAATACGGTCCTAATCTTATGGAGGAAGTCTCGAGATATGCGATGGTTGCCGGTCAAATTGCCTCCGAAAACGAATTCGACGTCATACATGCCCACGACTGGCTTACCTATGCCGCTGGGATAGCGGCCAAAAGGGTGTCGGGCAAACCTCTGGTCGTACATGTTCATGCCACCGAATATGACAGAAGTGGGGAAAATGTTAATTCTAATGTCTTCGACCTGGAAAAAATGGGAATGGAAGCTGCAGACAGGGTTATAACGGTAAGCAACCTTACAAGGAATATTGTTATAAACCGCTACGGCATAAATCCCGACAAGGTCGTTACCGTTCATAATGCCGTGGATTTTTCACGGCCAAAACAACTGGAAGTAAAGAAAAACTGCAAGGAGAAAATAGTTACTTTTCTTGGAAGGATAACATTCCAGAAAGGTCCGGAATATTTCATCGAAGCGGCCAACAAAGTTCTGAAACGTTACAAAAACGTAAGATTCGTAATGGCCGGAAACGGTGATCTTCTGGATCGTTCCATAAGAAGGGTGGCCCAGCTGGGAATTTCCGACAAGTTCCATTTTACCGGTTTCCTTAAGGGGAACGACGTAAAGAAAATGTTTGCTATTTCAGATGTGTACGTAATGCCTTCGGTGTCGGAGCCGTTTGGTATTTCTCCTCTGGAAGCCATGAAGGCTAACGTTCCTACTATAATATCAAAGCAGAGCGGAGTTTCCGAGGTCCTGAATTATGCTATAAAAGTGGATTTCTGGGATATCGACGCACTTGCCGATGCTATTTATTCGCTCCTTGCCTATCCTGCAATTTCTCAGGTAAGTTCCGAATACGGAGAAGAAGAGGTAAACAAGTTGAAATGGGATGGAGCCGCTGTGGAAATAAAGAAAATATACGAAGAAGTTGCAGCAGGCGATAAAAAAAACAGATAATAACGATATAAGATATGGAAAAGTCATTGTGTTTTTATTTTCAGGTACATCAGCCCGACAGGCTCAGGCTCTACCGTTTTTTCGATATAGGAGGGGATTCGCAATATTTCGATGAATTCTCTAATAAGACCATATTGAAAAGAGTCTCCGAGAGATGTTATCTCCCCATGAATGATGTATTGCTGGATTTGATAAAACAATACGGAGGGGAATTTAAGGTTGCATTCTCCCTGTCGGGAACGGTATTGGAGCAGTTTTCGAAGTATGTACCCGAGGTAATAGACAGTTTCAGGGCTCTCTGTGATACCGGATGCGTTGAGTTCCTTGCAGAAACATATTCCCATAGTCTGGCTTCGCTTATTTCCAAAAAAGCGTTCGAAGAACATGTTGCCAAGCATGCCGCAGCCATAGAGCATTATTTCGGATACAAACCTAAAACATTCAGGAATACCGAATTAATTTATTCGGATAAGATAGGGGAGATGGTTGCCGGAATGGGTTATGATACCATGTTGACCGAAGGCGCAAAGCATATACTGGGTTGGAAAAGTCCAAATTTCGTTTATACGAATGCAATAAATCCCCGGCTTAAATTGCTGCTGAGAAATTTTTCTTTAAGCGACGATCTTGCCTTCAGGTTTAATGATAGAAGTAACCCGAGCTGGCCTATAACGAGCGAGAAGTATGCAAAGTGGATATCGGCTTCTGCTGAAAATTCCGAAGTAGTGAATCTGTTTATGGATTATGAAACTTTCGGGGAACATCAGCCGGCCGACTCCGGAATATTCGAATTTATGAAATATCTTCCGAAGGCCGTTCTGTCCGAGGGCGGATTTAAGTTCAGGACTCCGTCGGAGGTATCTTCCATACATCAGCCCGTAGCTCCTCTCCACGTGCCTTTTGCAATTTCATGGGCCGACGAGGAAAGGGATACCAGCGCGTGGCTGGGGAACGATCTGCAGAACGAAGCTTTTAAAAAATTATATTCGCTGGAAAAGGATGTGGAAGCCTGTACTGATGAAAAGATAAAGGATGACTTCCTTAAGCTGCAGGAAAGCGATCATTTTTATTATATGTGTACCAAGTTCTTTTCCGACGGATCAGTGCATAAATATTTTAATCCATACGAAACTCCTTATGAAGCTTTCATTAATTATATGAACGTTCTGAGCGATTTCGAAATAAGGGTTGCCAATGCTCCCAAAGATCTTCTCGTTGCGGCCGGATCTGCCCGTAAGGCAAAGCCGGCGGCGAAAAAGAAAAGGACTTCTTCTGCATCGGCCAAGATATCAATGAAGGAATTGGCTGATGACAGCATGCATCAGAAGGCTACCGAGCCGAGGAAAGTGGTGGAAGTAGAAAATGTCGTTAAAAGAAAGAAATAGTTCGGCGTTAAAAGAAAATTTCAAAAATGAACAACATGGAAAAATTTACCAGACCTGATTACCTGTTCGAGGTAAGCTGGGAGGTATGTAACAAGGTGGGAGGCATCCATACGGTAATAGCTACCAAGGCCCTGAATATGAATCAGGATTATGGACGGACTCACATCCTTATAGGACCTGACGTATGGGTGAATAACGAAACGAATCCTGAGTTTGAAGAAGATGAAAATCTTTATAGAAACTGGAAGAACCAGACTGCGGGGGAAGGTTTCAGGGTAAGAATAGGCAGGTGGAACGTTCCGGGGAATCCCGTGGTCATACTTGTGGATTTTTCACAATTCATAAGCAAAAAAAACGAAATCTTTTCCCTGCTTTGGGACAAATTCGGGCTGGACTCCCTTTCGGGCCAGTGGGATTATATTGAGCCTGCCCTGTTCGGCTATGCTTCCGGAAAGGTTATAGAGAGTTTTACAAAGTATAACCTTCAGCCTTACAACAAAGTGGTTGCACAATTCCATGAATGGATGACTGGAGCGGGCGTTTTGTATATCAAAAGCAGGAGCCTTCGCATAGGTACTGTATTTACTTCTCATGCCACCGTGGTAGGAAGGTGCCTTGCTTCCAATAATATACCTCTTTACGATTCCATGAACATGTTCGACGGAGACCAGAAAGCCAAGGAATTCAATGTAACGGCCAAACATTCCCTGGAAAAATGTGCAGCCAGGCAGTCCGATGTCTTTACTACGGTGAGCAAGATTACTGCATTGGAATGCAAGCAGTTCCTTGATCGTGATGTTGATATTATAACCCCCAACGGATTTGAAAATAGCATTACTCCTTCCGAGAGCGAGTATGCAGGCAAAAGAGCGGCTGCCAGAAGCAAATTGCTTTCAGTTGCATCGCTGATGCATAATACCGAATATGATGTAAATACAGTAATAATAGGAATAAGCGGGCGATATGAATATAAGAACAAGGGGATAGACGTTTTTCTTGATGCTGTAGACAAAATAAGATGCAGTTCGTATTCCGGAAAGAAAATACTGGCGTTCATAATGATACCTGCAGGAAACAACGGTCCGGACAAGGAATTGCTTGCGAAGGTCGGAGGAAACGGATCGAAGGATTATACAACATATATGACACATTATTTGTCTGATCCTGAATATGATACAGTAAGCAACAGAATAAAAGCTTTTGATCCGAAAGCTTCGTCTGACAATATAAATGTGGTTTATGTTCCGTCTTATCTCAACGGGAACGACGGCGTATTTGATATGAGCTATTATGACCTGCTTGCCGGTATAGATCTCACCGTATTTCCTTCATATTACGAACCTTGGGGCTATACTCCACTTGAGAGCCTTGCATTCGGCGTTCCTACAATTACTACGACTCTTGCGGGTTTCGGACTTTGGGTGAATGAATTTTACAAAAAGCCTCATCCTTCTATTGAAGTCGTTGAAAGAAACGATGCCAATTACGATATGGTTGTAGATGCCGTAATAAACAAGATCGTTGAGGTTGCCGGACTTAATTCTGTGCAAAGGACGCAATATGCCGAAAATGCCAGGAGTGTGTCTAAAATCGCCTTGTGGAAAAACAATATAAGATTTTATTCCGATGCCTATGTAATGGCCATGAACAGGGTCGTTTCCCAAAAGGGCCCTTATCCCCAACTTGCTGCGGAAAAAGAGCAGGTATTCACCCCTTATATGATAAGCAAGCCTGCGTGGCATGATCTGCAGATAAGCAAGGCGCTGCCCGTGAATCTCAAAAATCTCGACGAATTAAGCCACAATCTGTGGTGGTGCTGGAATGATTGTGCGGTGGATCTGTTCAAACTTGCCGGCCGGGATCTGTGGTATGCCTCCGGCAGGAATCCTATAGTGATGCTGGATATGATAGATCTTCCGAGATACAAGGAACTTTCCGAGGACGAGGAATTCGTTGCAAGACTGAAGGAGGTTTATGAAGAATTTTCTGAATATATGTCCGCCAAAAAAGAAAGGAAGAGTCCGAGAATTTCTTATTTCTGCATGGAGTACGGTCTGGATACTTCCCTTAAAATCTATTCCGGCGGCCTTGGAATACTGGCCGGGGATTATCTTAAGGAAGCGAGCGATATGAACGTGGACATGAATGCTGTCGGGTTGCTTTATAAATACGGGTATTTTACTCAAAAGATTTCTTCTTCGGGTGATCAGATTGCAGTTTATGATCCGCAGAATTTTTCCAAGACTCCGGCTTATCCTCTGCTCGACAAGGACGGCAACTGGATCACCGTTTCGGTTGCTTTTCCCGGAAGGCTGATATATGCCCACGTATGGAAAGTGGATGTGGGAAGGGTGGAGCTTTATCTTATGGATTCCGATATCGACAAGAACCTGCCTGAAGACAGAGGTGTTACTGGCGAACTTTACGGAGGAGACTGGGAAAACAGGCTTAAACAGGAATTGTTGCTCGGCGTAGGAGGAATACGGCTGCTAAGGAAAATAGGGATACATTCCGATATATATCACTGCAACGAAGGACACGGAGCCTTCGTGGGACTGGAAAGGCTCAGGGAATATATAATGAACGATAATCTTTCTTATGCCGAAGGAATAGAAGCGGTGCGTTCTTCTGCATTGTTTACTACTCATACGCCGGTTCCGGCCGGTCATGATGCTTTTTCTGAAGATCTTCTGAGAACGTATATAGGACATTATCCGCAACGTCTTAAAGTGGACTGGAAAACAATGATGTCTCTCGGAAAGACCAATGTGGATGATCCTAACGAGAAATTTTCAATGAGTTTTCTTGCGGCCAATCTTTCGCAGGAGGTGAACGGCGTAAGCTGGCTTCACGGAAAGGTAAGCAGGGAAATATTCGCCAGATTGTGGCCGGGATATCTTCCGGAGGAACTGCCTTTGGGTTATGTTACCAACGGCGTGCATTATCCTACATGGACTGCTCCCGAATGGAAAAAAATACATGCAGGCGTCTTTGGCGGGGATTTTGCTACCCACCATTATGACAAGAGATGTTTCGGCGGTATTCGCGAAGTAAGCGCCTCCAAAATATGGGAGACCAGAAATCTGTTAAGAAAGAGGCTCATAGACTATGTTAAGAGGAATTTGTCCGATCCGTCGGTTTCCAGCCATTATTCCCCTCAGGAGATAGTGCAGATAAAAAGTACTCTCAGAGACGATATCCTTACAATAGGTTTTGCAAGGCGTTTTGCAACATATAAAAGAGCGTCGCTGCTTTTCAGAAACCTCGACAGGCTGGCCCAGATAGTTAACGATCCCAAGACTCCGGTACAGTTCCTGTTTGCAGGCAAGGCGCATCCTGCGGATAAGGGCGGTCAGAATCTTATAAAGAAAATAGTGGAAATATCAAGAATGCCGCAGTTCATAGGTAAAATAGTATTCGTTCCGAACTACGATATAACGCTTGCCAAATATCTTGTTCAGGGGGTTGATATATGGATGAATACCCCAACCCGTCCGCTTGAGGCTTCCGGAACGAGCGGTGAGAAAGCCGTAATGAACGGCGTAATGCATTTTTCGGTACTCGACGGATGGTGGGTGGAAGGATACAGGGAAGGAGCCGGATGGGCTCTGCCTATGGAGAGAACATATGAAAATCAGGATTATCAGGATGAACTCGATGCCGCAACGATATATAATATCCTTGAAACGGACATACTTCCGAAATACTACGACAAGGATAAGAACGGTATATCCGGTGTCTGGATAGATATAATTAAAAATTGCGTTGCTCAGGT
>JALCMP010000006.1 GCA_022648545.1 Bacteroidales bacterium | reverse complement strand
GAAGGGTCTTTGTCCACCACTCGTGATCCGGAATAGTAACCAGTCCCGTTTCGGTTACTGCTATCGGCTTGGAATGTTGTTTTCCGAAAGCGGTAAGGAATCCCAGCATGTCTTTCATTTCCCGCAAATACTCGCCTCTACCGGAAAGACCGTTTTGATATATGTCAATGCCGAGAACATCTACGAAATCATCACCGGGGTACCTGTCTGCATATGCAACCGAATCGTCTCCTCCAGGAGAATAAGCAAATAATACGTTGTTTACACCTTTATTTTTTAAATATTCATATGTAAATTTCCATAAAGCCTTATATTCCCGGGGAGAACAATATTTAGCCCCCCACCAGAACCAGTTTCCCGTATTTTCATGGAAAGGGCGGAAAATAACGGGGACCCTGACACCTTTTTCGTCTTTTACCGAATTTATGAAATCGGCAACCCTATCCAGCCAGCCGCTAAACTTTTTGTGGATCGAATCCTGATCCAATATTTTCTCAACTACGGACGTATCCGATACATCCCAGGCATTCCCTCCGGTAACCGGATTATTCAAATGCCAACTGAAAGAGACCACTCCTCCTCGTTCATATTGATTTACTGCTTCTTCCCTTATGCGGCAAAAAGCAACGCTGTCTATATTGAACCTGCGGCCGTATTCTATTCCGCTGATATCGAAACTTATTATTCCAGGATAATCGCCGCATACGCTTTTAACATCGCTTCTTGCAGAATCTCCGTACCATCCTATACCGTAAACCGTATCATCATGATGTCCGTACATAAAACCATATTCGGGCATAGCTTTTAAAAGTTTAAACAGACACGTCGTTTCGGGGGTTGGAAGTATCGATTTCCTTGCTCCGGTACACGCGGAAGATAAAAGCAATGATGAAAAAATCAAGAAAAAGGAATAAAAAAAATGTTTCATAATTATAACTGTTCAATATTTCATTTCATATCCGGCAACAAATCCCTTGTTACCACAAAACCGTCGTCAAAAATCTTTTTCCAATAATCGGCACCGTTATAACTGTCGGATTCGGTGTAATCGCCGTTCCAGGTCATGAAATAGCTCCACTTATCACCATTTGACAACATTTCATCAGGATCCGGAATATAACCGGTTTCCGCAAGGGTAACCATTTTTTTATAGTTCCCCAGCGACGCTACTTTTTTAAAGAAATCTATATGCGAGCCATGTTTTACATTATCATCATAAATATCTATTCCAAGAAAATCTACGTAATCGTCGCCCGGGTACCATTTCTTTATATCATCGTACCATAAATAATCCGAATTATCCAGAGAGACCGTCCAAACCCATATAAGATTGTTCAATTTGTGATAATTCACGAGACGGTCATATAGAACTTTCCATAGCTGCACGCAGTCAGCAGCACGGTCTCCCGTTCCGTTTCCCCACCAGAACCATGCTCCCCATCTGTAAGAACCTTCAGCTTCATGCATGGGACGCCACAGTACGGGAATTCCCTTTTCCTGTAATTGTTTCAGATAACCTGCAATTGTATCTATATCAGATATAATTGCCTTATATTCATCTGACGAAGTATCAAAAATCTTCGCTGCATCAAAAGTTGTATATTCATCATTATCGCTTTGACAATAAAACTGATCGGTAACACCCGATGGATCTCTCCAATGCCACATACAGGCTACTATTCCTCCGTTATTCCACCATTGTTCGGCATTGGTTATCAATTCGTCATAAGACGGAGCCCAGAAATAATCCCTGGTGGAATTTATAAAATCGAAACACGTAATAGCGGGATATTTACCTGTTTTCTCATATACCCAATCCGCCTCGTTAGTCTCCACGCTGAAATTAGCCATGGTACCTGACAAGATTCTTCGCCCAAAATTATTTTTTAAATAAGAATATAGTTTCACCGCCTGTATCCCAGCAGAAGGATTAACAGGCGATGGATCTATATTCCAGTTTATGGTTGCAGGAAGTTCAGGGTTTGGGTACACATATTTCTCAGTTCTGAAATTCAAAGAAAAAGCCCCCGCAGGCGTACCATCGTTTTTATTGACCACGGCACCGCTTTCTATTTTAAGGATATAATCGGTTTCATAATCCAAATCTCCGAACGACACTGTAAGTACTTTATTCTGTGCAATTGCAGAAACCGTTTCCCCTTCCAGAGTTATTCCGGACATATTTTTTATAGAAACCGGGACGGAATATTCTACTGAAACGGAACCGAGTTTTACCGCCTGTTCGGAACCGTCGGTTATAGAACATCTTTCCACAGTAGGGGTTATGGTAACGGGAGGTTCATCATTTCCTCCACCACCGCACCCCTGCAGCAGAAAGACAATCATAACAATAAATAACAATCTTTTAACCATTGCGGGACTTATTGTGAATGACTAACAATTTATTTTTTTAATTCGAACCTCAAATTATCGAAACATACACCTGCCGGAAGCGTTCCGCCCTGGTTGAACAGGCCGTTGGTTCCGCTCGACAAATCCAAAGCTCCGGTATAACCTATGGCATTCAGATCATATGTCATCGTAACCCATACGCCGCCCGAGGAAACTTTACCGTCATCACTGAGAGGCAGATAATTTTCTACCCATCCATTCCACGAATCACCGAGCACTATACTGCAGGTCATCGTTGCAGAAGGGACGAAATCGTTTTCTATTTTCACATCCAGCTTGATTACGTATTTGGAAGCATCGTCAATAGACGGACAAAGAGCGCCATCAGCCTGATGGTTGCAGTTTATAACCCATGAACTGCCAGGTAGATTATCTGTAACTCTCAGATAATGATTCCCGTCAGATTCCGTAATCAATTCGGTATTGCCGTTCCATCCGAGATCCCAGTTGCCGTCGTGTCCTCCATGCGCTTCATAATCATTTATCAATAATGAAGGATCTTCTATTGGATCGCGCGACATTATCTTGTAGGACGGAGTTTCAACAACCTGTCCGTCGAAACATACAAGTTTGACGATTCCAGAAACCGCACCCTCGGGAATTACAACTTCAAGCTTTTCCGCAGTTCTGTCGCCATAGGAAATTGCCTTTACATCATTAGAAAAGACGACGGATTCCACCAGATTCAGCTTAGTTCCAATAAAGGTAATGGTAGCACCTATCTTGGCAGCATCCGGCATAGTCGTAACTACCGGAACATTTGCCGATGTTATGGTAAGTTCTCCAGGAGATTCGGCCTCGTAGCCATTGGCCATCTTCACCTTCACCTTGCCGGTAACGGCATCGGCCGGAACAACGAGGGTAATATAGCCGTCATCCGCAGGAACGACATCGGACGAAACTCCTCCGTTAAATATAACAGAAGTAACCAGCTTTAAATTTGTCCCTTTTATGGTAACATTTTCCGTTGCCATTACTTCGTCGCTGTCGAATCCTGTAATGACAGGTTTTATAGTAACATACTCAGGTGTTTTCACTTCTTTTCCTGCTGCAGTATGCAAAGTAATAGCACCATCGGAAGCAAGTGCGGGAAGTTCGAATGAAAGCAAGGTCGCCGACTGGGAAATTATGGTAAGATCATCCTCCACCCCCGGAACGTTAAGCGAAGTAACCAGATCAAGATCGGATCCTTTTACGGCAATTACGTCGCCGGCCTTTACGTTTACCGGATCTATTAAAGAAACAATCGGAACGGCCATGGTAATCTCGGCAGCCTCAACGGAAGCGGTAATTGTAATACCTGCAGAAGAAACGACCCCCATATATCCGTCCTTCGAATTTGAAGGAACTGTAACCTTAATTGTATTTTCATCTTCAAGAGAAAAATCCGAAACTTTTATATCATCCGGAAATACAACGGCACTTACAAGATCCAGATCGGTGCCTTTTAATGTAAGTTCGGCTCCGGCCTTTATGGTGGACGGTGTAATTCCCGTCAAAGCAGGACCCGCCACTGTAAGTTTATCATCGGAATCCACATAAACAGCATTATCTCCTCCCGTGGAAAGAGTTATCAAACCAGTCTGTGAAGATTTAGGGACCTTCACCTTAATCTGATATCTTGTTTGCGATTCAAATTTGTCCACGGCAACATTATCCTTAAAAATAACTTCTTTTATATTATTCAGATAATCACCGTTAATAGTCAGCACATCTCCGGCTTTTACTGATAGCGGAACCATTTCCGAAATAGATATAGGCTCAAGAAAATCGAGCATGGTCTTTGTCGTAATTTCACCCATAGGGGTTGATAATGTCACATAACATGGTTCCGCAGTCTGAGGAACCTGTATCACTATTTTGGAATTACTCAGGACTCTGGAATTACTGCTGGCCGCAGGAAGTATGGGATCACATCCTTTTATATTTATAGCCATAACAAGAGTAAGGTTCTTGCCCACGAAAGTAAGGCTATCTCCTCTAAGGATCGGAGACGGACCGAAGGCATCGAGAACGACATTATCATCCTCGTTCTTTTCGCAGGCCGTAATGGAAATCACCGCAATAAGAACGGCAATCACCAGACCATACGATATTTTAAGTATGTTTTTCATAATATCAGTTTTATTCGTCAGTTGATACAATTCTCAAATTGTCGATCTTTATATCCACGGGGGTAGCCGCATCGGCCGCTCCGAAAAGCATCATATTTATATTAGTATATCCCGACAGATCAGTCAAGGAAAGACTATTGGACGTTTCATCCTTGTTGTAAATAAAATCCGACATAGGGATGGTTACGGTAATCCACCCGTCGGAGGTATAGGTACTCTTTTCGCCATTATTGTTCCATGGCTTCCAGTGCGCCTGCGGATCGTCGGTATCCGGACTTATTGCATCTTCGTAAGGTCTGAACCAAATAAGCATGGGAACATCGCTCCATGTAGAAACGTTGGCCTCAAATTTCAATTCCAGATTACTTATATCCTTAGCAGTGGATAAAGGAATATTTCCTGCGCCATCCGGAGCCCAGTAACCTCCCATAAGTGAATTCTGCCAGTTCCAGGCGCCATTGCTTTCTGCATGGAGCCACAAATATTGACCGCTGCAACCGCCTTCCGTTCCAAAATCTCCCAAGCTCCAGGAATTACCGTATGAAGTTGATTCGAAATCCTGTATAACGTTGCTCTTATCCCTGAAATGAAAAGACGAACGTGTAGTTCCGTATAAGGAAGTTATGGTAATATTACCGGCCTGCGCGCCATCGGGAACTGTACAGCTTATGCTGGTTTTCGTATATGAAGTAATTTCTGCTTCCTGATTGCCGGGGAAATACACCTTGGGTTCTATAAAATAATCCCCGTTTATAACTGCGGTCCCTCCGTCGGGAACAAATTCACATCTCATATTCTTAAGAAGAGGAGCCGGAACCTGTACCGAAAATTTATATTTGCCTGCTATATCCCTCGACGTTACAAGTTTCATTGTATCCGTAACTTTTTCGGGTATTACGCTCGGCACATCAACTATAATGGAATTGGAAGTAACATAATTGGGGTTCAGGTTGGCTTCCTGATCATTGAACCATATATGCTGTACATCGCCGAGATTCTCTCCTATGATTGCGATTCTGGTTCCCATATAAGCCTTTACAAGCAACGAATCAGCTGTAGCAGGATTACATAATCTTACATATTCCACTACCGGAGTCTTTCCCCTGTCCTTAGTTGCATCACATTTATCACACGCCGTAAACAAGAGTGATACGGCAGCGATAATCAATGATAATTTAAAAATATTTTTCATAGCTAATTATTCTTCATTGGAAAATTTATAATCTACCGGATCTTCGTTAAGTATCGGAGCCGTTGTAGTAACGGAAGCCGGAATAGGCAAATACATTTGCGACTTGTTAAAAGTTAATTTAACGTCCGGTTCAACTATTTCATATGAACTTCTCGTATTTTCAAGAGACTGATCGGTTCCCGAAATAAATTGATAATAATTTTCTCTGTTCATATTGTTAAGATATGCAATTGCTGCATCGGGATCTCTGTAGAAATACCGTTTTACATCAAACCAATCGCAACTTTCAAAAGCAAATTCGCATCTTCTTTCTTTTAATAATTGAGAATAAGTTACGGAACTTACAGGAGCCAATCCAGCTCTGGTGCTATGTATAGCATTAAAGGAGCTTATTGCAAGAGGATCGGTTGTAGAACTGCCGGAACCTATAGATGCTTCTACATAAACCATATAGACATCGCTCAATCTTAATAAATAAACATTATTGGCGGCATCCTGGCTATCACCTACCCCTCCGTCGGTATCCGATGCCTTACCTATCACATATTTCTTTATATGTGCCAGCATTTGACTTGACTCTTCCAATCTCACGCTGTTATCAGCCGGATCCCTGTTCACAAAATAATAAGTATAACCGCCATTACTCTTATCAAGATTAGGATAATAATCATTCAATGTCATATAAACCCATTTTCTACGCTTGTCACTGCTATCGTAACAATTCTGCAGACTTAATGTAGGTCCTTTCCCGGCTCCCCAGCACTGATCGCATATTACTGAACTTCTCCCCCATGCGCAGTTTCTTGGATTCCCATATCCGTAACCGCCCACGAAACACTGTATGGCGCATAATGACTCATCGGAGTTATTTGCTCCGATATCAAACATCGTAGAATAATCGGGATACAAAGACAGTCCGCTGTTCTCTATTACATCCGCTGCATATTTCTTAGCATTTGCAAAATTGTCGGCAGAGGCTGCATCATCCAGATGAGAAGCCATGGTAAGATAAAGCTTGGATAAAAGTCCTTCCGCACTCCACTTTGTAACACGTCCTGCTTCGGAATCCTTTTCCGGCAAATTATCCATGGCAAAGACCAGATCGCGCCTTATAAATTCATAAATCGAACTTTGCGTATTCCTTTTGACAAACAGATTATTACTGGTAATATTTTCCGTTGCATTAGTAATAATGGGAACGGCTCCCCAATATTCCGTCAAATAATAATATGCAAGCCCTCTGAAGAACCTTGCTTCGGCAAGAGCATGATTAATGACAGTCTGCGACACCCCATTCCCGGATGCAGCCGAAGGCATATCGTTTATTATAGAATTTGCAAAAGAAACAACACGGAAAAGACCCGTCCATCCGTCATTTATATAGGTATTACCGGAAGTGAAGCTTAAATAATAAAACTGACCTTCCTGCGCATAAGTATAATACAAATCACCGGCAAGTTCATCTCCCGCCATCCACATGAAGCATATCTGGAAATCGTTCCAGACGAATCCATATAATGAAGCCGTATTAGCTCTAACCTTAGCTTCCGAATCATAGTAATTATCCGCCACCAGCGAAGACTGCGGAACAACCGTAAGAAAATCCTTGCATGAAGAAATTCCCATTAAAACGGCTGCAATAAAAATTATCGAAAATATCTTTTTCATTTTATTTCCTCCAGTTTAAAAACCAATATTAAGACCAAACGTCCATATACGCGGAGTCGGATAACGTCCCATATCTATATTCTGCATAAGAGCACTCTGATTGTATGCTCCGATCTCAGGGTCATACCCGTCATATCCGGTAATCGTATAAAGATTCTGGATATTCACATAAACTTTTAGAGATTGCAACTTTATTTTTGACAACAAAGATTTGGAGAAATTATATGCAAGGGTAAGATTCTGTATACGTATATAAGTTCCGTCTTCGATCCATCTGGTACTCATTCTGTTGTTTCTGTTTACATCATTTGTAGCAAATCTCGGTATTGATGTTTCCGGATTGGCAAGATATACGTTGGAAGCATCGCCGAGCGATCCGCCTTCATCATACATAGAATACCTGGCCCGTTTTGACACGCTTTTGGACTGATTGTCCCAGATACTTGTAAGGCCCTCTGTCTGAACCCTGCCGTAATTAAGTATATCACCGCCCTGCACACCAGTGAGAGCGATCGTCAATTCAAATTGCTTATAGTCGAAAGTATTGGTCATGCCCCATGTAAAATCGGGATTGGGATCGCCTATGATAGTTTGATCATAATCATCAATAACGCCGTCGGGTTTACCGTCAGGTCCGCTTATGTCCTTGAACTTTATATCACCTATCCACACTCCGGTCGTTTTATTAACCAGATTTTTACCGGAATTCGCAGGATCTTCCTTTTGTACCGGACTGTCGAGAATATCCTGCTCGCTCTTAAACAACCTGTCTACAACATACCCGTAGAAAGAGCCCATAGGTTTTCCGACTTTAGTTACAGTTGCCGTCTGGAATTCGGAATACCAGTTCAGACTGCTGTAAATAAGCTGACTGTCATCGTTTAAGGCAACGACCTTGTTTTTGTTGAGAGAAAATACCGCATTTGTTCTCCAGGTGAAATTGCGGCCCTGAATATTTACAGTATTCAATGATATATCCAAACCTTTATTTTCGGTTTTTCCAATATTAACCATAGGAGTACTTATATCGTTCCATTTGCTTCCTCCCAAATATGAAGGGACGGTAACCTGCATAAGCAGATCTTTCGTCTGTTTCTTATAAACGTCCACGGAGAGATTTATTCTTCCTTTTACCAACCCCAAATCCATTCCGGCATTGTACTGTTCCGATGCCTCCCACTTCAAATCGGGGTTTGCTATATTTCTCATTCTGTATGCCGTCCCAAAAGTAGAAGGAATGGAAGTCATAGCTGATCCGTACAAATAAGTCCCTATATTGGAATTGCCGACGAGACCGTAACCCAATCTAAATTTGAGGTTGGAAAGCCACTTTACATCCTTGAGGAATTTTTCTTCACTGGCTCTCCAAGCCAGTGCCATGGACGGAAAATATCCCCACCTTTTATTCTTTCCGAATTTCGACGAAGCATCTGCACGTTCGGTAAACGTAATGTAATACTTGTCGGCATAATTATAGTTAAGTCTTCCGAAAGCAGAAACCGTAGTACTCTTATCCTTAGATCCGTCATTCATATAATAGTCTCCGTCTGAGGTTATAACATGTATGTTATCCGATGTAAGGTTGGTTTTTATCAACTGTTCATAGCTCCATTGGCTTTCGGAGGTTTCGAACCCGGCCATAAAGTTTACGTTATGCTTTCCGAAATTATGGTTATATGTAGCATAATTCTTCCAGATCCAATAATAAGAAGAATTATCTCTCTGCATGATCTTGTTTATATTGTTGGTAAGAGCACCAAAAGAATACCTTGGAGCAAAAGACCTGTTTATATTATTGCTACCGTCGAATCCGTATTCGGAACGCAATTTAATATCCTTTAAGAACGTCAATTCCATATAGAAGTTTCCCATGATTCTGTTCTCTCTTAAGGTATTGTTTTTACGCAATGCAAGAGCGACAGGATTGTAATTGGAAGAGCCCATGGTTGTGTTAGGACCGGCGAAATTGCCGTCGAAATCATATATGGGGACATCCGGCGGCATCATCAATGCCTGCAAAACTACCCCGTCGCCGCCGTCGTTAAGAGTAATTTTCTGGTTTGTTCTGGAGTATGATAGCGAAGCCCCTGCCTTTATCCATTCATTAACATTATGATCGAGATTCATTCTCATATTAAAGCGATCGAAATCAGAACCTATTATTATACCGTCCTGCTGTGTATAACCGGCAGAAGCCGCGAACTGCGTCGCTTCAGATCCTCCTGTAACGGCAACCTGATGACTCTGCATGACGGCACGACGGAAAATGGCATCCTGCCAGTCAGTTCCGTCTCCCAGAATAGAAGGATCCCTGTAAGCATCATTTAACGAAGAGACTCCGTCTTCATTCAAATAAAGCTCCTTCTGATATTTGGCAAAATCCCTCAGATTCATCATATCAAGTTTTTTGGGAACGGTTTGTACGGCTACATAACCGTCATAGGTTACGATGCTGTGACCGGCCTTGCCTCTTCTGGTAGTAATGAGCACGACTCCGTTCGCTCCGGCAGCTCCGTAAATTGCAGCAGCCGACGCATCCTTTAAAACGTCTATGCTTACTATATCGCTCGGAGAAATTGTAGAGAGAGGATTGACACGGTTCTGTCCGTTGGAACCTCCTGCCCAATCAAATCCCTGGATGGTAGTGCCGGCTCCGCTGACAGGAATACCGTCTATCACATAAAGAGGTTCATTGGAATTGTTTATTGAACTTGCACCTCTTATTCGTATAGAAGTTGCTGCACCGGGCGCTCCGGAATTGGAAGTTACCTGAACACCTGCAACCTTACCCTGAAGAAGCTGGTCGGGCGCAATGACTATGGATTCTTTCAATTTATCTCCTGAAACGGAAGAAACGGCTCCCGTGAGATCCCTTTTCTTTGCTGTTCCGTAGCCTATTACCACTACGTCGCTCAGGACTTCGGCATTTTGGGCAAGGAAGACGACGAGTCTGGTCCTTTTTCCAACCGCAACATCCTGTGACTTATATCCCAAGCAAGACACCGTAATCACGGATTCTTCATTTGGAATATTAATTGAAAACTTACCTTCGGCATCAGTAATAACTATAGATCTCGTGCCCTTTAAGGTAACACTTGCACCTATAACCGCTGTTTTATCGCCGGAATCGATTACGGTACCGGTAACCTTTCGCGTCTGAGCCAAAGCGCGACAACTTATAAAAAGCGTCGCGAGCATGAAAATCATCTTTGTTCTCATATATATTAAATATTAGGTTTTTGTTAAGCTCTTTATACAAAAATATTGCATTGGAACATAAAATTCTAATGCAATATTATCTATTAGTTACACTATTTATACAAAATATTATTTAGTGTATTTTTTAAAGAAATTATCCCGCAAATTATACCATAAAACAGGAACACTATGTCCGCAATTAGGAAAAATATAATACATCTTGTGTGTAACTACCTGGTTATACGCCGCAAAGTTTATATGGGGAGGGCAAGTACCGTCCTGCAACCCCGAAGCCATAATTATGGGGCATTTTATCCATCCCGCAAGATTTTTTATATCGAAATAAGAAAGTACGTCGTATAATTTTTCGTCAGACATCCCTATCTCCTTGCATTTTTTTAACACATTATTGCCCGGCCAGGGAACAATGCTGAAATAATCCCTGAAATCACTCAGGAAAGGTATCGAAGGTGCACCCGCCGCAATCCTGTGATCAAGAGCACACGCAGCAAAGGTAAAAGCACCTCCCTGGCTTCCGCCTTCCACAAAAATATTATTCTTGTCTGCTTCCTTTCTGGTGCATACGAAATCTATGGCCCTTATAAGATCCATATAAGCACCGCGATAGTAATAAGTTTCTCTTGAGCCGAGCCCGTAAGTTATCCAGTCTCCGTAAATATTTCCGGGCTGGTTAAGGCCCTGTCCCCTGACGGATAAAACGAACCATATCCTGCCCCCGTCAGTATCGGGATCGGGGCACCATGGTTTGGCACCGTAGCCCATATAACTTACAACCACGGGATAAACTCCCTTATTCTTAGGCACCACATAATATCCGCTTATTTCTACTCCTCCAAGAGAACGCATGGTTACCAGATATACGTTTTTAAGTGATCCGCATTTCTTGCGCAACTTCTTTACTTTATATTGAGGATCAACCGAAGCAAGCTCAGTTCTGGCCTTATCCCAAAATTCCCTGAAATCAGGTTTCGGATCCGGAGGTGAAATTATTTTTTCGGGCTCGAACCCTATATTGAATTTTTTTATAAGTTTTCCGTCGTGTTTCAGTAGAATCTTATAAAAGCCTGGAGATGGAACATCAAAGCCGAAGGAAATGACAGTGGAATCCATAGGAGATAATGAAACTCCCTGAGAAAATTCATATAGTTTTTTACCTTTATCGGTTGAGACAAGGAATGTTACTTTATTATTTACAGATTCTTCACTATCGGGATTTTTTACGGATATTTCTATTTCGGGACTATTCTTCCCGTAAAATACCCAGTCGTCATTCTGCCTTACCTTATATATAAGTGAATCTTTTTCTCCGGCATACAGGCAAGACGAATTGCAGGAAAGACCAATTGCGGACCCGCAGAAGGGTGCGATTACAACAAATAGGATTAATAAAAATTTTTTCATGCTATTTTAACTAAAAACAGTCGTTTTTCTTCAATGGTACAAGTCTGTACAACACCACGTCATGCGCCGGAACTATGACCGTGCATTTTTTTGCTGTCGTACCGCAGTTTTTGCCATTCCACAAATTTGTTATAGAATAAATTTCTTTATAAAAAGAAGTGGATAACCCTGAAACATTGTCTTCGAGATTATATTTCTGCCAGAAAATATCAAAAGTTTTATCCCTTTTCCCGGTATTTAAAAGGCAGAATGCCCAGTTTCCGTTTTCCAACGGCTTCAGCCAGACCTGCACACTGTCTTTTATTTCGAATCTCAGCCCCTGGATCCCCAGCTTATCCTGATCTATTGCAATCACTGACTTATTTTCTATAATTTCCCTGGTCGCCTCGTTCATACTTCGTATATCATTCCCCAGAATCAAAGGAGCAGCCATCATGCACCACATCGTAAAATGAGCCCTGTCCTCATTGATCGGCATCCCGTTGCCCACTTCCAGCATATCTGGATCGTTCCAATGTCCCGGTCCGGCGAATTTCCTCAATGCGGCATTTTTATTAATTATCTGTACCACTCCAAGTCTCTTATAATTTCCCTTATTATCGGCAGCATCAAAAACACAACTTATATCTCCGGTGGTCCTCCATGAGTTGCCGACATCGGCGGCCCACTCCCAAGGCTTGTCGGATCCCCATTCGCACATGCTGAACAATATAGGCCTGCCTGCCGAATACAAGGCATCGCGCATAAGAGGATAGGCGCAACGTGGATTTACATCTTTAGTATAGCACCAGTCGTATTTCAAATAGTCTATATTCCATTTTGCATAAGTAAGTGCATCCTGATATTCATGTCCGAGGCTTCCCGGTCTTCCCGCACAAGTTTTACGTCCTGCATCGGAATATATTCCTATCTTGAGCCCTTTCTTGTGAATATAATCGGCCAATGCCTTTATTCCGTGAGGAAACCTTACGGGATCGGCAGTTATAAATCCAAGAGAATCCCTTTTCCCATGCCAGCAATCGTCGAGGTTCACATAAATGTAGCCGGCATCTTTAAGACCACTGGAGACCATAGCATCGGCGATACTTTTTATAAGGTCTTCATTTATGTCGCATGCGAATTTGTTCCAGCTGTTCCATCCCATTTGAGGAGTAAGAGCAAGACTGTCGAATTTTTGTCCGTACACGCAGGTAGAAATAATTGCAGCAAATGCAATCGATAAAAAATTTTTTACAAATCTTATCATATTCATATATTTTAATTCGATAATATTTCAGACGCTTTTTTTATTATTCTTATGGTAGACGAGTCGGAAATAAAAACTGAATTCAACCCCTGCTGTTCCTGAGGAGGATCTCCGCAATAATCATCTCCCAACATCCAGTAAGTATGTTTATCGGAAGGCTTTGCAAATCCGCCCCACGCCCAGAAATTACAGCCGGCGAAATATCCGCCGTCCTTTTTGTTGCTTTCTATATAGTCGAATACGGCTTTATAAAACGAGTCCCTGGCCGAGACCTGTGACCCGATGGAAAATTCGAACCCGTCGCGCGGATAACCAAACTCTTCCAGAACACCCGGCTTATCCGCCCTGCAGCAAACTGCAAGATGTTCGTTTATGTATTTCATGGCTTTTGTTATTGCAATTTCCGCTCCTTCTTTTATACTATCTTTTGAGACCCACCCCCAGTTATACGGCCATAAATGGAATGTCATATAATCTATATTCTTGTCGGAATTGATTTTCTCGCACAGGGCCATATCGCCTTCGCAGCCCGCCAGCCCCTCGTTACCCGTGGAAACCATATGATTTCCGTCGAGATGTTTTATATAGGCGGCGGTTTCTGACAGCCATTCTGCAAGTGCCGGCTTTCCCTTTTGTGTAAAAGATCTGGGTTCGTTGCAAATCTGCCAGCTGAAAATAGCAGGGTCGTCTGTATATTTTATTCCTGTGTACCTGTTGGTTCTCGTTATTATATTCCTTACATGCCTGAGAAAAAGCGCCTGGGCGCTATCGCACAATACGAACTGGCTTACAAAATCCATATATGCCTTATAACCGTCGAATTCAGGTATGGGAGCAAGAGGTTTTCCGCTCCAGTGCAGATAGTCCCCAAAACCGCCCGACCATTCCCATGCATTATTAAGATATATTACCGCACGCATGCCGCGTTCGGATATTTCCTTCATGAAATAATCGAGACCATCCAGCAAAGTATCATTATAGACCCCCGGCTTCACCTGCAGGGTAGGTCTTATCACAGTAGGCATACCGCGGGGACCGTCAGCCCCTGCAAGAACCCTCAGATTTGTTATTCCTATGGATTTAAGAGTATCCAGTTCTCTTGCGAGCCTCTTCCTGTTTCCTCCTTCTCCGACAGAAGCCAATATGGGCCCGTACCAGAAATTCGTACCTGTAAAATAATAAGGCTTCCCGTCTACGATAAAATGCCCTCCAGAAACCCTTACAAACTCACCGCGGACATTTGCGTTGTTCCCTGAAGCACATCCTAAAAAAAAGAATGATACCCCCGCTATACATGACGCGACGAGTATCATTTTGTATATCCTTTTCATAATCATCTTTTATCAAAATTATCAATAAAACAGATAAAATCCTAAGGATATTTTGATAAAAGATTCATATTCATCACTATTGGTTAAAAAGATACAAGAATCATACGACCTTGCGTTTCTTCCGGAAATTTTCCCTGAATACCTTTGGAGAACAATTTTTTTTCTTCTTAAATATACGGTTGAAATTGGAAAGGTTGTTGAATCCGCATTCATAACATATTTCAGCAATAGAAGTAGTTGAATCAACCAAAAGGCGCGATGCATATCCCAGTCTTATATCTATAATATAATCCGACAAGCTTTTGCCTGTTCTCAACTTAAAAAATCTGCTGAATGCTACAGGAGACATTCCGACCATATCCGCAAGTTCCCCAAGACGTATCTCGTTCTTGTAATTTTCATTTATGAATGTCTGCACCTTCTGAACCCTTCTGCTGTCGGAATGTGTCTCTATCTTTGCAAAAGAGGAACTGCTGAGTGTATGCATGTTGGGACACAGAGACAATTCATATAAAATAGAAAGGAACTTTATTACTGAATAAAAGCCATCCTTTTCCGAAGAAAGAGTATCGAGCATGCTGTAAACTCTTAATATTGCGGACATTGGGAAAGACATGCCGTTCTGCGCCTTATCAAGCATTTTTCTTATGGAATCGAACTGGCTTTTATTAACAAAGCTCTTGAAAAACAGATCGGGAGAGAACTGTATGGTAATTTCCCTTACACGCTCGCTCTTGCAATCATGCTGTTCCCATACATGTTCGAGATCCTTGCTGGCAATAAGAACCAGATCATAATCGCCTATTATCTCTACGGAATCTCCTACGATTCTTCGCACACCTGCCGCATTCTCGGTGAAGTTAAGTTCGAATTCATTATGGCAATGAATAGGATAGGTAAATTCACTCTTGCTCCTGTCGGCAATGTAAAAACAATCTTTGTCCGATAAGGGAGTTATTTCCCTTATAACTTTTTTTGGATGACTTTCACTCATAATAAATACAGTTATAAAAGCTACAGCAGGTCGAACGTAACGGTCAGGCCGGCCATTACAATGGAAACCATACTCATCAATTTTATCAAAATATTAAGAGATGGTCCGGAAGTATCCTTGAAAGGATCCCCTACGGTATCTCCTACGACGGTAGCCTTATGTGCTTCGGAACCCTTGCCCCCGAAATTGCCGTCTTCAACAAACTTCTTTGCATTATCCCAAGAACCTCCGGCGTTAGCCATGAATATTGCAAGAACGAATCCGCTGGAAAGGCCGCCCACCAACAGGCCTATAACGCCTGCAACTCCCAGAAGGAATCCTATTATTATAGGAACCAGAATAGCTATGGCCGACGGAAGTATCATTTCCTTTTGAGCCCCTTTGGTAGATATTTCAACACATCTTGCATAATCCGGAACCGCTTCGCCCGTTAATATACCCTTTATTTCGCAGAACTGGCGACGTACCTCGGTAACCATTTTCTCGGCAGCCCTGCCTACGGCGTTCATGGTAAGACCGCAGAACAAAAACGACATCATCGCTCCCACGAAGACTCCCGCCAGAACCTTCGGATTCATAAAATTAATACTGTAATAATCAATAAAATCGGGTATCGTGGCGGACGCAACATCAACCACGCGGTCTGTCAGATGCAGAGTAGTTTGCCCCACATGAAGCAAAGCTACCTTTATTTCCTCTATATAAGAAGCCAGCAGCGCAAGTGCGGTAAGTGCCGCAGATCCTATTGCAAAGCCTTTTCCGGTAGCCGCAGTGGTATTTCCCAAAGCATCGAGCATATCCGTTTTCTTACGTACGTCTTCTTCCAGATAACTCATCTGAGCATTACCTCCTGCATTATCCGCAATAGGTCCATAAGCATCGGTTGCCAATGTAATTCCAAGAGTAGAAAGCATCCCGACGGCTGCAATGCCTATTCCGTATAATCCGTAATTAAGATTTTCCGCAGAAAGCATATTGGTAACGTCAAACCCTATTGCACAAAGAAATGCAAGAACCAACGCTACGGAAATTATAAGTACAGGAAATGCAGTGGAAAGCATTCCGGTTCCTATTCCCGAAATAATAACCGTTGCGGAGCCGGTCTGTGCGCTCTTGGCAATTTTTTGGGTAGGCTTGTACGAATGGGAAGTATAATATTCGGTAGAACGTCCTATAAGAATACCGGCAAGCAACCCCACTATTACGGAAAAAGATATTCCGAGCCAGTTGGGAAGCTGAAGCAAATATAATATAAGAAAAGTAGCCGCAGCAATAAGCACGGCACTTGTATTAACTCCGAATGAAAGCGATTTCAAAAGCTGTTTCATGCCGGCTCCTTCTTTAGTACGTACAAGGAAAATTCCAAGGACAGACAAGAACACGCCCACCGCGGCAATAAGCATTGGAGCAATAACACCCTTGTATTGAGCCGAAGGATCGGCAAAAAATGCAGAAGCGCCAAGCGAAGCGGTAGCCAGAATGGATCCGCAATATGACTCGTAAAGATCGGCGCCCATACCGGCCACATCTCCAACATTGTCGCCCACGTTGTCAGCTACGGTAGCAGGATTACGGGGATCATCCTCAGGTATGCCGGCTTCGACTTTTCCAACCAGATCGGCACCCACATCGGCAGCCTTGGTATATATTCCTCCGCCTACTCTGGCAAACAGGGCCTGTGTAGAAGCCCCCATACCGAAAGTCAGCATGGTGGTAGTAATTACCATAAGTTTCTGCGGTCCGGTAGCATCAACAAAATGATTAAGTATAAAAAACCATATTGATATATCCAGCAGCCCAAGTCCTACGACAACCAATCCCATTACTGAACCGGAACGGAAAGCCACCTTGAGAGCGGAATTCAAAGATTTTCTTGCACAATTCGCTGTTCTTGCAGAAGCATAAGTTGCGGTTTTCATACCTATGAAACCGGCAAGGCCGGAGAAAAAGCCTCCTGTTAAAAAAGCAAATGGTACCCATTTGTTCTGGATACCGAAGCCATATGCCAACACGGTAAAGAATAACGATAAAATGATAAATGCAATGGCAACTACCTTATATTGCTGTTTTATGTAGGCCATCGCACCTTTACGTACATGCGCCGCAATATCCGCCATCCTGGCAGTACCTTCGCTCAGGGATATCATCTTCCTGAAAAAATAATACGCGAAGAATAGTGCCATAACAGAGGCCGCAGGCACAAGATAAAATAGAATCTCAGTTTTCAAAATTAAAATTTTTAAGTTAAATATTGTATTGAGTGAATTATGTTTTTCATAATGGTCTCATCTGATCCGGTAGTATAAAATGTCGTTTTTCCTACGCCGGAATAACTTTTATCCCGCCCTGAGATTATGGATTTCACCCTTCTTGCAATGGCGGGTGCGGGATTGATTATATGAACGGAACCTTTAGTTATTTTTTCTATGGATTTTTGTAAAAAAGGATAATGCGTACATCCGAGGACTATGTAATCAGCCCCCTGGTTAATCATAGGACGCAAATATTTTTTCAGTAATTCCATTGCAGCCGGAGACTCCGTTTGTCCCGTTTCTACGAGCTTTACAAGACCTTCCCCGATCTGCTCTATTACCTTTACGTCCGAAGCATACTTCTTTAAAGTAGATCTGTACAACTTGCCTTTAAGAGTCCCTTTAGTTGCCAGTACTCCTATTATCCTGCTTTTCGATCGAATGGCCGCAGGTTTTATTGCTGGTTCCATTCCAACGAACGGAATATCATATGTCTTACGTAAAATATCTATCGAAGCAGCAGTTGCCGTATTGCAGGCCACTACTATAAGGTCTGCACCTTTCGATATCAGAAAATCGGATACATACGTGGCCCTTTTAATTACATATTCTTTATGCCGCGGACCATAGGGACAATAACCCGCATCGGAAACATATATATAATCCTGCTCCGGAAGCACTCTGATTAATTCTTTCCAGACGGACAGACCGCCAACCCCGGAATCAAATATACCAATCATAACACTATGAAATATTAATCTTCATGAAGGATAGGACGTCCAAGCGGCCTGAATCCGCCAGCTCCGAACATCTGTACTGCCGCTGCAGAGATTATAGAGACGTTCGGCGTTTTCACATTATCTTTTTCTATGAATTTATCCAATGTAAAATCCTGACCGGTTACATCAAAGATTCTTTTTACTATAAGGTACCTTTGCTCCGCATTATAATAAGGCATATTATTTATCATGCAGCTGGTATTTTCGGCTCTGTAAGCACCTAAGGAATAAAAATATGCTCCGGGATATACATTTACCCTGTCGTATCCGCTCCTTCCTATAAACGTAGCCCAAGGGACATCCGAAGCCACGGCAGTAGTAGACACGTTAAGAAAAGCACCATGCGAATGCCATGTCTCTATATCGCTCTTATCGCTTTCCGGCAATTGTTCCTGGTAATAAACATATTCGTCGGCAAAACGGCCCCAGCCATGTCCACCGCATTCGTGATTAATAAGATTCTTAAATTCCGTATATCCGGAACTACTCGTATGCCTGGAAACCGGAGCCATCCCTATGTTTTTGCCATCGGTCCACATTTCACATGTCCCGGCATACACATCGGCATTTATTATAAGGATATTACATATATTCCGAAGATCGGTGTCGGAAGCCCCGGTAGCTTTCTTCACATACGAAAAAACCTTATCCGAATTACAGCTTATCCCCGTACTGTTGCCGCCGTCCATAGTGGAACTAAATACATTATCTATCGTAGTTCCCGTGGATTTATTAGTAATGCCGGCCTCGTTTGAATATGCAGCAACCTTGTAAACGGTAAAATAATTCCTGTATGTTTTATAAGGCTCTATGGAGAAAAAAGCCTCTATTGCTTCATTAGCTTCCTTATCGAATTTGCCTCCGTAATTAAAGGCATCCTGCAGATAGCCATCTCCCAATATTACCAGCTTGACAGGATCCGATACCTCTGTCCCCGTCTGATAAACCCTGTATCCGCCATCTGAATAGAAATCTTCGTCCCCGGTCGTAAAGCTGTATATTTCGGTAGATACCTTGCCGTTTTCGTAACCATCGTCGGCAGTAACATAATAATAATATACGGTATGTGCCGAAAACGCATCTTCGGGATAAGCGCTTGTGGAAGTACCTGCATTTATGGTCGTCCAATTCGTTTGATCGGTGGAATAATATACATTGTAGTTTATTTCATCACCGTCGGCGTCGGTAGAAGCATCCCAACTGAATACCGGACCTGTGGTTACATCTGTCGCATTATTTGCGGGTTTCAGGCCAGAAGGTACGGTAGGAGCATTATCGGGGACACCGGCCTTTGTTATTAATACAGATGAAAATGTCCCTGCATATTCTATTTTAAACACATAAGATTGTGAAGATCGTTCAGTGGATTCATTAGTATTTATAGTTAAGGTTCCATCTCCGATACCGGATTCCGGTGAAACCGAAGAAATCCAAGAAGGCAAAGAAGAGACGTCTATACTCCATGAAGTATTGCTTTTTATTTCAATATCGGAATTCCCGGCAGTATATGCGAACTCAAGCGAAGAGGGAGTCAATGCAAGACTAACGGCATTCTGCGACAATGAGATGCTTGCGGAAGCGCCTCCACCGGAAATTGTAAGGATCGAGCTTTTTACAGCCCCCGTAGTATTGGCCCCTGCTGACACGGATACTGTTGCAGTACCGTTCCCGCTTGATGGTTTGACAGTAAAATCGGAAGAAGATGTCGTAGCGGTCCATTTCACATTGGACGTAACCTTAAACGATGCGGAGGTTCCGTCATTCGGAATAGAAAGGGTAGTAACATCAGTAGTAATAGAAGCTTTATCGCTTTTCGAACATGCGGCAAGCGACATCATAATAATAAGGAACGATAACCCGACAGGTCCCAATGCGGCAAATTTTCTCATCTTATAAATTTTTAGTTAAAAAATTACGTCTATCCCCGTAGATATTAATATGGTACAAATTTAATTTTTTATTCCGTTTTTACCTTATAAAAATAGAAATAATATCATTCGGGGATAAAATAATACAAAATAAAAAAGAAGCCCGACCATACGGCAGGCTTCTTTAAAATATAATTAAGATTAATGGATTAATCTACCGAAGTACATGCTATTGGCTCAGCATATAAACTCGACAAATAATGACCATCTGCAAGCGTATAATGAATATATAGCATAGCCTTAGAATTTAAAACTATTTTATTTCCATCTCCCAAATCGGACCAAGGGAACCCCTCTGGTTCAGGATAAAGCCAGCATGATACCTGTCCATACTCAGGATAAGTATAAGAAGTTGGAATTTGATACCCAGATATTGAAGTAGAACCGAATGTGGAGACTTCCCTATCAAGGACATGAGAATAGCCATCATCATCTATATAAAAAGACAGATCATCATCGGATCCGAACATATTCTTTATCCTAAAATAATTAGTAGTATAATCCGCTTTTTGCAGAACATAATCATTCGTGGCATAAGCCCATCCTGGATCAGTTAATGTTATTGTTCCATAATCCTCCCATACCAAAGGCATTGATGCTGATCCGCTAAAAGAAAAGCTTCCGGCAGGAGAGACCACGCTATCGTCAAAAGATAAGGTAAAAGCATAAACCGTCGCCGGCTTAACCTTAGGATCAGATATACTATAACTTAGAATAGCAGTAGCAGTTGTAGCTCCTTTCGCAAAAGTAATGGAAGGAGTTTCCAGAGTATAAACGTTATTAGTATCAACCATTGAGAGATCAACAGTTAGTTCTTCGTCAGCAACTCCTCTGGCTATTGCCACTTCAATATTATTACCATCCAGATCATAGCTTCCCCTCGGAGAAGCAAATGACACACATTCGTTGGTTGGTGTATAATTATAATGTTCTTCCTTGCAAGAAGAGAATGCAAATAACAAGACCGAAACCAAACTTAATGAAAATATATTCCTTATATTAGTTTTCATGATTTTCATATAAATAATAATTATTCTTCAACATTCTGATAACCGGGATTCTGCTGGTTCTTAATCTGTGGGTTGGCATCAATCTCGTCCTGTGGAATAGGTAACAAGAATCTAAAGTTATCAGAAGATATCGTCAGGTCGGTAGCTGGAGATGCTATAATAGACTCATCTTGTGCTTTGGTTCTTGTGAATCCGTCGCCCCATCTCTTAAGATCGGTAAATCTGAACCCTTCGCCTATCAATTCTTTAAGTCTTGATGTCTTAACCTCATTTAACAGTGCTTCTCCAGAAAGATTATCAGAAATATTATATGAAGGATCCCTTTTCGTATTCAGATCCTTAAGATATTTTATAGCTGCAGCATCATTTCCGCCTTTACGGGCATAAGCCTCGGCAGCAATAAGATATTGTTCGGCAATTCTAAAAGGTTTGATTTTATTTATATGGGAAGAATATGTCTGAGTAGGACTTTGCAACTCTGGATTCCCGGGAAATTTATTTAAAAGAAAAGCAGACCCCTTTACGTTATTCGTATATGTAAGATCTTTTGAAACGAACCAGCATTTATAACGAATATCCGTAGAGGAATACAAATCTATTACCCATTGTGCCGGAATCCAATCCGGGGTATAAAGACCATCGGACGTATCTCCAAGATATCTATAGTCACAAGAAGCAGGCAAAGAACTTGATGTATAATCTGCCCATAATTGCATTATACATTCATTTCCACTATCGTTTGTCCATAATTTATTAAAATCTGTCAAATCAGAGATCAAAGGATAATTCCCGGCATCTACCAATTCCGTTGAATATTTGATAGCATTATCATAATCCTGCATATTCAGATAGACTCTTGATCTTAATGCTTTTACAACATCAATAGTAAATGTAGTAGATGCTACATTTCCCGTTTGTCCTGCCAATAAAGTTTCAGCGCTATCCAGATTATCATTAATAAATTTGTATGTCGCCTCCATAGAAGATCTGGCAGGATATTTAGATTGATCCGAAGTCGGTATATATGTTTCTTGTATCATAACCCCAAGATCTGAAGAAGCCGTAGATGGATTATAAACAGGAGCAAATCTTTTAGTAAGAACAAACATAGATATGGCTCGCATGAAATATGCATCACCCTTATAAACTGCTAATATCGCTTTATCAGAGTCTGAGACATCTGAAGCAGATTCAAGTTTGTTTATTCCTTCCAGAATATAATTACACAGAGCATTTGTATAATAACAATGAGCCCATAAATTTGTTGCATAAGCATCCTGAGTAGACCACTCCCATTTATAGTACGTCCCACCCCTGTTTGAATAGTCTATAGAAGGATCGAATAGATCAGTAGTAATTTCATTGTTATATATAAAATCTCCGGCATATAAACCTCTCAATCTTATATATAACATATTATCAAAATTCGTCACATCACTTACAGATTCTATTCCGTTTCCTGAACCTATAGTTCCTCTGGGTGTCCTGTCCAAATTACAGGAAGATACCAATAGTAGTGAAAATATTATTGTATAAATATATCTTTTCATAATAAATATTTTAGAATGTTAATTCAACTCCAAAAATATATTGCTTTGTATTAGGATAATTTGAAAGAGCTATATTGTCATCTACTTCCGGATCAAATCCCTTATACTTCGTAAAAGTTAACAAATTCCTTCCCTTGGCATAAAATCTAACCCCCGAAAGGATATTTGTTTTCTTTAAAATTTTCTTTGAAAGGCTATAAGATAATTGCAAATCCTTCAAACGAACGAAAGATGCATTTTCTATAAGATGCGTATCAAACTGTAAAGTCTCCCCTGCTTTTGGAATTTCGGTCTTCTGTCCCGGCGTTGTCCACATATTTAACATGCCAACAACTTGATTAGTATTAGATGAAAAATTTGAATTTTCGATAAAATATCTTTGATTATTGAGTAGCCACTTTCCAAAAACTCCTGAAAACATTGCATTTAATGATAAATTTTTCCATGAAAAATTTAGCTGAAGGCCGGCACTCCACGGGGCATACATCGATTTACCTGTCATTACAGAATCATCATCAGAATAGTTTCCGGTGATATTACCATTCTTATCCAGCCATAGTTGTTTACCTGTAGCAGGATCAACTCCGGCATATCGTACAGAATAATATTCCCCCACATCATGACCTACCTCATATCTCATTCCTGTATTAGCAACGGTATAAGAATCTCGTCCTTCATACAAATCCAATATTTCATTTTTATTATAATTGAAATTACCAGTAACATTAAAATAGAAATTATCATTATTAAGAATATCGTAACCTATGGTAAGATCAATTCCTCTATTACGCATCTTTCCAACGTTGCCCCAACCGGATGCAAATCCTGTCGAATAAGAATAAGGGACTTCCAGCAACATATCTGAAGTCGTTTTATTATAAAATTCGAGATCGAGATCAAGGCTGTTGAACAAATGAGTATTTATAGCAATATTAAAAGTTTTCAAAGTCTCCCAGGTAAGGTCATCATTTTGAACACCGCTAAGAGCCCAAGTTGAATTTCCATTATACACAGAAGAAGTTCCAATTGTTCCGTAAGATAAATAATTAGAAATCGAGGAATTACCAGTAGTTCCATATGAAACTTTCAATTGTAAATTGTTAACCCAATCGAAATCGTTCATAAAGGATTCTTTCTTTATGTTCCACATAGCTCCAGCAGACCAAAAATTAGCGTATCTCTTATTTTTTCCGAACAAAGAAGAACCATCTCGTCTCCACGTTAAATCCAAAAAGTATTTAGCCTTATAATCATAAGATAAACGAGAAAAGATTGAAGAATACATAGTTGCACTATAATCGTATTCAGGCTGCAAGTAATTAGTCCCCTGAGAGACATTCATCAAGCGATCATCTGATTGCTCCTCGGATGACGCACTAAATCCTTCATATTGGTATTTAATTGCCTCTTGTCCAAAAAGGGCATCAAAATGATGATTTTCTAAAACCCTAAACTTATACTCCGCAGTATTTGTTGAAGTAAGCCTATATGACCTCGTAAAATACTCGTGTGTTTCTCTTGTTAAAAGATTTTCTTCACCAGGATAATTTTTCGCAGTCCTTCTATAATCGAAACCTTCGATCGCCTGCGCAGCTCTGATTGTAAGTCCCTTAATTGGGGTTATTTCCTGATATGTATTACCATTCAATCTTACATAGGAGGTTTTACGTGGCTGTAACGTATAAAGGTATTTTATATTATACATACCTAACTCATCAATTTTATGAACTTCATCCCCATACCCTATAAAATTACCATCATCATCAGTTAATATTTCATAGGGTGTAGCATAAGGGACAGTCCACAATGCTATATTAATAGGATTATAAGGACGATTAGGATGTTCTTTTGAAATATATCCGTTTGTCACCCGTGTTTCATATGTCAGATTTAACTTGACCCCTAATTTCAGCCATGATGTCAATTTCGTATTTATATTAGATCTTATACTCTGCCTCTTGAGATTTGATTCATCAATTATACCTCCCTGATAAAACGTCCCTGCCGAAATATAATAATCGGTTTTATTTGTTCTGCCGGAAACACTCATATTGGCACTATATGTAGGTGAATCTTCCCTCATAATCCATTTTCTCCAATTTGTATGAATATTATTACTTAAACGAAATTCCTTTAATGCAAGCCAATCAGAATTCGTTTTTAAAGAAGGTTCAACCATTTCCCTGAATGTAAACCATTGCCTGGAGTTCATCATATCCTTACCCAAATTTGCGACATTGGAAACACCGTATTGTGCCGAAATTTTTACGGTAGGTGTTTCGGAAGTTCCTCTTTTCGTAGTAATATATACTACGCCATTCGCAGCACGGGAACCGTATATGGCTGTAGAAGAAGCATCTTTTAGCACTGTAATATTTTCAATATCGTCAGGATTCAATGTTGTAAATATTGAAGAACTTACCGGAGACCCATCCAATATGTATAACGGCGTAACGCCTGCATTAATTGAGCTAACCCCTCTCAATCTCATAGAGACCGTCGCAGAAGGTTCACCCGATGAAGTAAAGACCTGTAGACCGGCAACCTGCCCCTGAAGAGCATCTCCGGCACTTGCAACAGGCGAATTCTGAAAGGTTTTGGCCGATACAGTAGTTGCAGCCCCGACTACGGAACTAATTTTCCTCGCAGATCCATATCCTACTACAATAGTAGTTTCGAGCTGCTCAGAACTTGTCTCCATCTTTACATCGATTTTCTTTCTTCCGTTTACAGGAATTTCCAGTGTTTTGTAGTTCAGGTAAGTAAATACCAAGACATCGTTGGGTTTGGCATAAATTGTGTAATTACCAACAGCGTCTACAGCAACGCCTTTGCTTACCGAACCCTTGACTTGGACCGCCGCCCCTTCCAAAGGGTATCCATCGGCAGAATCCATAACGGTTCCCGCTATCTTTATATTTTGCCCAAAAGAGATCTGGGATAAAGACAACAACACAACCGTCAAAAAAAGTTTGATCCTTTTCATCTGTTAATACTTAAGTTAATATTAAAGTTAATATATAGTAGGTTTTTAGCCAGGTTAAAAAAGTTTGTATTGGCAAATATAATAATAGTTTTTCTATGTACAAATTTTATATAATAAATTAACTGCCAGAAAATATGTGTTTTAAGTGTGTTTTTTTTTTCATATCAATAAAACGCTAACAATAAACGAGAAAAAACTAAAAAAACAAAAGCAAAAACAGCATATTTAATTACAATTTGCAATACATTACATAAATTTCTCTTAAAAAAAACGCCATTTATATAAGGAAACCATTAATAAGACTCATTATCATTCATTTATACCACATTATATTCTCAATAGATTTTGTATCCTAATTTGCTTATATTTAATAATATTACAGGCACAAATAGTATCATGGACCGAGTACAGCATATACAGAAAATCGATAAAGGCATAATTCTTTTAAATTACCATAACAAGATTAGCTGTTATCATACAAACATTAAGAGGCTCTATTCCAAGAAAGAATAAAGCCTCTTAATATTTAATACATCATGAGATATCAATATTACCTTTCTTCACGAGGAGGAAATGGAATGGGTTTAATAGGAGTGAGAGGTCCCCCCCGTTTACTCGATTCTTCGCTTGCATCATAATCCTCGTCCTCTCCTTCCAACACCAAACAAGCAGCAGGACAAACAACATTCTCCCCTCCCTTCAGATTATTCATTTCTTTTTGTGAGAGGTTGTCACTTTCAAGATTTGTTAATTTCAATTTTTTCATAATAAAATAATTTTTTAATCGTATTAATTTACTTCGTTTATTTACTCATACTCAACCGGCGGATGCGGCCTTGGATATTTTGGAGGATTAAAATCCTCATCCTTGCTTTCGTCTGCCGTTGCATCCTGATCTAAATCAAACTCTCCCAAAACCACACAAACACCCGAACAAGCAGGGAATTTTCCCCCTTTCAGATTATTCATTTCTTTTTCGGAAAGATTGTTGTTTTCAAGATCCGTTAATTTTAACTTTTTCATAATGAGATAAGTTTTAAAACCATGTAATTTAATTCCTACTCTGTAAAGCTTTTCGGTTCTGCTCCAATTGATTTATACAGATTGGCCTCTGCAATGTTTTTAAACATAAAATGAATTGTTTTAAGGTTAAGCGGTATTTTAGTTTTTTATAGTTTATATTCTAAGGAGATTTCTACCGATCCGGGCAGCCGACACGAATCTGTCCTTCCCATGAAGTATTTTCACAACCAGTCCTAATCCATTTTTACTTCCGTCATAAGTTTTTTGTATAATTCAGGATGCTGAGCAAGATATCCCATGCAATAGGATGAATATCTTTTGAAGTCCTCTTCATCCATATATCCATTACATTGAGGATTGCTACCGTTGATATCCGGTATATAGTATATACATTGATTGCAGGAATCCCTTCTTTTACAGCTTTTGCACCGGCTACGCATTTTGGCCGTAAGCGAATTGAATCTTCTTGCTACTTCTTCAGGATCGAGAAAGACCTTGTCGTCCGATATGTGTCCCAGTGAAAATACGTGGTCTATCCTTTCGCATTGAAGGATTTTTCCGTTCACGGTTATAAACATCTTCTTGCTAAAAGGAATACATGTGCCGGTAACCGTGTACTCGGTTTTACTTTCATCCATCAGGAATTCATTATAATCAGTAAAAACATTGCCGCTGTACAGACGCAAGAACAAAAGCAATTCCCTTGTCTGCGGATCTTTTACAAACAGGTCCTCAGAAAGTTTCTCGTAATTTTCCGAAGAGCGGAGACTTTCCATTTTATTCTTATAAGTCCGTTCGAATTCCTCTTTCTTGTCTTCGCGGATCTCGGAATTGTTCAATTCCGAAATTGCAGGAGATTTGTCAAATGTCTTCTTTATGAACGTGTAGGTACTTTCAACGCTGTTTCTGTTGTGCAGCACCGAATTGAAGTTCACGTGATCCTTAAAATACTCCGGATACTTTTTTTGCAGAGCTTTGACGTTTCTTATTACGGTATCGAATGAATTTTCTCCCGATTTTGTAACCCGATAGCTTTGTCCCCTTCTGTCACCGTCGAGACTTATTAGTAAATTGAAATTCTTTTCTACCAGATAATCCATATACCTGTGGAGCAGCATTGCATTGGTGGTCATTGAAAAGACGAAATTCCTGTCGGCACCGAGCTGCTCTACGTATGATATTACTTCCTTTATAAAGGGGACATTGAGCAAAGGCTCACCGCCGTAGAAAGCAATATTCGTACGAGGTCTGTCTATATTGGTATTATCGCTTTGCCAGAGATCGTTAAGATAATCGATGATAAGTTTTGCCTTATTTACCGGAAGATATTTGGATTCCCGCTTGTCATACCCGTAATACATATCACCGTAACCGCAGTACTTGCACTTAAGATTGCATGCATCGGTAACCTCAAATGTAATATGCTTTAAATTTAAAAGATTGTCCCTGATTTCCGATGCCGTGACTTCCCTGAAGTTTCTCATGATACCCCATTTTATTGTTTCTAATTTAAAGTTAGAATGTTAGCATGAGAATGTCAAGAAAAAAAATCTTAACCGCACCTTAACGGCGGACTTGCAAAGCACTGATAATCAGTACACCTTTTAAAAATAATCTAAACAGTACCTTAACAGGCTATTTTCGCCCTTTTTCAAATCTGTTTTTACACGCAAAAGGGGGAATATCAATATGATATTCCCCCTTACAATTTCAGCCGGATCGCTCTATCTCGTTCCGATCCTTGTTTTATATTACACCTTGTTCCAGCATTGCATGTGCAACCTTCATGAATCCGGCGATATTCGCTCCCTTTACGTAATTTATGTAACCGTCATGCTCGCCGTATTTCACGCATGCTTCATGAATGTTCTTCATTATATCATGAAGTTTGCTGTCAACTTCCTGTGCCGACCAGCTTATATGCATAGCATTCTGGGTCATTTCAAGACCCGATGTTGCAACGCCGCCGGCATTAACAGCCTTTCCCGGAGCAAAAAGTATTTTAGCTTTCTGGAATGCTTCTATAGCCTCCGGGGTACATCCCATATTTGAGACTTCGGCACAGCACCACGTTCCGTTGGCTATCAGTTCTCTGGCATCGTCGCCGCCCAGCTCGTTCTGAAAGGCGCATGGCAATGCTATATCGCACTTAACACTCCATGCTTTTTTATTTGGAACGAACTTGCATTCAGGGAATTTCGTTGCAAACGGAGCTATGATATCCCTGTTGGAAGCACGAAGTTCAAGCATATAATCCAGCTTTTCGCGGTTCATTCCGTCCGGAATCTCAACTACTCCGTCGGGCCCGGAAAGGGAAACGACCTTTGCTCCAAGTTGGGTAGCTTTTTCTGCCGCACCCCAGGCAACATTTCCGAAGCCGGAGATAGCAACTCTTTTACCCTCTATGCTTTTTTCTGCCTTGTGAAGCATGTGCTGGACAAAATACAGAGCTCCGAAACCGGTTGCTTCGGGACGCACGAGCGAACCGCCCCATGCAAGACCTTTGCCTGTAAGAACGCCTGTATGTTCGCGGGCAAGTTTCTTATACATACCAAACAAATATCCTATTTCTCTTCCGCCTACACCTATATCACCGGCAGGAACATCGGTATCAGGGCCTATATTCCTCCATAATTCAAGCATGAATGCCTGGCAGAAACGCATTATCTCTCCGTCGGACTTGCCTTTAGGATCGAAATCAGAACCGCCTTTTCCTCCGCCCATCGGAAGAGAAGTAAGCGCATTCTTGAAAATCTGCTCGAATCCCAGGAACTTAAGGATGGAAAGATTTACGGAAGGATGGAAACGCAAACCTCCCTTATAAGGACCTATTGCACAGTTGAACTGAACACGATAGCCGAGATTGGTACGGATTTCTCCTTTATCATCGACCCATGTTACCCTGAATGTAAAAATCCTGTCGGGTTCGACCAGTCTTTCCACGATTTTCGCATTTTCGAATTCGGGATGTTCGTTATAGACACCCTCGATAGATTCGAGCACCTCTTTTACCGCCTGCAGGTACTCTTTTTCCTGACCGTACTTCTTGGCAAGTCTGGCCATGATGTCATCTACTTTCATTTTATTTTTAGTTTAGTTTGTTGTTTGTTTTATTTTACCGTCCAGGTCTCGCCGCTGTGAAGCAGCTCTTCCACGGAGTGTATTTTCGATTTTTTCTTTACGTCAATAACCTGATCGCGGACATTATCATCATAAGTCATATCCTTTACATCTCTTATGACGCCGAGAGCTACGGGGAAATCGGGATATTTCATATCTGCAATCTGAGTATGGAGACCTATATTATCGGAGTGTGAATCGGCAACCAATATATCCTTAATGGTTATACCGTTTTCTCCTAATTTAACAACTTTGAGTTTAAGGCCGTCCAACATTATACCTTTTTGCTTGTTTTTCCCAAAAAGCATTGGTTCGCCGTCATGCAGGGTTATAGTTCTGTCAGCACGCACCGCTCTGTCAGAAAAGTCCTTGTATGTTCCGTTATTATAAATAACGCAGTTGGTAAGCATCTCCATTATAGACGTTCCGTCATGTTCAGCGGCTCTTAACATTATTTCCTTGTTAAGCTGTAACTCGGAATCGAGACTCCTTGCAAAGAAAGTGCCTCTGGCTCCCAGAACAAGGTGTCCCGGATTAAACGGATGTTCTACCGTTCCGTATGGCGAAGTCTTGGTTACGAGCCCCAGTTTTGACGTAGGGGAATACTGTCCCTTGGTAAGTCCGTATATCTGGTTGTTGAAAAGTATTATGTTAATATCTATATTTCTTCTTATCGCATGTATAAAATGATTCCCCCCTATAGCAAGTGCGTCTCCATCTCCGGTGGCCTGCCATACTGATAATTTAGGATTAGCTACTTTTATTCCGGTCGAAATCGCGGTAGCACGCCCATGGATCGTATGGAAGGCATAGGTATCCATATAATATATGAATCGGCTCGAACAACCGATGCCGGAAACGAATACTATGTTTTCCTTATCATAATGCCTGTCTTCGCAAACTTCGGGCAATGCACGTACTACTGAAGCCAGAACGGAATGGTTGCCGCACCCGGGACACCACTTGACGTTCTGATCATTTTTAAAATCCTTGAATGTATATTTCATGATCCTTATTTCTCTTTCTTGTTTTTGGGTATCAACGCCTCAACGGCATCGGTTATTTCATGTACCATAAAAGGAAGCCCTTGTATCTTATTAAATTGCAAATATTTGAATTGCGGCAAATTAGCCCGAAGGTAATTTGCAAACTGGCCGCTGTTCAGTTCACATACTATTATTTTTCCGAAATTACTAAAAATGGCTTCGGTTTCGTGAGGGAGCGGGAAAATATAATCGAAATGAGCCAGACCTACCTTAAGGCCCTTGTCGTTCATTTCCTTTACAGCAGTAGACAAATGTCCGTAAGTTCCGCCCCATCCCACTACGAGCACGTCACCATTTTGGGAACCTTCCACAGTAAACGCAGGATAATAATCGGCAAGCTTAGCAACTTTGGCAGCCCTGTTTTCAACCATTTTTTCATGATTTGCAGGGTTATACGAAATTTCACCAGCCTCATTTTTTTCCAGGCCACCGATACGATGCTCGAGACCGGGCGTACCGGGAATCGCCCAATTTCTTACGAAAGTTTCAGGATCACGCATATAAGGTTTGAATTTACCGTCGCAATGCTTTATAACGGGAGGTTTAATTTCAGGAAAGTCTTTCATATCGGGAATTTTCCACGGTTCGGATCCTTTTCCCAGAAAACTTTCGGACAACAGTATGACGGGCATCATGTGCTCCATTGCAAACTTTGCTGCATAATAAGCAGCCCTGAAGCAATCCGACGGAGTTTTGGATGCCATTACCATTACAGGACATTCACCGTTCCTGCCGTAAAGAGCCTGATTCAGGTCAGCCTGCTCAGTCTTCGTTGGCAATCCGGTGGAAGGTCCGCCACGTTGAACATCTATTACGACAAGTGGCAATTCGGCCATGGTGGCCAGACCGAGTCCCTCGGATTTCAAAGACAGACCGGGGCCGGATGTAGATGTAACGGCAAGATTTCCGGCATATGAAGCACCTATGGCCGTACAGATACTAGCTATTTCATCTTCGCACTGCAAGGATTTCGCACCGAGCTCCTTATGCAGTGCTATTTCTTCCAGGATCTCGGTTGCCGGGGTTATAGGATATGAACCTATAAAAAGAGGCCGTCCGGATTTTTCCGAAGCAGCCAGCAATCCCCAGGCGGCGGCCTGATTTCCGTTTATGTTTCTGTATTCTCCGGGATCAAGTTCGGCAGGAGCTACTCTGTAAGTACTTGCTATTGCATGAATGTTATGCGCATAATTGTAACCGTCGTTCAGAACCTTCTTGTTGGGTTCAACAAGAAGCGGCTTCTTTTTGCCGAATTTCCTTTCTATATAATTCTCTGTAAATTCCAAAGGTCTGTTGAACATAAAATAGCACATCCCGAGAGTAAATATGTTCTTGCACCTCAATATTGACTTATTATCAAGACCGCTGTCCTTAAGACTCTCCTTGGTGAGCGAAGTTATGGGAGCCCAAACTACATGGTGATCCTCAAGATTCAATTCCTTAAGCGGATAAAGCGTTTTAAACCCGGCCGTTTCCAGCCCCGCCGCATCAAAGGCATCAATATCCAATACTATGCTGCCACCCGGCTTCAGCCACTTGGCATTGGCCATAAGAGCTGCAGGATTCATAGCTACAAGAGCATCGCAATAATCTCCGGGGGTTTTGATCCGTCCGTTGCCTATATGTACCTGAAAGCCGGAAACTCCGGCAACGGTTCCTCTTGGGGCCCTGATCTCGGCGGGATAATCAGGAAAGGTGGAAATTCCGTTTCCGAATAATGCGGAAGCGTCGGCAAAAAGAGTTCCGGTAAGTTGCATGCCGTCTCCCGAATCCCCGGCGAATCTTATGACTATATCCTGTACATCAATTATCTTATTTCGCATAACAAATATAAAAGCGTTTTTATTAATACAAATTTATACAAAAGTTTCTAATTATAAATTTAAAGCTCCGGATTTTTATAAACGATAAGTTACGAAAGTAAAAACACTTATAAATTAAAACAGAAAGTACTCATTTTCTCATAACTAATTAAGGAGACAGTCCTTAGGACTGCCTCCTTATAATATATTTTTAAATATCCGGAATTATTTTTACTATTTTACTCCTGAAGAAGCTCCGGCGGCTGCCGTGGGATCAAAAACTTTCTTATCTGCGGATATACCAAGATCCTTTTTTGCCATAGGCATTATATTCACGCTTTGTGTTTCGTTAATATAGATAAGCGACCCAATGGATATATCAGTTATATAAATAAAGCCTTTTTCCTTGCCAATTTTGTTTACGGCGTCGCGGGCTTTCTTTACTACGGGAGCAAACAGCTTCTGCTGCATGTTGCTGTAATCATTTTGTGCGCTTTGCTGAAATTGTGTTATGTTCTGCTGCAGAGTTTGCAGTTCTTTTGTTTTGGCTTCAAGAACGGCAGGCAACCAGTCTTTTTGTTTTGCATTGTATTCATCATACTTCTTTTGAAACTCCTGACGCATCGATGCCATATTTTCGTCCATTTCCTTTGCATATTTTTGCAAAGATACGACAGCGGAATCCCTTTCCGGCATCAAAGATATCAATTCCTGCATATCAACATGCCCGAATTTGTAATTTTGTGCAAATGCCTGTGTGGAAAGCAGTACCAAAGCAAGTACTGCAATTTTCGAAATGGTTTTCATAAAAAATAATTATTTATTAATATTTAATTCTTTCAGTACAATATCATTAAGATTCATCTTTTCATTTTCATAGACAAGCCCATGGAATGCTGCAGTATCAAAAATAAACGAATACCCGTATTTTTCCGCAACCTTGTTTATGATATTCTGGACCCTTTGTTTTATAGGCGAAAGGAGCTCTTCGGATTTTTTCTGCATTAACCCGTCCTGACCGAAGAAGCTTTTCTGCAGATTCTTAACATTCTGCTCTTTATTTATTATTTCATTTTCCTTTTGCGATCTTTGTGATGCAGACATCCGACTCTTCGAAGCTTGGTATGAATCATACATTTTCTTTATTACGGCATAATCGGCATCGACACGGGCCTTGTATTGTTTGTTCAGCGTCTCGAGTTTCTGCTGTGCTACATTATATTCTCCGATATGCGAAAGAATCTTGTCCGTATTCACATACCCTATTTTCTGTGCGTTCATTTGCGTGAACGATAACAGAACGGTAAAAACAACCAGTAAAATTCTTTTCATGATATCATATTTTTTTTATTAGAATTGCTGTCCTATCAGGAAATGGATCTGACTTCCGCCCCTGTCCTTCCTTTCGTTTGGTACAGGATCGAAACCATACCCCCAATCTATTCCAAGCATTCCCACCACAGGCAACTGAACCCTTAGGCCCACACCCGCAGATCTCTTTACCTGAAAAGGATTGAAATCCTTTATGTCCTCCCAGCAGTTTCCGCCTTCGAGGAAGATCAAACCGAATATGGTGGACTGCGGCTGCATTATTATAGGATGCCTCAATTCTATGGTAATCTTATCATAGACATGGCCTACATATGCATTTCCGCGTATTGGAGTCAGCGAATAATTTGAATAGCCGCGCAATCCTATTATGTCGGATCCGTAGGTGTTGTATCCGCTCATTCCGTCGCCGCCGACTTGATATCCTTCAAAAGGCGAATATCCCAAATCCTTGTTGTAATATCCCAGATAACCAAAATCCGCAGATGTTTTAAGGACGAGATCGCCTATTATCTTGGTATAAAGAGCACTCTTGAAAGTCCACTTGTGATACTCTATCCACCTGTATTTTTCTCTGTCGGGCATATTGTCATAATCCTTATTCTTGGATCTGAACCACGAATAGGGCGGAGTCATCTGAAGGCTTATCAACATGTCGGAACCCGTTCTTGGATAAACAGGCTGATCCGTGGAATTTCTTTCGAGAGCTATCCTGTAACTTATATTGTTGCTTAGTCCGGTATCAAAGAGGAAATTATAATTCCAGTTCTTAAGCTTATACGTTTGCCAGCTCAATTCGTTATACAGCACGAAGTAGTTATCCGGCCATTTCAGTCTGTTTCCTAGTCCTACCGAAGCTCCGAATACTTCCATATATTCATCGGACTTCTGATAATAGTAGTATGAGGAAGTCTGTCGGGTAAAATACAGGGACACGCTAAGAGATGTAGGTTTTTTCCCCGTAAGCCACGGTTCCATGAAATTTGCGGTAAGAGCCGTATAATACGTTCCGCTTGTCTGGAATTTTATAGAAAAAGTTTGTCCGTCACCCAGAGGAACGGGCCTCCATGCATGCTTGTCGAATATCCTTTTTATGGAAAAATTATTAAACGACAGACCGAGGGAACCCACGAAGGTATTTGCGCCCCAGCCTCCGGAGAGCTGCACCTGACTGTCGGGTTTCTCAACTACATTGTATGCAAGATCTACAGTATTGTTTTGCTGATCGGGCATTATGCTGTATCCTTTGTCGGAGAGAGCATTTTCGGCATCGAAATGTCCCATTGAAGAAATTTCCCTTACAGATCTTTCGAAATCAGTCTGGCTGAAAAGATATCCGGGCCTCGTAAAAAGAGCACGCCTTATTATCTTTTCATTCGTTATGGTATTTCCGTTTATTATTATATTGCTGAAAACGGCGGGCTTGCCTTCATATATCCTCATTTCCACATCTACGGAATCCTTTTCTATATTGGATTCCACCGGTTGGATATTAAAGAACAGGTAACCGTTGTCGGTATACATTTTCCTTATATCCATATTCTGCTGCTTGGGATCTCCGTACAGACGCTTTTCCATTGTTACGACATCATAAACATCTCCCCTCTTTATTCCGAGAACCTGAGAAAGCTGCTGCGATGAATAGATTGTATTTCCGGTCCAAGTAATATTCCTGAAATAATACTTTTTACCCTGATCTATCTTGAAATCTATCCTGAGGCGATTGTCGGATATGTAATACATGGAATCGGAAACGATTTTTGCATCCCTGTATCCCGCTTCATTGAATACTGATATAAGCGATTTCTCATCATCGGGGAAATCTTTTTCGCTGAATTTTTTGGATTTGAAGAAGTTCATAAGGCGCTTGTCACGCGTCTTTTTCATGGACCTTACCATTTTGTTTTCCGAAATGCCTACCAGTGCGGAATCGACCCCGGAAAACGTAATCTTCTTTATTTTTACTTTTGGCCCCCTGTCTACGACAAAAGTCACGCGAACAGCATTATGTATTACAGTATCCTGCTTTTGTATAACTTTCACACCAACTTTAAGGAATCCCTTCTCCTTAAAATATCTCTTTATTATACCCGTTGAGGAGGTAATTATATAATCCGACAGTTCTCTCCCCCTTTTTAGACTGAGCCTGTCGTGAAGTTCGGATTTTTCTCCGCTTCTTATCCCCTTGAAGCTCCAGCGGGAGACTCTTGGCCTTTCCTGCAAATGCAACCCGAGGATACATGTATCCCGGGCAGAATTAAGGGAATCCACATAAATTCCAGCATCGGAGAAATAGCGCTGTGCCCATATTCTTGAAAGTATATCCGAAAGTTCTTCGCTCGGAACCGTTATTTCGTCACCGACTCTCAACCCCGTAAGGGATAGAATTTGATCCTTACTCAGGTATTTTATACCGGAAACCTTAAATCCTCCGATAACATATTTGCGGGGATTATTGTAATCTACCGTAACACCCTTTGCCCCTCCCTCTATCTGAGCCGAAACGGCAACAGGGAATACTAAAGCAAGAAATAATAATGCTCTGAATATTTTCATTTAAAATCTTATCCGCTAATTTACAGTCTCTTATTTAAGTTTTCCGAACCGCCTGTCTCTTTTGGCATAAACCTCCAGCGCTCTGGCGAAATCATTTTTGCGAAAATCGGGCCAAAGGGTTTCGGTAAAATAATATTCGGTATATGCAGTCTGCCACAACATGAAATTACTGATCCTTTGTTCTCCGCTGGTACGGATAAGAAGATCCGGGTCGGGAATTCCGGAGGTACTTAAATACCCCGACAAAATACCTGCATCCAGAACAGGAGGATTGCCGGAAATCCCTTTCCTGAAACTATCGGCCATAAACATATTGAAAGCCTGTATTATGTCCCATTTACCGCTATAACTCAGGAAAATTATCATATCGGTTCCGCAGTTTTCCTTATCGGTGACCTTGCAGCATTCGTCTATTTCCTTCCTCAGGGAATCGCCCAGACGGTTCATATCACCGATTACCCTGAATCTTATTCCATATTCCAGCATTGTGGGAGTTTCCTTTTTAATAGCCTGAAACATAAGGTGCATCAGCCCTTCCACTTCTTCCGCCGGCCTTTCCCAGTTTTCTTCGGAAAAGGCAAAAAAGCTTATATACCTTATACCTTTTTCGACGGCGAACTTCATGCATTCGCGTACGCTCTCGGCTCCTTCTCTATGTCCGTCAATCCTGTCGAGCCCGCGTTTGCAGGCCCAACGGCCGTTTCCGTCCATTATAAATGAAACATGCCTGGGTAAATTGTTAGGTTCGCTCATAAAGTTCCAAATATACTATTTTTTCGTAACATTTCTTTTGTCCTCGCCCCACAAAAGCTTATCATTAAGAGCTGCAATGAAATTATCATTAAGTGAAACCCTTTTCTGCCTGTATTCGGCCTCCGATACAAGAATTTTCGTGCCGTTACGGACAATAAGGGAACGATTGTCGGCCGTAAGAAGAGCCGACCCCGATCTGCTCGAAAAAGATAATTCTATTTTGGAATCGAGCGGAACGACAAGAGGACGCACATTCAGATTATGTGGAGAAATAGGAGAAATTACAAGAACATTAGCTTCCGGAGTAACGACAGGGCCTCCTACGCTGAGAGAATACGCGGTTGATCCGGTAGGGGTGGCAATAAGTATTCCGTCAGCATAGTATGTAGGCAGCATCTCTCCGTTTACTACCACATCTACTTCCAGAACACACGGGCTGGTTCTCTGTACGGTTACTTCGTTCAAAGCATATTTATACACGCTTCCGGAGACTTCCGGCATTTCGGAAAATCTCAAAAGGGGACTCTCGGTTATAAAGTAATCTCCTGAAAACAATTTTTCTATCCAGGGATTATTTTCTTCCATGGAAGCGCTGGTAAGAAAACCCAGGCGTCCGAAATTAATTCCGGCAATGGGTACGCCGCTGTTTCTGACAATCGTAACGGCTTCGAGAAATGAGCCGTCGCCTCCAAGGGAAAGGAAAAGATCCAGACCTTTCGGCAAATCCAGGAACGAATTAAACAGTCCGCCCGCGGGTATAGCCGGAAGATATTGCTTGAGATTATCGTAAAACGGTCTGTAATAATAGATACCGGCCTTACCTACCTCCGCGAGCTTATCTATGAGAAGAGCTATTTTTCCTATATTGCCGTTATCTATCTTACGCCCGAATAAAGCGAGTCTCATTTTTATATTTAAATTTTATGCAAGATAAACAAAAATACATAATTTTGCAGTGCCATGACCAAATTAAGCGTCAATATAAATAAGGTAGCCACCCTGCGGAATGCACGTGGCGGCAACATGCCTGATGTCCTCAAATGCGCATCAGACTGCGAAAGATTCGGAGCGGAGGGAATTACGGTTCATCCCCGTCCGGACGAAAGACACATAAGATATTCCGACGTAAGGGAATTAAAGCCCCTGCTGACTACGGAATTCAACATCGAAGGGAATCCCATAGAAAAATTCACGGAGCTTGTGCTAGAAGTTGTTCCGGCACAGGTAACACTGGTTCCCGACGCCCCTGATGCCGTTACATCCAACAACGGCTGGGACACCATAAAAAACGGCGATTTTCTAAGGACGATCAGCAAGAGATTTAAAGAAAAGGGAATACGTGTATCGATATTCGTAAATCCCGATATCGATATGATAAAAGGCGCAGCCGATACCGGATGCGATCGTGTTGAACTATATACCGAATCCTACGCAAAAGGATACTTTGAAAACAGGGAAATGGCAATAGAGCCGTTCATAAGAGCGGCGGAGACAGCAAGGGAATGCGGGCTGGCAGTAAATGCAGGTCATGACCTGAACCTTGACAATCTTAAATACTTCAGCGAGAACATTCCGTTCTTAAGCGAAGTTTCCATAGGCCATGCCCTTATATGCGATGCTCTTTATCTGGGACTTGAAAACGCCATACAGGCATACCGTAGGGAATTAATCAATTTTTAACTACATTTGTTATCTTATAAAAAACAAAAATAAACTAAGATGAAAAGAACTATTTCCTCTCTGGCGGCCGTTCTTGTGGCCGTAGCATTTATGACCTCCTGCAAAACTGCCGCTAGTAACAAAGGCGCCGTACAAGAAGGACAAGCTCCAGAACAAAAAACGGAAATTGCAAAAGGAAGCATAGTCTATGTAAGAATGGATTCTCTGGTAAAAAAATACGACATGTTCAACGATTTGCAGTCCGAGCTGGAAGCAAAGGTTTCGGCTATTCAGGATGACCTGAACAAGAAAGGCAACAACTTCCAGAAAAAAACTTCGGCTTTTCAGGATAAATTGAACAAAGGTCTAATGACACGTTCAGATGCCAAGGAACAATCTGACAAACTCATGAAAGAACAGGAAGGACTTCAGGCACTGAGCCAGAAAAAGCAGGCGGAAATACAGGACGAAACAAACGTGCTTTACAGAAAGGTAATGGACGCCATTCACAAATATCTTGTAAAATACAACAAAAGCCATAAATATTCACTTATCCTTACCACTACGTCCGACAGTCCAACGATAATAGTAGGAGACGAATCACTGGATATCACCAACGATGTACTAAACGGCCTGAACGAAGAATACATAAAAATAAAAAAGAACAAATAACAACGGTTAAATAAGTGAGGATTGCAATTTTATCTTGTTTTTATCCTTACAGGGGAGGTATAGCGCAGTTCAACTCGTATCTTTTTACCGAATTAAGCAAAAAGTATACTGTAAAGGCTTTCAACTTCACAAAACAATACCCTGATTTTCTTTTCCCCGGTAAAACACAATATGTTTCCGGAGAAGACGATAAAGCCATGAAAATAGAATCGGAAGCTGTTCTGGACACGGCCAATCCGGTTTCATATGTTACCGCCGCAAGGAAAATTCGTGAATGGAATCCTGATCTGCTTATAATGAGATACTGGATGAGTTATTTCGGTCCTTCGCTAGGATACGTGGCGCGCCACGTGAACAAGGGATGCAGGGTTATTTCCATAGTAGACAACGTAATTCCACACGAACAAAGATTTTTCGACAAACCTTTTACAAAATATTTTCTTAACGGCAACGACGGATTCTTGGTATTATGCGACGCCGTAAAAAACGACCTTCTGAGGTTCAGGCCGGATGCAAAATATATAAATACGCCACATCCGCTTTACCAGCAATTCGGAGCAAAGAAAGACAAGGCCGAAGCAAGATTATCTCTGGGCATACATTCTGACAAGAAAACGTTGCTTTTTTTCGGACTCATAAGAAAATACAAGGGTCTGGACATATTAATAAAAGCTTTTTCACAACTCGACAGTTCATACCAGCTCGTAATAGCCGGCGAACCGTACGATGACATAGCTTCATATCAGGCTCTCATCGATGAATCCCCCCGCAAGGAAAATATATTTTTAACTCCGCGATATATAAAAACCGACGAAGTTTCCGAATATTTTTCCGCAGCCGATGTTTGTGTACTACCGTACAGATCGGCAACCCAAAGCGGAATAAGTTCAATTTCATATTTCTATGAGCTTCCTATGATAACAACCAACGTAGGAGGACTGAAAAGTGCAATAGGAGACACTGGAACCGGCATCGTAGTTGATGAAATAAATGAAAAATCTATAGCCGGAGCCATTAGAAAATACTTCGGAGAGGACAGGAGCATATACATCGAAGCCATAAAAAAAGAGAAAGAAAGGCTCGGATGGAATACTTTTTGTTCAAAGCTAATTGAATTTTACAAAACACTATAATAATGAAATCTATAGTTCACACAAATTTTGATTTCCAGGGCCTTACGGCCAAATATGAAGGAAAGGTAAGAGACGTTTACACTATCGACGACAAATATATCGTTATGGTAGCCACCGACAGAATTTCGGCCTTCGACGTAATCCTTCCGAAAGGCATTCCATACAAGGGGCAGGTTCTCAACCAGATAGCATCTTCATTCCTTGATAAAACCACAGATATTGTAAGAAACTGGAAGATAGCCTCGCCGGATCCCATGGTTACTGTCGGATACAAATGCCAGGGTCTGCCTGTAGAAATGATAGTAAGAGGATATCTGACCGGCAGCTCATGGAGGACATATAAATCCGGAGCCAGGGAAATATGCGGAGTAAAAATCCCCGACGGAATGCGTGAACACCAGAAATTCGAACATCCTATAATTACACCTACCACAAAGGCGGAAATAGGAACCCACGACGAAGATATTTCAAAAGAAAACATAATTAAAAAAGGTATAGTTTCGGCAGATCTATATGCAAAAATGGAAGATTACGCATACAAGCTTTTCGCGAGGGGATCTGAAATCGCTGCCGAAAGGGGCCTGATACTAGTAGATACGAAATACGAATTCGGAATACGCGACGGCGAACTTTATCTGATAGATGAAATCCATACGCCTGACAGCAGTCGCTATTTTTATGCCGAAGGCTATGAAGAAAGATTTGCAAAGGGAGAACCACAGAAACAGCTATCCAAGGAATTCGTAAGGGAATGGCTCATGGCCAATAATTTCAGCGGAAAAGCAGGGCAAACGGTACCAGCCATGACAGACGAGGTTGTTGCAAGCATATCTGACAGATATATAGAACTATACGAGCATCTTACCGGTCTTAAATTCCAAAGAACCCCATATGACGACGGCATTTACGATCGCATAGAAGGAAACATAAAAAATATGCTGGCGAGGCTTCGCTAATCCCGGCATTCCTTTATTATGAAGAAAATAGCAGGCATACTATTCCTTATCATTGCTTCGTATACCTTTGTTTTTGCACAAAACGGCATCACCCCCAAAGGGGAAACGGTAAAAATAGGGGGAAAAATCTTTTATGCCCATATAGTAAAAAAGGGCGAAACTGCATACAACCTCGGCAAAAAGTATGAAATAACGGTAGACGAGCTTGTTTCGGCCAACCCTTCTATAAAAAACGGGCTGACCGAAGGAATGGTCATATACATACCTTGCAAAGTCCAGAAAAAGGAAAAGGGAAAACAAAAGGAAGAAGACATAACACAATTCAAACGATACACCGTTAAATGGTATGACGACCTGCAATCCATAGCCCAAAAATTCGAAGTTACTGAAGAAGCATTGGTTTCCCTAAACAAGTTAAAGACCAACAAGCTCGCCAGAAGGCAGGTTCTGCTCATCCCCGATGAAAAATACATGGAAAAGCAAAGCGGCGCCGACAAAAAAGGTACAACTGATATCGAAAAAGCAAACATAAGCACGCAAAAGGAAGAAGACAACATCCATGCAAATGAAACGGCCACACAAAAAGACACCATAAGCCTGTACAAAAGGATGTTCCGCAAAAACCCCGTTATAAAGACAGCATACATCCTCCCCCTGGAATGCAGAGATTCCGTTCCTGCGAACGCCAATTACATGGATTTCTACGCCGGAGCCTTAATGGCTATCGGAGATCTTAAAAAAGATCGCATAAGCATAGATGCCGAAATAATAGATCAGACAGAATTTTCCTCTATAAACAACCTAATAGCCTCCGGAAAACTAAATGACAGGAACTTCATAATAGGCCCCGTGGACCATAAATCATACACGCCGGAACTTCTGGATTTTTCCAGATCGAACGGCATCCCTTTTATTTCGCCTATGGACAATGCCGTAGGGACATACGTCGCCGACTGCAGCAATATCATTCAGGTTCCGTCCGATCCCGGAGACGTAATGCTCTCCACATGCAGAAATGCGTTAAGGAAATACTATTCTTCGGGAGCCGAAAAAATCCTGCTGATTCATGAAAAAGGCAGCCGCGACTCCTTATATTTCAACATTGCAGCCAGATATCTTTCCGAAAACGGAATAAATTTCGAAACCATACAATACGGAATACTGGAAGGAAGATACATCAACGGCGACATACTTGCCAAACTTTCTAAAAAAGGAAACAACATAGTAATAGTGCCTTCGAACAGCGAAGCCTTTTCCAATGATGCGGTAAGGAACCTTGCATTATGCATGAATCCCATTGAAACCGGAGAGAATAAAGCCATATCACACATTACCCTGTTCGGAATGCCGCGATGGAAAAATTTTGAAACGATAGACATAAAGCTTTTTCACAAGATGAATCTCCATCTTTCTCTGCCTTACTACGTAGATTACAACAGTGAAAAAACACAGGATTTTATAAGAAAATACAGAGCGCTTTTTCATTCGGAACCGACCCCCTACTCCTTTTCGGGATATGATATTACCTCATATTTCGTATACGAATGGTATAATTATGGAATAAATTTCCCCGGAATGTCCTCCCTGCCTGAGAAAAGAATGCTTCAAACAGATTTTCTTTTTAAAAATCCGGGAGAAGGACACGGACTAAAAAACACCGGAACGACTGAAATTATATATAAGCCGGATTATACCATATCAATAGTAAAACCCGACGGCATATAGCAATTCACGGGTCAAATATCAGAAGTATATTTCTCCAGCCATTCGGAAGTTTCTTCGTCAAGAAGAGGTTTGAGGTCTCTAAACACCGATTTATTGAAAGTATTAAGCCAGATCCGTTCACTTTCCGAAAGAATTCCGTCCTTTATACATGAAGTACATATTGGAACCCTGGTAAAGGTTTTGAAAGAATAGAAATCATTGAACACGGTATGTGTGCAATTCTCAACCGCCATTGCATTTTCTATTCTTATTCCGTATTTGCCTGCTACATATACTGCAGGTTCGTTTGAAATCACCATTCCGGGAACCAACGGTACGGGATTCTCTTCCATACGTATGCTCTGCGGACCTTCGTGCACACAAAGCGAATGGCCTATGCCGTGTCCTGTACCATGATAATACATTTTACCCTCGCCGTATAACGGCGCACGTGCCAGTATATCCAAATTGGAGCCGCGTGTCCCGGCCGGAAATTTTGCCATGGACAAGTCTATCATTCCCTTAAGAACAAGCGTATAATCGCTTTTCTCTTCGTCATCTAATACCCCCACCGGAATAGTTCTGGTAGTATCGGTAGTCCCATATTTATAATGCGCTCCCGTATCAATCAAAAGCAAGCCGTCACCCTCTATCTTGCGGCAATTCGTTTTATTGCATGAATAATGCGGAAGTGCAGCTGAAGGACCGAATGCTATTATAGGCTCGAAACTTTCGCCTACATAATCGCAATTTTCCTTACGGAAATCCATAAGTTTTACCCCTGCCTCATATTCGGTAATACAGCCGTCCTCCCCTCCTGTATGGTTCAAACGACCTTCGAGATACTTCAGGAATTTACACCACGCAAGACCGTCGTTGAGAAATGATTTATCGAACCCGTCGAGTTCCCAATTGTTCTTTACAGCTTTCATGGCACCGGTTATTCCGCCCGGAATCTCTGTAAAATGAAAAACAGCCCCGGGTATGGAAAGGTTGCGATAAATTTTTATGGAAATCTTAAACGGATCAGCAACTCTTATGAAATCATCGGGAAAATCCTTCAAAATGCTTTCGAACTTGTTATATGGATGCAATTCAACTCCATGCGCTCTCAGCATCCCGGCTGTATTTTCATCTATGGAATCAAGATCAGCAAAAAGATTGACAGTAGAATTAGTAACAACAGCATAACACACGGGTACTCTGTTGTAAGGAATATCACATCCCCTTATGTTGCAAAGCCAGGCCACATCATCCAGCGCGGTTAACACGTACAGAAACCTGCTTTCTTTTACACCCGCCTCTCTCTTTATCCTTTCGGCCTTTGAAGCCGTTTCTTCTCCGGATATTCCTGAAGGCATGAAACTTATCCTGCCGAAAGCCAAAGGGGGTCTCTCTTTCCATATGTCATCGAAAGGATCATCTACGGGAACAAGGGTAAATGGCATGAAATCCTTTTCCATTTTAATAAAAGCTCCATAAGAAAACAAAGCCCCGTCCAATGCTATCTTTCCCCCGTTTTCATATTGGGAAGCAAGCCATTCGAAAATATCGGGTGTTCCCGGCATATTCGTCCTCATAAGACGCACGCTTCTTGCATCAAGCTCGTTCGAAGCCTGCAGAAAATATCTGGAATCGGTCCACAAAGCAGCTCTTTCTCCGGATATAACCAAAGTTCCGGAGGACCCGCTAAATCCGGTAAGCCATTCGATTACCTTATAGCGTTCTTGGGTATACTCTGAAAAATGAGGATCGGACATGGGTATTATCATGGAACAGAATCCTGCTCTTTCCATCCATTCCCTTAAAACGGTCAAAGCCTTTCCTCTTAAATCTTCAGAACTTTCCATTTTAAAGTTTTTATTATTATTTATCAGAGCAATATATCCGGGTTGGGATTGTTTTTTTCAATATCCTTAAAATATTTTACCGTTCCCACCTTGAGATCACTCACTGCTATATCGTCGCAAACCACGATGACCCGTTTATGAAGCTGTATTACACTTATAGGCCAGAGCTGGCTTATAGGACCCTCTATTGCATGATGTAATGCACGGGCCTTCTGACGCCCATTTGCAAGTATTATTATTTCCCTGGAATCCATTATGGTACTTACTCCCATGGTTAAAGCACACTTGGGTACTTTATTAATATCGTTCCCAAAGAATTTGGAATTCTCTATTATGGAGTCTGAAGTAAAGCATTTAACCCTGGTACGGGAGGTTAGCGACGAACCGGGTTCATTCGCTGCAAAATGGCCGTCGGTGCCGACACCTCCTATAAAAATATCTATCCCACCGTAATCTTTGATTTTACACTCATATTCAGCACATTCGCGTTCGGGATCGGAAGCATTGCCGTTCAATATATTTATATTTTCCTTGGGAATATCTATGAACCTGAATAAATGATCGTTCAAAAGCGAATGATGACTTTCGGGATGTGATTCCGGCAACACAAAATATTCATCGGTTACAAATACAACGACATTCTTAAAAGAAACTTTACCTTTTTCATAATACTGTATAAGATGCCTGTATGTACCAAGAGGTGTATTGCCCGAAGGAAGTCCGATGACAAAAGGTCTTTCGGCAGTAGGCTTGAATTCATTAATTCTCTTAACAATATATGCAGCAGCCCAGTGGCTGAGCATTGAATACGAATCTAATACTATAAGCCTCATATCTTTATATTATTTTTAAGTAAATCCCTTGCATTATTTATTGCAGCATCTGATAATTCCGATCCGCTCAACATGCGGGCGATTTCCATCACCCGTCCCTCTTTATCCAGCAATTTTATGCCTGTTCGGGCACTGCTTTTCTCATAATTCTTATAAACGAGAAAATGATGCGCTCCCTTTGATGCTATCTGAGGCAGATGCGTTATAACTATCATCTGCATGCTTTTCCCCATTTCATCTATAAGACGTCCCATTCTGTCTGCTACGCTTCCGGATACTCCGGTATCTATTTCATCCAGCACCATTGTAGGCATACCGGTATATTTTGCCATAAGGGCCTTCACGCACAACATAACCCTGCTTAATTCGCCTCCGGAGGCAACTTTTTCAATATCTGTCTCCGAGCCCCTTCCGTTGGCGGAGAACAAGAATTTCGCCTCGTCTTTTCCGGATTCGGTAAAATCACTCGTTTCTCCTATTTCGATATCAAAAACGGCACGCGGCATATTCAGTTCCCTTATCTCTTTTTCCAGTTTTCTGCCGAGCTCACCCGCACAGGCTTTTCTTTTTCCGGATAGTTCCGACGCCAATTCATTACGCCTGTTTTCCAGTACGGCAATCTCTTTTTGCAAATCATTCTGATGCTCTTCGTTATCTCCGGCACCGTCTATTTTAACCTTAAGAGAGTCACGCATGGAAATCAACCCGTCAACCGAATCCGTACCGAACTTCCTTAAAAGAGAATAAACAGCACCTATATCATCGTCGAGCTTTTCAAGTTCCTGAGGAGAGAACGAAATATTCTCCATAACATGCTCCAATTCTTCTTCTATGTCCCTGCACTCTATCCGGCAGGACTCGAGTCTTTCGGCAAGCCCTTCGAATTCCTGTTCGAAACGGGCATATTTTTTCAAAACGGAAGAGACTTCCTTTAGATTAGAAGTTAATGATTCGCCTCCGGGTCTCAGCAAAGACAAGGAGGAAGCCACCGCCTGCTTTATATCCTCTGCATTGGCAAGTTTTTTTTGTCTTTCCTCCATCTCTTCGAGTTTCGACGCCGACAAATCCACGGCGGAAAGCTTCTCGAATTGGTAGCGGTCATATTCAAGATCCCTGCGATTCCTTTCGTTCTTTTCAGCCAGCTTTTTTAACTCGGTGCGTTTTGAAGAAAGCTTGGCAAAAACTTCATCATATTCCGATAATAATTCGCCGTCAGATGCAAAATAATCTACAACGGACAATCTGTACCCCTGCTTTGCAAGCAAAAGCTGGTTATTCTGGGAATGTATATCCAAAAGCTCTCCCGTAAACTCAGAAAGTCTGTTCAACGTTACAGGCTCATCATCTATAAAAGCACGGCTCCTGCCGTTTGGAGATATAAGCCTTCTTACGTATATGGAATGCTCTCCGCCGAATTCCCCTTCCACCACACAATTTTCAGAAGGATCTTTAAGTAAAGAAGCCTCTCCTTTTGCTCCCAAAAGCAAAGAGAGGGCACCTATCAATATCGACTTACCTGCTCCGGTTTCTCCTGTTATAATTACCAGCCCCTCCGGCAATTCGATAGTAATATCATCTATTAAAGCATAGTTTCGGACTATCAGCTTTTTCAGCATTTATTTTTCCATCTTACGATAATAAATGTCGCCGTTAAGAAATTCGGTAATGGCAACCAGCGTAGGTTTGGGGAGTTTTTCATAATAACGGGAGATTTCTATCTGCTCCCTGTTTTCGGTTACTTCTTCAAGAAGATTGTCGTTGGCCGAGGAAGTAAATTCTTCCAACTTGGCACTTAATTCCTGCTTTACATTTGCAGCAATCTGATTGGATCTCTTTGCTATTATCATAACGGATTCATACACATTGCCCGTAGGCTTTGCTATATTAACCATATCTCTGGTAATAGTATTGTTCGGAACCTTGTATTTTTTCTCTTCCATCTTATTTTTTATTTCTTAATTCTTCTTGGTATATTTTTGAGCTCTTTCATAAAGATTATCTAGCGCTTTTCTCTCGTTTGTGTTCGAGTATTCGCCAATGTAATTATAATAATCGTCAATAAATGACATGAATCTTTCTTTTTGTTTGGAAGGTATGGAATTGGCAGCATATTTATAAGATGCCAGCGCAGTATAATAAAGAACGTCTTCCCTGTATGCATTATCTGCGTTTTCTTTCAACACGTTCTTCAAAGCATAATGCGCGGCCTTGTAGTCTTCCATGTTGTAGTATAATCTCGCCGCTTCATAATTCTTTTTGTCGAGTCTCTCCTGAAGTTCCCCAAGCATGGTTTTGCATATAGGGTAATATTCGCTTCCAGGGTTCTCGTTCATGAACTGGTTTATTATGGCCATGGCCTTTTTGGTTGGCGTCTGATCCAGCTCATACCTGTATGTTGCATCGTACAGACACTTTATCCTAAGATACTTGGCTTCTTCAGTAAAAGGGCTTCGCGGAAATACTTCTATAAATTTTTCAAAACCCTGCTCCGCCGTTTGATAATCGCCGTATCTGTAATTGCTCAGCGCCATATAGTATTGTACCGTATCTTCCTGCGCAGTCCCCTGAACCGCAAGAAGCAGGTTTTCGAAAAGTTTTGCGGATTTTATGTATTTCGATTTATTGAAATAACCGAAAGCAGCCTTATACTTGGCATCCACATCATTACCCGCCAGCAACTGTTCATAGTAACTGGCACATGATACAGCTACGGTAGAGCTGCAAATGATCAATAACAGGAATTTTCTAATTCGCATAAAATTAATTTCCCCTTAAAAATTTTTCCGCATCCATAGCAGCCATACAACCGGAACCGGCGGCAACTATAGCCTGCCTGTAAGACGGATCCTGCACATCTCCTGCTGCAAATACACCCGGGACGTTAGTCGCCTGCGATCCGGGATCGGTTATTATATATCCTTCTTCATTGGTATGAAGATACGGGGCGAATACTTCCGAATTAGGATGGTGTCCTATAGCTATGAATATTCCGAAAATATTAATATTCCCCGATGTATTTTTCTTATTATTGTAAATCGTGGCTCCTGTAACTCCTGAAGCATCTCCAAGAATTTCCTTAACATTGCTGTTCCACAATATTTCAATCTTATCGTTCCCAAGCACCTGTTTGCGCACTGCTGCGGAAGCTCTCAGCACATCCCTTCTTACGACAAGATATACTTTTCTGCATATATTCGCAAGATAAAGGGCATCGCCGCAAGCAGTATCGCCGCCGCCAACCACGGCAACATCACGGTTTCTGTAAAAAAAGCCATCGCATGTTGCACATGCAGATACTCCCTGGCCCCTGAATTTCTTTTCGCTCTCCAGACCCAGATATCTCGCCGATGATCCGGTACTTATTATAAGAGCATCGGCCAGCAAATTTTTTTCCTTATCTATTTCTATCCTGAAAGGTCTTTGGGAAAGGTCCGCTTTTGTAACAAGACCGTCCCTGATATCCGTCCCCAGTCTTTCGGCCTGTTTCTTCATGTTTTCCATGAGATTCATACCCTCAACTCCTTCGGGAAATCCGGGAAAGTTATCTACCTGCGTAGTCATCGTCAACTGTCCTCCGGGCTGTATTCCGGAGTAAAGCACCGGCGAAAGGTTCGCTCTCGATGCATAAACAGCGGCAGTATACCCTGCAGGACCGCTTCCTATTATAAGACACTTTATTCTCTCCGATTCTTCTGACATATCGGTGCAAAAATAATAAAAAAACCTGTTAGTCTATTACTTTCATTCTTTCGAAATATGCCTGCGGATGTTTACATGCAGGGCATTTTACGGGAGCTTTCCTGCCAATATAAACATAGCCGCAATTTCTGCACTGCCATGCTATTACTTCTTCCCTCTCGAATATCGTACCGTCCTTCACCCTTTTAAGAAGAGCGCGGTATCTCTTTTCATGTTCTTCTTCAACCTTTGCTATAGCCCTAAAGGAAGCCGCAATCTCACCAAAACCCTCTTTTTCGGCAACATCAGCCCTGGACGGGTAGAGATCGGTCCATTCACTATTTTCTCCTGCGGCGGCAGCCATAAGATTTTCACCGGTACTTCCGATGACGCCTGCAGGAAATGATCCGCAAATTTTCACATCGCCGCCTTCGAGATATTTGAAAAATACCTTTGCATGTTCCTTCTCCTGATTTGCCGTCTCATTGAAGATCCCGGCAATTTGTTCATATCCTTCTTTTTTCGCCACACTTGCAAAAAAATCATATCTCGTTCTTGCCTGAGACTCGCCGGCAAATGATAATAACAAATTCTTTTCGGTTTCCGTTCCCTGTAAACTTTTCATAACGTTATTATTTCTTTAATTTTTTATTTACAATGTCGCCATCTTTCTTTTTAGTTCCTATCAGCAATAGTTCAACGCTATTAAGATCAAAATCACCTAAATCCATGGATTGGAGATAAGCTTTTATTTTTTTAAAAAGTTCCGGATCGTTATAATCTTCGTATGTATTATCGCACATGTTGTAAAGATGCGCATGATCATACGTATTTACGTCGAAATACATTTTATTGTTGCGGCTGCAGCGTCTTACCAACAGACCGCAATTTACAAATGATTCCAATACATTGTATATGGTTGCGAACGTAATCGACGGATATTTCCTTTTTAAATTATCGACCACGTTTTCGGCAGAAGCATGCCCCAGCTTCTGCATCGTCTTATATATGGCGATCCTCTGCTGGGTGGCCTTTAAACCACATTCGTGGATTTTAGTTTTAATTTCTTCCATGAGTGCAAAATAATTGCAAATTTAAAGATTCCTGTTATAATAGCAAAATTTATTTTTAATCATTCTATTTTAGAATTATAATCAATTTTATTTTTACTTTTGCAGCCGCAATGAGAAAATATGATGGAATAGTTCTGGCAATAGTCTCTTCGGCGACATTCGGACTTATACCTTCTTTTTCAATTCCTCTGCTCGACGAAGGAATGAAACCCGATTCAATTTGTCTTTACAGGTTTGCAATCGCCACCATGGCTCTGGCCATATATATGAAAATAAGAAGAATAAGCTTTTCCATAAAGCGGCGCGAATTCGCAGATCTTCTTTTGCTTTCTTTCTTTTATGCGGTTACGTCACTGTTTCTCCTGCGCTCCTACGATTACATTCCCGGCGGAATTGCCACAACAATACATTTTTCATATCCGATAGCGGTTACCATTGCAATGACGCTTTTCTTCAGGGATAAATTAAGATGGCATACTGCCGTCGCGGTGCTGCTGTCTGTTGCAGGTGTTTATATGCTTAGCGGAGCATGCGGAGGAAAAGCCATCAATCATACGGGGTTGTTCTTTGTCGGAACTACCGTAATAACGTATGCAGTTTATATTGTAGGCGTCAACAAACTGCCTGCATTAAAGAAGACAAACGGAACGGTAATAACCTTTTACGTGCTGGCCCTTTCGGGAGCTTTGTTCTTTATTAATCTGCTCGTTGAAGACGGCCTGAATTTTTCTCCTGCGGGAAGTTCTGCAAACTGGATATTTATTTTATTGCTTGCGCTCCTGCCTACTCTTGTTTCCGATATCGCTCTCGTTTATGCCATAAAAATTGCCGGTCCCACGATAACTTCCATTTTGGGATGTATGGAACCCCTGTGCGCACTTTTGGCAGGTACGCTGTTTTTTAACGAGGTAATTACTAAAATTCAATTCACTGGCATATTTCTAATCATTTTTGCCGTTAACCTAGTTATATTATCCGGAAAAAAATAAATTCGGTATTATTATTGTTATTTTGCGAAATACTTATCATATGATATATGAGAAAGCTTATATGTTACATAATATTACTGCTCTTTGCATCTACGGGAACATATGCTCAAAGCACCAGAATAAAAGGTAAAATAACCGACAACTCGACAGGTGATCCGCTTCCGTTCGCCGGCATATATTTCACGGGCAGCACAATAGGGGTAAGTTCGGACTTCGACGGAATTTACAAAATAGAAACGCGAGAAAAAGTAAAGCCGGAAATTACCATATCCATGCTGGGATATAAGACCCAGACCGTAAAGGTTAGACTAAACGCCTATAATGAAATAAATATTGCTCTTTCTCCTGATGTTGAAAATCTTTCTTCAATTACCGTAAAACCGGACGACCGCAAGATTAGGGCGTTGTTCAAACGCATAACCGACAAAAAAGATTCCAACAACCCCTACAAATACGATTTGTACGATTGTAATATATATACTAAAATGGAGCTTGACATAATGAATGTCAAGCCATATTTCAATAATAAGAAATTACAAAAGAATTTCGGATTCGTATTCAATAACATGGACACTTCGGTCGTGTCGGGAAAGGCTTATCTTCCTATAATGATAACTGAATCCAATGCAAAATTCTACCACAGATCCAATCCCGCACTGTCCAGGGAAATAATAGAGGCGAGCAGAATATCCGGGGTAAACGAAGATTATTCCCTGGCCCAGTTTACGGGACATCTACATGCAAAAGTCAACCTGTATGATAATTACATAAATATTTTTAACGTTCAGCTTGCTTCGCCGCTTAATGAACACGGCTTTATGTTTTACAATTATTATATTGTAGACAGCCTTAATATAAAAGGCAGGAAAAACTACAAGATAAGATTTCATCCCAAGGGTTTCTCCACCCCGGTTCTGGACGGAGAAATAAATTTGGATTCCCTTTCCTGTGCAATAACCTCCGCACATGTGAGAATGGCCAAGGGTGTTAACGTAAACTGGATAAAGGATCTTGTAATAGATACTCAAAGCGAGTATGTAAACGATACCCTCTGGTTCCCTTCAATGGACAAATTGTATGCGGATTTTTCCATAACCAACAAGGATTCGTCGAAAATTTATTCGTTCCTCGGACACAGGACGGTAAATTACAGCAATTTTAACATCGGCCGTCCTATTCCCGAATCTGTGGAAAAAGAGAAAAATAATGTTGTTATAAACGAAAATGTCCTGAACAACAACGAATCATACTGGCAAAAATCCAGACCGTATAAGCTAAGTTCAAGAGAGAAGGGCATTTATTCGATGGTAGACTCCATAAAGAACGTTCCGCTGTATCATGATATTTATACTATAGTCAATACAATATTGGGAGGATATTACGATACAAAATACCTGAGTTTCGGCCCTTATTACAAGTTATTCAGCTTCAACAATCTGGAGGGCATGCGATTCCAGTTCGGAGCCAGAACCACCGAAGTTGTAAACAAAAAGATAAGACTGGGGGCTTACGGCGCATACGGAACCAAGGACAAGGATTTTAAGGGAGGAGCTTCAGCTGAATACGTTTTCGACAGACAGCCTTTCTCCAAAATAACGGCAAAAGTATCACATGATGCAGTTCAACTCGGAAGGGGCGTGAATGCCCTTACCGAAAGCAATATCCTCTCTTCTATACTTTCGAGGGGTGGACAGAAGCTTAGTCTTGTAAACAGGGCGGAGATTACTTTTGAGCAGGAACTAAAGGACGGAGTAAATTCATCCGTCACGTTGCTGAGCAGATGTATCTTTCCTTCCAAATATGTTAAATTAGAGTCTCCCGACGGAACTTCGGGCTTCGGAAACGTAAACAGCGAAGAGATTGGTCTAGGAATGAGATTCTCATGGAACGAGATGGTAAACCGCGGAATTTTCGACCGCACCTATCTTACCACAAGCTATCCGATATTAACTTTTAATGCATCGGCCGGAATAAAAGGGATCTATTCCAATGATTATGAATACTACAGGGTAGAAGGAGGATTAATATACGATCTGCAAATTCCTCCAATAGGCACATCGCATATTATAATCAACAGTGGGAAAATATTCGGTAAAGTTCCTTATCCACTGTTGAAACTGCATGAGGGCAACGGAACCTATGTATATGATCCCATGGCTTTTTCCTGTATGGATTATTATGAATTCGCATCCGATACCTGGATTTCTATGTTTTACGAACATAACTTCAAGGGATTCTTATTAGGAAAGATCCCTTTTTTAAAGAGATTGAAATGGAGAAGTGCATTCGTTCTCAAGGGGGTATACGGAACTTTGAATAATAAAAACAACGGAAGCCTTGCAAATACAACGGCAATACTAAAGTTTCCGGAAGGAATGTCTTCCGTAAGGAAGCCTTACGTAGAAACAGGTTTGGGTATAACCAATATTTTCAAATTATTCAGGGTAGGTGCAACTTGGAGGCTCACACACAGAAAGGAAGATAATTCCAAAGGTGACAACTTCGCTCTCAATTTCGGGGTAGAACTCTCATTCTGACGGAGGATTATTCTGACAGAGGATTTCGAGAAAACCGTCAGGATGCAAAAACATTCCCGTAGGGTTTCCTAATTAAAACATTCACATACAGCAAGATACCCACAAAGTCAAAACATAGCCTATCTGCATCCTGACCTGTTTCCCAAAGTCCCGGATCTTCATTTTCCGGATTCGGACTACTTTCATTCTTGGACACAACGGACAGAGAACCCGTAAGCACGATGGCTACTGAAAGGCAAGTGCACAATGCCGCTGGTGAAGTACAGGCGGTAAGAATAGTACTGCGACGTACTAGGAATAGACGCTGACCAATAGTAGCCGCAGGAACCAATGAAATACAACGCCCCCGAACCGCAATGCCGACAGCCGGCAGCCGGATAGAATATTTCGTTATTATAGGTTCTACCATAATTTGATGCAGTCCATATAAAAATACTTGTTGTGAATGCACTCCATGGAGTAGTTCCGTTCCATGCCGGAACTCTCCATCCCGGAGGACACGGATCAAATATTGTTTTATCAGTTGGATTAGTATTATCTGCTCCGCCCCATAACGCATCATTTTGATATTGTCTGTCATTTGTTGCTGTATACCAATCGTCTCCTATTTCACTTCCATTAACTCCAAAATAAAACATCATTGGATTTTTTATCGAGTTCTTAAGATTTAGCGTTTTATCACTTGTGGTTTCTAAGGCTTGTCCCTGTTTTATTCCTGTTCCTGATGTTCCGCTTTCTTCCGTAAGAACTGTTCCGTTTTCACTATATATTGGCAAACTTGTATATACATTATTTTCCGATATATAATAATTATTTGCTCCCGGGAACGGATCTTTGCGCCCCCACTGATAAAGTAGCCCCATTGTTGTAGTTGTTGCCGGAGTTACAGTCGTCGCTCCGAGATTCCTGTCCATCCATGTATAATAACCGTTTGTATTGGCTATTGTATATATATTCCCGTTGGAGACATTTGCCGAATCCGGATCATAATCCGTTACCCATATATGCCAACTCCAAAGAATATCTCCAGTTTGGTTCGCTCCTGAATACGCAGCAATTACCGCATTTCCGGTTTGAGTAGCATCATTTGCCGTAATTTCAGTTTTCTGATTGGCTGTTGTAAATCCATTAAGCGAAATAAGATCCGGAGAAGTTTCCCATAGTATCCCGACAGATGCCGCTGTATGATGTACATCAAGACCTGTTCCGGCTACTGCATTAGCGTCCCCGTTGCCTTTTACATTTACAGGAAGAATAAGACTGTTCCCGGGAGCGATCATATAGCAATTGGCGGTATTCGTAACTTCTACTGCCGAAATCTTTATTGTTATATCAAATGTATATTGAGTACCGGTAAGCAAACCCACTGTTGAAGCATCTTCAACAGTCCCGGTTATATCTTCCCCGTCCACAGTAAACGTAAACTTAAGGCTTCCGCTCAATGCAGTTTCGCTCGGAACCATCAACACATATACAATAGAAGAATTTCCGGCTGAGATACCGGTGATCCCAACATCGTTTATCGTCACCTCTCCTTTATTTCCAGCCGATGGTGTACCGGATTTATCGGTCAATAGATTATAAGTATCGGATGAAATAATACCGGGGTTTTCAATCTTTATCCGGCTTATCGCACATATCCCGTCATAAAAAGTTCCCCGGGTGAAGTTGAACACAAACCGAGAATAAACATGTCCCAATGTAAACGATACCGGCAATCCTCCCGCAGAGGAGATGTCGCTCTTCTGGCAGCACATATCCTTGTCCTCCGAATAAAGCTGGGAAGTAAGTGTCACTATTCCGTCGGAACCGACAGAATTATCATAAGGATAATAGGCACGCAATTTTGCGGGACTCTTCATCAGATATATCTGTTTCCGACTGTCCGCGGGGTTCCAACTCGATCCTGCCGAATTACCGGCAGAATATTTTATGTTGTCAGCTGTTCCGGAATAGCCACTGCTGCTGCGGCGGAATACTCCTATGCTTTTACCGCTCCAGTCCCAATCTCCCGACTTTGTCCATGAGGAGACCATCTTCCCCTCATCTATATTCAGGGAAACACCGCCGATCTGCAAAGGAACCAAATTCTTTTCAGTCCCATTGCCATTATCTTCCTTCTTGCATCCTGAAAAATGGATTATTCCCACAATAAATGTCAGAGCCATAAAAATCCTCTTAAAATCTTTCCGTTTTCTTCTCATCTCTTTTTCTATTCTTTTTATTATTAATCAACCTTTTAAAAAAGAAAGGCAACGATAATTTAATAAACAGATATATGCGTTTCATAGGCCTGCGTGGTTTTTAAAGCTTAAAGTTTAAAACACGAAAAGAGCGTGAGAAGCATTTATTCGCCTTAGAGGTACAACCACGCACCCACATCGCAAATAAGCACACCTCACGCTCAAGCGCTGGCGTTTCCATTACTTATTGCTTTGCGATGTTTCGGAAAGTGGTTGTTTTCTAAGGCAAAGTCAATAGCTAAAAACGCTAATTTTCTAATATGTCATCGGGCGGAAATATTCTGGTTTCCACCTGATAACGCAAATGTATATAAAGTTTCGATTATGCAGAAAAATCCGGATGAATCTTTTTCCTCCAGCATTGAATCACAATATTATTCACAGTCACAAATTTGTTCAGTGTCTTATTTTATGCACTTATGCTGTCTTTTGGACAAATAGGAGATTTCCCTTGGATCGTTATCGTAAACGACAAAAGCGCTCGGTTAAAGTGCTTTTGTTTTATCTTATATTTTAGAGTGCCCGGGACAAGACTCGAACTTGCACATCATTTCTGACACTAGTACCTGAAACTAGCGCGTCTACCATTTCGCCACCCGGGCAGGAACATAAGATCCTTCTTCAGAATCGTGCGCAAATTTAATAATATTTTCCGTTATTCGAAATTTACCTTCATTCGAAATTAACAGAGACGTAAGTCAGAGCAGAACGGAGGCAGGCCCTCCAATACTCCCAACAATGATAACCGTCTCTCACTCTGAGCTCTATTGGTACGCCGCGTTTTTTGAAGGTATTAAAGAATTCTATATTTGCAGGGAATGTAAAATCATCATCTCCCACGTTCAACAGCCAGTTTACGCTTTTGAAACTATTTATCTGATTTGAAGTGGCGTTTTTGGCGTAAACCACCGCATTATTATCCTGCACAAGCTGCTGTACCCTTTTTTCAACGGGATCCTTTATATTGGGAATATCCTTGGTACTGTATAAATATGCACTCATTCCGTAAGCCGTGGAAAACAATTCCGGATGATGCATGGCATAAACGATAGTTCCCTGCCCTCCCATGGAAAGACCGGCAATGGCACGTTTCGATTTACGGGCATCTATCCTGTAAGTTTTTTCTATTGCGGGAAGAAACTCCTTGAAAAAGAAATCCTCGTATCTCCATCCCTCCGTATTGAAATAATCCATCAACGTTTCTCCGGCATCAGGCATTATGATTATCATTGGTTTTGCCTGTTTGGCCTTAATCATCCTGTTTGCAACGTTTGTGACATCTCCCGTCGTATTCCAGTCATTGTAGCATCCTCCGTGACCATGAAGAAGATAGAGGACCGGATACTTCCTGCCGGGATTGTCATAATATCCCTTTGGCAGATATACGTTATATTTTTTAGTTACGCCAAGAATATTACTATGGAATTCCATAGTGACGCATTTTTGGATAGCAATTCTATTTTCCGGAGCCGCCGCCCCGCCCTTATTATATCCGGCATGTGCAGAAGGCGAAAAACCTAACGCGCAGGCTGTAAAAAGAAATAAAGGCAACAAGATTTTTTTTAATGACTTCATAATAAATGTTCCGTTTCTTTGATATTTTATAACAATTTCGTTTCGACTCTTATCCGCAGGATTTATCTTTTGCATTATCGGATCCTTCCGCTTTTTCCCTGGTCCTTTCCAAATTGAAACAATGACGGCACAAAGGTTCGTATGCCTCCTTTTCCCCCAGCATAACAAGATTTCCACCCGGAACCTTTCTATGTGAATGCTGAGCCAGTCCACCGCATTTGACACAAATGGCATGGACTTTAGTCACATACTCCGCAACAGCCATAAGATCGGGCATAGGGCCGAAGGGATTTCCGAGATAATCCATGTCAAGGCCGGCACAAATAACCCTCACTCCGCTATCGGCCAGATGCTGACATACATCAACAATATTATGATCGAAGAACTGGGCTTCGTCTATGCCTACCACATCGGCATCGCCGGCAAGCAGCAGAATACTGTCCGCCGAATCTACCGGGGTAGATTCCATAGCTCTGGAGTCGTGGGAAGTAACATTTTCCTTAGAATACCGGATATCGACGGCAGGCTTGAATATTTCTATCGCCTGATTTGCAAACTCGGCTCTTTTCAGTCTCCTTATGAGTTCCTCCGTCTTTCCGGAGAACATCGAACCGCAAATAACCTCAACCCATCCGGATCGGCCGGATTTTTCTAAAAACATATCGTCCATACAAGTTTAATGCTTCACAAATATAACTATTTTTTATCTTTGTTAATATTAACGTCAAAAGAGATCTAAGTCATGGAAAACTTAAAAAAAGATCCCGAAATCGTAAAAGCCGGAATAAACAACCTGATAGATTATATCGAAGAAAAATTCCGTGAACTGGATAAAAAAATTTCAGAACTGGAAGAGAAAACCGATGTTCTGGAGAAAATGCTAAATGACATCTCCCTTTCCGTAACAAAAGACTACGGAGCGAACGGAAATGCGGAACGCAAGTTCGGAGAACCTCTGAGGAAATATCTGGAAAAAGACGAAAGTTCGGAAAGTGAAAATGAAGAAGATCATGACGAAACAGTAAATGACGAGGAAGACGAAGATACGGGCACCGTTTCGCTGAATGTCAACGACAGCCACAAGAGGGACTGGTACGATTGGGAAATAGATTATCCCCAATCATATATTGATGACATTTCCGAAGGATTCTCATATAACGATAAGTTTGAATTCGAAAAAGAGCTGTTCAATAAAAACGGCAATCTCGATCAGGCTGAGAACGATTTTAACGAAACGATAAAAGAACTTAACGGAATGGAGAATTTCAAGCAGGCGGTAAGTTACATGAGAAAGAACTACCCCGAATGGGACGAAGAAAGCGACGAAGTTTACCGTTTTTACATGATAGTAAGAAGAAAATTCAATAAGGAAAAAGAGGAAGAAGATGTCTAAACTTTATCTGGTTCCCACCCCGGTAGGAAATATGGAAGACATGACCTTCAGGGCCATAGAAAGACTAAAAGCCGCAGATTTGATACTTGCGGAAGATACACGCACCAGTTCCGTGCTTTTGAAAAAATTCGATATACATACCCCGATGGCATCCCATCATAAATTCAACGAGCACAAAACATCCGAAGGCATATGTGAGAAAATACTTGCCGGTTCCGACATCGCACTTATCACCGATGCAGGCACGCCGGGCATCTCCGACCCAGGATTCTTATTAGCCAGAACATGTATACGTGCAGGAATAGAAGTCGAAACCCTGCCCGGCCCCACTGCCTTCGTACCCGCACTCGTAACATCGGGCCTGCCATGCGACAGATTCATTTTCGAGGGATTTCTCCCTGTAAAAAAAGGAAGGAAGACACGCCTCGAAGAAATTGCGGAAAATAAAATGACATCCATAATATACGAATCGCCCTACAGACTCGTAAAGACGCTTGCACAAATGGCCGAAATAATCGGACAAGAACGTTATGCAGCGGTTTGCCGCGAAATATCCAAAATCCACGAAGAATGCAAACGCGGCACACTCGTTCAGCTGCACGATTACTACGAAGCACATACGCCGAAAGGAGAAATAGTAATAATACTGGCGGGAAAAGATTTCGCAAACACATAAGCTGCACGAGCCGGACCATATAATATACCCGGCCCGTATAATTACAATACATAAACAAGATCGGAGGGAAGAAAATGAAGGAGGAGAAAGATCTTTCGAACAGCAAATATACCGGAATAGTAACGCTGATACTTATCATGCTGGCCTTTCAGGTCGGTACTTTTATCTATCACAAGATAAAATCGGCACCCGCGGACAAAGCCACAAGCCTGATTGCAGAAAAATCCGTAAATAAAAAACTTTTTACATTCGACCCCAATACCATAGGTTGCGACAGCCTGATACTTCTGGGATTTTCGGAACGCCAGGCCGGAGTAATAATAAAATACCGCAACAAAGGCGGAAAATTCAGGCAAAAGAAAGATTTCTCAAGAATGTATGTCGTTTCGCCGCAAAAATACGAAGAACTTTCTCCGTATATAAAACTTGCCCCGTATATAAAAATAAAGAAGAAAGCACCCGAGGACAGGACATCCGAATGGACGGCCGGACAAAAGACCCCCCGGCAAAACAGCCCGGCGCATAAATACGAAGGTCAAAAAGAGTCCGAGGTATCCTCCCGGGCTCCTGCGAAAACAAAAGGCAATAATAGCAGTACCGGAAGTAAAGACAGAAATAAAAAATGGAAGGGAGACAAAGAGAGATGGATAAGATACCGCGACAGCATCTACAAGGCAAAATATGATTTTGTAATTGATCTGAACGAAGCCGACAGCGCCACACTTACACGTCTCAGGGGCATAGGTCCGTACTATGCAAGAAAAATCATCGCATACAGGAAGAAACTGAGATCATTCTATTCGCCGCTGCAACTGTTGGAAATAAGCGGCATTACGCAGGAATGTTTCGATAATTTCAAAAAAAACGTAAAGGTGGACACCGCCGGTATTATAAAATTCAAAATAGACACTGCGAATTTCAAATTCCTTTCTCGCCATCCATACATAGGGCCGTACGCAGCCCGTGGAATAATAATGTTTAAAAAGTATTCGGATTCTACGGATATTACGATAAAAAAACTTGTAAGAGCCTCAGTACTTTCTCCGGAACAGGGGAAAAATCTGTCGGGATATATTGATGATTTATAATTGCATAATATCCGATATTTTCTAACTTTGCCGACAATCTTACAAATTTTGAAATCAATCTAAAAATCACGATGAATACCATTTCGTGCAAAAACATTACAAAAAAATTCGGAAATTTCACAGCGTTGGACTCCATCAACATAGATATTCCGCAGGGTGAAATATTCGGGTTGCTGGGTCCCAACGGAGCCGGAAAGACGACGTTGATAAGGATCATCACGCAAATCACTCTTCCGGATTCCGGAGAAGTAATATTCGACGGACGCAAAGCGGTTATGTCCGACGTGGAAAAAATAGGATATCTTCCGGAAGAAAGAGGCCTTTACAAAAAGCTTAAGGTGGGCGAACAGGCCGTATACCTTGCAAGATTAAAGGGAATGAGCCGTCAGGATGCCGTAAGGGAACTAAAAATATGGTTCAAAAGATTCGGCATACAAAGCTGGTGGAACAAAAAGATACAGGAATTATCGAAGGGCATGGCCCAGAAAATACAATTCATAACGACGGTAGTCAGCAAACCCAAACTTCTTATTCTCGACGAGCCGTTCTCCGGCTTCGATCCGGTAAATGCCGAGATCATAAGAAAAGAAGTTTTGAGGCTGAAGGATGAAGGCACAACCATAGCTCTTTCCACACACAACATGGAAAGCGTTGAAGAACTATGCGACAATATTGCACTTATAAACAAATCTAAACTTATTCTTTCCGGAAACGTTGATAAAATAAGAAAAGATTACGGAAAAAATCAGGTAGAACTTCTCTATAAAAGCGGAGAGCCTCTTTCTGCGACACTTAACGGAACGGAGAACCCTTTTTCCTTCGCATCGGACGAAGAGCTGAAAAGCTGCAGGAGGGCGATCCTCGACGTGGAAAAGACCGCTACCAATTCACAGGTGCTGGGCCGCATAATAAATGAGGCTGATGTGGTTTCATATCACGAACTTCTTCCGAGAATGAACGACATATTCATAAAGCTCGTAACGAACGAATAATACTTAAGGCAATGAAAAACAAGAATAATAAAATAGGAATAGTTATCTCTCACGAATACTCCATAAGGGTAAAAAAGAAATCTTTCCTTTTAATGACTTTTCTTACCCCGGTTCTGCTTGCCGCCATGGTAGTAATTCCTTTGCTGATATCCCTTTCCGGAAGCTCCAGCGAAGTTCAGAAAATAAAGGTTATAGATAACTCGGGCATAGTAATGCCTTATCTGAAAAGCAACGACAATCTCAATTTCGAACAGCTTAATGACATGACCCTGCAGCAGGCTAAAAACGATATTGCAAATCTAGATGCCTCAACGGTTATAGGAATATCCGCACTGGATACGTCTAAAAACGTTTCCGTAACGGCCTATTCCATACAGACGATGAACATGCAGACGAAAAACGATATTTCGGACATGATAAAAAAAGCGGTCAGGGAAAACAAGCTCAAAAGCTACAATATGCCCGGACTGCAAAAAATAATGAAAAATCTGAATGCTTCGGGTTCCTTCGATACTTATAAAATAGATTCCGAAACAGGAAAGGCAACATCTTCCGAAGCGGGACTGAACATGATCATAGGATATGGTGCCAGTTTCCTTATCTACATGTTCATACTAATGTTCAGCGGAATGGTAATGCAAAGTTCCATGGAGGAAAAATCCAACAGGATAGTGGAAGTCCTCGTATCTTCCGTAAAACCGTTCCAGCTCATGCTGGGCAAAATAATCGGAATAGCACTGGTAGGACTTACACAGTTCATGATATGGATTTTGCTTACGGGAGGCCTGATAATAGGCATAGCATCATTTGCAGGCAGCGGCAATACCCAAAAATTAGCCGAAGCACAAAAGACAATGGTACAGAACGTGCCCGCCGGATCACAAATTTCCGCACAGGCTACTGCCACAATACAGCAGGCTACATCGGGCGACAAAGCCAACGATATAAAGGAGAAGATCTTCTCCGCAATACAGTCGATAAATATTACGGAAATCATAATATGTTTCTTCATTTTCTTCATACTCGGATACCTCCTTTATTCAAGCATGTTTGCGGCCATAGGAGCTTCAGTTGAGAATCAGGCCGATACGCAGCAGCTTACCCTTCCGGTAACGGCTCCGCTCATAATAGGACTGTTCATCATGCTAAACGCATTCCAGTACCCCGACAGTTCCCTCTCCTTTTGGGGTTCCATAATACCGTTTACGTCGCCAATGGTAATGATGGCCAGAATTTCATACGGAGTTCCGTTCTGGCAGCTCGCATTATCCGTAGGATTGCTGATAGCCACATTCCTTTTCATCACCTACATCGCCTCCAAAATATTCAGGGTCGGTATTTTAATGTACGGAAAAAAGCCGTCGTGGAAAGATCTTTGGAAATGGATAAAATATTAATTTCCATTACAATTTTGCAGAAATGAGATTAAGAAAAACATATTTACTGGCATTAGTCCTTAGTGCAGCATCATTGCAAAATGCGTTCGGACAAAGCTACAAGAATGAAATATGGCATGAAACGGCCATGGACTCAACCTACAATCCCGTCTATCTGCCAGATGGAAAAATAAAGGGGGGGGCCGAAACTCACGCAATAATAAAAAAATACGCTCCGCTTATAGCTCCATACTACGAGAAACTCGGCTACGCGCCTGAAGAGATTAAAAAATACAAGCCTGAAAGTCCTCTAACCGATTTCACGGCCGACGCCATGCTGGAAGCTGCACAAAAGTATCTCAACGGCATTGCTTCTCTAAAGCATGAAAAAGTTGACTTTTCCCTCACCAACTACGGGGGAATAAGGGACAATCTTCCCAAAGGAGATATAACAAAATACGACGTAGTATGCGTATTTCCGTTTAACAACAGGATGTTCATAGTAAGCCTGAAGGGAAAATACGTAAGATCGCTTATGGAACATTTTGCAAAAAGCGAAATGATACAAATCATGGGCGGAGTACGTATAAAGGTGGTAAAAAGGGAACTCGCCGGCTGTCTTATTGGCGGCAGTGCAATAGACGACGATAAAACTTACCGCATAGCAACTACCGACTACATACTCAGCGGAGGCGACAACATGAAGGCTCTTTCACACGCAACCGACCGCATCGACACCGGAATAATGCTCAGAGACATAATATCCGATGCAGTAAAACAAAAATGTTTGGGAGGAAAACCTCTCATAGTAAAAACCGACGGAAGAGCCGTTATAATTAAATGACAAGGCTGGAAATGAAAAAATTATTAGGAACATTATCTGTTATCTTAATTCTTGCTTTTACAGGCAACGCATTCGGACAGAATCTTATAATATTGCATACCAACGACACACACAGCCAGATTATTCCCGTAAACAGCGGAAAATATAAAGGACTCGGCGGTTATGAAAGAAGGGAAGAATACATAAAACAGGTAAGAAAAGAAGCCGGCAAAAACAACGTGCTGCTTCTGGATGCCGGAGACTTCAGTCAGGGTTCACCTTATTTCTCAATATTCAAGGGAGATGTGGAAACTTCTCTCATGAATACATTGAAATACGACGCAGCCTGTCTGGGCAATCACGAATTCGACAACGGACAAACGGAACTTGCAAGAAGAGCGCGGAGCACACGGTTCCCTTTGCTTTGCTGCAATTATGATTTTTCAAAAAGCCCCCTTGCCGGTCTTATAAAGCCTTATACCATAATAGAAAGAGCCGGGAAAAAAATAGGGATAATAGGTGTACTTATAAATCTCAGGGGATTAGTAGTTCCCGCCAATTTTAATACGATAAAGTATCTCGATCCGGTTACCTGCATAGACAAATATGCCGGATATCTTAAGAATAAAGAACACTGTGACCTTGTAATACTTCTTTCACATTGCGGCTTCACCGATGATGTAAAACATAAATCCGGGGAAATTTATTTTGCTAAGAATACCCGTAACGTGGATCTTATAATCGGAGGACACTCGCATTCACTGCTGAAAAAGCAATATCTATTCAAGAATAAGGACGGGCAAAAAGTTCCGGTAGTACAGGTAGGATCAAAAGGAATCTACGTGGGTAGATTCGACGTAACTTTTTAAACAACATTGCCATTCCCGGTGGAAAAACAGCCTTTGTTCTTTCCGTGCAGATTCATTTCAGCGTATCGGGCCATAATTTTTTTCAGATCTTCCGATGCATTATCGGAAAGCATGAATTTTTCACCTACTGAAATGCGTTTCGTGCCCCAGTCGAAATATCCCAGATAAACATGATCCAGATTGCAGGCCCGGGCGATAGTATGAAAGCCGGTTTTCCATCTGTCCGTTAAATGTCTTGTGGCTTCAGGAGCTATAGCCAGATGAAGCTCCTTTCTGCTTTCCATTGCCTCTATAACTTGCATGGTAACTCTGGCACCGTGCTTCCTGTCAACGGGAAGACCGCCTAAAGCCTTCAATATTGGTGAAAGAGGACCCCAGAAGAACTCCTTCTTTACCATTATATACGCTTTCCCGCCCAGGGAAGTATAGAAAAAATAGGAAATTATGAAATCCCAGGCGGAAGTATGGGGAACACCGAGGATTATGGCCTTGTCTTCCGGCACTTTTCCACCTACGGCTTTCCATCCCAATAATTTCATTATAAATCTGCAAAAATATTTCATGAGTTCTGCACGTTATTTGTTTCCTTCTCCGGTTCAAATTCCAGAACATTATTCTGTAGCAGTTCCTCCTGAATATCATCGTCACACCTGAGGTTGTCCACTATAAAATCCTGCCTGTCCTGACTGTTCCTTCCCATATAAAATTCAAGCAGGTCGTTCACCTTGTCGTCCTTGCTCAGCCTGACTCTGTCCAGCCTTATTGCTTTTCCTATGAAGTGGACGAATTCGTCGGGGGATATTTCTCCCAGTCCCTTGAATCTGGTTATTTCAGGATTCTTTCCCAAATCGTCTATTGCTTTTTCTTTTTCCTCGGGCGAATAGCAATAATAAGTTTTCATATTCTCCCCCTTCTTCTTCCGTACCCTGAAAAGCGGCGTCTGCAATATATACAGATGTCCCTGTCTTATTAGTTCAGGGAAAAACTGCAAAAAGAAAGTCAAAAGCAGCATGCGTATATGCATTCCGTCGACATCGGCATCGGTAGCAATAACGACCTTATTGTATCTTAAATTTTCTATATCGTCCTCTATGTTTAAGGCAGCCTGCAGTAAATTGAATTCTTCATTCTCGTAAACAATAGTTTTTCTCAATCCGAAACTATTTAATGGCTTGCCCCTTAAACTGAAAACCGCCTGAAGGTCGGCATTTCTGCTTTTGGTTATTGATCCGCTCGCAGAATCACCCTCGGTTATGAAAAGCATGGTTTCTTCGTTCCTGGCATCCTTATCTCCATAATGGACTCTGCAGTCGCGCAACTTCTTGTTATTGAGATTCGCTCTTTTTGCGCGCTCCCGGGCAATTTTTTGTATGCCGGATATCGCTTTCCTCTCTTTTTCGCTCTCCAGTATCTTTTTCAGCAATATATCCGCCGTAGCGGTATTTTTCCTCAGATAATCGTCGAGTTCCTTATCTATGAAATCCATAATGAAACTTCTTATAGAAGCTCCGCCGGGTGTCATCTCCCTGGAATTAAGAAAGGTTTTCGTCTGATTTGAAAAAGAAGGCTCCTCAACCTTAATACTTACCGCCCCTACTATTGACTGGCGGACATCCTTGGGATCGAATCCTTTCTTAAAAAAGTCCTTGAGCGTCTTGCCCATTCCCTCTCTGAAAGCGGAAAGATGTGTCCCTCCGTTATAAGTATTCTGACCGTTGACAAAAGAACTGATGTCTTCACCGGTTCCCGTTCCGTGTGTAAAAGCTATTTCTATATCCTCGCCGACCAGATGTATTATCGGATACAAAGAGGTTTCGCTCATATTGTCGGTTATAAGATCCAGAAGACCGTTCTTGGACTTATATTCCTTTCCGTTGTAAACTATGCTCAGTCCCGTATTCAAATAAGCATAATTCCGCAACATGGAATCTATTATCTCATCGTTGTACTCGTAATTTTCATACAACAGGGGATCAGCCATATATTTTACAAGAGTACCGTTCTTTTCCGCGGCCCTGCATTTGCCCTGATTAACAAGATCTCCTTTTGAAAATTCCGCAAACGCGCTTTCTCCTTCCCTGTAAGACTGTATATAAAAATAATTCGAAGTAGCATTAACGGCCTTCGTTCCCACCCCGTTCAGACCGACGGACTTCTTAAAGGCCGAACTTCCGTATTTGGCGCCGGTATTCATCCTGCTCACCGCATCAACAAGTTTTCCGAAAGGGATTCCGCGTCCGTAGTCCCTTACGGAAACCACGTTTTCGCTTATGCCGACCTCCACGCTTTTGCCGTAGCCCATAATGAACTCGTCTATTGCGTTATCTATTATTTCCTTAAGAAGCACATAGATTCCGTCGTCCGGATTGGAACCGTCGCCCAGCTTGCCTATATACATTCCAGGACGCCTTCTTATATGGTCGTTCCAGCTCAGGGTTTCAAAGTCTTTCTCGCTGTATCCTTCCGTTCCGTCAGTTTTAAGATCCAATAATTCCTCCATATAAATCCAATCCTTTTTAACGGACAAATGTAAGAATTTTTAGATATTTTTTGCGGATTAAAATTTATTACATACTTTTGTAGCTGTAAAAAATTCAATCGCAAACCGCAGGAAAATGCATACCAGATCAATCATATCGAACATATTTTCCGTTATTTCGGCATCAATGCGAATGCATCGTCAAGATGCATAATATTCTCTTTTAATATAACCATACCAGCGTAGTGCGTACATGCATGTAATCCAGTCCTGAACGGACACGGATAAAATTACGGCTGCATCCACGGCACAAAGCCGTTCCATCAACACTCCAAATCATTTTTAAAATCATCCGAATTGGAAAAAAGATATTATACACACAAGAATTTCAAACTCGAAAGCGGATACGTTTTCCCCGAATTTAAGATTTGCTACCATATTTCCAAAGACTACCCGCAGCAGGCAAACGATTTATCCGAAACAAACAGAAAAAAAGTAATCTGGATAATGCATGCACTCACGGCGGATTCCAATCCGCTGGAATGGTGGAAAGACGTGGTTGGCAAAGGTAAATGCCTCGACCCGCAAGAGTACACCATAGTCTGCGCCAATATTCCCGGATCATGCTACGGCACCACGTGTCCCACGGATATCAACCCGAATACGGGCATGCCATATCTCCTCGATTTTCCCAGAATAACGGTGAGAGATATAATCAACTCCTTCGAACTGCTCAGGATCCATCTCGGCATAAATAAAATAGATCTGGTAATAGGCGCATCCATAGGAGGATTCCAGGCCATAGAATGGTGTGTAATGCAGCCGGATCTGATAAAGAAACTGGCATTTATTGCAAGCAACGCACAGATGACCCCGTGGGGAAACGCATTCAGCGAAGCGCAACGCATGTCCATGTTTGCCGACCAGACTCTCGAAGAACAGAAATATCATATTTCCGACGGAAACGTAATAACGGAAGGCGGCAAAAAAGGAATGGCAGCAGCCCGCTCACTGGCACTTTTATCATACAGATCGTATGAATGCTACAACCTCAAGCAGAAGGAAACAGACGAAGACGTATTATGGAAACACAAGGTAGCTTCCTATCAGCACCATCAGGGTGAAAAACTGGTAAAGCGCTTTGATCCGTATTCTTACCTTTCCATACTCTACACCTGCGACAGTCACAATACAGGACGAGGAAGAGGCGGAATACAAGCGGCCTTAAAGTTGATAAAATCCAAAGTTTACTGCGTAGGAATAGACAGCGACATACTTTTTCCGTGCAGCGAACAAAAGGAAATAGCCTCAAAGGTGGATTTCGGCAAATATTATGAGATACACTCGTTGTACGGCCACGACGGCTTCCTTATAGAATGGAAACAGGTTACGGCCCTGCTGGACGAAATACTAGAAAAGACAAAAGCTTAAAATACTATAGAATAACATCATTTTTAAATAACTGAATATGCAAGTTCTAAAATTCGGCGGCAGCTCGGTTGCTAATGCAACCAACATAAACAAGGTGATCTCCATCATCAGAAAAGCCGTAAAACGCGACAGAACCATAGCCGTATCTTCGGCAATCAGCGGCTGTACCGACAGCCTTATAGCCATAGGCAAGAAAGCCGTGGCACAGGACCCTTTTTATGCACAAATGATAAGGGACCTGGAAAAGAAACATATGGATCTGATAAAGGAACTTATTCCGGGTGAAGATTCGGAAGACATAACAAATGAATGCAAAAGACTTTTCGGCAACCTTACGGAGATTTGCAAGGGCATTTTTTACCTTAAAGAACTTACTCCGCTAAGTCTGGATCATATAGAGAGCTTTGGAGAACTTCTCTCCACAAAGATAATAAGCGCAAAGCTTAAATCAATGAATATAAGTCATCTTTGGAAAGATTCCAGAGATCTTATAAAAACGGGAACTGTAAACGGCAAAAACTCCGTACTGGAGGATATTACGTTTGAAAATATAGGAAAGTTCTTTTCCGATGCCTCGCATGACCTGTACATAATGCCAGGATTTATTGCAAGGGATCTAGAAGGCCGCACTACAACCCTCGGGCGCGGAGGTTCCGACTATACCGCATCTCTGCTTGCGGTAGGCATAAGCGCAAGGGTTTTGGAAATATGGACCGACGTATGCGGAATGATGACCGCCGATCCCAGAACAGTTAAGGAGGCCTATCCCATACGCAACATTTCATATACAGAGGCCCTGGAGCTGTCGCATTTCGGAGCCAAGGTTGTTTATCCGCCAACTATACAGCCGGTTGTAAAACAGGGAATCCCCATTTATGTAAAAAACACGTTCGAACCGGCCGACCCCGGAACATTAATCGAACGCAATCCGCCTGAAGGAAGGAACAAGATAAAAGGCATATCGAGTTCCGACAAGATAGCCCTATTGTCGATGGTTGGAAGCGGCATGGTGGGAGTCCCGGGATATTCGAGCAAGCTGTTCGCCGCTCTTGCAAACAACAACATTAACATAATACTAATTACGCAGGCTTCTTCCGTCCATACCATGTGCATCGCTATTTCTGAAGCAGATGCCGATACGGCAAAAAAAGCGACCGACGAACTTTTCGCATATGAAATATCGCTCGGCAAGGTAGAACCATTGAAAGTGGAAAAAGGATTTTCCATAATCTCTCTTGTAGGAGACGACATGAAAAACCAGTCCGGCGCGAGCGGAAAAATGTTCGAAGCACTCGGACGCGAAGGCATAAATATAAGAGCCATCGCTCAGGGATCTTCCGAAAGAAACGTTTCTACCGTAGTTAAAACAGAAGATGTAAAAAATGCCATAAGATCCATACATAAGGCTTTCTTCGGAAAATCATATAAACGCCTGAATTTATTCGTCGCCGGCTACGGAACGGTTTCGAAGGCCCTCATAGATATAATTTTCCGCAGGAAGGAATACATAGAAAATACGTTCGGCAAGGAACTGGTTCTTTGCGGAATAAGCAACAGCAGGAATTTTGTTATTTCGAGAGACGGCATAATGTTTCCGGGAAAAAGCGGCGTGACAACAACACCCGAAGCCCTTTCTGATTATCTTAAATTCATTCTGGCCGACGGAGAAAAGAATGCAGACAATTCATACATTAAAAAAATAGCTGCAATGCACATGGGCAATTCCATTTTTGTGGACTGCACTGCAGACAGGAGCATTGCAGATTCATATCCTGATTTGTTCAAACATAAGTTTTCCGTGGTCGCATGCAACAAGATAGCCAATTCTCTTTCATATGACTATTACAGCCAGCTGAAGGAAAGCACACTTGAGGAGGGCGTTACATATAATTACGAAACCACCGTGGGCGCGGCCCTTCCTATTGTTGAGACAATAAGGAATATTGTAAACTGCGGAGACAGCGTATTGAGCTTCGAAGGAATTCTTTCCGGAACCCTCAATTATCTTTTCAGCAAATACGACGGAAGCAAGTCTTTTGCCGGGCTGGTTAAGGATGCACGGGAGCTCGGATATACCGAACCTGATCCGAGAATAGATCTTTCCGGAACGGACGTGTTCCGCAAGCTTCTTATTTCAGCAAGGGAAGCCGGATTACAAATCGATGCTTCCGATATAGAATTCGAAGGGTTCGTTCCGGAATCACTCATAAAGGGACACGGTGGGAAATTTTCGGAAGAAGGAGATGAATTCTATTCCGGACTTGAAAAGGAAGAGAAATCCATCGAGTTGCTTTATAATACGGCAGCTAAGGAGGAGAAGAAATTGCGTTTTATTGCTTCTTTCCGTACCGGAGCGTCAGGTTCTACTGCAACGGATAAAGGTTTTGCTGCAAAGATCGCTCTTGAGAAGATAGGGCCGGAACATCCTTTCTATAATCTCGAAGGCAGCGACAATGCAGTATCGATAGTTACGGTTTTTTATCCTCAGGGAATTGTTATAAAGGGAGCCGGCGCCGGTGCAAAACAAACTGCCGGAGGCCTCCTGAACGATATATTGAAAAATTAGATAATCAAGTAATAATAAACAACATAAATTATGAAAGTTGCAGTTGTCGGTGCCACTGGTTTGGTTGGCACGAGAATGATTAAGGTTCTGGAGGAAAGGAATTTCCCCGTAACGGAACTGATACCGGCGGCTTCGGAGCGTTCGGCCGGTAAGAAAATAACGTTCAGGGGCAGGGAATATACGGTGGTTACTCCGGACAAAGCTATTGAAATGAAGCCGCAGCTGGCCATTTTCTCGGCCGGGTCGGATGCGTCAAAGGAGTATGCTCCGAAATTTGCCGCCGCGGGCTGCTATGTGGTTGATAATTCAGCCTGCTGGAGAATGGATCCGACCAAAAAGCTGGTTATTCCGGAAATCAATGCCGATGTTCTGGAGAAGAACGATATGATTATTGCCAATCCGAATTGTTCTACCATCCAGATGCTTATTGCTATTGCCGATCTTCACAAAAAATACAAGATAAAGAGGCTCGTGGTTTCTACCTATCAGTGCATTACCGGAACCGGACAGAAAGCCGTGGACGAAGTTACGGCCGAAAGAAAGGCATGGGAAGGTCCGGAGAAGAACATTGTGGACGGTTATGAAACCAAAGCTTATCCGTACCAGATAGATCTCAACCTGCTTCCGCATATAGACAAGTTCCTCGACAACGGATATACCAAGGAGGAGATGAAAATGGTTAACGAAACGCACAAGATTCTCGACAAGGATATTAAGGTTTCGCCTACCACGGTTAGGGCTCCCGTTCTGGGAGGCCATTCGGAATCGGTTAATCTCGAATTCGAGAGGCCTTTTAAAGATGAAGATATTATTCCCCTGCTTAAGAAGAGTACCGGAGTTATTGTTCAGGATAACGTCAAGCCTTCGGCTTCCGGCGAACAGAATCCGTCTATAGGCGATAAAGACATTAAGGACGAATGCGCGGCAGCAAAAGCAGCCGGCTACGAAAGCGGATCTTCGGCAAAGGAGATTCCGGCGCTGGAGAAGCTGCCATACCCTATGCCCCTTTATTCTGAAGGACGCGACGAAGTATTTGTTGGAAGAATCCGTCGCGATCCCACACTTGAAAACGGCCTCAACCTCTGGTGCGTTTCGGACAACCTGCGCAAGGGTGCCGCAACAAACGCCGTGCAGATAGCCGAAGCACTATTGGCAAAAGGATTTATAAAATAAAGATCGTCAATGACGCATATGAAGCGGCCGGCTCAATTGCCGGTCGCTTTTTAATTTAAGGCCTTTATAAATGTAACGGATAGTTACACACACCATTGATTGGAACAATATTATTTTCGACGAATATTATTATAGTGCCTGACTAAAACGCTTTTCTAAAAAAGAAAAAGGTCATAATAGCAAACGCTAACAGATTCAGTAAAAACTGATAAAATTCACCATACGTATTCCGTTTTTTATGTATTTAATAAATTAACTATTCTTGACTTTGATTTGCTGATAATCTTGAATATACACAATACCTCCCTTATAAATAATGCCATCAACAAATTCAACCACTAAGAAGATATCAGGATTATAAAGGCATCAATAAACACAAAAACAACAAAAAAGTAAGTGGATACAACATAACTATCAGCAAAGGTAATTAAAGAACCTTTCTTGAATTAACCCAAGAATATAATATAATGTGAATTATGGACGCCCTACAAAAAACCATGTAAATGATTTGATAAAGAGAAATAAAGAGTAACTTTATAAATCAAAACAGAAACAAAAAAAATGTACATGTTCATAAAATGGCCTCAAAAGTTATAAAAAGGATATGACAAGACGAAGTGAAAGGGCTCAGGAATGTGGAAATAAAATCATAAAATACCGATTATTCTATCCAAAGATTGAAGCCTATAAAAATCAGCTTTGCCACAAGCTGAATCGAAAAGGACTGGACATAACTGATAATAAACTAGACCCTTGTTTTCAATCAATTTGTAGCTATATTTGGAAACATAATTTTATTATGAATCTTTCAGATTTCTCTCTTATACAAAATTCAAGACATTACCAATTGCCGAAATTTTTCTAAAATGACTAATAACAAACCTATATATATTGACCTTTTCGCAGGTTGTGGAGGATTATCATTAGGCTTACATAATGCTGGATGGCAAGGACTTTTTGCAGTTGAAAAAAGTCCCGATGCTTTTAAAACGCTTCAATACAACTTAATAGATAACATTCATCATTTTAATTGGCCGGAATGGTTGCCTAAACAAGCTTTAGAAATAAATACTGTAATTAAGGATTATTCTGAGCAACTTAAAACTCTTAAAGGAACAGTTGACTTAATTGCAGGTGGACCTCCTTGTCAGGGGTTTTCTATGGCCGGACGTCGAAAAGAAGATGACCATCGTAATCAGCTAGTTCTTTCTTATATACAATTTATTAAATTAATTCAGCCAAAAATTATTTTTTTCGAAAATGTAAAAGGATTTACACTCGAATTCAAAAAAAATAAAGATAAAGGAAAAATTTATGCTTCATTTGTAGAACAGTCTTTAAATCAAGCAGGCTACTATGTTCAAGGTAAATTAATAAACTTTGGAGATTATGGTATTCCACAAAAAAGGACAAGATTTATATTAATTGGGGTTAGAAAAGACATAAAAGATTCTTCTCAAGCATTAGCAGACGGCTTTTTTCAAAAAGTAGAAAACAATAAATATTCTTTTTTAAAAACAAAACATTTAACAATTAGCACAAATTTAAATGATGCAATTTCCGATTTGTTAATGAAAAATGGTAAAGAGCCATGCCCAGACAGTAAAACTTTTCAAAGTGGTATATATACTAAAAAGCCATTAAGTCCATATCAAAAACTGATGCGAAAAGGGATTAAAAACGACATTCCTGACAGCCATCGTTTTGCCAAACATCGTCCTGATATTATTCAAAAATTTTCAGATATCATTGAAACTTCTACTAGAAAAAATATTGATATTGACAAATCAATTAGAGAGAAATATAATATAAAAAAGCACACTGTTATTCCTTTAGACGAGCATTCTAAAACTCCAACAATAACAACATTACCGGATGATTACATTCATTTCTGTGAGCCTCGTATTTTAACGGTTAGAGAGTATGCACGAATACAATCGTTTCCAGATTCATATCAATTTAAGGGAAAATATACAACCGGTGGCAAACGCCGCACTCAAGAAGTTCCACGTTATTCCCAAATCGGGAATGCTATTCCACCGTTATTTGCAGAACAAGCAGGAATTATTTTAAATCAAATCATAAATGGATAAAGAATTCATTTCTTTCGACATAAAAACAGGTATGAAAAATATCATCGGTAGAGACTTAATTACCGATGATTTTATTGCTATTTATGAGCTTGTTAAAAACTCGTATGATGCTTATTCTGATTATGTCACAATAACATTTAATGAAGATGAAATCATAATAACTGACAACGGTAAAGGTATGTCAGAAACAGACATAAGAGAAAAATGGTTTGCAGTTGCCTATTCTGCCAAAAAAGATGGTTCGGAAGATAATGACATTAAAAGAAGTCCACATTTAAATAACCTAAAATCGAGAAGATATTATGCAGGAGCAAAAGGCGTTGGACGTTTTTCGTGCGATAGGCTTGGAAACAACCTTGAATTAATTACAACTTACATTGATTCAAATATTACATATCAAATTGATGTTGATTGGAGGCAGTTTGAAAAAGATGCCAAGCAAAGTTTTAACAAGGTATTAATTCCTTTTGAAAAGAAAACAGAAACTCCATTATATAATAATCAGAAACACGGAACAATTCTAAAAATCAGCAAATTAAATTCATCTTGGAATGAATTAAGACTTCGAGATCTTAAACACTCACTTGAAAAAATTATAAATCCATTTTCAGGCGAGCAAAATGGATTTACGATTGAAATCATTGCACCAAAATATAAGGAATATGATATTAATAAAACGCCATTTCAACAAATAAATGGCAAAATTACCAATAGCATTCTAAGTGTGCTAAAAATTAAAACCACAGAGATTGATGTCGTTGTCGATAAAGAAAAAATTACAACAAAAATTGCTGATAGAGGAAGTTTAATTTATCATATTGAAGAGAAAAACCCATATTCTAATTTAATCGATAATCTTGAAATAGGACTTTATTTTCTAAATAGGAGTGCTAAAATTAATTTTGGGAAAATAATGGACATAGAGCCTGTAAATTATGGAAATGTTTTTCTTTTCAAAAATGGTTTTAGGGTTCAGCCTTATGGAGAAACTGGCGATGATAGTTGGAACATAGATAAAAAGAAGCAACAGGGTTATAAACGATTCCTTGGGACACGCGATTTATTTGGAAAAGTAGATTTAATAACTGAAAAATTTGATGAATTTAAGGAAGTTTCTAGCCGCGATGGTGGACTTGTTGAAACAAGCGGAAAAAAAATACTTTTTGATATTTTTACAGAAAAAGCTTTAAAAAGACTGGAGCGATACGTTGTTGGAGTACTTTGGGGAGAAGGTTTCAAAAGAAGAAATTATTTTATTAATAATGAAGTTGCGGATTTATTAAGAAATAAACTTAAAAATGATCAATTCAAAGATACTTATGAGGATGCAGTAAAAAACATTGGTAGTAAAATTGATTTTGTAAATCTTATAAAAACTCTTTCTGATGACAACAATATAAAAATTGTAGCCTTCAATAAGGATTTAGTTGATTTAGTAAACGAAAAGCTTGATGAAGTTCAACCTAAATTTATCTCAGATTTAACAAAGATAGCAGAAAAAACAAATGATATAGATCTATTAAATCAAGTAAAACTAACAGAAGATAATTTTAATAAGCTCATTCAAGAAAAAGAAGATGCAATAAAAAGAGCTGAACTTGCAGAACAAAAACGAATTGAAGCTGAACAAAAGGCTGCTGAAGCAGAACAGAATAGATTATTAGAAAAAGAACGAAGAAAAAAAGCCGAGGAAGCACGCATAAATGCTGAACTTGCCACAGAAAGAAAAGAAAAAGAAAGGGCATTAGCGGAATTAGCCAAAATAAAAGCTGAACAAAAAGCAGTAGAAGAAGCAAAAGCAAGACACCTTGCAGAAACAGTTGCTAAGAAACAAAAAGAACAAATAACAAGATTCAACGCAGGAGAAACAATTGAATATAAAGATTTAAGAGACTCCAATCATATTATTGGGGTTTATTCAGACGACATTTCTAATAAGATCTTACTCTTAAAACGCAAGTTAGATAAAGGTCAAAACATAGATAAAAAGACCTTGTTGGATTTTATTCAAGGAATCAGTCTTGCTAATGAAAAAATATCTACTCTAACAAGATTTACAACAAAATCAGGATTTTTAAAAGCGACATTGGAAAAAGACGAAGATATCGTTTCTTACATTAAAGATTATATTCGAAATATTTATCAAGTTCTATATGATGTTAAGATTGATCTTTATGGCGATAATATAAAATTTGTACGCGGATTTCAACCTATTGAATTATGTACTGCACTCGATAATATTCTAAGCAACTCCAGAAAAAAAAATGCACAAAAAATTATTTTTGAGTTTTCTAATATTGGAAATGATTTACAAATAAAAATAAAAGATATAGGTAAACAATTATCTAAAGAGATTAGTGATTGGAAAATGATTTTTGAAGAGGGTGTCACTACAACCAAAGGTTCTGGTCTTGGATTAAGCCACGTAAAAAGAATTATTGAGGATGGATTAAAAGGGACTATAGTATATAATCCTGAATATAAAGAAGGTTTTGAACTAATTATAAAACTCCCAAAATGACAATCGAATATAATATTTTATGGGTAGAAGATAATGAATCTTGGTACAGTACAACAAAAGAGCTCTTCACCTATACATTAAATGACTTAGGGTTTAATCTAATTTCAAAAAGATGTGAAACCCTTGATGAGGTTAAATCTGAAATAGAAAAAAATAAACTTAAGGATTATGATTTGTTACTTATTGATTTTACCCTTGGAGGTTCTGACAATGGAGAAGAAATAATTCAATTTATCAGAAACATAAATGCGAATCCTATTCTTACCGATATAATTTTTTATTCAAGTGATGTCGAAAATGTTCGAGATAGTATGCAAAAAAATAGTTTAGAAGGGGTATATACGGCAGATAGAAAAGAAATTGAAACAAAATTTGAGCAAGTCGTTAATACCACAATTAAGAAAGTTCAAGATTTGAATAATATGAGAGGTCTGATTATGGCTGAGACAAGTGATATTGATAAATCTATGATGGAGATTATTTCTACTACTTTAAATAATAATTCATTTAAATTAAAAGACAAGCTAAAAGAAAAAATAATTTCAAACGTTGAGAATAAAATAAAAGAAAAAAACAAAAAATTTAATCATTATCAAGCCAATGATGATGTAGAAAAAATAATAAAAGATCCTCTTATGTTTGATGCTTCAGAAAAATTAAAAGCGACACAATACATCTTTGAAGAAGTTGATCATGATATTGCAAACAAATATAAATCTAATGGTTTTTCTGATTGTTACGAAAAAATAATAAATAAGAGGAATCTATTAGGGCATGAGACGCCAAAAGATATTGAGGGGAAAAGAATGTTAGGGTCAGGAGAGTCCCAATTTGAATTTAATGATGATTTTTGTATTGAAATAAGAAAAAAGGTTAGAGAATATGCTAATGATTTAACGGTCTTTCTGAATAATATTAAATAGCTTAAAAACAAACATTCATCTCTGAGCAAAAGTTTAGGCGGTAGTGTCCAAAGTTTTGTGTAAATGGTTTTCTGTATAAGCTTTAATCATAATAAAATCCTGTCATAAAATATAGCTATGAATTGATTCAATATCAATCCCCAGTTCCTTATAGGAAGTCTCCATCTCTTTTCTATTTCAATGATAGCCAAGTATACGGATTTTTCACAGGCCTCATCCGTTGGGTAGGATAAACGGCCTTTCGTATATTTCCTGATCTTATTGTTAAGATTTTCAATGATATTGGTAGTATATATTATACGGCGTATCTCTACAGGGTAATCGAAAAAGGTCGTCAGGGCTTCCCAGTTATCCTTCCATGATCGTACGGCATAGGAATATTTGGATCCCCATTTCTTCCTGAAACTTTCCAGAGCCATTCCGGCACTTTCACACGATAGCCGAACAATGACCTCAGATGTATGAAGTACATCTGTTCTGTAATACCGGCACCTATTACGGTGGGTATTATCTTACGTTTTTGCCTTTCTCCTACCCTTCTTGCCATATCATCCTTTTATTTCCGGCATTGCACCAAACCTTCCGTTTTTGTAAGCCTTCCTTAACGAAGAAATACGGTTCAATCCTCGGAAATCCACCAGTTGGAGACGGACATCGTAATGGTGCAGTCAGAAAGCGCAGTCAGACATTTAATCCGAAAACGCAACAGTATGTCAAACGCGATACTGAAACAGGCAAATTCATAGATGTCAAACAAGACGGAAATAAATTTAAAGGAATCCGTACTGAAAAGCAATAAATCTATGAGACCTTATTTATTATAGGATTTTACCGTTGAATTTTATAATATTCTTATTTAAATGGGTATATTAAAAAAGCGGCCGGCTCAATTGTCGGTCGCTTTTTTATCATATGCCTACCGTAACGCGATCCAGCGGTTTGAGGGTAAGAGTTATTGAAGATATTTCCTTTCCATAGAGACTGCCGGGCGTCGATTTCCGGAACTGTCCGTTTACCTGCAACTCGGGATGGTTCCCGTAAAAACGGAATGTAAAATGGAAATTCCCCCTGCCTTTTGAATAAAATACGGAAGTCGAATTCCTTCCGTTATGAGTTACGCATATGCTATGCGTCCCTATATTTATATTCTTTACGGTAAGAAAGGACATTTCATCGGGCAATCGGGAAACTGATGAAGCTGCGTCGTGCGGTGCATCGGGAACTATTCCCATAAGATTTTCAACAACACTGCTTATTATTACAAAAGAGACTTCGGGATAATCGCCGTTCATACCAACTTCTTTTACACTGTGCGGCTTTTGATAGTTTTTCAAAATATAATCGAACCATTTCCAGCCATCTTCTATTCTTCCGTAGGGGAAAAAGGTATCGGGAAGATATGTAATCGCTTCAATATTGACCGGGAGATCCGATGGATTTTCCAACGACTTTTGAATGAAGTCCAGAAATATATTTCCTCTTTCGCCATCGTTAATAATATGTTTCATTGCCATAAACCATGTAGGTTCTTTTCCGAATTCCGTCCGGGCCTTCCTGTTGGTGTCATAGCCGGAAACATAAACGGATCCATACTTTTCACTCGCCCATACTTTCTCGAAATAGTCTTTTAAAAAATTGGCTTTCTCTTTCCATATATCAGCTTCGGCAGAATCTCCTTTTGCATACAGGATTCCGGCATAGCCCAGATATGCCTGATACTGGCTCCCTATACCGTCCCCCGCCTCAATAAAGGGATTTTCATACATTCCTTCATTGTATGTGGCCGTTCCGGCAAATATATTTCCGCTTCCGTTCCCTTCGGCTATTCCGTCGGGCATAAGTTTGTCATGTTCGGAGATGAAATCGGAAACCGTCTTTCTATAATAATACAACAGGGTTTTATCATTAAGATATCTTTTATCACCAGTCCACATATATGCCTGATATGCTTTCTGCACAAGTTCGAACGGAGCCGGGACTTCCCGGACGAAAGAATCGTCACTGCCGTAATCGAGCATATACGGACTTCCGTCGAAATTAAAGGACCAAAGCGGATACCAACCTCTCGCACTATTCGAGGAGGCGGCAAAAGTTTTCATCATTCTGAAATTCTCTTCGTCGAGTCCCAGAAGATGGGCCCCGGCCATTTGATGGCAAAAGTCCCTGGAATAAAATGCAGAACGGAAAGGATATCCGGCCCAATAGCAAGGAATGTATCTATAAGACCGGTCACCCTCATATTTTTCCGATTTATTAACGGAGCCGGATTTACCTGTCATAACAAAGGACCCGGCTTTTTCTACAGCCCATTTAAATGCCTCGTCAAGTTCTCCGTTCGAACTGGATATTTCTATTTTGTGAGTATCTTCAGAATCTCTATTTTGATTTACGGATTCGCATGTGTTAAAAAGACAGGCGGAGACAGATATTAATAATAAGAAACTTAATTTCATCATATATTCAATTTGATTTTTTCGCCTTCCTTTAAATTTTCGTTATAAAGAATTTTTCCGTTTTTATCTTTTACCGTCAGGTTTATTTTACCGTTACATATTCTTTTAACATAAATGGAGAATTCGCTTCCGAATGCAAAAATACGTTCCAGCGACATATTATCCCATTCTTCCGGAAGACGCGGGAGCAATTCGAAACTCCTCAAACCTGCGGGTCTGATTCCGAAAATCCCTTCGGTTATTATTCTTGCATATAACCCGCTCTCGGCGGAAAGGTGTCTCTGACCTCCTTCCGGCCAGGCTTCTATTGCATACGGAACATGTTCCCCAAGGAGTCTTTTATATGAATATTTCTTAAGGAAGGCAGTTGCTTTTTCCACGGCCCCGGCAGCATAAGCGCCTCTTAATGCATATAAAGTTTCCCTGTCCCAGAAGGTTTTTCCGTCAGACCTTATAAGCAAACCGTTTTCCGTCCACAGCTTTGAAGAGAACAGGGCTTCGACAGTTCCTTCCGCCCTGTCGTTTATCCCCATAACCAACGGTATACAGATCCATGATCTCAAAAGTTCATTACCTTCATAGTACCTGTATGTATTATAACCTTCTATCTTATCTCCGAAATAATTTTCTATATTTTTTTTCATCAGACGGGCTCTTTTCATATAAGATTCGGAAACCGAATGTTTTCCATTCATGCTTTCGTTCAGATATGCAGCAGAAAGAAGAGCATCGTAATATAATGAAGAAGTACATAAATTCGCCCGTCCTGCAGGAAACCTGTGTTCGAGTTCGTCACAGTCGGATTTCACTACACCGCAGGAATTCAACTGTCTGCGGCAATACTCCAGACACCATTTTATAAGAGGAAATAATTTTTGCGCCTCTTCACGGGAGCCTCTTGCAAGGGCATATCGCGATGCTCCGTATGCAATCATCGCAGCATCTCCCCTGTCTCCTGCTCCGTCCCAAATATCTTCGCCTTCCGCAATGATGGAACTCGGTATAGGCTTCCAATCCTTATTCATATACCTTGCAAAAAGCAAATACGAATTAAGAGCGGCCGAGTCCGCATATGCGTAGCCAGTATACGGGAAAAACGGATTTACATATTCGGCTTCGTCGTTCGCCCATATGGCTGCATAATAAGTTTCCCCTCCGGGTGAATGCAGGGGACCCGCTTTTGTCCAGAAAATGCTTTCGCATGCACGTATCTTGGAAAAAGCGAACATCCGGGTTATTGCGGAATCGGGACATGTAAAGCTAAGATCGTGCATCCATGTATTAACCAAAACCATCCTTTTTTCATATTCTTTGCCGCAATCCGGGTTCCGCATTATCTGATCTTTGTCGTAACCAGCCGTATATGCGGCAAAAACAACCGAATCTCCGGGGAGAATCGAATATGTTCCGCTCCCCGTTATTTCGGAAATTATAGAATAAACGCCGTCGACTCCTTTACTTTTATCGGTTTTATTTACTATCCGGCATTCCGGTATCTCCACCGTAACTTCCCTGCTTCCTATATTTTTCACAAGATATGATTCTATGAAAACAGGCAGTTCCGCAGACGGAAAAAACCTTCTTCTGATATCTACCTTGCCATAGGGTCCGCAATTGAAATTACTGTTGACTTCAAGATTACCCTTAATGGAGATCGAATTTACTTTTTCATCCGACGGAGATCTGCCGTTTAAGGTTATGCACTCCAAAGGATTCCATTTCAAACGCCTGTTAAGAGAACCGCGAGTATTGTTGGGTATGGTTCTTAACATAGGCCATACGATGCTTTTTTCAATCTCAAATCCGCCTTTATCGTTTACGCCATAGCGCAGCACGGCTGAAATACGTTTCCCGCTCATTTCCATATGATCGAAATGCGGATACGAATCATCGCATACGGTCCACGTTATCCCTCCGTTTTTATTAAGATGCCAATAATCCTTCGAAAACAGAATAGCCGAAGATAAAAGATACAGAAATGCAACGGATAACAAACATTTTATTCTATACATCATAATATTAATATCCGGGATTTTGCTTCAACAAGTCATCCTTGCGTATTTCGCTGTTGGGAATAGGGAATAAATAATGCTGAGGTTTAAAAACGCGGTTGTCTACATGGACTATGGAATAAGACTTGGTACCGTCGGGATGCCTGATTATCTTTATTCCTTTGGATTCGAAATTTTCGGTACTGTCGGCTATCTTCCAGCGACGTACATCCCAATAGCGGAACCCTTCGAAAGCCAGTTCTACCTTGCGTTCCTGCCTGATTTTCTTCATAAGAGCTTCCCCCGATTCGGTAACATCGGGAAGAATCCCGGTTCTTCCTCCTCTGGCTCTGGCCCTTATTAAATTAACATATTTTCTGGCTTCTATATCCTTTCCAAGTTCGCATTCGGCCTCGGCATAATTAAGATACACTTCTGCAAGCCGGGCATATATCCACGGCTGACTGCCCCAGTCTTCCCATTGAGCGGTAAGAGACTCATCCAGGAATTTCCTTAAGGTATAATGTGTATCGGAGACATTCCAGTTGTCATAGCCGAATTCGGAATCGTTTCCGCCGGTCTTGCCGTCTTCGTTTATCCAGAACTGAGCTTCCACCCCTCTTATAGGCTGTCCGTCACATACTATGGATGCATAAAAGCGGGGATCGCGGCCCGCCCATGGATTTGAAGTGACTTTGGTATACATGGTGGTATCCGGCATCGTTCCGTCTTCCATTTCGTAACTATCTACCATTTGCTGAAGGACGCAGCAGGCTGAATAACCGTGCTGTCCGTTTGGTGTCTGTTCCCAATCGAAATAATTGGAATGTTCCGTAGTATACAACCTTTCAAAAATAATCTCCGGACTTAGCGGATTCAGAAAAAGCCCTTTATAATCCGGATCGAGGCTATATTTGCGCAGGTCTATTACGGCCTTGGCCGCATCGGCGGCTTTTTGCCATTTTGCCTTGTCATTGTCAGGATTCCACAAGGGGCTGGCCATGTATAACAGCATTCTTGCCTTCATGGCCAAAGCGGCACCTTTTGTTGCACGTCCGAAATTCGAACCCGACCATGATACGGGAAGAAGTCCGGCCGCCTTTTCAAATTCATCCACTACGAAATCAGCGCATGAATCATAACTGTTGCGTGCCAACATAATATTTTTATCATTAAGATCAAAAGGTTTGGTTATCAGAGGAACACCGCCGTATCGCGTAGTAAGATCCATATAGTACATAGCTCTCATAAACGTAACCTCACCTATGAGATAATTCTTAACGACCTTGTCATCCGCCGTTTGTGCAGGTATTTTGTCAACGTTCCTGAAAAATATATTACAGGCCTTGATATCCGAATAATATTTCTGCCACGTACCAAACCCCCCGCAATCGTCTGCCGTCATTTCGCCGCGGATAATAGTGTAGGAAGAACCCCAGTTGAAGTTATTTCTCGCCTCATCGCTGATATACATGCTTGCATCATCGTCGAACCCTGTTATGAGGGTCGTGTACATTTCTGTAACATATGCCTGCGTAAGAGATATGTCGGAAAATATATTTTCTTCGGTGTAGGCATCCAACGGTTGTACATCCAATACATCTTCACAAGAAGATACGACGAAAGCCGATAAGAAGATGGATAATAAAATAAACAATATATTTCTTTTCATGACAATTCGTTTTTATCGTTCAATAAATTAAAAGGTTATATCTAATCCGAACGTATAAGTCCTTTGTTGCGGATAATACATCCCGGCATTTTTCTGGTTTGATTCCGGATCCTGAAAATGTATTCTGTTGATGGTTAACAAATTATTGCCGATAACGAAAACCTTTACGTTCTTTATATTTATTTTATCCGTCCATACCGACGGTATATTATAAGCCAACTGAACATTTTTAAGCCTTATGAAAGAGGCATTGTACAACCAAAAATCCGATGCTCTGGTATTCATGTTATTATCCTTATTGAAAGCTCTTGGATATCTGGCATTAGGCGTTTTTTCGGCAGAAATCCATCTGCCATCGAAAAATCTTTTATAAGTATTATAACCTATAGGTATAATCATCTGTTTGGCCCTAGCCTGACCGGACCAGAGCATATCCAGCTGCAGCCCTTTCCATGATGCTCCTATGTTTATTCCGAAAACGATTTGCGGAACATTGCTTATGTGATCTCTGACCCTGTCGTTTGAAGTGATTGAACCATCTTTATCCACATCCACATATTTTATATCTCCGGGTTTGGCTCCGGCAAAATGCGGAGTCCCGTCTATTTCTTCCTGGGTCTGATAAATACCATCGGTTTTATACATCAGCCAGGAATCTATAGGATATCCGGTACGTTTTTGCCATTCGGGCGTATTGGCAGCTTCGTCGAAAAATATGATCTTATTTCTGGTAAATGTAAAATTGGCTCCAATATTATATTTCCAGTCACCATGGTAATTATAATGATTTACAGAGAGCTCAACTCCGTAATTATCAACCTTGCCTATGTTCTGGTCCGGCAGGGTCAATCCGGTATAATCGGGGATGGAAGCCTGTTTGGCCGTAAGTATATCCGTTCTGTGCTGATAAAAATACTCGGCCGTAAAATCCAGTTTACCTTTCCATAAACTCCCGTCCAAAGCTATGTTCTTGCTGTCTATCTTTTCCCATGTAATATCAGGATTCCCTATGCGACCTACGCTGAAACCCTTATTTAATTCGGGAGATTCGCCGAGAATCGCTCCGTCCCCTAAGGTAAATGTGCTGAGGTACTGGAACTGATCCACGCTGTCGTTCCCGAGCTTCCCCCATGAAGCTCTTAATTTCAACTTATCTATCCAGCCGAACGACGACATAAAAGGTTCGCGGCTTATCATCCAGCCGGCGGAAACGCCCGGGAAGACTCCCCATCTGTGACCCTTTGCAAAATTCATGGAACCATCATAACGCATGGTGAATTCCAGCATATACTTATTTGCATAATCGTAATTGATACGGCCGAAAACATTCCGTCTCGCGGACAAATATCCGTAACCTCCGTTCGTCTTATTTTTATCAGCACCGGCATTAAGATAATCTATCTTGTCGCTTAGGAAATAGCCTCTCCATGCGGAAAATCTTTCTCCCTTGTAACTTCTCTGTTCATATGCCGCAAAGGCATTTACATTATGTCTGCCGAAAGATCTTTTATAATTTACCCTAATATGATATGTGGACTCTCTGCTTCGGTCATTATTCTGGCTAAGTTGAATAGTATTATTGTCAGCATTGGTCGTCTGCATTATATATGAATCCGTATTTTCATCATAATTATATGTATTCCAGACATCCTCGAATTCCTTTTCATTCCTGTGATGTTCTATATATGCAGCATATCCGTAAATAGAAAGCCCCTTTGTTATATAGTCCATCTTATAATCGAAGAAATATTTATTGTTTAAAAATATATCATTTACCCTGTCGTAACCGACTTCCTTTCCCGAAGCCAATATGGCAAGATTGTTGCCCCATGCTATGCCCGGTCCGGGGAGTCCGTTGGGGTAATAATCATATAAATAAGGATATGCCATAAAAGCTTCCCAGAAAAGGTTGCCGGAAGAAATAGGACTTTGATTCCTTCTCTCTGATAATTCCGACAGATTCACTCCGACCTTAAGGTTTTTGTTTACATTAGCTGTTATATTAGCCCTGAATTGATGGGTCTTGAAATTATATATCGTATTTCTGTAACCGGGTTCCTGATACATAAAATCTCCCGATAAATAATAAGAAACATCTTTTGAACCACCTCTGACGGATAATGAATGGCGGGTTTCTGGTGCAAATTTTCTGAATATGACATTCATCCAGTCTGTATCCCCGTATTTCTTCTTATTTATGGTTCCGTCCTTATACCCTTCTTTTATGTTTTCATAAATAGGAGTACGGCCTTCTCCTTTATAAATTTCATCTTCATATGTCATCCAGTCGTACGCATTAAGTAATTTAGGAGTTATTGTATTTTGCGACATAGTATAGGTTCCCCTGTATTCGACCGTAGGCTTTTCATTTATTCCGGATTTCGTAGTGATTAGAATAACGCCGTTCCCCGCTCTGGCGCCATATATAGCAGCGGAAGCATCCTTTAATACTGAAATCGATTGGATATCGTTAGGATTAATACGTTCCATTATTCCGGAGCTGCTCGAAATACCGTCGATTACAATAAGAGGGGAATTATCGTTAAGGGTCCCTTTTCCTCTTATTAAGATAGATGAATAGTCGTTCCCTGGTTCGCCTGAACGGTTAAGGGCAATAAGCCCGGGCACACGTCCCGCAAAATCATTGCTGACATTAAGATTCCCGGAATTTCTTATATCCTCGCCTTTTATAGTTGAAACCGCACCGGTAACGGTAGTTTTCTTTTGAACGCCATACCCCACGACTACTATTTCATCCAGCTTTTCGGAGGCGGGTTCCATAACCACATTTATTACCGAAGCCCTACCTACGGGTATGAATTCCGTTTTCATGCCTATAAGAAAAAACTGCAAGGTATCGCCTCCGGATGCAGAAACGGCATAGTGGCCGTCAATATCCGTAGAACATCCCCGGGTAGTGCCTTTTATAATAACACTAACGCCGGGTAATGTCTGGTTCTTCGCATCTCTGACCACTCCTGAGATTTCGCCTTGCTGGGCAAAAACCGGGAATGAGAGAACAGACATGCACAATCCCCAAAAAATAGTCTTTAATTTTTCCATAATTTATTGAAAGTTTATAGATTAAAATGGACAGTTTATAGATCAAACTATCTGTTTCAAATTTATAGCAATATGTCACCTTTAGAATGTAAACTTTTCCGATTATCGGATATTTTCATACATTATTTTTGTAATATCGTCCGAACAACTGATAATATAGTCCGGCGGGAACAGGATATATGCCGGAATTATTAACTTGCTATTAATGAAAACTTCGCGACCCCTACATTTGCAAAAATTTACCATGATGATTAGCAGATCCGAAAAATTCATATATTTTTCATTAACCTTAATACTCTTGCCGTACCTGCTTTTCGGAGGAAGTTACAGATATATAACGACCGAAAATGGCCTTAAGAACAATGCAGTATATGTCATAACACAAGATTCAAAAGGATTGATGTGGTTCGGAACCATAATAGGTTTGTATAATTATGATGGCAATACCATAAAAAATATCCCTCCGGATTCCGAGCTTGGCGTAGGGACGCTTATATATTCAATAACGGAAGATTCTCAAAGTCGTTTATGGATAGGAACAAACACAGGATTATCAATTCTCGATCTCAAAACGGAAAAATACCTGCCTTTCGACTACTGCACACCGGAAAACACACACATAAAATCGGCCGTACGCAACGTAATGATAGACAGCCGGGGAACAGCATGGATCTCCACCATGGGGCAAGGCATATTCCTGTTCGATCTAAAAAAGGGAACTCTATCTCAAATTACAACTCCCGACATCCCCGACAATATGATAAAACATACAATGGAAGGGAGAAAGGGAAACATATGGATTACGACAATCAACGGTTTCTTAATAAAATATAATCCCGGAATTAAAGAATTTACCGTATTCAAGGACGATAAAATTCATAAAGGCTGGATAGGATATGAAGATATGGAGGCTAACATATGGATGGGAACGGCCGGAGGCTTATTTTTGTTTAATAAGAAGACCGGACATTTCAGTCAGAAAGTAATGCCTCTCAAACCCGACGGCATACTCGAAATAAAAAGCATTGTAGAACCGGAGCCCGGCGAACTGCTTTTGGCTACTGACGAAGGATTAATACATTATAACATACATAGTGGTAAGATTATAATAGAAAAAGGAGAGTCATTACATCAACCGGGATTAAACGACAACTATCTGCATGCCCTGTATCTCGACAGAGAAAACGGATTGTGGGTAGGAACCTATTTTGGAGGGATAAATTATTTGTCTCCGACAAGTTCGAATTTCGGATTGTTAGACAATATAGACAAAAGACTCAATGTAAAGGTAGTAAGTGTTTTTGCAAAAGACAGTACCGATAATTTATGGATAGGAACAGATGATGCCGGAATACTATATGTAAATAGAAAAACCGGTAAGATAATCTCATTCAATCCGGAAAAAAGCAACATAAAAGTTCCTACCTATCAGAACATACATGCATTGCTGGTTGACGGCGACAACCTGTACATAGGCATGTACATGGGAGGTCTCGACATATATAATACTAAAACCGGAAAACTAAAAAATTTCCACCAAAGCAATTCAGTAAATTCTTTTTCGTCTAACATATATGCCCTGTACAAGGATATGTACGGAATAATATGGATAGGGACACAGGGAGGTCTTAACACATATGATCCAAGGATAGGGAAATTTCATTATTGCAACGAGCTGGGGAACATAGATGTAAGTAATATTAAAGAAGACACCGGAGGAAACTTATGGGTATCTACTCTCGGAAACGGCATTTTCCGCCTGAACAGAAAAACCGGGAAATGGAAAAATTACTATCCGGTGACATCTGATAATATAAGAATTACAAGAATAACATACATATGCTTCGACGAATCCCGAAATCTATGGATAGGGACTGAAGAAAACGGATTATGCAGGTTCGATTATAAAAAAGAGAGCTTTACTAATTATCCGCTCAAGGACGCTCCCAGCCAGGTAGTGTACTGTATAATACCTGATAAAAATTATTTATGGATATCAACTACCAACGGTATAATACAATTCGACAGGAGTTCCGGAAAAATAAAATGTTTCAACATGGGG
>JALCMP010000005.1 GCA_022648545.1 Bacteroidales bacterium | reverse complement strand
AACAAATCATGGGCAGCTGCCAAACCCTTTAATTACGGACGTGCATGGGTTGGTCTTGAAAATAATCTAAGCTATAAATACGGTTGCATAAATGAATCCGGAGAATATGTAATTCCTCCCGTTTATTCCAGCATGGGGAATTTTACATATATCAACGGAATACTTCAGGCCACTGTAGAAAAAAACAAATATATCTACTATCTGGATATTAACGGAAAGACTTTGAAGATAGAAAGTTTGGATGATTTTTACGACGAATAAGCCTGTTTTTCATAAGCTTACCTCCGATTAGACAAACGACTTTTTAAATTTTTTAGTACTATGTGTTGCAAGGTATTCATTTTTTTTTATATATTTGCATCACAATATTCTTGGTAATAAAAAGTATTATTAAATAAAAAGTCGTTTGATTATGAAAAAAGTCGTAAACGTCGGCATAGGAGGCAAAAGTTTCGCAATAGACGAAGATGCCTACAGGAGAATGAATGATTATCTCGAAAAATTCAAATCCTGTACAAAAATGGGTGTCCAGACAAAAGAGGTCATGGATGACCTTGAAGAAAGAATAGCCGAACTTTTTTCGGCGAAAATAGACACATTCAAAGATGTCGTGGATCTTAAACTGGTAACCGAAGTCATTGCCCAACTGGGAATGCCCGACGGCAGTTCTTATCAGTTTGACGATAGCTCAAATTACCGGAGCGGAAATTATGATGATTCGTTCGAATACAAAGAAATCCATCCTGAACACAAGCTCTTCCGCGACCCGGACGATAAGGCGATAGGCGGAGTTTGTTCCGGACTGGCAGCCTACCTCAACATAGATGTAACCTTAATACGGGTAATTTTCGTCGTACTTATGCTGGCCGGCTCCACCGGCTTGTGGATTTATATAATCTTGTGGATTGTAATGCCTCTGGCACAGACTCCGGCGCAGAAATGCGAAATGCACGGAATTCCGGTGACAGCCGAGAACATGAGAAGATTTTCAAGAAAATGAATTACAACAACACGTTCGTCCGCCAGGGACGGCTAAAAAATATAAGAAATGACTGATTCGAATGTTGACAATATAAAGGCACAGATGAGGAAAGGAGTTCTGGAATACTGCATCCTCAGCATTTTAAGAAGGAACGACGCCTATGCTTCGTCCCTGATCGCCGAACTGAAAGAAGCCAGAATGATAGTCGTAGAAGGGACGTTATACCCTTTGCTGGCAAGAGAAAAAAATCAGGGACTCCTCAAGTACAGATGGGAGGAAAGTCCGCAGGGCCCTCCCAGGAAATATTACTCACTTACGGATAAAGGAAAGGAAGCCCTGTCCGAAATGGATACGGCATGGAACGAAATAGTGTCGTCCATAGAATATCTGAAAAATAAAACCAACGATCAAAAATAAATACGCCATGAAAAAAGTTGTTAAGGTTAGCATATCCGGCGTGTCTTTTACCATAGAGGAAGATGCACAGCAGATTCTGTCGCAATATCTCGAAGAATTAAAAGAGCATTATGCTTCCGCACAAGGCAAAGATGACATTATAGGAGATATAGAAGAACGGATTGCAGAACTGCTTATTGAACGCGGAGGAAAAAACAAAACTATATCCATAAACGATATAAATTACATTATAAGCACTCTTGGCAGACCGGTAGATATTGACGGCATAGACGATGACGGTGAAAAAAAATATGAGATCCCTCAAAAAAGAATTTACCGCGATACCGATCATAAAATACTGGGAGGAGTCTGCGCGGGACTTGCAGCATATCTGCACTGGGATGTAGTTCTGGTAAGGCTTTTATATCTGGCCGCTTCATTTGTTCTCGTATTCCCTTTCAGATGGATAACACATATATTCAATTTCAGCACGGTAGGATTCGGAATATTGATTTATCTTATTCTCTGGATAATAATTCCAGCGGCGAAGACCGTTTCGCAGAAATGCGCCATGAGAGGGAAAGCCATGGATGTCAATGAAATACAAAGAAAATTCATAGAAAAGACAGGGGATTATTCTTCCGATGGAGGGAAACATTCCGTTAATTATGACAGCCGACCGTCGAGGTTCCTTAAAATAACAGGAAGAATAATATCCATTCTCATAGGCATAGCACTCATATGCATAGGTATGGGCGGAATAATAGGAGGAATTCTGATGGCTTTCGGACTAAACGTTCTCAGAGGGCTGTCAATGACTAACCTAATAGACTACATACAGCTGGGATATACGCATATCATATGGCTTAAGATTCTTGGGACGCTGGTATGGATGCTACCTTTCCTGGGTTTTACTTATGTGGGAATACTGATGTGTTTCGATCTTCACTCTCCCAAATGGAAACCGGGACTCGTAAATTTCCTCATATGGATAGTAGCGCTCTTTGCCTTTACGGGACTTGCAATAAAAGCTGCCAACAGATATTTTTATCCGAATGAACAATACTCCTCGGCTGCTCTTCCGCAAAAGGATACTCTTTATCTAAAAATAGAAGAGCTTCCTCATATATACAAAAGAAACTGTTTCGAGGAGATATGCGGCCAGTATGTTTACCTCAGGAATAAAAAAATAGCCAACGGCGGGAAGCCCCAGTTTTATGTTTATCCGTCCATAAGAACTTATCGCGACAGCATAGGTAAATTTAAAATGGACATAAATACTACATATTACGACCGGTACGGAGAAGAAGAGGATCCGAAATCCGACATTTCTAATATTTATTCCATAAAAGATTCTCTTATAACAATATACCCCAGAAAATATTCAAAAACCAACAAATACGACGGAAAATCGACAAGGATAATAATGCATCTGTCGAAATCAACCGTAATCATCCCGCTGTATTCGGATTCACAAAAAAATTATTATAGAGACATTTATCATGACTACTACAATCCCTTCGATTATTGATTCCTTTTTTAATATATAGTTAAGTTAAATTATGCAATGTGCGGCACCGGATTTTCTAAAATGAGTTTCCGGTGCCGCCTGGCTTTTAACAATAATTAATTACTATTTTTGTATTTATGGGAAAAGGCAGGAATATAATATTATTTACCGACACATATCCTTACGGCTATGCAGAAACTTTTCTTGACAATGAAATGCCTTTTTTGGCAGAAAGGGCGGAAAGCATTACCATCTTTCCCTTATACGCAACACGCTACAGGAACGATCCGGCACATGACCGTACATTGGGGATCCCTAACGTAACCGTTAAGGACTGCCTCCTGCCCTTTACAGACAAAGAGAGAGGCAAACTCCTTTTTTACGGTATATTAAATACATCCCCCATAGCTTTTGCCATAAAGGCCTTCTTCTCTGAAAAAGTCTTTAAAAGCCGCAGGAAAATATGGATCTTTTTCAACTATCTCCTAATGCTGCGTGCCTTATTGGGAAGCAGGAAGAATAAGAAAGAAATCCTTGAGATGCTTACCGTAAGTCCCGGAAAAGAATTGCCGGTGGTCTATTTTTACTGGGGAGACAAGTCGGCTCTCGCCATCCCCTTCATAAAAAAAGCCTTGCGCAACAAGAATATGCCCGTCCCGGATTTTCTGGTAAGATTCCATGGCTCAGATCTTTATGAAGAAGCAAAAGGGTATCTGCCTTTTAGGAAAAAACTTTATAAAAACGTTGATATCGCAGTACCCATATCAAAAAACGGAGAAAAATACATACGGAACAAATACCCTTCGTCGCTACCGGCGGCCATAAGAGTCTTCCGCCTTGGAAGCGCATCACATGGAGAACCGGATTATATTATGAACGACCGCAAGACCTTCAGGATAATAAGCTGCTCCAACGCCGTAAAGATAAAGCGGCTCGACCTTATTGCCGGAGCATTGCTCAAACTCGGTAAAAATATAGATTCCATAGCGGGGCTTGTCGAACAGGATATGAATTCCATTACATGGACACATATAGGAGACGGTCCGGAACTTGACGGAGTAAAATCTTCCTGCCGGGATCTACCTCCCATAATAAAGACGGAGTTCAAGGGAAGAATGACTCATGAAGAAGTATTCGACTATTATATGCACAACAAGGCCGATTTGTTTATCCAGGTAAGTGAAAGCGAAGGTATTCCAGTCTCCATTATGGAGGCTTTCTCTTTCGGAATGCCCGTTCTTGCTACGGATGTGGGAGGAGTAGGCGAATTATTCGAGAATTTCGGACATGACGGAAATCTTTCACGAATGCTGATCCCAAAAGATATTACCTGCGAAGATCTGGAAAGGTATCTGGCGGATTTTCTTGAAATTCCAAGAAGGGAAAGGGATGACATGGGAAAGACCATAAGAAAAGAATGGGAAACAAATTGGAACGGAAATAATAATTTTGCCGCTTTTGCAGATTTCATTACTGCAGGAATATCATGAATCCAGTTTCAGAACTGCCATGAAGGCGGTTTGCGGAATCTGCACGTTCCCAACCTGGCGCATACGCTTCTTACCCTTTTTCTGTTTCTCCAGCAATTTGCGTTTTCTGGTTATATCGCCTCCGTAACATTTGGCGGTAACGTCCTTACGCACGGCCTTAACGGTTTCACGAGCAATTATCTTCGCTCCTATTGCAGCCTGTATGGCTATTTCAAATTGCTGTCGTGGTATAAGCTCCTTTAGCTTCTCGCACATCCGGCGCCCGAATGAATAGGCGTTATCCCTGTGTATGAGGGACGACAAGGCATCCACCTGTTCCCCGTTAAGCAAAATATCAAGTTTTACCAGATCGGCCGGACGGTAATCTATTATGTGATAATCGAAGGATGCGTACCCCTTGGATATAGACTTAAGCTTGTCGTAGAAATCAAATATTATTTCCGCAAGAGGCATATCAAAATTGAGCTCCACCCTGTCGGTCGTAAGAAAATGCTGGCTTATAAGAGTTCCTCTTTTATCCAGACACAATTTTACTATCGCCCCAAAAAATTCGCTTTTTGATATTATCTGGGCCCGGATATACGGCTCTTCTATTCTGTCTATCATCGTAATCGCCGGAAGACCGCTCGGGTTATGTACTTCCTGCTCTTCTCCGTCAGTAGTATAAACTACGTATGAGACATTGGGAACCGTTGTAATGCAGTCCATGTCGAATTCGCGGTACAGTCGTTCCTGTACAATCTCAAGATGAAGAAGCCCCAGGAAACCGCAACGGAACCCAAATCCGAGGGCAAGAGAAGATTCAGGAATGAAAGAAAGCGAAGCATCGTTAAGCTGAAGCTTCTCCAATGAGGATCTGAGATCCTCGTACTGATCCGTTTCCACGGGATAAACACCGGCGAACAACATCGGCTTTACTTCCTTGAACCCGGCAATAGCTTTCGTACAGCCATTCTCGCAATGTGTAATAGTATCGCCGACCTTTACTTCCACCGCACTTTTTATTCCGGATATTATATATCCGACATCCCCCGTACCCACTTCATCTCTGGGAGATAAATTCATTTTCAAAACACCTACCTCGTCGGCTACGTATTCTTTTCCGGTGTTAAGGAACTTAACCTTATCTCCTTTCCTTATGGACCCGCACTCTACTTTATAATATGCTATTATCCCGCGGAACGAATTGAAAACCGAATCGAAGATCAAAGCCTGCAGAGGAGCTTCGGGATCGCCCGATGGCGGCGGAATCTTATTAACAATTGTCTCCATTATTTCATGAACACCCTCCCCGGTTTTACCGCTCGCAAGAAGAATATCCTGCTCATCGCATCCTATAAGCTCAGTTATCTGCTGCCTGGCCACATCAAGATTTGCAGCGGCGAGATCTATCTTGTTTAGAACCGGAATAATTTCCAGATTATGATCGATAGCCATATAAAGATTAGATATGGTCTGGGCCTGCACTCCCTGGGTAGCATCAACCACAAGCAAAGCTCCTTCGCATGATGCTATGGCTCTGGATACTTCATAAGAGAAATCCACATGTCCCGGAGTATCTATCAGGTTCAACACATATTTCTTTCCTCCGCTCTCGTAATCCATCTGTATGGCATGGCTCTTTATAGTTATCCCTCTCTCCCTCTCCAGATCCATGTTGTCGAGAACCTGATTCTCCATTTCGCGCGGCGCAACGGTGTGCGTCTGCTCAAGCATCCTGTCGGCCAAAGTACTCTTGCCATGATCTATATGCGCTATGATGCAGAAATTCCTAATATTCTTCATGCTGCAAATATAATCTTTTTCGCAATACGCTTTTACGGCCTACTCTTTTTTGCATTTTATGGCAAATACAACTACATTAGCGAGTATAATTTTCATAAAAAGTAATGCAAGATATCAAGGAACTAGAGAGAACAGCCTCCCAGATAAGAAGAGATATAATAAGGATGGTAACATCGGCTCAAAGCGGGCATCCGGGCGGCAGTCTCAGCAGTACGGACATCCTCACGGCTCTCTTCTTTTCGGAAATGAAACATTCTCCGGAACACTGGAGCAGGGACGGCAAAAACAACGACATGTTTTTCCTTTCATGCGGACATATAACACCACTATTTTACAGCGTTATGGCACGTTCGGGATATTTTCCGGCAAAAGAACTGGGTACTTTCAGAAAGTTGGGATCCAGGCTTCAGGGCCATCCCAGCATAAGAAAAGGACTTCCGGGAATATATGAAGCATCGGGTTCGCTCGGACAGGGACTTTCCGTAGCAGCAGGAGCCGCTCTCGGAAAAAGGCTTGCCGGAGATCCCAACCGCGTATATGTCCTCCTGGGAGACGGCGAGAGCGAAGAGGGCCAGGTATGGGAAGCGGCCGAGTTCTGCGCCCATCATAAAATCAATAACCTCATAGCCATAACCGACCGCAACCGTCAGCAGATAGACGGTACGACCGAAGATGTTCTCGGGCCCAACAATCTGGAGAAGAAATGGAAAGCTTTCGGATGGAATACGATTGCCGCCGACGGACATAAGTTCGAAGCTATACTTGCCGCTTTCGAACAAGCGAAGGATCTTGAAAAAAAAGAAGAAAAGCCCGTAATGATAATTATGAATACAATAATGGGAAAAGGCGTAGATTTTATGGAAGATACATGCGCATGGCACGGAAAAGCACCTAAACCCGATGAAGCCGAACGCGCGCTGGCACAATTGGAAGAAACCCTGGGAGATTATTAAAATGGAGAATTTGAAATATACAAATACAGGAAATAAAGATACCAGATCGGGATTCGGCGAAGGGATGCTCGAACTCGGACGCAAAAACGATAAGGTGGTAGCCTTATGTGCGGATTTGAAAGGTTCCCTTAAACTCGGTGCTTTCGCCAAGGAATTTCCGGAAAGATTCTTTCAATCCGGGATAGCGGAAGCGAACATGATAAGCACCGGAGCAGGATTATCCCTTAACGGCATGATCCCTTTCGTAACGACTTTCGCCGTATTCGCAACCGGAAGGGTCTATGATCAGATAAGACAATCGGTGGCATATTCGAAGGCCAATGTGAAAATATGCGCTTCGCACGCCGGAATAACCCTTGGCGAAGACGGAGCGACACACCAGATTCTTGAAGATATAGGACTGATGAAGATGCTCCCCGATATGACGGTAATAAACACCTGCGATTTCAATCAGACTAAGGCGGCCACTATTGCCATAGCGGATTACAGAGGACCGGTCTATCTTAGATTCGGGCGCCCTTCGGTTCCGAATTTCACTCCTGCGGACCAAAAATTCGAAATAGGAAAAGCTATAAAAATACGCGAAGGCAGCGATGTCTCCATTTTTGCAACCGGGCATATGGTATGGGAAGCACTGATGGCTGCCGAAGACCTGGAAAAGAAAGGCATAAGTGCTGAAGTTATAGACATTCATACGATAAAACCTCTCGATGAGAGAGCCGTACTCGAATCCGTAGCAAAAACAAAAGCCGTAATAACGGCAGAGGAACATTTCGTCGCAGGCGGAATGGGAGAAGAAATAGCATCGCTTCTTGCCATGAACAATCCGGCTCCCATGGAATTCGTTGCAATAAATAACAAATTCGGACAAAGCGGAAGGCCCGAAGAACTTATGAAAGCATACGGGCTCGACAGCGAACATATTTCGCAGGCAGCCGAAAAGGTCATAAGACGCAAGAAATAAACAATAGGGAAGTTCTGCTGAATAATATAGCCGTATTCCCATGGAAGACAAGGATATTCTGGAGATTTACGAAAAAGAAGGCAAAAAGGAATACGCCTTTAATCTCATTGTGCGCAAATACAGCGACAGGCTATATTGGCATTTGAGGGAACTTACATTCAGCCATGAAGACAGCAACGACCTTTTACAGACGACGTTGATAAAGACTTGGAAATATCTTCCCAATTTCAGGGGAGATTCGTCCTTATATACCTGGCTTTACAGAATCGCAACCAACGAAGCCCTCACTTTCCTAAAAAAGAAGAGACTGCGTGCCCTGGTATCGTTAAGCGACTACGATTCCGTAATGGAAGAGAACCTTAAGAGCGACCCTTCGTTCAACGGTTCCCGCTTGCAAATGAATCTGCAGAAAGCAATTCTGTCTTTGCCGGACAAACAGAGAGCAGTTTTCAGTTTAAGATATTTTCAGGAAATGAAATACGAAGATATATCCAAGACACTTAATACGTCAATAGGAGCTCTCAAGGCTTCCTACCATCATGCGTACCATAAGGTAAAATCTTATATGGAAGAACACACGGACGAATAATAGTATTGAAAATAAACCTTTTTATATACGATAAGTCTAAATAGCAGACGAAGATTTATTAAAAAATGAAAACATCCGGAAGTAATATAAAAGAAAAGGATATCCTTAATAATAAGGAACTCCGGAAGAATCCGTTTACAACCCCCGACGGATATTTCTCGGATATTGAAAACGATATCCGGGAAAAAATACACTCCGGAAAAGAAAAAAGCAGCGAAGGAAAAAGTCTGCTCCGTGCGGCCATGACTCTAGCTCTTTCGTTTTTATTGATATTTGCAATCGGAGCCGGCATAATGAAAATCAGCGAAGGCATAAGTCTGGGGGGAAGACATATTACGGCAGGCAACATGAATTCGCCTGAAGACAGCATAAATATAGAAAATTTCATAGTGAATATAATGGATGAAAGCATGGCGGAAAGCACAATAGCCGATCTTTCGGAAAAGGACTATCCGGAATTAAGTTCGGAAAGCATAGAAGACTATTTAATAAATTCCGATTTTTCGACGGAAGCAATTGCGTCGCTTGAAAAATAAAACCTATTATGAAACACAAGCTAATTTACATTATCATCGCAATCATTGCACTCCCAATATCCTTGCCGGCACAGAATTTTTCGGGCAACAGCCCAAGGAAAACGGGAGAACAATGCAGTGGCCCGAGAAACCAAAAACTCACATTCAACGCAATAAAAGCAAAGAAAATAGCATTTTTTACAGAAGTTCTGGAGCTAACGCCCCGGGAAGCGGAGAAATTCTGGCCTGTATACAACGAGTATTGGAAGAAACGGATAAGCCTTCACAGACAATCGCTTCTGGATATAAAAACCCTCAACGACGCGGCATCCGGTAACGGAGAAATTTCCGACGCCCAGCTTATGAAACTGGCTGACAAGTATTACGATGATACTGAAGCGGAAACACGTTTTGAACGAGAATATTTTAAGAAATTCACCGAAGTCCTCCCGCTGCGGAAAGCGGTAAGATTATTCAATACCGAAGAGGATTTCAGAAGATATCTCATAAGAGAACTAAGGAAGAAATAAACCTTAACCTTCAAAATCATAGCCCAATATAAAAATCTTGCGTGAGGTCTATGTATTTTTTTGAAAAACCGCCTTCACCATCATATATGAACAGCCTTTCGGGCTCAGGCAACAGATATACTTCTGCCCCGGACAACAAAACCTTTACAAGTTCGATCATAATTCTCCGGCATGGTTTTCCGGATTTTGTAAAAACCTCGCACAAGCGTATCGGAAATAACGCAAAATTTCCGGCCCCGGTTTTTTCCAATAGAAAAGATAACTTGTAAAGAAATTCACGTCCTTCTGCAGCAGGGAAAATCAGGCTTGCCTTACCCCCCGTCCTCAACAATCTCAGACTATTATTAATTATTTCTCTTTGCGACAGAGTTTCCGCATGTCTTGACAAAGAACGTTTTACATTCGGAGATTTCATAGAATCAATAAAAAAAGGAGGATTGGAAACTATCATGTCCCATTCACCTTCGCCCTCCATGAAATCCTGAAAAGAAGATAATACCGCACCCAGCGAAGCATTCCATGGAGAAGATAAAAAATTTATTCCGGCTTCTTCCACTGAATCACCGTCTATGTCTATCCCCTCTATTTTAAAATATCCGCCGTATTCAGACATTCTCTGGGCCATTATAAGCGCGATTACGCCGCTTCCGGTTCCTACGTCCAGTATCTGGTGGGAAGAAGGATCGGCGGCGGTCCAGCACCCCAGCAAAACACCGTCGGTATTAACTTTCATCGCCGCTTTTTCCTGGATGACCGAAAACCTCTTGAATCTGAAAGGTTCCATAACAAAGATTAAACGAATTCTCCGTCCTTAAGGGTAAGGATCCTGTCGCTTCTTTCCGCCAGTGATAAATCATGGGTAACTATCACTATGGTAGCCCCAAACTTATCGCGCAGATTTAAAAACAACCCGTGAATATCTTCTTTCGTTTTGCTGTCGAGGTTTCCGGTAGGTTCATCGGCAAAAAGGACGGCCGGATCGTTCATAAGGGCCCTTGCAATCGCCACCCTTTGCTGCTCTCCTCCGCTAAGTTCGGAAGGCTTGTGATCCTGACGTCCGGAAAGTCCTATTTCGTCAAGCATTATATCCGCTCTTTCCCTTATCCGCCCAAGCTCCTTTCGGGATATATTATTAAAAAAAACTGATCCTTTTCCGGAGTATCTTATAAGGGCGGGAATCATTACATTTTCCTCGGCTGTAAATTCCGGCAGCAGATGATGGAACTGAAAAACAAATCCTATCTTTTCATTGCGGAAACCCGATAGTGCGCTGCTTCCCAAAGACGAAACATCAGTTCCATCTATGAAAACACTGCCTCCGTCGGGCGGCAAAAGAGTCCCCATAACCTGCAGCAGAGTTGACTTACCGGCACCGCTGGCGCCCACTATACTGACTATCTCCCCTGCTTCGGCCGAGAAATCCACATTTTTCAGAACACGGAGCTGGCCGAAGGTTTTATTAATTTTATTGCAAACTATCACTATTCTTCTTTTTCTTCCTCCTGGTAATTTTTAAGCAGCACCTCCTGAACATTGGAAGGCACCTGCTGGTAATCGGCGAATTTCATAGTAAACGTAGCTCTTCCGGAAGTAAGCGAACTAAGAGAGGTGGAATATTTGTAAAGTTCGGCAAGAGGGACCCTGGCATTAAGTATTTCAAAGCCCTTCTCGCTGTTCATCCCCTCTATCATGGCCCTGCGGTTCTGCAGATCGCTCATAACATCTCCCATGCAATCGCTCGGAACCATAATCTGTACGTTATATATCGGTTCCATTATTTTAGGAGCTGCTTTCCTGAATGCCTCCCTGAACGCATTTCTGGCTGCGAGTTTAAAAGCCAGCTCGTTGGAATCGACCGGATGCATCTTTCCGTCATAAACATATACTTTTATATCTCTGGCATAAGATCCGGTAAGCGGTCCCTGGGTCATTTTTTCCATAATTCCCTTAAGAATGGCCGGCATAAATCTGGCATCTATGGATCCGCCAACTATACAGTTATAAAAAACGAGCTTACCTCCCCATTCCAGAGGATACTCTTCCCTGCCTTTTATATTCATGGATAAGTCCATTCCGTCCGCCCTGAACTTCGTTTTTTCGGGAGCTCCCTCAACATAAGGCTCTATAAGCAAATGAACCTCGCCGAACTGGCCGGCTCCTCCAGATTGCTTCTTATGCCTGTAATCGGCGCGGGCCACTTTGGTAATCGTCTCTCTATAAGGTATTTTAGGAGGATACAACTCCACTTCCAGCTTGCTGATATTATTAAGCTGCCATTTGAGGATATTTATCTGAAGTTCGCCCTGTCCTGACAATATCGTCTGCCTTAATTCCTTGGAATAAAGAACATGTATTGTAGGATCTTCAGCAGAAGCTTTGTTCAAAAGCTCTCCGAGTTTTTCATCATCCTTTGAATCCCTTGCACGTATGGCTATCCTAAACTTGGGATCGGGGAAACGGGTAGGTTTGAAAATCCAATCACAGTCAGGTTCGTCAAGGGTCTGACAGCATTTCACCCCCTTGAGTTTAACCGTACATCCGATATCTCCGGCACATATCTCCTGCACCTTGGTTTTATTCCTGCCCGCTACCGCATATATCGCGCCTATCCTTTCCTTGTCGCCCGTTTCGGGATTTATTACATCCATACCTTCCACGGCCTTTCCGGACATGACCTTAAAATAGGAAACATCTCCGAGGTGCTGTTCCTGGGAAGTCTTGTAAACATATAACGAAGCAGGTCCGTTAACATCAATATCCACAGAAGAACCGTCCTTAAGTTCGGCTTTAACGATATCCGGAGAAGGTGTAGTATTGATTGTAAACTCCATAAGCCTTTTTACTCCTATGTCCTTTTGAGCTGAAATACAGAAAACGGGAATTATATCCCCCTTCATCATTCCCATCTTAAGTCCTTCGCGTATCTCGTCTTCGGATAAAACGCCCTTGTCGAAGAACGCTTCCATAAGTTTTTCTTCGTTTTCGGCAGCCATTTCCACCAATTCCTGATGAAGATCCATGGATCTGCTCTCCAGATCCGAAGGTATCGCCGTTTCTTCACGCGTCCCGTTTTCGTCGGTATAGCGGTACTTCTTCATCTTAAGTATATCTACGAACGTATCGAATCCCGTTCCAGGATTAACAGGGAACTGCACAGCAACGATTTTCTTACCGAAAGCTTTGTTGAGAGACTCCATGGTTGCATTCCAGTCCTGCTTTTCATTATCAAGCTGGTTTACGGCTATGATAAGAGGCTTGTTATGATGAAATGCATGGCGCGCGAAAATTTCCGTTCCTACTTCTACTCCCTGCGTAGCATTTACAAGAAGTATCCCTGTTTCCGCCACGGAAAAGGCCGCAAAGACTCCGCCCACGAAATCGTCGGAACCCGGAGTATCTATTATATTCAGCTTAGTATCCATAAATTCGGTATACAAGAGTGTGGAAAAGATGGAACGCTGGTTTATCTGTTCCACTTCGGAATTATCGCTCATGGTATTTTTCGCTTCCACGGACCCGCGCCGGTCGATGATCCTGCCTTCGAACATCATTGTTTCGGCAAGAGAGGTCTTACCGGATTTGGAAGCGCCCAAAAGGACGACATTCCTCACGTTACTAGTGTTATAAGTTTTCATGCTGTTTGGTTATGAGAGTTTTTAAGTGTTTCTATAAATGTTTTTTCAGTATTCGTTTCTCAAATTTATAAAAAAATATCTACATTTCGGTATGAAGACATTCAACCTGTTGCCGTATATGAACCGCGGTATTTCAGAAGCAGGATGCGATGAAGCCGGACGAGGCTGTCTTGCAGGCCCTGTTTTTGCCGCAGCAGTAATATTGCCGGAGGATTTCAGCCATCCCCTTCTCAACGATTCCAAGAAAATGACCGAAAAACAAAGAAACCAACTTCGTCCGATTATAGAACACGAAGCAATAGCATGGGCCGTAGCATCGGTGGATGCAAACGAAATAGACGAAATAAACATCCTGCAGGCCTCAATAAAATGCATGCATATGGCTTTGGACAAACTCAGTCAGAGACCGCAATATATAATCGTGGACGGAAACCGTTTCAGGCCATACGGAGACATTCCGTTCAGTTGCATAATAAAAGGAGACGGAAAATATGCTTCCATAGCCGCCGCCTCGGTCCTTGCCAAAACGCACAGGGACGAATATATGCTGGCCCTGGCCGAAAAATATCCCATGTACGGATGGAAAGAAAACAAGGCATACCCCACTAAAAAACATCGTGAGGCCATTTTGAAATACGGCGTATCACCCTATCACAGATTAAGCTACAAATTCGACAGATGACCCGCCAGCAGCCGGGCGGCACCGAAAAGGAGGGACTCCTGCATAAGCATTCTTTTATCCAGATCAGGTTCCAGAGACTCTAATGAAATAACTTCTGGACTTCCCGACGAACATTCCCTTTCAAACATACTTATGGCTTCCGGATCATACGTTCCGCAGATAATAGCCTTTTTCTTCCCGCTGCACCCCGACAGCTTCATTACCTGTCCGGTTACCTTGCCCATAAGGCTTTGCCTGTCGAATCGTCCCTCTCCAGTTATTACGAGATCGGCCCCCTCTATCTTCTCCCTGAGACATGACAGACCTGCAAAAAAGTCGAATCCGCAGGCCATGCCGCCTCCGAGGAATTTTCCCAAGGCAAATCCTGCACCTCCGGCCGCCCCCGCACCTGCAAAATCACAGAAAGCTCCCGAAGGATCCTTTTCATTAAAGACTTCCGAAGACTTTGCAGCATAATTGGCCATTCCTTTCTCCAGAAGGAAAAGCATTTCTTCAGAACCTCCCTTTTGCGGGCCGAATACATAAGTAGCTCCGTTTTCTCCGAGAAGCGGATTGGTTACGTCGCAAACCGCCGTTATGGAAATATTTTTCCCATTTAAAACAAGTCCGGAAATATCCATCGACTGAAGTTCGGAAAGATCTCCGCCTGCAATATATCCTTTTACATTATTGGGAACATGTCCGCCGGTGAAATAGAAATCCACGCCAAGCGCCTGAAGCATTCCGGCTCCGCCGTCGTTGCTGGCACTGCCGCCTATCCCTATGTAAATATGTTCTGCCCCGCGCAACACGGCATCGGCGATGACCTGTCCTAATCCGAAGGAAGTGGTAACCATAGGATTTCGCAAATTTCTCGGGATACCGGCAAGTCCGCAAATGGATGCCATTTCTATAAAAGCTTTCCTTTTGTCTCCGTCCATGACATATGAACAGGCATGCAGATCGCCCAGAGCGTCAGAAGCCATGCAATCTATATACTGCAAAGCTCCGCCGGTTTTGTCGTAAAGCTCCGCAAAAGCCTTCATGCTTCCATCCCCTCCGTCTGCGAACGGAATAACGTCGAATTCCGGTTCCTGCATATGCAGAGGCCATGCGGATACAAGCCCCTCCATAATAATCCTTCCGGCTTCGGAGGATGTAAGGCTTCCCTTGAATTTATCGGCAGCTATAAGTACCCTCGTGGCCATTTTGCAAATAATCCCTTTTATCTTAAATTTGTCAATTTAGCGAATATAATTTCAAAATGAAAATCATTATAATTTATTAATAATCCTATGAAAAAAATTTATTTGTTCCTGATTTCTGCATTATTGCTTGCATCCTTTACGGTTGCCAGAGCAGACGAAGGCATGTGGATGCTTCCCATGCTGGAAAAGATGAACATAAGGACCATGCACAAGATGGGACTTAAGCTTTCTGCAAAAGACATCTACGATATAAATCATTCGAGCCTGAAAGATGCCATAGTCCACTTTGGGGGAGGCTGTACTGCGGAAGTAATATCCGACAGGGGACTTCTAATAACTAACCATCACTGCGGCTACGAATCCATACAGCAGTTGAGTTCGGTAGAGCACGATTACCTCAATGACGGATACTGGGCCATGTCACAAAATCAGGAACTTCCGGCAAAGGGACTGTCTGTTACTTTCATCTGCGAATTCCGGGATGTTTCTTCCTTACTGCTAAACGCCAAAGACAAAAAAGAAGTAAGAAAGAATCTGGTAGAGGAAGCCGAAGCGAAGGATTCAACGATAAAGGCGAAAATCTACAGTTTTTACAATAACAATCAGTATTATCTTATTACGACCAGAACCTTTAAAGATATACGTTTTGTAGGAGCACCTCCTGCATCCATAGGCAAATTCGGCGGCGAAACTGACAACTGGATGTGGCCGCGCCAGACGGGTGATTTTTCCATGTTCCGTATATATGCCGATAAAAATAATAATCCGGCTGATTATTCGAAAGATAATGTTCCTTATAAAGCAGAAAGAGCTCTTACTATTTCCCTTAAGGGAATGGAACCGAAAGATTTTACTATGATCATAGGTTTCCCGGGCAGGACTTCCCGCTATATGACTTCCGAAGAAGTAAAGGAACAGGAACAAACGGAAAATGCTCCTGAAGTTTATTTGAGAGGAATCCGTCAGGGTATAATGGAAAAATACATGAAGGCAAGCGAAAAAGTAAGGATCCAGTATGCCTCAAAATACGCCATGTCCTCTAACGGATGGAAGAAGTGGAAAGGTATGAACGAAACGTTCGACAGGCTCAATGTCATCGCACGCAGATCGGAAAACGAAAAGAACTTTACCGAATGGGTAAACGAAGACACCGAAAGAAAGGCCGAATACGGAAAGGCATTATCCAAGATCAACAAAGTTGTAAAGCAGCGTATGGACTTGCTGTATGTCCTTGTCAATATGAGCGAAACGATTAACAGCATAGAACTTTTAAAAGCCGTAAGCAATTCCAAACACGGAAAGGAAATGGAAAATTTCTACAAGGATTATTATGAACCGCTGGACAGGGAAGAAGCAGCGGCAATGCTTAAAGCTTACAAGAAGCAGGTTGATGCCAAATATCTTCCGAAATTTTACACCAGCATTATAGGCAAGAGATTCGGAGGCAATATTGATGCTTTCGTAAATTATGTTTATGATAATTCTGCATACACGAGCCTTGAAAAATATGAGAAGGCAAAAAAAGACAGCATTCTAAAGAAAGATATTGCGGATACGCTGTTTACCCAATTCTCTTTCAAAATCATGCCTGTTTATGGGAAATACAGGAAAAGCGAAGGTAAATTTCTCGAGGGCAGAAAAGAATATATGAAAGGCATTATGGAAATGAAGGGCCGTGATGCCGCCATCTATCCCGATGCCAATAGCACTATGCGTCTGACTTACGGCAAGGTCGGAGGATACTCTCCGAAAGACGGTGTAGAATATAAATACTATACAACACTTACGGGGGTAATGCAGAAAGAAGATCCCGACAACTGGGAATTTGTAGTTCCTTCCAAATTAAAAAGTTTGTGGCAAGCAAAGGACTTCGGAAGATATGCAGACAGGGACGGAACCATGCATACATGCTTCCTTACGAATAACGATATTACCGGAGGTAATTCAGGAAGTCCGGTTCTTAACGGAAAAGGCGAACTTCTCGGACTGGCTTTCGACGGCAACTGGGAAAGTATGAGCAGCGACGTTATATTCGAGCCTAACCTGCAAAGATGCATATGCGTGGATATAAGATACGTAATGTTCATAATAGATAAATTCGGCGGTGCCGGATATCTCCTCGATGAAATGAAATTCGATAAAAGAAACAAATAGTTCAAAATATGGAAATAAACGATATTAAAAAGGCTCTTGAAGGTGTCGTTCATCCGGCTTTCGATAAAAGCATAATGGAACTCGGACTGGTTGAAGACATTAATATAAAAGAACTTCCTTCCGGCGGTTACAAAGTACGTTTCCGTCTGGTATTTAAGGCTCCGGATTCTTCCGGAAGCGAAATAAAAGAAGCCTGCACCAATGCAATAACAAAGGCATATCCGGGAACGGAGGTTTCAATTATGGAAATGATAGGCAACAACAAGCCCAAACAACCTTCTCCCGCTGAAAAAGGCTGGGAACAACTTGCAGATGTAAAGAACGTAATAGCAATAGAATCTGCAAAAGGAGGAGTAGGGAAATCCGCCGTTACGGTAAATCTGGCAATAACCCTGGCCCGAATGGGATACAAAGTCGGCGTTGCCGATGCCGATTTATACGGACCTTCCATTCCCAAGATGACCGGGACGGAAGGTGCAATGCCTACGGCCTATACTTCCGAAACCAACGGAAAGCCCAAGGACATCATAGTCCCCGTAGAAAAATTCGGTGTAAAATGGATTTCGCTCGGCTACTTCGCACCCGCAGATCAGGCCGTAATATGGAGGGGACCAATGGCCAGCAATGCCCTCAAGCAGATAGTGCTCGACGTAAAATGGGACGAACTGGATTTTCTTTTGCTGGATATGCCTCCAGGAACAGGCGACATACTTATAAGCACCGTACAGGATTTCCCTCTTAAGGGAGCCATAATAGTAACCACGCCGCAGCCTGTAGCAATGGCAGATGTTGAAAAAGGTATAAACATGTTCCTGAATAAAAAGATCAACATTCCGGTACTCGGCATAATAGAAAATATGTCTTGGTTCACACCTGCCGAACTTCCCGAAAACAAATATTATATATTCGGTAAGGACGGAGGCAGGGAACTATCGGAAAAATACGGGATTCCATTGCTTGGACAGATTCCGCTCGTACAGGGGATACGCGAAAGCGGAGACGACGGCATCCCTGCAGCGAAAAACGACGGACCCGTATACGACGCCTTCGTAAAAGCGGCAAAACAAATAATAGGACAATAGTTCGGGTTTCAACCTGGCTCACAATTTATAAAGGCAATCATATTAATGATTGCCTTTATTTTATATCAGAATTAAGATCGCACGAAAATATCAGTGTTCTTTATGCGAGAAGTTTCCTTACGATAGAGGAAATGGTTTTGCCGTCGGCCTTCCCTGCAAGTTGTTTGGTCGCCCTGCCCATTACATTGCCCATATCGGACATGGCTTTGGCGCCGGTTTCATTTATGATTTTTTTTAATTCGGCCTCTATTTCGGCTTCGGACAATTGCTTGGGCAGATACTCTTCCATATAGGAAGCTTGTGCCAGTTCGTTTTCGGCCAGCTCGGCACGATTGTTTTGTTTGTAAATTTCGGCAGATTCCTGACGCTGTTTTACAAGCTTTTGAATAAGCTTCATCACGGCAGAATCCTCAATGGAAGAAGAACCGTCGGAAGTTTTGGCGAGCAATATCTCGGCCTTTACGGCTCTCAGCGATTCCAGTTTTACCTTGTTCTTGGCTATCATGGCAGCCTTTATATCCTGTTGGATTTGTTCTTCCAGACTCATAATAAATATTTATTTTTAATCTATTTTTCGGCAGGTGAAACGGTTTTCAGGCAGAGTTCATCCATCTGAACCTTTTCTATTTCAGAAGGAGCGTCAAGCGTCATATCCCTCCCGACGTTGTTCTTCGGAAAAGCTATATAGTCGCGAATCGAATCCTGCCCTCCGAACAATGCACAGAAACGATCCAGACCGAATGCAAGGCCTCCGTGAGGCGGAGCTCCGTATTTAAAAGCATTTATAAGAAAGCCGAATTTGTAATCGGCCTCTTCCTTACCGATGCCGAGGACCTGGAACATCCTTTCCTGAATGTCAGAATTATGAATTCTTATGGAACCTCCGCCTACTTCCGTACCATTAAGGATGAAATCATAGGCATCAGCATTAACCTGTTCGAGATCTTCCTTTTTATCGCTGTAAAACTTATCCATATCGGAAGGTTTTGGTGCGGTAAAAGGATGGTGCTCGGCATAAAATCTCTGAGTTTCTTCATCCCATTCCAGAAGAGGAAAATCAACTACCCATAATGGAGCAAAAACGGAGCTGTCCCTCAATCCCAGGCGATTGCCCATTTCTATCCTCAACGTTCCAAGAGCGATTTTGGTTTTTCTGGCGGGACCAGACATAATAAGCACCAGATCTCCGACTGCGGCCCCTGCGGATTCGGCTATGGATTTCAATTCTTCGTCGCTATAAAATTTTCCGATCGACGATTTTACAGCATCTTCATTTTCTATTTTTATATTAACTAGCCCCTTTGCTCCCACCTGAGGTCTTTTAACCCATTCGGTAAGTTCGTCGAGCTGCTTTCTGGAATATCCGGCGCATCCCGGAACCGCAATGGCTCCTACATATTCGGCACTGTCGAATACACCGAATCCCTTACCCTTAACCATATCGGTAATTTCATGCATTTTCATGCCGAAACGAATATCAGGCTTGTCGGATCCGTAATCATCCATGGCAACCTTATAAGGCATCTTCATAAACGGCTCATTAAAATCCCTGTTGAGAATCGTTTTGAACAAATGCTTTATCATGCCTTCGAACGTATCTATTATATCATCCCTCTCCACGAACGACATTTCGCAATCTATCTGGGTAAATTCCGGTTGTCTGTCGGCCCTCAGATCCTCGTCCCTGAAACATTTGGCAATCTGGAAATACCTGTCGTACCCGGCCACCATAAGCAATTGTTTCATTGTCTGCGGACTCTGCGGAAGAGCATAAAACTCGCCGGGATTCATTCTGCTGGGAACGACAAAATCTCTGGCTCCTTCAGGAGTAGACTTTACAAGAACAGGAGTTTCTATTTCCCAGAAACCTACGCTGCTTAAATATTTTCTCGTTTCCTGCGACATAACGTGTCTCAGATGCATTGCCCTCTGAAGAGGGCCCCTTCTCAAATCCAAATATCTGAACTGCGCCCTCAGATCCTCGCCGCCGTCGGTATTATCTTCAATGGTAAAAGGAGGTATTTCAGCCTTATTTAAAATCTTCAACCCCAACAGTTTTATTTCTATTTCGCCCGTTTCAATTCTGGAATTCTTGCTGGAACGCTCCGCAACAGATCCCAAGGCCTGTATTACAAATTCCCTTCCAAGAGTAGAAATTTCATTATTGATATCGGCGGAAGCATTCGCATCGGCGACAAGCTGCGTTATACCGTACCTGTCCCGCAAATCTATAAAACTTAAACTTCCCATTTTGCGTATCCTTTGAACCCAACCGGCCAAAGTCACTTTCTTCCCGACATCTTTAATGCGTAATTCGCCGCAAGTATGCGTCCTGTACATATTCTAATTAATATTTGGTTTATCCGACAAAAATACTAAATAAGTTGATAGGTCAACCAAATAAAAATCATAATTTTGCAACCAGATGAAAGACGCAAAACATCATAAAGGAAAAGGAAGGGCCTGCAGTCAGTACGGGGTACGTGCAAAAAAAGCACTGGGGCAGCATTTTCTGAAAGACGACACAATTGCAGAGAGAATTACCTCGGCCCTTACGGACTATACTCTTCTAAAAAAGTATCTTCCCGGGAACAGTATTCCGATACTGGAAATCGGCCCGGGAACCGGAGTCCTTACCAAATACCTTCTGGCAGATCCCAAAATCAACTTGGAAGTTGCAGAAGTCGACGACGAATCCGTCGCGTTTCTAAAAGAGACTTTTCATGCCCTTAAGGATATTGAGAAAAAAGACTTCCTGACCATCCCCGTAGATGATTTATTCGGAGGACCGGAAAACTCTTTTGCGATAATAGGGAATTTCCCGTATAATATTTCTTCACAGATATTTTTTAAGATACTCGACTACCGCGAACGCATTCCGGTGACGGTTTGCATGCTTCAAAAAGAAGTTGCGGAAAGACTTGCAAGTCCTCCGGGACACAAGGCATACGGAATACTGTCGGTGCTGCTTCAGGCATGGTACGATATAGAATACCTGTTTACGGTTGAGCCCGAAGCCTTCCTCCCTCCGCCCAAGGTCAGATCCGCGGTGATAAGAGTAACCCGCAACAGCCGGACATCGCTGGGATGCAACGAAGCCCTTTTTAAATCGGTGATAAAGGGATGTTTCCTCCAAAGAAGGAAAACCATAAGGAATTCCATAAAACCTATTGCCGGCAATGATAATATAAAGAAACTCGACGGCAAATATTTAGACAGAAGGCCGGAACAATTGTCAGTTGAAGAATTCGCAGAACTTACCAACTCGGTAGAGGAATTATCAAAGAAATAAGTCCTATTTGGAATTTATAGCTATTACCGGATCAAGTCTGGCAGCTGCATAAGCCGGAGCCACACCGCTGATTATGCCTATTACCATAGAAATAAGAACGCCGCTTAATAAGTTTACGACGGAAATAGTCATAACAAAAGATCCCGAAGCAGGAATCAATGAAACGAGCAGCACCACCAGTATTATACCTATTATACCTCCGGCTATGGCCAGGAACACGGCTTCTGAAAGGAACTGCATGAGGATCACATATTTTTTAGCTCCCAGAGCCTTCTGTATTCCTATTATTTTCGTCCTTTCCTTAACGGAAACGAACATTATGTTGGCTATCCCGAAGCCTCCTACCAAAAGCGAAAAGCCGGCTATTATCCAGCCTATCTTGGTAAGCATCGACATAAGACTGTCAAGGGCATTGGCAAGAAAAGACATCTTGTTTATGGAAAAATCATTCTTCTGACCCGGACGCAGCCTGCGGCTGGCTCTGAGGAGCGTCCTGGTTTCATCTATGAAATCCTGCGTACTTACGTCCGCCCGTGGTTTGGCAAATACCGAAATATCCACCCACCTGTAATAGATATTTATCATTGTAGCGCCATAACTAAAGGGCACAACTGCAAGATTATCAGCATCATAAACATTTATCATACTGTCGCCCTGTTCCGCAGTAACACCTATGACCCTTACCCGGCGGCCCTTTAACTTAATAAACTTGCCTATGGGATTTTCTTCCCCGAAAAGCGTTTTGACTATATTATGGCCCAACACTACAACATTGCGTGCAGCAGAAAGTTCATTATCGGAAAAATACCGTCCTTCAGCAATATCTATTTTGGCAATTCTGTCCCATCCTTCGGAAACGGCAACAACGCCGCAACTGTTAATGGAATTCCTGTTATATTTTGCCGTAACATTAAAATCCACTATTTCCGTAATTACGGAAGCAGTTTTGGAATTAGCCTTGAGAAATCTGAAATCCTTCTCCTTTATCGGTTCCCTCTTTATGTAGTCGAACCAATTATACTGATCCGATTTTATATCCTGCTCTCCGTTTTCATCTTCCGACGCCATGGGCCATCTGGAACACTGCACAACATCTCCCCCCAAACTCGACAGACCTTTTTTCACACTATTATCAAGACCGTCTACCGCAGTAAAAATAGCTATTATGGAAAAGATTCCTATGCTCACTCCGAAAAGACTGAGGAATGTCCTGAACTTATTCCCCTTAAGCTGCGATATTGCGAACATCACGCTTTCACGCAGCAATTTTATCATTATAATACTATCCTTTACTATTTTTTTTACAGCCATGATTAGGAATTTTTATTCTGTCTGTCGACACCTATTTCCTTTTTAAGTTCACGAAGCAGGTCGAATGCATCCAATGGCGACATGGAATTTATATCGGCATCCTTCAATTTATTCTTTATCTCCAAAAGCAGCGGGTCGTCAAGCTGATACAAAGATAATTGTAATCCGCCATCTTCCAACTCCGATACATGTTTAACAGAAGAAGATTCCTTCCTCTGCTTTTCCATAAGCCGGAGTTTCTTCTCGGCCGATTCTATAACGGCTGCCGGCATACCCGCCATTCGGGCGACATTCAAACCAAAGCTGCGTTCGACCCCACCCTTGCACAATTTCCTGAGGAATATGACTTTGTTCCCCACTTCCTTTACGGAAATATGATAATTCTTCACCCTCGGATATAAGCGCTCCAACTCATTAAGCTCATGATAATGAGTAGCGAACAAGGTCTTTGCATGTCCGGGATTCTTATGTATATACTCCACTATGGCCCATGCTATCGACATGCCGTCGAAGGTACTTGTTCCGCGTCCTATTTCATCGAGAAGAATCAGCGATCTTGCGGAAAGATTATGCAGTATGGTTGCAGACTCCAGCATTTCAACCATAAAGGTAGATTCGCCTCTGGATATATTATCGGAAGCACCAACCCTTGTAAAGATCTTATCAACCACCCCTATTTCAGCTGTTTTCGCCGGGACGAAAGACCCTACCTGCGCCATAAGAACAATAAGGGCGGTTTGTCTGAGCAGGGCGGACTTACCTGCCATATTGGGTCCCGTAAGAATGATAATCTGCTGCGAATTATTATCTATAAAAAGATCGTTCGCCACATACTCCTCGCCCGGAGCCATCATGGTCTCTATGACGGGATGTCTTCCCTGCCTGATATCTATCGAAAGCGAATCGTTTATATGTGGACGGCAATAATTATTCCTGAGAGCCAGATCGGCAAAACCGGCAAGACAATCCAGGGAGGCCAAAGCTCCGCACGTTTCCTGAATAGCTTTGCTTTCCTTTTGAATCTCTTTTATAACTTCCTGATATATAGACACTTCAAGGGCATATATTTTATCTTCCGCCCCGAGTATTTTTTCTTCGTATTCTTTTAATTCCTCAGTAATATAACGTTCCGCATTAACAAGCGTCTGTTTCCTTATCCATTCCGGAGGGACCTTTTCCTTATAAGCGTTACGAACTTCCAGGTAATATCCGAAAACATTATTATAGCTTATTTTGAGAGACGGGATCCCCGTTCTTTCAGCTTCCCTTTTCTGTATGCCGGCGAGCGTCTCCTTGCCGTGTCTGGCAATATTACGCAATTCGTCGAGCTCGCTGCTTACTCCGTCCGCTATTATATCACCCTTTCCGAATTGCGCCGCAGGTTCGGACTTCATAACTTTGCCTATATAAGAACGCAATTCTTCGAAAACGGAGATTTGCAATCCTATGCCGGAAAGAGCGCCGTTCGCCGATTCTTCGCATATTTTCTTCAATGGCCCGGCCTGTTCAAGACCGCGTTTCAACTGAACCACTTCGCGAGGCGAAATCTTGCCAGCCGCAGCTCTGGCCGTTATACGCTCCAGATCCCCGACATTACTTAAAAGCGTCCTTACGTTATCGCATTTATTCCTTTCCCTTACAAAATACTCTACTACCGACAATCTCCCGTCGAGAGCCTTTATATCCTTAAGAGGCATGGATATCCAGCTCCGCAACAATCTTGCACCAGGAGGAGAGACACAGCGGTCCATCACCTGAATAAGCGAGACTCCGTCCGGAGAACCTGCAGGAGAAAAAATTTCCAGATTGCGTATGGTAAACTTATCCATCCATACGAAACTGCCTTCATCTATTCTGGAAATGGAACATATCTGAGACAATCCGGAATTCCTGTTTTGCTCGAGATAAAAAAGGACAGCACCCGCAGCAGTTACGGCAAGAGGCATATCGCTTATACCGAATCCTTTAAGAGTATCTATATCGAACTGTTTCTTAAGTTTTTCCTCGCAAGCCTCTGGAACGAAGGCCCATTCGTCCATAACAGATATGTAAAATTTATCTCCGAATTTTTCAGAAAACCCCTTTTCATATCCTTTGCGAAGAACCACTTCCCTTGGAGCGAAATCAGCCAGAAGAACACCCAGATAATCCAGAGCCCCCTGAGAAACCCTGAATGTTCCGGTAGAAATATCCAAAAAAGCAACACCACCTCTGTCCTTTTCAAAATAAACGGCACAAAGGAAATTGTTTTCCCTTTGGTTAAGAATATTCTCGCTATATGCTATGCCCGGAGTGACAAGTTCGGTTATTCCTCTTTTCACAAGCTTTTTCGCAAGTTTGGGATCCTCAAGCTGATCGCATACGGCAACCTTATATCCTGCTCTTATAAGCTTGGGAAGATATGATTCTATCGCATGATGAGGAAAACCGGCCAGCTCTATATATTGGCCCGGCCCATTGGCCCTGCGGGTTAAGACAATCCCCAGAACCTTGCTTGAAATCGCCGCATCATCTCCGTACGTCTCGTAGAAATCGCCGACCCTGAATAAAAGCAAGGCTTCCGGATGTTCCGATTTCACCTTAAAATATTGCCTTATCAGCGGTGTATCTACGCTTTCTCCCTCTTTTTTCATAAAAACAAAAGTACAATATTTTTGTTTCAAATAATTATCTTTGTAATCTACGATAATAAAAATCAATGGTATGAAAATCTTCAGGAGCATAAAGGTTCTTATGATTTCGGCAGCAGCCTTTTCCTTAACGGGATGCGGGGGAAATCATAACATAAGAAAAATGGAAAAAGAACTGAAAAAGACCATGATTGCCAACAAAGCCATAGGACTGGCCGTAGTTGCCGTAAAGGACAGTTCTATCTTTTATCAGGGATATTTCGGCTACAATGATCTTGAAAATAAGATCCCGCTTAAGGGGGACGACCTCTTCAGGATAGCATCCATATCCAAACAATTTACTGCAACGGCTCTCATGCAGCAGGTTGAAAAGGGAAAGATAAACCTCAACGAAGATGTTTCGGAACTGGTTGGATTCAGAGTCCGTAATCCCAAATACCCGAACGATACGATAACCGTAAGGATGCTTCTTTCACATACTTCTAGCCTTAATGATAAAAACGGATATTTCAGCCTGAATGTAATAGATCCGGATTCCACCGCAAACTGGCAAAACGCATATAACGATTACAGACCTGGCAGCAGGTACGAATACTGCAATCTCGGATTCAACATGCTCGGCACGATACTGGAACGGGTAAGCGGAGAAAGATTCGATAAATATATAGTCAACCACATACTAACCCCTCTTGGCATTTACGGAGGCTATGACGTAAATTCACTTGATTCTTCCAAATTCGTAAAGCTTTACCATTATAACCACCGGACATGTAAATTCGAATACAGCCCCGAAGCTTATGCACCGCGCCGCAGGGAAATCGCCGATTACAAGATGGGATTTTCCACGCCGGTCTTCTCTCCTACCGGAGGCATGAAAATTTCTGCATCCGGACTGGCAAAAATAATGATAATGCACATGAATAATGGATCGGAAGGAAATGTAAGGATCCTTTCGGAAAATAGTTCCAGGATAATGCAAAGCGTGCAGGCGGATTCCACTGAAAGCGGAGATAAATACGGTCTGGCTCTGGAAATAACCGGACAGGTGCTCCCCGGCAAGATAATGACAGGACATACGGGAAGCGCATACGGAGTTTATTCATCTTTCTTCTTCGATCCTGCGGAACATTTCGGTTTTGTTGTTATAACCAACGGAATAGATGAAAGATACGAGAACTATTTCCTTACTTTCCATAAGGATGTGGATGCAGTACTTTACAAATATCTTATTAAGTGACGAATATGAAACTCAATTTCTCCGCAAAGTGAAACAGGTTCTTGTAATCACATACTACTGGCCGCCTTCCGGAGGTTCCGGGGTACAGCGCTGGCTGAAATTTTCGAAATACCTGCATGAATTCGGATGGGAACCCGTTATATATACGCCGTCAAATCCTGAAGTTAATGCGGAAGATCCCGATCTGGAAAAAGACATACTTCCGGGGACTATAATAATAAAACACAAGATAACCGAACCCTATAGCCTCTACAAAATATTCACGGGCAAAAAGTCGGGAAACGGAAAAAGCGGCGGAAAATTTATAAAAGCCAATATAGTAGCAGACAGTGCACATTTGTCTCTCACCGGAAAAATTTCGTTGTTCATACGGGGAAATTTCTTCATTCCGGACCCGAGATGCTGGTGGATAAGACCGTCGGTGAAATATCTGTACAAATACCTTGCAAGGCATCCTGTGGATGCCATAATAACTACCGGGCCGCCGCATTCGATGCATCTGATAGGGCACAAGCTGCATATTAAAACGCATATCCCATGGATAGCCGATTTCAGGGATCCGTGGACGGAAGTCTTCTATTTCAAACATCTGAAACTAACCGGACCTGCCAGACGCAAACATTTGAAACTGGAGCAGAAGGTTATTGACGACGCTTCATCCTTAATTGTTGTTTCCGAAAAAATGAAGTCCGATTTTGCAAAACGGACATCCACACCCATAAAGGTAATAACAAACGGCTACGATCCCGGAGACTTTAAGGGAGCATCGGGCATCTCCCGCGATAATACATGCTTTACTATCGTACATACCGGAATTCTGGTAAACGACGGTAACCCCGACGTTTTATGGGAAGAACTCGGGAAAAAGGCCGCAACGGACGGCAAATTTGCCGTAAATCTGCGGATAGTGGTTATGGGACAAACCGATGAGAGTATTTATAGTGATATAAAAAAGAACGGACTGGAAAAAAATTTTTCGGACAGGGGGTATGTATCCCATTCTGAAGCCATAATATGGCAGAAAAAGGCCTCGCTGCTGCTGCTTCCCTTAAGGAAGGAACCTGAATCGGCAGCTATCTTGACGGGGAAATTTTTCGAATATCTTGCAGCCGGTTCAAAGATTCTGGCTTTCGGCCCCGAAGACGGTGAACTTGCAGGAGCGCTCGCTGAAACAGGATCGGGTAAAATATGCGACTGGGACAACAGGGAGGGCATAAGAGCAGCTATAGATAAATCTTATGATGAATTCCTTGCGGAATCAGAAAATACCGGAAATTATAACAATGAAAATCAAAAGGCCGGCCCCGCTTCTTCCAAATTCTCCAGAATAACTCTTACGGGAGAACTTGCAGAACTTCTTTTCAATCTAACGGAAAAAAATCATGAAAAATAAATTCGATTTAAAGAAAATACTTCCATATATCCTTGCAATAGCTGCATTTATTGCAATCGCTTATTCCTATGCCCCTCAGACGCTCTCCGGAAAGGTCGTCAATCAGTCTGATATTTCCAGCTGGCTCGGCATGTCGCACGAAATAACAAGCTATAACGACAGCCATCCGGGCGAAAGGGCATTATGGACGAATTCCATGTTCGGAGGAATGCCGGCGACAACAATATCCGTCATATACAAGGGCGATATTACAAAGTATATTTACGATCTGCTGTTCATAGGCAAACGTCCTGCAAGCTATCTTATAATATCCATGATAGGAGCATTCCTGCTATTTCTGGCATTCGGGATAAACATATACTTGGCCATACTTGGAGCAATAGCCGTAACTTTCTGCTCATACAACATGCAGATAATACAGGTCGGACACAACACAAAAATGATGGCCATAGCCTTTGCTCCATGGGTTCTGGCGGCGATCGTATACGCATATAAAAAAGGGACGCTGGTGTCGGGGTTGTTTTTTGCCCTTGCACTAAGTTTTCAGATAAAGGCAAATCATCCGCAGATTACATATTACCTGGCGATAATAGTCTTCGGCTATGCCATCTGGAAATTCATAGAGGCAGTTAAAAACAAGAAGATACCCGGATTTGCAAAGACATCAGCCATTATCCTGGCAGCCGGAATCATAGGCATAGCTTTAAATATGAATCATCTCCTTCCGACATACGAATATTCCGGACATTCCATGCGCGGAGGATCGGAACTTTCTTTAAACGGCAGGGGGGATACGCCGGCACCGACAGGAACGGTAAAACGAAAGGGCCTGGATCTTAAATATGCAACTCAATGGTCATACGGTATAGGGGAATCTCTGAACATGCTTATACCTAACCTTAAGGGAGGGGCTTCTTCCGGCAGTCTGAACGAGAATTCCGCTACATATAAGGCATTGAAGGCAAACGGATATCGCACCGGAGACATAATGGGACATCTTCCTCTTTACTGGGGACCGCAACCATTTACGGCGGGCCCCATGTACATGGGCGCAATAATAATATTTCTGTTCGTGCTGGGATTCTTCGTCCTTAAAGGAGGACTCAAATGGTGGATATCGGCAACCGGACTGCTCGTCTTATTCCTTGCATGGGGATACCATATGATGCCCGTTTCTGAATTTTTCTTCAAATATGCACCACTATACAACAAATTCAGGACGGTTTCCATGATTCTCGTATCGCTGCAGTTCCTTCTGCCCATAATGGCCGTGCTGACGGCCGACAAACTGCTCTGCAAAGCGCCTTCGGCCGACAAGAAAAAAACGACTTCCGGATTCGGGTGGGCTATCGGAATAACCGCAGGAATATGTCTCCTTATGGTCCTGTTCCCCTCCATTGCAGGTAATTTCACATCCGATGGCGATGCCGGACTTCCCGGAGCCATAGCTTCAGCCCTTTCCGAGGACAGAATAGCCCTTCTGCGCAGCGATGCCTTCAGAAGCATGATCTTCATTCTCCTCGCAGCCGGAACATTATGGCTGGGATATATTAAGAAAATAACCGGCAGCAATGCCGCCATAATACTATCGGCACTGGTTCTGATAGACATGTGGACGATAGATAAAAGGTATTTGAACGATTCGCATTTCGTAACCAAAAGGGAATTCAGAAAAGCCGTAGCCGAACGTCCTGCAGACAAAATGATTCTTAAGGACGGAGATCCTGACTACAGGGTTCTGGATCTCAGCATAGATCCTTTCAACAATTCCTACTCCAGTTATTACCACAAAACAATAGGCGGATACAGCCCTGCAAAACTGCAGCGTTATCAGGATATAATAGATTTCTGCCTTACTCCCGAAATCAATTCCATATCCAACGGGCTTAAAAATACAAGAACTCTCAAGGGAGCGGAAGATTCGCTTCCGTACGAACACGTATTGTCCATGCTGAATACGAAATACATAATCATAAACGGAAATTATCCGCCGCTAAGAAATAAATATGCTTTTGGAAATGCCTGGTTCGCAGATAAATTAATAAAGGCGCCCGATGCAAATCATGAAATGACCAATTTACTTACATGTGATCCGTCCAAAGAATGCGTAATAAATGAAAAATTCGCAAATGACAAATATCTGGGTTCGTTTTATGATAAGAAAGATATTGGAACGGGCGATAGTGAAGGTTCGTTGATATATCTGTCGTCATACTCTCCGAACATCCTTAAATATAAATACGATAGCCGGTCGCCCCGCATTGCGGTTTTCAGCGAAGTATATTATGAACCGGGATGGAACGCAATGTTAAAAACGGACGACGGAAAGGCAAGGAAACTTAATATATTCAGGGCCGACTATATACTCAGAGGACTCGCTCTTCCGGCCGGAAAAGGCGAAATAGAGTTTTCCTTCGAGCCCAAAAGCTTTTCTACGGGAGAAACGATATCAAAGACGGCTTCAATCCTCATAATCCTGTGGCTGCTCGGATGCATTGCGGCAGGAATATCCGGCAAACGCAAACGTACGGCCGCAATTGAAGCCTGATAGACGCAGATAACCTGTACTTCTATACATTAAAGAGGAAGTGCATTATATCGCCGTCCTGCACGATATAATCCTTTCCTTCTGTAGCAAGCCTGCCGGCATTGCGGCATGCCGATTCAGAACCGTATTTTACAAAATCGTCATATTTTATCACTTCAGCACGGATAAATCCCTTTTCAAAATCCGTATGTATAACACCTGCTGCCTGTGGTGCCTTATTCCCCTTGCTGAAAGTCCAGGCGCGGACTTCGTCTTTTCCTTCCGTAAAGAAAGTCTCAAGATCAAGAAGAGTATATGCGCTTCTAATAAGCCTTTCCACTCCCGACTTTTCCAGTCCTATTTCATTAAGAAACATTTGCCTCTCTTCAAAAGTCTCGAGCTCGGCTATTTCGGATTCAATTTTTGCAGCAATTACAAGTATCCCCGCATTCTCACCCTTTACGGCATCCCTTACCTGCTGCACATATTTATTTCCGTCTTTCGCACTATTTTCATCAACGTTGCAGACGTACAAAACGGGTTTGTTGGTAAGCAGGAACAGATCCTTTGCTATTTTAATATCTTCTTCGTTTTCCAATATTACAGTTCTTGCCGATTTCCCCTCAGATAATGCAGATCTGTAAAGTTCCAGGACTTCGCATAATTTTTTCGCCTGCTTGTCACCTCCGGTCTGCGCCTGCTTCCGGGATTTGGCCAGACGACTTTCCACGGTTTCCAGATCCTTGAGCTGCAATTCGGTATCTATTATTTCCTTATCCCTCACCGGATCAACAGTACCGTTAACATGAACAACATTGGGATCATCGAAACAGCGCAGGACATGCAATATGGCATCGGTTTCCCTTATATTTGCAAGAAATTGATTACCAAGACCTTCCCCTTTACTCGCCCCCTTTACCAGTCCGGCTATATCCACTATCTCGACCGTAGCGGGCACTACCCTTGCAGGCTCAACCATTTTGGCAAGCACCGTAAGTCTGTCGTCAGGAACATTCGTTGATCCTATATTCGGTTCTATAGTGCAAAAAGGGAAATTGGCAGCCTGCGCCTTCCCCGATCCAATACAATTAAAAAGAGTTGATTTGCCTACGTTAGGCAATCCCACGATACCGCAATTCAAAGACATTTCTCAAAAATTTTTAATGGACCCCAAAGTTATTCAAAATTTTACGATTATATATTTTTATTTGCCACAGACGGACTACATAGACCATTAGAAGCATTATTTTTACAAGATGAAAGAAATACTGCTTCTTCTTGTAATGTTTTGGAACGTGGAAAATTATTTCGACAGCTTCGACGATCCGCACACGGCGGACGAAGAATTTACTCCGCGCGGGAAGCGGGGATGGACATGGAAAAAATTCTGCAGGAAACGCGACGGCATCGCAAAAACGATCTTGCTCGTAAAGGATCGCTACGGCGTTTTTCCGGCTGTAATAGGAATGGCAGAAGTGGAAAATCATTTCGTTCTAAAACAGCTTGCGGAAAATACCGCCATAGCAGGGGCAGGATATGAAATAATACACAGGGACTCCCCCGACAAAAGAGGCATAGATGCAGCAATGCTGTATAGAGGAAAAATCTTCCGGCCCATAAAGGTAAGATTCATTACAATTCCGGACTCGATAGCTAAGACAAGACAGATACTATACGTAAAAGGGCTCGTACGCTCGATGGATACCCTGCACTGCATCGTAGTACACTGGCCTTCCAAGTTCGGAGGAGCGCGAGCCTCGTACAAAAAGAGGATGTCGGTTTCCATGCTCACGGAAAAACTCGTGGACTCCATACGTATGGCGGACAAAAGAGCGCGTCTTGTTATAATGGGTGATTTCAACGATTCCCCCCATTCTAAAGCCGCAGGCAATCTGCACGGATTGCACAATATGGCTCCCTGCGCAAAAGTAACGGGAGGAAAGCTGTCGAGGTTCGGAAAAATAGAGGGCTCTCATAAATACAGGGGGAACTGGGAAAGAATAGATCAGTTTATAGTATCGCCGAATCTCCTTTTAAACAGGAATAAGGACAGAGTCCCTTTCCTGTGGATTTACTGCAAAAAAGGCGGCATGGAAATATTTGCCCCGGATTTCCTTCTGGAACACGACGATTCCTTCCTGGGAATAAAGCCAAGACGCACATATTCAGGGCCAAGATACCTTGGAGGCATAAGTGACCATTTACCCGTAATTCTAAAATTATATGGTCCGGACTATTAAAAATTATTATTTTTGCTACATAATAAAACAAAAAATGCTACAATACCTCCAACTTCTGGACAAAATAATGAAAGACGGTACCGTAAAACAGGACAGGACGGGAACCGGAACAAAAAGCATATTCGGATATCAGATGCGTTTCGACCTGCAAAAGGGTTTTCCTCTTCTTACTACGAAAAAAGTGCATCTTAAGTCTATTATTTACGAATTACTATGGTTCATAAAGGGTGATACAAATATAAAATATCTGAATGACCACGGAGTTTCCATATGGGACGAATGGGCGGATGAGAATGGCAATCTGGGGCCGGTCTACGGAGCACAATGGAGACACTGGAAAACTGCTGACGGCCGTGAGATAGATCAGTTGGCCGAACTTATGGAACAAATAAAAACTCATCCCGAATCCAGAAGACTGATAATTTCAGCATGGAATGTTGCCGATATAAGAAATATGGCTTTACCTCCCTGCCATACGCTATTTCAATTCTACGTAGCCGGGAACAAACTCTCATGCCAGCTCTACCAGCGAAGCGCTGACGTATTCCTTGGAGTACCATTTAATATAGCCTCTTATGCACTATTAACCATGATGGTTGCAAAAGTATGCGGTTACGAGCCTGGCGAATTCATCCATACAACTGGCGATACCCATATATACCTCAATCATTTAGAACAGGTCCGCACACAACTTTCCAGGACACCGCGGAAGTTGCCCGAAATGAAAATCAAAGGCAATCAAAAAAGCATTTTCGATTTTTCATATGAAGATTTCGAACTCACGGGTTACGATCCTTATCCCGGCATAAAGGCGCCGGTAGCAGTTTAAAACTTATTTGGAATCCCTTATTAAACATAAATAAAAACAATGCTTTCCATAATCGTAGCTATGGCAGACGATAACGCCATAGGAAAAAAGAACAATCTTTTATGGCACTTGTCCGATGACCTTAAATATTTTAAAAGAAAGACTTCCGGGCATACCGTTATAATGGGGAGAAAAACGTTCGAATCCATAGGCAAACCGCTGCCCCACAGACAAAACATAGTTTTAACAAGAAACCCGACAGTTTTTTCCGCTATATCGGAAAAATATCCGAAGGGAAGTGACACCGGAATAACATTCGAAAATGATCTTTCCGGAATTTTAAAAAAAGCAGCTACCTCGGACGAAGAAATATTCGCAATTGGAGGGACACAGCTATTTGCAGCCGCACTTGATCATGCAAATAAATTATATATAACGAGAATATTCGCAAAGGCACCCGGAGCAGATGCCTTCTTTCCGTATATCGACCCGCTGATATGGAAAAAGAGTTCGGAAGAACCGTTGATACATGATACGGAAAATAATATTTCCTTCCGATTCCAAATTCTTTCCAGAAAATGAACGACCGCGATAGTTTCGGCAGCCAGTTCGGTGCATTGGTTGCAATGGCCGGCTCCGCCATAGGGCTAGGCAACATGTGGAGATTCCCTTACCTCGTAGGAACAAACGGAGGCGCGGCTTTCATCATAATATACATCGTACTGATCATATTCATAACTCTTCCTATATTTTTCAGCGAATATCTTGTGGGGCGCATAAGCAAAGCCAATACCTTCAGAGCTTTCAAAAAACTGGCACCGTCATCCCACTGGGGCATCGTAGGAATCCTTGCAGCAATATCTCCTTTTTTGATACTTTCCTTTTACTGCGTAGTAGGAGGCTGGTCGCTGTATTATCTTTTAAAAGCCGTTACCCTGCAGCTGGAATCACCGTCGGCAGATTATTCGGCCATGTTTACAAACTTCGTATCCGGAAAATACGAACCTCTGCTGTTCCTCTTTTTATACCTGTTTTTAAACGGATGGGTAGTTACAAGCGGAATAAAAAACGGAATAGAAAAATTTTCGAAAATAATAATGCCGCTTCTTATTATAATGGTAATGTTCATAGCAATATGGTCTATGACACTACCGGGAGCAGGCGCAGGTCTTAAATTTTTGTTTTATCCCGACTTTTCGAAAGTTACCCCGCACACTTTTCTTGCTGCCATAGGGCAATCGTTTTTTTCTCTTAGTCTGGGATGCGGAACGATGCTGACCTATGCTTCATATATAAAAGAAAAAAGCTACGTGGTCCCCACCTGCATATATACGGCAACAGCCGACACTCTATTTGCAATACTGGCAGGCATGGCAATAATGCCCGCCGTTTTTGCATACGGAATTTCACCGTCACAGGGCCCCGGGCTGGTATTTGTTACATTACCGTATATTTTCAGCCATATGCCCTTAGGAACATTGTTCGCAACCTTATTTTTCTTTTCGATTTTTCTGGCGGCTATAACATCTTCAATTTCAATTCTGGAAGTTCCGGTAACATTCATACTCGAAGAATTTAAGATAAAAAGAAAAACAGCCGTTAAAATCTGTCTTTCGGTAATTACGGTAACCGGCATACTCTGTTCCCTTTCGGAAGGATTGCTAAAAAATATCCATATTTTCGGAAAAGATCTCTTCGATCTATTCGATTTCTCTTCTTCCAATATTTTCATGACCACGACGGCTCTTCTTACGGTAATCTTCGTAGGATGGAAAATGAAAAAGGGCACCGTAACGAATGCCCTCTCAAACAATGGAAAAAGGAAAATAAATCCAATTTACGTAACCGGCGTATATTATACGATCAAATATATAGCACCGGTGATAGTTGCGGTAATAATGATAAGGGGACTGTTCTAATAAAATCTATACCTCATATCCTTTACCTGAGCTTCTTCTGCAAGCACGGCAGTAACGTATCTTGACATATTTGCAAAATCACGAGCCTGCTGCTGCTTTGCATCTTTTTCAGTATAGAAAGCCCCTGTTTCCTTACCGGTAACAGTAAAGAAATATACACCCACTTGACCTACTACAGGTCCTTCCAGCTTGTTCTGAGAAGCGGCTGCAACCGCACCTACGAATTTAGGATCAAATTGTCTGGAATTCAGCGAAGCGAATGTAATATCGGATTGTTTGTTTACCGTGGTTCCGAGTTTTTCCGCAACTGCTTCTATAGTGGTGGCATTCTTAACTGAATCCTTGCATCTCTCGGCAAGTTTCTCGCCTTTCTTCTGCATGGAAACTATATTCGATATCTGCCTTTTAATTTCATTTAAGGAGGCAACTCCTTCTTTATGAATTCCGGTAACTGCGGTAACAAAGAAATATTTATTATCTATGGTAATTATAGGTGAAACAGATCCCGGCTTATGCTCGAAAATCCATCTTGCTACTTCGCTGGAATTTTCATAACCTTTTATTTCACGCGAAGACGGAAGAAGTCTTACGACCGGCATTATATCAAGTTTTTCTTTACGCACGGCATTCCTGAAATCGGCAAGTTTACCGTTGCTTGCAACTACAAGTGAATTAGCCCTGGAATAATATTCCGAATAAGTCTGTTTGCTTGGTATGGATTCCCTTACCAGCAAAGCCATCTGGACTTTTTTCAAAGGTTTCGTTGCCTTTACCACTTCTACGATATGGGTTCCGTATCTTGATTTCAATATCATGGGACTGTTCTTAGAAGCTGTAAAGACACTCTCGAATCCGGGGATGTTATAATTTTCAGTAACCCATCCCAAATCTCCTATTTCAGCAACTTTTGTATTCTTATCGGCTGAATATTGCTCGGCAAGCTTTGTAAAATTCCCGCCATGCTTAAGAACATTTACCAGACTGTCCGCCTTCGAAACATCCTTACCCTGAAGAAGTATATGTTTAAGAAAAACGGAATCAGGCATTTCCCTTATATCCGTTATCTTAGCCGTCATATAAAAGTTTTTGATTTTGGTCACCGGCATTATTTCACCCTCCCTGGAAGAGAAAGCAAAATCATCCAGAACTTTAGATGTCGACTTTAATTCTCCCTTCTTATAATAATAATCATTAAACGGCTGATCCGAATTGTGGGCAAGGAATAGTTTCATGTCACTTGCAGGAGTAGCCGAGAACTTATCGAAAACCTTATTTACGGATTTTTCAGTTACGGCATCATCCTCATCCGAAGGAACTACCTTAAAGACTACATACTCGGCATCCCTGCTTGCAGGCTGACGGAAAGCATTCTTATGTTCAGAATAGTATTTTTCTATTTCGGAATCAGAAACCTTTATGGTCGTATCGGGTGCAAATCCGAACGGAAGCATTACGAAACTAACACTATATGTAGTATTATTTTCCTGTATCGTTCTGGCAAGCTCGAAAGGAGGCATATATTCGCTGTTTTTAAGAAGAGACAGGTATTTTTCATAATATAGATTCTTAACCATATTTTCTTCCAGAAAAGACCAGTATTTTGCAAGATTGCCCGAATTATCCTGTTGTGCAGCCTGTATGAATTTGGCAAGCTTGGATCTGTCGAACTTTCCGTTCTCATCCTTAAAGAACATTTCATTCGTCAGCACCGGAGAGACATTTTTCCCTTCAATCATATCCAGTTTTTCTTCGTCTCCGATGGACAAGCCGGCTTTCTCGGCTGCGGGAATCATTACTCTTTCAGCAAGTTCGTTCTGCCATGCGGTATTGTTTATCATCTTCTGCGTCTGTGAATTCGAAGAAGCTCCTCCGGAAGTCATCTGATAAACGTCGGAATAAAATTCCACTTTCTTTTGATAATCCTGATAATTTATTCCCTTGCCGTTCATTTCTCCGACGTCGTTCTTTGAAGAAAACATACTCAAAGTTGATCTCAGAGTATCCGGATCCAGAATAAACGCCAGCAACGACAAACCGATAAGGAGCGATACGAAAACGCCCATTTTAACACGTATCTTCTCTAAAACTGCCATTTTATATCAATATTTAAATTTATTTCAATAGTTTAGGGAGCGAAGATAGCAATTTTTTATCATATGCCTGATATTTTTAATGCTACCTTTTCTATGCGATTACGGGCTGTCTTTAAAACCGTAAAGTTCATATTTGCTATTCTTATTACATCCTTTTCCTTGGGAATATTTTCGCAAAGTGATATAAGCATTCCAGCAATAGTTTCATAATCATCTGATTCAGGGAGATGTAAATTATATTTTCTGTTTACATCCTTCACCTCGCTCCTTGCTGAAAAAATATATTCCCCATCAGATATTTTCTTTCCGAAAAGATCTTCCTTGTCCATTTCGTCTTCTATATTTCCGAAAATTTCTTCAATAAGATCTTCCATAGTAACAATACCACCCGTCCCTCCGAATTCGTCCCTTACCACTGCTACCGATTTTTTATTTTTGGTAAGAAAAGCCAGCAGATTTTGGGCACTCATTTCCTCGGAGACGAAATCTATCGGACGCATAAGTTCCCTTATGCTTGAAGGATGCTTTTTTAAAAGATCTTTGGAATGAACATATCCCATAATATCGTCTATATTTTCGCCGTAAACCATTATCCTTGAGAATCCGGAATCCACGAAGAGTTTCAACAATGATTTTACGGATTTATCTATATCTATGGCAACAACCTCGGGCCGGGGGATCATGCATTCTCTTATTTTTACTTCTGAGAAGTTAAGCGCATTCCTGAATATGGTCATATCATTACTGTGTCCGCCTTCGCTTTGATTAGCAGAAATCTCCGAGGAAAGATGAATCAAATCGCTTTTATTAAAGACATGTCTGGAAAACGATTTCTTTTCTCCAAGTCCGAAAACCCTCATTATGAAATAAGATAACTTATATGTAATAAATGTAAGAGGAAAGAGCAGCCAGTGAAAAAATATAACCGGCATATACAATGCCGAAAAAACGCCGTTTGGATTCAGGCGGCTCAGAGCCTTGGGCAGAAATTCCGCGGTTATCAAGACTATGATGGTTGCGGAAATTGTTTCTATCGCAAGTATCCCTCCAATGGAGGATGTAATGTATTTTGCTATTACGGGATTGAAAATTCTTGCCACAGCTATCCCGTAAACTACAAGGGCAACGTTGTTTCCCATCAGCAAGCTGGAGATGAGCTTGTCGGGATTCTGTATGAATTCATTCATTGCTACGGCATAACGTTTCTTATTCTTGCGATCTATCTCTATTTTCAGCTTATTGCTGGAAAAAAAGGCTATTTCGTAAGCAGAAAACAACGCCGACAATAAAAGCGCCGCAACCGTTATTATTATGTCGTAAACGTGAACCATTTCATTTTAGACCATTCCGGTTTAAAACCGGACCGATGAAATTTACAGTATCCAAATAAGGCTTGGCCGCTGAATTGGAATCCCTTACTATACCGTAACTATCAAAAGGATGCAATATATATGCATTCCTGGCCATTTCATCGCTTTCCATTCCATACCCCTGCATAAAACCGTCAGGATCATACATTTTAACGAAACATGGTGTAAATATTTTTTTCTTTTCTCTGTTCCAGTACAAAGTGTCGGTAACCATGGTCTCGCCCTTTAGAAAATTTGTTACCACAACCTGTCCGTAGGCTTCCCATTTTTCGGTTTTTCCTGAGGTAACATGCTTTGCCTTTTCGGAATGGATCTTCGTTTCCAAAAGTCCGTTGTCGTCATAGGCATACACATCGAACCCTCCGGTAAACAATTCATATGCAATACCAGTACTATCGTTCTTGAAACGCTGCATGAGCGGTGAACTCATGCGCATTACAAGATGTCCGTTTTTAGTCTGTACTGCCGACATATCGTTCACTATCTGCCTTGGGGAAACATTAAGATCCATTTTACGTCCATCGTATCTGTTGTTCCCACAAGAGACGACAAAGGTAGCAATCCCTAAAAAGATTGCTACCAAAGCCGTATTTTTAATATGGGTGTCGCCCCTAAACATTATTTCTTTATAGTACGTACCGTAGTGGACGCGGACATACCCGAACAGTTGATCTTATAAGATTGCCCGTCGGTAAGATTATACATGAACGCATCCTCTGTTTTTGGAAAATATCTTGAATATTCATGTATAAGATTATTGCATTCGTCGGCAAGTGTTGGATCGGCCTTCTTCGCCTTTACAAGATAGTCTACGGCAACCCAGTACTTAGCTCGTTTTTCTATTTCGTTGCCATTGCATTTTGCACTAGCCCAAATAGAAGCGATAAGATAATCGGCCTTGCCTTCTTCAGCCGGATACTTGTCAATGACGTTTCTGGCTGTTGAAAAAGCTTTCGTAAAATCTCCATTCTTAAATGCATATGAAGCCAGTTCCATTGCCATCTCTCCTATTTTCTGCTCCCCTTCCGTGGATGTTTCGATTGCCTTTTCAAGATATTTCATTGCTTCTTTGAACTGGCCCTTCTGACTATTCAGCTGATAAAGCATATAAGCCGAGGTAGAAGAAGGCTCCAGGCTGTCGAGAGACATTATCGCATTCAGGAACAAATCACTGTCGGTACATTTGTTATCAGACAGTATTTTTGCTATTGTCTTTATAATATCCGCATTGCCGTCAGCCGCATCAAACCTGGGTTTGAAGATCTTTTCCAGATTGTCGCAGGAGGCTACGCCGCTGCTTATAAAAGCATTGTCGAGAACTTTTGAGGCTGCCAATATATGCTCACGTACCTTGCCCGTGGTTTCCTTTTGGGTAAGTTTCTGCATTATCGGATAAATTTTGCCATAAACGTCTATTACCTTATCCTCGTCCAATTCCTTGTTTTTGTACATTTTTATGGCTCTTTGCATTTTGAATACAAGAATATCGGGATTTATCTCTTCTCCGGCTTCGTTTATTACGCTGTCGAGCACGGAAAATATTTGGCTATCGTTCTCCGGTCTATATTCAACAAGATCAAACACATAGTTTTCCTCTGCCTTTACCTTATATTTCGGATAATATTCCGCACGTATACGGCTTAACATCAACAGCGAATCTATAAGCTTTTCCTTCCCTTCCTGCGCCCCGGAATAATTAGCTATTTTGTATTTAAGGATCTTCTGTCCATGAATATACAGGTACTGAGAGGCAGTCGGAGGACAATATTTCAATGCTTTTGCCCAAAGAGGAGCAGCTTCCTTATAATTTTTCTGCCTGAAATAATCACGGTAAAAATTCAAGTAATTTACACAATCGGCACTATCTTTTCCAAATCTTCCCTGTGCAAAGGAAACAGTACCGACAAGCATAAGAGACACAAAGACACTTAAAACGATGCTTATCTTTTTCATAATCCTTTTAATTGTTTTTTATTTTTTTATCTGTATTTGCGTTTTATGAACCATATATCGTATAGACTGAAATTCAGTACAAAGTTAACATATCTTTCTCTAATCATGCCGTTTTTAGTAGAACCTCTCTGTCCGACATCCACTGCAAAATTTATGACATTATTTATTTTCGATATTGGGAAAGTTGCTCCGAATGTTATTCCGAAAGCATGTACGTCATTGTTCCCCACTCTTATATAGGATGTTTTATAATATGTTCCCACACGATATGTCATCCTTTTTCTATAATATCTTATATCATTTATATTTGGAGTATATGAGAACCCCAATCTGTAGGAAGATTCCACGTTCGGATTGAAATCCACTCCTGGAGTTGCCAGAAAATTAGAATTCGACCAATCCTGTCTGGTATAATCAAACCCCAAAGTCCATATGTCCGTTCTCGATAACGTGTCCATCTTGCTAAGGGAAACGCCTACCGATATTTTCCCGGGAATCTCCATCTTCGAATTATAGGTAATATGCCTTATCGTATCAGTCCCGGCAGTATTTTCGGCATATGCAAATTGTGTCATGTCCCCGGACAGTCTAGATTTCAGACTATAGGAAATTCCGGCCGTAAATTTCAAATCCCTGCGTTTTTTCAAAGTATTGAAATATTGCAGACCGAAACGTCCGGAAACCGAATTTACGGCATAATCCCAACCTGTAACTAAATTTCTCAGCGAACTTTCGGAATTGAATTCTATATTGGAATATCTGTCGAGCGCACCGAAATAATAGACCATTTCCGCACCGAATGAAAAATTATGTAGAAAATTCATTGCGCCGCCGACAAAAAGATTATTTATACTTCCTTCTCCGTATTTCCTGTATCTTATATCTCCGTATGAAAGTACATGATCCTTATCAGTCCCCGTGGATTCGAACTTATAACCGATATTGCTGTAAGGAGCTATACCTACGATAATGGCAGACTTCCTGTAAATTGGAGCTGTAAATACTATATTTTGCATATTATATGTATTATATGCAGAATGTACATTACCGTCCGAATTATATATGTTCCTTTGCAGTAATCCGAAATCCATCATGAAAGACAGGGTATCCCTTTCCGTTATAGAAGCAGGATTAAGGTAATTTATAAACCTTCTTGTCCTTAATCCAGTCCCTATTCCTCCCATGGCCGAATTAACGCTTGTTCCCTCGTTAGCCAGATCTCCTATTCCAAAAAGGGAATAAGGTGTATACGTCCCCAATGCGTCCGTATTCTGTGCCTGAGACGATACGGCAATCAACATCAACGACAAAAGAAGGATAATGCCGCTTATCTTATTTTTTATTTGCATAATATTCCGCAATTTGCGCTAATCCAATCATAACGAGATTAGGAACTACAAAGATGGGACTTTTCATTTTTTTAGCAAAATAAATCGAATCCCCCCCGGTAAAAACAACTTTATAATCTGGATATCTATTTATATAACCCTCTATCTCAAATATTATACCCAAAACTACTCCTGCCGTCAGAGCACTGTTGGTAGATACTCCTATTTCGGGATAAGTCTTGTCCGGCATTATTAGTGGAAGGCGTTTTGTAAAATTATTAAGGCCCCTGAACCTGCTCCTGAACCCCAGAGATATATTTCCTCCGAGAACGAGGTCGGACTTATCCAAAAAATCCACGGTGAGAGCTGTTCCGAAGTCGAATTTTAATAAATTTTCTCCGGGAAACATCATTGCCATTCCCAATATCCCCGCAATACGGTCACCCCCCATTTCAGTTGCATCGAATTTATATCTTAAATTTAAAGGCAACTCGGTTTCGGGACCCAGGACAACAAGTTTACGGCAAAATTCGGCAAGTTTCCTTTCCAGTATCTTGTTTTCCTCCCTTACATTTGACAAAACTATAACATCGGCTTCTTCATCCTTAAGATTATTTATAATAAAATCAGCTATATTGAATTGGGCGCTTTTCCTTATTTCTTCTAGGATCCCGCCTTTTTCATACGCTATCTTACAATTGGAGTTTCCTACGTCAATAACAAAATTTTTCATAATATCTCCTGTTTTATATCATTCATTGCATTATACATGGAATGGACTATTTCATAAGCCTTTCGTACATTATTTATATTTTCACTCCTGAGGAATAATTTTCCGTGCTGCTGTTTTACAAGAAAATCGTTGGGATGCCCGTTTACAAAATTCAGAATACCGGAAAAAACACTGCTCTTATAGTACGGAGATTCCTGATTGGACACAAAATAATCAAGCATTATGCCATTCTTCAAAATTATCTTTTCAAATCCCAGTCTTACCGCATCATGTCTCAATCTTACTATATATGTCAATTGCTCTACCTGTTCTGGCAAAGGTCCGAATCTGTCTGAAAGATCATCCCTGAATTTTATAATATCCTTCTCGTTTTCCATTGAGTCCAACTCTTTGTACAGACGTATTTTCTCGGCTGTTTGAGGAATATACGAGCTTGGTATGAGCAATTCGAAATCGGTATCTATATAACAATCGCTTATAAAAGGACCTCTGTTTTGTTCTTTTAGGGAATCTTCGAAAATCTTCCTGTTTCCGTCTGCTTTGCGCTGCTTAATATCATTGTTCCCCAATTCCCTGCCGTACTCTTCCTGTTTTATTTCAGAAAAAGCTTCTGATAATATTTTCTGATAGGTTTCAAAACCCATGTCAGCGATAAATCCGCTTTGTTCCCCTCCCAAAAGATTCCCTGCGCCCCTTATGTCCAGATCCTGCATTGCAATATTAAAGCCGCTTCCAAGATCCGAAAAAGCTTCTATGGCTTTTAAACGTTTTCTTGCATCATCCGGCAATGAAGATACGGGAGGAACTATGAGATAGCAAAACGCCTTCACGTTAGAACGCCCTACCCTGCCTCGCAACTGATGTAAATCACTCAAGCCAAAATTCTGTCCCTGATCTATTATAATAGTATTGGCATTTGGTATATCTATCCCGTTTTCTACAATTGATGTAGAAACCAAAATATCATAATCACCCGAAATAAAATCCAATAACCGTTTCTCCAGAATTTTGGGATCCATCTGCCCGTGTCCTACTACTATTTTTGCACCGCGACAGATTTTCCCCAGCATGGTAGCTATGTTTTCTATATCCGAAACCTTGTTGTGAACAAAAAAGACCTGCCCCCCTCTTTCGAGTTCGAAGTTTATTATATCACGAATATTATTTTCGTCGAATCCGGTTATTTCCGTCTGTACCGGCAATCTGTTTGGAGGCGGCGTATTTATTATAGACAAATCCCTGGCTCCAAGCAAAGAGAACTGCAATGTCCTCGGAATTGGAGTTGCAGTAAGAGTAAGGGTATCAACAGAGTTCTTAAGATGCCTTAATTTTTCCTTGGCGGATACTCCGAATTTTTGTTCCTCGTCTATTACAAGCAGACCCAAATCCTTAAATTTAACAGCCTTATTCAGTAATTTGTGAGTTCCTATAATAATATCTATTTTTCCAGAATCCAGTTTTTGAAAAATTTCCTTTACTTCGGAAGAATTTCTTACACGACTTAGAAGTTCTATATTACATGGGAAATCCTTTAATCTGGAACAAAATGTATTATAATGCTGAAGGGCCAGAATGGTAGTAGGGACAAGAACTGCTACCTGTTTATTGTCACAAACAGCCTTAAATGCCGCCCTTATTGCTATTTCCGTCTTTCCAAAACCTACATCTCCGCAAATTAGCCTGTCCATAGGATATTCCTTTTCCATATCCTCCTTAACAGCCTGATTTGCCTTAATCTGATCAGGAGTATCCTCAAATATGAAAGAAGACTCCAGTTCCTCCAGCATATAATTGTCCGGAGAAAAAGCAAAGCCCTTTGATGCTCGTCTTTCGGCATATAATTTTATCAAGTCACGGGCAATATCCTTTACCTTGCTTTTTGTTTTGTTCTTAAGATTCTGCCATGCTCCGCTTCCCAGTCTGTATATTTTCGGAGGAGCACTGTCCTTGGATTTATACTTAGAGATCCTGTGAATGCCGTGAATAGAAACAAGCACTACATCATTATCCTTATATATAAGTTTTATTGCTTCCTGAATCTTTCCGTTAACCTTCGTGTTTACCAATCCTCCGAAAACTCCTACTCCATAATTGATATGAACTACATAATCTCCTATTTTATATTCGCTGAGTTCATTAAGAGTAAGCCTTTCGCTCCTCTCTACCTCTCTTTTTATCTTAACCTTCTGATATCTGTCAAATATCTGATGATCGGTATACAAACAAATTCCCGAAGATTTATCCACAAACCCGCCTTCGAAAGATTTCGGAATCTCCCTGAAACGTGGAACCGAAACATCCGATTTTCCTTCGTTATATGAAAATATACTTTTAAGCCTCTCTATTTGCTTGGGATTATCGCTGCTTATAAAAACTTCGTATCCTTTGTCTACCTTTTCCTTTACATCATTCTGTAAAAATTCGAAATTCTTATTAAATTTTGGTTGCAGCGAAGTTTCAAACCTTATTTTGATAAAATCGTTACCTATGGATGAAAAGAAATCCTTATATGCGGTAACCGATATATTTTCTAAAAATAGTTTTTTTCTATTACCTATTTCATCCATCTGATCTTCGAAATCGCTTCCCAGAATATCGGAAACATTATCAAGCACTACGGTGCAATTATTCCCGGCATATTCAAAAAAAGAGACTTTACTGTCGTCGGTATTATTATCGAATATATTAGGAAAAATTTCAACTTTTTCTACTTCCGAAACGGTATGCTGGCTCTCTATATCAAAATAACGAATAGAATCTACGATATTTCCGAAAAAATCTATTCTGTAAGGTCTGTCGTCAGAATAAGAAAATACATCTATTATCCCGCCCCTTAGTGCAAACTGCCCGGGTTCTCCTACAAAATCAACTCTTTCGAAATGAGCGTTCTCGAGTTTTTCACAAAACTGATCGAATTTTATTTCCTTACCCTTGAATACATTTATTACCATGCCGTTTATATTCTCTATACCGGGAACTTTTTCGGCAATTGATTCAGGATATGTAACAACAACAAGAGGATCTTTAAAACCGCCGGCAGCTTTTTCCTTAACGGCATCAAGAGTCGCTGCTCTTTGAACCTTGCGTGAAGAATCCCTTATGCTGCTTATTTTTCCGGGCTTCTCTCCCGATGCCGGGAAAAAAAACACACTGTCTTCCCCCAACATATTATAAAGGTCATTGGTAAAATATCTAGCCTCTTCCCTATTCTCGGATATTATTATAAAAACTCCTTTCCCCACGGACTTTATGGCACAAGAAACAGCAACGGCTCCAGAAGATCCGTATAAACCGGTAACAACGGCATTCTTTAATTTTTTGTCCTTTATAAAGTTTACTAACTCTTCCTGAGACTTCTGAGAAGCAAAACGGCCCTCTAATCCTTCTTTTTGCATAAGTCTTGCAAAAATAAATAAGTTTTCAACAACGTAAGAAAATTTATGTTTAAAAGATGTAGTTTATTTGTTCATATTTATTCATAAATAAAATTTCATATCATGTATATTTTTAATATATGATCCGAAAATACAGAACGGCAAATTTTTTAACACATTTTACCCATCGATTATTTCACCTGTTTTTCAACAATGAAAAAATAGCAAAAAGCCTGTTTAGAATACACATATCTTGCTTTTTGAAATCTTATCAACATATTAACCAAGTATAATAATAATCATATGAATTTAATATAATAGTATATATTTGTAATAAATATAGGAGATGATGGAGGAAGGCTCAGATGAAAAATTCGATCCGCGTGAAATTTCCGCCGAAAAGGAAATGGAAAATATAATAAGACCGCAGGATTTCGAGAATTTCGCAGGACAGGAAAAAATAATAGAAAATCTTCGCATTTTTGTTCAGGCTGCAAAAATGAGAGGAGAATCTCTCGATCATGTTTTGCTGCACGGACCTCCCGGTTTGGGAAAAACTACGCTTGCTACTATAATAGCAAATGAACTCGGAGTTTCAATGAAAGTTACTTCCGGACCTGTATTGGATAAACCTGGCGATCTGGCCGGTTTGCTTACGGGACTTGAAAAGGGGGATGTATTATTTATAGACGAAATACACAGGCTTGCTCCTGTGGTGGAAGAATATTTATATTCCGCCATGGAAGATTTCAAAATTGATATAATGATAGACAAAGGGCCGGGAGCCAGATCTGTTCAGATTACATTAAATCCTTTTACTCTTGTTGGAGCTACTACTAGAAGCGGTCTTCTTACTTCTCCTCTAAGGGCAAGATTCGGAATACAATGCCATTTGGAGTATTACGATTCCTGTATTCTGGAAAAGATAATTACCAGAAGCGCTAAAATTTTAAATATACAAATAAACACCCAGGCTGCAAGTGAAATAGCATGCAGAAGCAGGGGAACTCCAAGAATAGCCAATGCCCTTTTGCGCAGGGTCAGGGACTTTGCCCAGGTAAAGGGAAATGGGAAAATTGACGTAGATATTACAAAATATTCTCTGGATGCGCTTAATATAGATACCATGGGGCTCGATTCAATTGATAATAAGATTCTTGCTACCATAATAGATAAATTCGGAGGAGGTCCGGTAGGTCTCGGAACCATAGCAACTGCTATAAGTGAAGATCCGGGGACAATGGAGGAAGTATATGAACCTTATCTTATTAAAGAAGGTCTTATAAAACGTACTCCGAGGGGAAGAGAGGCTACTGAATTAGCTTATAAGCATTTGAATATACCAATATCACGTGAAGATACTTTATTTTAAAATCTTTTTTTTATAAAACTGCCATCTCATGAAAAATATCATTCTATTTACCCTGACGGTTTTTATTTTTATTTCATCTGAATCATTTGCTTGTACTTCTGCAATATTTACTGGAAAAGTTACTGCAGACGGCAGACCGCTGTTGTGGAAGAATCGCGATACCGATACCGAAGACGACAGAGTAGATTTTTACAAAGGAAATCCATACGATTTTTTAGCTCTCGTTGATTCATATGCCCCTGAGCGCGGAGCATGGATCGGAACTAATTCCGCAGGATTCAGCATAATGAATACGGCTAGTTATAATCTGAAAGAACAGGGAGATACTACCGTTTTAAAGGATATGGAAGGAGAGCTTATGTACGAAGCTCTCGGAACATGTGCTACCCTTGCCGATTTTGAAAGATTTTTGAATAAACATATCAAACCTTTTGGAGTTGAAGCTAATTTCGGAGTAATAGATGCCGAAGGAGGAGCAGCTTTTTACGAGATAAATAATTTCAAATGGATTAAGTATGATGTAAATGACCCTTCAGTAGCTCCGGAAGGATGGATGGCGTATACGAATTTTTCGAGGAGCGGAAGGAAGGATGAAGGTATGGGATACATAAGATACGATAATGCCTGTATGCTCATAAGGGAGAAGCTTGCTTCAAATACCAAAATAACTCCTCTTTGGATTTTCAGCGGACTTTCCAGATCTTTTTATAATTCAGTTTCCGAAACGGATGCCATTTCTTTGCTTAAAAGAGATGTTTTAAGGAACGGTTGGTGTGCCGACGATGACTTTATACCAAGAAGGATTACGGAGGCCTCAGTGGTCGTTAAAGGCGTAAACAAAGGGGAAGATCCTTCGGATTGCATAATGTGGGCTGCTCTGGGATATCCTCCTACTTCCGTAGCCGTTCCTGTTATGGTTGAATACGGAAGTCAAATACCATTCTATATTACTGATTCAGGCCATAAGACTGCTTTTCTGTGCGATCTGTCCAAACAATTGAAACATAATATATTTTCATTAAAAAGAGGAAACGGAAGAAGGTATATGAAGATAGGACTTCTTTTTAATCACAACGGAACCGGATACATGCAGTTGCTCGGCAATACCGAATATAGGATTTCCTGTAAAACCGAAAAATTACTGTTGTATTTGAAAAGCAAAAACGGCCGGGAAAAAAATTCCGCGGCCGTAGTAGATTTTTATTCTGATATATATTCCGATATACGTTCCTCTTATTCGAAATGCGAGTAAGGTTTATTCTATCTTTAAATCCTGCAGACAGAAAGTTTTTCCGTCGGGTTCTATTATGGTGATTTTTATTTTTTCAGCCGGTTTTGCAGGAAATAGAATAACCCTGTTGTTTTCGAAATATGTCCTTGAAGTATAATTTTTTCCGTCATATGATATTTCTGCGTATCCGTTGCATAGTCCATAAAAATCATTATCCGGCATTCCTGCTGTTATGGTAATCTTTCTGCATTCGACAGGATTGTTAAATACGTATGCTACATAATCTCCCCGTTTTGCTTCAGCCCTGAAGTAGGTGGAAAAATCATAGTCCGCAATACTTTCAGATGAATGGTTTTTTAATGGATTCATTGACGTTTTTATGCAAGTCAATGGTTTTATGTATTTATGAAGCAATATGTTTGCAGCTCCAGTCGTTATGCTCCTGATATATTCCCCAAAGAAAGAAGCAAATCTGTAATCTTCTGGATGGTCGGTATAGATATCGCGCGGAGCTATTTCTGAATTACATTCAGGTTCGGAACCGTTGCATGTGAATCTTACAACTGCTCCAGGATAAGGCGGGGTAATGGTAAGATGTCCGCATGTATATGCTCCGTTTGCGTCCGGCGTATAGGTTATTTCGGGAGGAGCCATTCTGAAAGCTATGCCCATGTAGTATAATCTCATCAGATGCGACCTGTACAGCCGTCGTGCGAAATCATCGAAATTTCTTTGGCTTTGTCCGCTCCACCCTACTTCGGCAAGGGCGCAAAGTCTCGGGAACGCCTGATATTCGTCAAAACGGGGTTTGCTTAGAAGTTCACTCCATAGTCCTGCCTGCGGTCCGAGTATAAGTCTTTGTTTATTCTCTGGGATGTCAAATCCGCAGGGATCGAAAGAATATATTTTTTCAAGCGGAATTATTCCGGCCCATGTATGTCCCCTTTCATTCTTTGACTGTTTCATATCGAGATAGCAGTATTCTCCTACCTGCATTACCGTAGGATAGCCTTCGTTAAGCGACTTTTGAGCAGTTTTAATGCTGTGCCATGCATATACCACCGAATTTTTATCTATTTCGCCGGCATTGATTATTTCATCCCATCCTCCCATTTGTTTGCCGTATTGCTTAACTATGGCGTTCATTCTTCTCACGAAATAATTAAGAAGTTCCCCGGCATTTTTCATTCCTTCCTTTTTCATAAGAGCCCTGCATTTGCTGCAGGCATTCCAATTGTCGGTATTTACTTCGTCGCCTCCGATAAGAATATATTTCGAAGGGAAAAGATGAGCTATTTCCTTTATTATGTTGTTAAGGATCTTGTATGTCTTTTCGTTTCCAACGCATAAAACATTATCAGATTCTCCCTGTACGCTTTCGAATTTTCCTTCTTTTTTACATAGAAGCTCCGGAAAACAACTGGTGAGAGCTTTGCTGTGCCCGGGAAGATCTATTTCCGGAATAATTTCAATATTACGCTTCTCTGCATACCTTATGATGGCTTTCATTTCCTTTTGTGTATAAAAGCCGCCGTATCTTTTTAAACCCGATCCGAAGGCAGGCGAAATATTTTCGTCAGGTCCTCTCCATGCTCCTTTTCTTGTAAGTACGGGATATTTTTTTATTTCAATTCTCCATCCGTTGTCATCGGTAAGATGCAAATGGAATTTGTTGATCTTGTGATATGAGAGCCAGTCTATATAATTTTTTATTACTTCCGGACCAAAGAAGTTTCTCGAAACGTCCAGCATGAATCCCCTGTATGAAAAGCGCGGGTAATCTTCTATTTTTACTGCAGGTATCTGCCATTTTTCAAACCCCGACGGATTACCGTAAATAGAAGGAGGGAGTAGCTGCATAAGTGTTTGTATTCCGTAAAACAGTCCTTTTGAAGAACATGCGTCGATTATAGTGCTGTCGGGTGAAACATAAAGAGAATAACCTTCGTCATAGCTGAGGGGATTAGTTGCTCCCTTTTCCTTTTTAGTAATGCGAAGTTTAATAAAATTATATTTATAGCCCGTAGTTGTATCTTCACTGACTACAGGATTCTTACCGTTCATAATTGCTGGTTTGATAGACATGTCCGTTTGGGCAGCATGATCTATTTTTTCCTTAAGATAAGCAGCACCGAATGAAATTTCTTTTTTATCTCCGTCCGTTATAATGTATGTGAGATCGGTTATTTTGAAAAGGCCTTCGCCTGCAATTATTTTTTGTGGTTTGGGAATAAGGTTGAAATTACCGGGCATTTGTGCAAAAGATAAAGCCGTCGTAAGCATGAGGCCTACGGCGGGCAGGATTTTCTTCTTTGAAATCATAATATTTTGTTACTGGTGTATGTTTGTCAAATATTGTGTTTTTATTTTTTCTCGTTTTCCGGATAAAGATTTATATATCCTAAATATTCCATGGAAGAGCGTGTGTCGCTGGTTAGGGAAATCGAACATTTTCCTTTAGTGAAGATTTTAAGATATACCTTAAAATTTTCTTTTTGGTTTTCGTTTTTGAAATTGAATTTTATGGTGTAATAATTCCTCTTTTTATTGAAAGAACTGTTGGTTATTTTTACTTTTTGCTTATCGGCGTTTATAGATATATTATCTACCGAACCATATGTATTTCCTCCGGTTCCGAAGAAAGGGAGATAGCACGAAAGTTCATAATCGTTGAGGTTCATATAATAACCGTCCGAATTTACGGTTGAGGATCTGAGATTGGATATGACGTTCGTTACTTTTATGAAGATTTTCTTATTCATCATAAGATTGGCGATCTGTGCGGCTACCATATCTTTTTCGGATAATTTTTCCGTTTTTTTGATTATGGGGTCCGCAGCTTTATTTTTTCCCTGGGAAAAAACATTTGCGGGGCCGAGGAACAAAAGGATCGATAGTAAAAATACAGTGATGTTTTTCATGATATAAGAGACGTTAGATCTATATTAAACAAATATATGAAAAATAAATGTAAATTGTATTTTACGCAAAAAGTGACTAAAATTGTAAAATTTTAAACATAAAAAATAATGGCTGATAAATTAATATCACACATCCCTGACGGGCCATTGGCTGAGAAATGGACTAAACATAAAGCCGATATCCGCGTAGTAAGTCCTAATAATAAAAGGAAACTTGATATTATCGTAGTCGGCACGGGATTGGGAGGAGCTTCAGCTGCCGCTTCCCTCGGTGCCCTCGGATATAATGTCAAGGTTTTCTGTATAAGCGATTCGCCAAGGAGAGCCCATTCCATTGCAGCCCAGGGTGGGATCAATGCTGCAAAAAATTACCAGAACGATAACGATTCCGTCTATCGTTTGTTTTATGACACAATAAAAGGCGGAGATTACAGAAGTAGGGAAGCCAACGTGTATCGTTTGGCTGAAGTAAGCAATAAGATAATAGATCTTTGTGTTGCGCAGGGAATCCCCTTCGCAAGGGAATATGGAGGTCTTTTGGCAAACCGTTCTTTCGGAGGTGTTCAGGTCAGCCGTACTTTTTATGCAAGAGGACAAACAGGACAGCAATTGCTGCTTGGAGCATATGCAGAAATGAATAAGGAAATCGCCCGCGGAACCGTAAAAAGTTATCCGCGTCATGAAATGCTCGATCTTGTAATTATAAACGGAGAAGCAAAAGGTATAATAACCAGAAATATAGAAACCGGAGAAATAGAAAGGTTCGGAGCTCATGCGGTAGTTCTTGCGACCGGCGGATACGGAAATGTATATTTCCTTTCTACTAATGCAATGAACAGCAATGGCTCTGCAGCATGGCAGTGTTATAAAAAGGGCGCTTATTTTGCAAATCCGTGCTTTGCGCAAATCCATCCGACATGTATTCCTGTTCACGGAAAACAACAGTGCAAGCTTACTCTGATGAGCGAATCTCTCAGAAACGACGGAAGGATATGGGTTCCTAAGAAAAAGGAAGATGTAGCCAAACTGCGCAATAATCAGATCAAACCTTCACAGATTCCTGAAGAAGACAGGGATTATTACCTCGAAAGAAGGTATCCTGCTTTTGGAAATCTGGTACCGAGAGACGTGGCTTCACGTGCTGCAAAGGAAAGGTGCGATGCCGGATATGGGGTGAACGAAACCGGTCTGGCGGTATTCCTTGATTTTAAGACTGCTATAGAAAGACTTGGGAAAGATGTTATAACCGATCGTTACGGGAACCTTTTCCAGATGTATCAAAAAATCACCGATTCCAATCCTTATGAAGAACCAATGATGATTTATCCAGCCATTCACTATACGATGGGAGGTCTTTGGGTAGATTATGATCTTATGACCACTATCCCGGGACTTTATGCAATAGGCGAATGCAATTTCAGTGACCACGGAGGAAACCGTTTGGGAGCTTCCGCCCTTATGCAGGGACTTGCCGACGGATATTTTATTCTTCCTTACACTATAGGAGATTATCTTTCACATAAGATTCAGGAACCTAAAATAGATACTAATGCTCCGGAATTCGAAGAAGCTGAAAAGAAAGCCAAAGAAAAGATAAATAAATTGTTATCCATAAAAGGAAAGAAGACCGTAGACGAATTGCACAAGGAACTTGGAAATCTGATGTGGGAATATGTAGGAATGGCAAGGGATGAGAAAGGTCTTAAAACAGTCATAAGCAAGATAGAGGATCTAAGACAGGAATTCCTCAAGAACGTTTACGTGGATGGAGCAAACGATCAGTTTAATCAGGAACTTGAAAAAGCATTGAGGCTTTATGACTTCTTTGATATAGGAGAACTTATGGCTCAGGATGCCCTTAACAGGAAAGAGTCGTGCGGCGGTCATTTCAGAACGGAAATGCAGACCCCTGAAGGAGAAACAAAGCGCGACGATGAGAATTACATGTATGTGGCTGCATGGGAATACAAGGGCAAAGGCGAAGATCCCGAACTGCACAAGGAGCCTTTGAAATATGAAAATATTAAGATTGCCGTAAGGAATTATAAAGATTAAAGGTTAAAAAAGATATGAATTTCACGTTAAAAGTTTGGCGTCAGAAAAACGCAAAGGAAAAAGGCCGTTTCGAAACATATCACGTTAAAGATATTGCGGAGGATACTTCTTTCCTTGAAATGATGGATATCCTTAACGAGCAGCTTATCCACGAAGATATGGACCCGGTTGCCGTAAACAAAGGCTGCCATAGCGGTCCTGTAAGTTTCGATCACGATTGCCGCGAGGGTATATGCGGTGCCTGTTCACTTTACATCAACGGTCATCCGCATGGTCCCGGTGCTCTGGTAACCACATGCCAGTTGTTCATGCGTAATTTTAAGGATGGAGAAACGATTACTGTGGAACCATGGAGAAGTGCAGCTTTTCCGGTAGTAAAGGATTTGGTCGTAAATAGAAATGCTTTCGATCAGATACTGCAGGCCGGAGGTTTTATTTCCATAAATCCAGGAGCGGTACCGGATGCCAATGCTATCCCCGTACCAAAGGAAAAGGCTGATAAAAGTATGGATGCTGCATCCTGTATAGGTTGCGGAGCTTGCGTAGCTTCATGTAAGAACGGTTCTGCAATGCTTTTCGTTGCTGCCAGGGTCAGTTCCCTTGCATTATTGCCTCAGGGCAGACCTGAAGCCTGCAGGAGAGCAAAGGCTATGGTTGCCAAAATGGATGAACTGGGATTCGGAGCATGTACCAATACCCAGGCGTGCGAAGCGGAATGCCCCAAGGGTATCTCAGTTTCTAATATAGCAAGACTGAACAGAGAATTCCTTTCTGCAAAATTCAAGGATTAATTCTTACGTTTCGGATAATAATAAAAAGAGGGACGAGTTAATAACCCGTCCCTCTTTTTATTATTATTTATGTTATAATGTTTGCATTTAAACGGATGCTCTATCAAATATTGCAATGCCGAAAATGCTTTTCATAATTTTCTTCAGAAACGTAATTTCCGTACTTGTTGCTCCGTTCTTCGAAAAGGATTCATATATGAATGAAGAAGGGAAATGCAGTTCCATCTGGTTTCTTACTGCAATGCCATAGAAAGAGTCTGGAGATAATGCAGGTGCTTTTATTTCAAAATAATTATTTCCTCCGTATTTGGTCATAATTGAAAATATACCTGTAACTGCAGCCGAATTATAATACATTACCAAGTTTCCACTTGTAGCATTATCTTTTAATGTGATATCTATTTCCTTCATTTTACTTAAATCTGACAGAAGTTTAGATTTGAATTTTTTAAGGATAGTTGCCACTCCTACAGTATCAGTTGATGTCAGGCCGTCATTTAAAGTACATTGTATGCCGATTTGATTAGAAATGGTCCATGATCCGTTGTAGTTTATTGGATCATCGGAGCTGTTGCAGCTGGCCGTCAGAAGTGAGACAGTACAGATTAATACTAATAGTTTAATAAATTTACAGGATTTCATTTTTTCTAAATTTATAAGTTAATTAAAGAGTATAAAACCAGGCGGTACAAATATAGTATATAAATAATTGATAATTTTATATTTTTGCAAAAAGAGGGTTTTGTTATGGAATTTTTTTCAACTTGTCAAAATATACCTGTTCATATATCAGATACGAAAAAAGGTGGCCTTACAATCGTTTTGCTGCATGGTTATCTTGAAACCATGTATATCTTTACCGAGTTAGCCGAGGCTCTGTCCTCTAAATATCGGGTAATTTCCATCGATCTTCCCGGACATGGATTGTCGGGGTCTTCTAAGGAGATAAATACCATGGATTTTTGCGCTTCCGTGGTGCGTGACGTCCTGTCTGTCTGCAAGGTGGATAAAGCTGTAGTTGCAGGGCATTCCATGGGAGGATATGTAGCTCTATCCTGTATAAAATCTTTTCCTGACGTTTTTGAAGGACTCGTATTGCTTAATTCTACACCATTCCCCGACGATCACAATAAAAGGGAAGGGCGCATGCGGCAGATAAATATAATCAAAGCCTCAAAGCTGACCACTCTTGCAGCTTCCAGCATACCAAGAATGTATGGAGAGGGTAATTTACGTAGGCTGGACGAAAAAATTGAGGAAACAGTGGAAAATTGTGAAACTCACGATCCCAACGGTATTATTGCCTGTTTAAGAGGGATGATGGAACGCGAGGACAGCTGTCAGGTTTTAAAAACCATGAAACAGCCTGCATTTTTATTTTTTGGGGAAGATGATAATTTCATTCCGAGCGAGACTGCTGCTGATTTATTAAAGCGTTTCCCAAATGCTGACGGTGCTATTATTCCTAAATGCGGACACAATTCATTTATTGAGCAGCCAGAGAAAGTCCTTGAATTACTTGAAGCCTTTTTGGATAAGAATTTTACTTCCAGATAAACTTTTCGTACGGGTACCGTCCCCTGTATTTTTCCGAAACCATATCGTATAATTTCTTCCTGAAATCTCCGATATTTATATTTTCGCGTGCAGAAATAAATACCGACGGATTATTACTTTTGTAATTCCATATCTCCCTTATATCGTTCAGAGAATAATTTTTCGTGGATTTTACGTCTATGTCATATTCCGTATGTTCGATATATTTAAAAGCGTCTGTTTTGTTAAAAATAAGCAAAGTAGTTTTATTTCCTGCTCCTATTTCTTTGAGCGTTTCGGTAACTACCCGGTATTGTTCTTCAAAGTCGGGGTGGGAGACATCTATTACGTGAAGGAGAATATCCGATTCCCTTACTTCGTCAAGAGTACTTTTAAAAGATTCTACAAGTTGATGCGGCAGTTTTCGTATGAATCCTACCGTGTCGCTAAGCAAAAATGGTATATTCCCTATTACTACTTTCCTTACGGTCGTATCAAGTGTGGCGAACAGCTTATTTTCGGCAAATACTTCGCTTTTAGATAAGAGATTCATAAGAGTGCTTTTGCCTACATTGGTATAGCCCACCAGTGAAGCTCTTATCATGCCGCCCCTGTTGCCTCTTTGCGAGGCCATCTGCTTATCTATTTTCGTTAATTGGTTCTTAAGGCGGCTTATTTTCGACAGGACTATGCGTCTGTCTGTTTCTATCTGGCTTTCGCCCGGTCCTCTCATTCCTATTCCTCCTCTTTGCCTTTCAAGGTGGGTCCACATACCGGTTAATCTGGGTAGCAGGTATTGATATTGTGCAAGTTCCACCTGTGTTTTGGCATATGCGGTTTTCGCCCTTTGTGCAAAAATATCCAGAATAAGATTGGTTCTGTCAAGTATTTTACAATTAAGTGTCTTGCTGATATTTCTTAATTGTGAAGGAGAAAGTTCATCGTCGAATATTACATATTCTATTTCAGAGTTAGTTATATAGGATTGGATTTCCTTAAGTTTCCCTTCTCCGACGTAATTTTTTGAATTGGGAATATTAAGATGCTGGACGAATCTTTTATCTCCTTCTATACCTGCAGTTTCGGCAAGAAATCTTAATTCATCAAGATTCTCGGCGACCCTTGCTTCTGTATTTTCCGGAGTTATTATAGAAACGAATATTGCTTTATTCATTAATAATTTCTGTTTCCCTGCAAAAATATAATTTAATTGCCAATATTTAAAGATAGCGTTAATTTTGTAATATCTATTTTAATAATAATTGATAATGTTTAAGAAAGCATCGTTAGTAATTTTTCCCCTTCTCTCTTTTTTTCTCTTGTCATGTGCAAGACAAGACAGAGTTGAAGTGGTTCTCGGCAGTTATTCTTCCCAGAAGGAGGAAGGTATAAAATTATATTCATTCGATCAGAATAACGGGTCATGGTCATATATTGCAGGGGCCAGAGGAATTCCTAATCCCTCTTATGTTGTACCCGATCCCTGTGGCAACATCTTTTATGCCGTAGGGGAGCTTAACGGGTCGGGTGCTTGTGCCAATGCATTGTCATATGACCGTAAAAATAGAGAAATAAAACTTTTAAATTCCGTTCCTACGTATGGTGCGGATCCATGTAATATAATTATTTCTCCCAACGGGAAATTCGTTCTTACGTCAAATTACTCCGGAGGGAGCATAACTATTTTTCCTGTGAAGAAAGACGGTTCGTTATCCGATGAATCCCATTTGATACAGTTCGGCGGCTCTGGTCCGGATACAATAAGACAAGCAACTTCCCATATACATTGTATAGCCTTTTCTCCTGATTCCACACGCCTCTTCGCCGATGACCTTGGGGCGGATAAAATCCATGAATTTACCGTAAATAACCAGGTCGTTGACGATGCCGCATCATTTCTTATCGGCAACAAGGCTACAGATATAAAAGTTGCGGCTGGATCGGGGCCGCGTCATATAACTTTCGGTATAAACGGGGAATATGCATATCTTATAAACGAATTGTCCGGAAACGTCATAACTTTCAGATACGCTGACAGTACGCTTAGAGCCGTACAGTACATCCTTGCCGATTCCTCAAGGGCGGGCGGGAGCGCTGATATTCATATTTCTCCCGACGGAAAATTTCTTTACACCTCGCACAGACTTAAAGACGACGGGATATCTATCTTCCGCATCAAGTCGGACGGCCTGCTTGTTAAAATCGGCTATCAGCCGACTTTAGTACATCCGCGTAATTTTGCAATATCTCCAAACGGAAAATTCCTGCTGGTTGCCTGCCGTGACAGTAATGTAATCCAGGTATTTAAACGTAACCCGGCAACGGGCATGCTTACCGACATGCACAAAAATATAACTATGAATAAACCCTCCTGCATCCGTTTTATTGATAGAGATTAAGGATAATACAGAGTATAAAAAAAGCGATTGAAAATAAAATCAATCGCTTTTTTTATATATCGTGTTTTATTTATCTCAGCTGGAAGATAATAGGGAATGTGAACGAAACCTTGGTAGGTTTATGTCTTTGACGTCCCGGAGTCCATCTCGGAGAACTTTTTATAACTTTCATCGCTTCATTGTCAAGCGAAGGGTCTACACCTCTTATAACGCTGACATCTGTAACCTTGCCTGTTTTATCTACGACGAATTTTACCACGACTCTTCCCTGTATTCCATTTTCCTTTGCTATCTCAGGATATTCCAGATTAGCATATACCCATTTGGTAAATGTATTCTGATCTCCTCCCTGGAATTTAGGTTTTTCTTCGATTATTGCGAAAGGAATTACCTCGTCTTCAACAACTTCTTCCGTTTCCTGCTGAGGAACATAGTTCTTTACTTCCACACCGAGATTTTTATCGTCTTCTATAGTCAGAAGTTTGTCGTTGACCTTTACGTTGTCGTCAACGATATCGATAAAGTCGGACAATACCGGTGCTTTTGGAGGAGGCGGAACATTTTGAGGTTGCTCACGTGTAATCGGTGCGATTTCCTCTTCGGCTTCTATTTTCGGAGCTGCTTTTAATGTGCTTATGGTGGAAGTCGTGGATTTCCATTCGAAAGCGACAAGAATGCATCCCAAAGCCACAATGAGACCTATTTCCCTGAAAAGAAGTTTTTTGTTTTCCAGGTCGGCTCTCGGTGTTTTTTTGCTTTCCATATTATATACCTTCTTTAATTCGTAGTTAAGCGATGTAAAATTAAATATTATTTTTAAATTATACAACTTTGCAAGAAAATTGTAGTTTTGCAAAATTACTTTTAAATTACCTTTAAAGCGGATTATGATTAGATTTTTATCAGCAGATGTACCTTTTGATTTAAAAAATAAAAGAGGGTCCGGAAAATGGGTGAAATCCGTTATAGAATCTCATGGCAAAAAGATGTCCGATATTAACGTCGTTTTTTGCAGTGATGGATATTTGCTTAATATGAACAAACATTTTCTCAAGCACAATTATTATACGGATATAATAACATTTGATTATTGCGAAGGTCTTCTCATTTCGGGGGAGCTCTATATAAGTATAGATACGGTACGTATTAATGCCTCCGAATATGGTCAGCCTTTCCTAAGGGAATTGTACCGTGTAATAATACATGGCGTATTACACTTGCTCGGGTACGACGATGCTACGGAAATGCAGACTGCGAAGATTCACGAGGAAGAAGATGCCGCACTGGCTTTTGCAGGGGATTTACTAATAGATACCGCAAATGAATGATAAGTATGATATAATAGTAATAGGAGCCGGACATGCCGGTTGTGAGGCTGCCTTTGCTTCAGCTAAATTGGGATGCAGGGTTTTGCTTGTGACGATGGATATGAACAAAATTGCACAAATGTCATGCAACCCTGCTATCGGCGGAATTGCAAAAGGGCAGATCGTGCGGGAAATTGATGCATTGGGCGGATGTACCGGATTGGTTACTGATGCAAGCACCATCCAATTTCGAATGTTGAATATTTCAAAGGGGCCTGCGGTCTGGAGTCCGCGAGCGCAATGTGACAGATTATATTTTTCATATAATTGGAGATTTGTTCTTGAAAATACTCCGGGATTGCATATATGGCAGGATGTTGTTGTAGATTTAGTCATTGATAACCATAGAGTTGCAGGAGTAAGAACTTCCATGGGGGCTGTATTCCATTCTCCGTGTGTAGTTATTACTGCAGGGACATTCCTGAACGGCAAATTATTTATAGGAAGGAATTCCGCTTCCGGAGGAAGGATAGGAGAACTGGCGGCTCACGGTGTAACGGAAAGGCTGGTTTCCTGTGGTATAAAAACCGGAAGGATGAAAACCGGAACCCCTCCAAGACTGGATGCGAAAACCGTAGATCTTTCCAAACTAGAAAAACAGGAAGGAGATTCTTTCCCCGCCCGATTTTCTTTCATGAATATCTTGTCCCCAATACAGGCTGGCAGAAAGCAGATGTGCTGCTATATGGTACATACAAATGAAGAAGTTCATGACATATTAAGGAGCGGTTTCAAGGATTCTCCCTTATTTAACGGCCTCATACATGGAGTGGGGCCAAGGTATTGTCCAAGCATAGAGGATAAATTGCGCACTTTTGCAGGAAAAACTTCCCACCAATTATTCCTGGAACCGGAAGGGTGGGATACTCATGAATATTATTTGCAGGGTTTCTCTTCTTCTCTACCTATGGATATACAGCTTTCCGCCATGAATAAGATACCCGGACTGGAACATGCAGAAGTCTTCAGACCTGCATATGCCGTAGAATATGATTACTTTGATCCCACACAATTGAAGAAGTCTCTTGAATCCAAACTTGTCGGAGGTCTTTTCATGGCTGGACAGGTTAATGGCACGACCGGATATGAGGAAGCTGCTGCGCAGGGTTTGATTGCCGGTATAAATGCCGTAATGAAAATAAAGGGGAGGGAACCTGTTATTCTCGGGCGAGACAAGGCCTATATCGGGGTATTAATCGATGATCTTGTAACCAAAGGCGTAGATGAACCTTACAGAATGTTTACCTCACGCGCTGAATACAGGATATTGTTGCGGCAGGATGACGCGGATTTGCGCCTTACGGAGATCGGCTATTCGATAGGACTTGCGTCTGAAGAACGTTATAAGCTCTCGTTACGTAAGTATAAAGTTATTTCCCAGCTTGTTAATTTTCTTGATTCCGAAAAAGTATCACCTGTGGAGGTAAATAAGTATTTAATTTCCTGCGGGACAACTAAAATAGAGTATAAGAAGAGCTTTTCTGATATACTTTTGCGCCCTCAGGTGAAAATTGACGAATTAATAGAGGCTGTTCCACGTGGAACAATATTGGAAGAAAACATACACCTCCTGGAAAAAGACTTCCCTGTACGTGAGGAAATGGAGGGTATAGGAGCTCCTCTGCCTTATAAGCCTTCGAGGTTTGCGGTTAAGAATAGCACTGTGGAAGAGACGGAATGTTTAAGGTTCTCTTTAAAGGAAGAAATATTGCAGAGCGTTGAAATTGCTGTAAAATACAGAGGCTATATTGAAAGAGAACGCAGAATCGCAGATAAAATGCTAAAGTTGGAAAACGTTAATATACCTGAAGCTTTCGATTATAAAAGGGTTGCTTCTTTGTCGACTGAAGGCAGGCAGAAATTGATTAAGCACAGGCCCGTCACAATAGCTCAGGCTTCCAGAATACCAGGCGTTTCACCTTCTGATATTTCTGTTCTGTTGGTCTATTTCGGAAGATAGAGCTGGGGGAAAATGACAAAGCCGTCAAGAACTTTTTCTCAACGGCTTTGTACAACTTATTTAAAATGGAAAAATTATAAATCTCCGGGGAATCTATTTGCACAAGTTTTCATAGGCATTAGCATCAAGTAACTTTTCAAGTTCTTCAGGAAATCTCATTTCTATTTTTATAAGCCATCCTGTTCCGTAAGGGTCGTCGTTTACGTTTTCAGGTGACTCTTCAAGCGAAGTATTTACTTCCAGAACTTTTCCGGAGACAGGCATAAGGGCATCCGCTACTGTCTTTACAGCTTCGATGTTCCCGAATAATTCGCCGGCATCAAGATCCTCGTCTTTCGTAGTAATATCTACGAATACGATATCCCCTAATTCGCTTTGGGCATAATCGGTAATTCCGACGGTTGCTACGTTGCCTTCGGTCCTGACCCATTCATGGTCTATAGAATACTTTAAATCGGTAGGTATTTTCATGATAATGGTTATAATATGTGATTATTTTGAACAAATTTATGAATTATTTTTGATATCATAATGACTTGAGGCATAATTTTATTAATTCTTCCAAAGAGCTTGACGGGTGCTCTTTGAGATTTTTTGAGATGACTTTTTCTGCAGACGATTTCGGAAAGCCAAGAAGAGTAAGAGCCGAAAGAGTTTCATCGTGTATATCGTTGTTTTGTGGCTGCAGCGGGAGTTCGTTTTTTCCTGATTTTCCGATGGAATCTTTTATGTCAATTATAAGCCTTTGTGCTGTTTTTAGCCCTATACCTTTGATACTCTTTATTTTAGATACATCTCCATTTAATACTGCGGAAGTGAGTTCGTCTATGGTAAGAGAAGAGAGTATAACTCTTGCAGTATTAGGACCTATACCGGAAACCCCTATCAGCTTTTCAAACATTTCGCGTTCTTTTTTATCGAAAAAGCCATAGAGGAGTTCCGCATCCTCGCGTAGATGGTGATAAACAAATAGTTTTATTTCGTCGCGTCCCTGTATGCCGGAATATGTCTGCAGTGAAATTTCCAGTTTCCATCCGATTCCGGAATTTTCAATTATGGCCTGTGTTGGGGTTAGTTCTGCCAGTTTCCCTTTAATATAATCGTACATATGAAAATGTTTCTATGGCAAAAATATGGTTTTTTATGTAAAAATTAACTACTTTCATAAATTTGTATAAGGATATGAAAATAGAAGAAATAAGGAAAATGTTTCCTGCATTGCAGGGAATGATGAATGGTAAGCCTTTGGTATATCTCGATAATTCTGCTACTTCGCAAAAACCACGCGAGGTAATAGATCTTATTGATAAAATGAACGGAGGAATGAACGCAAATGTCCATCGCTCCGTCTACAAGTTGGGAGATGATGTTACTGAATTATTCGAAAAGGCAAGGGATACTGTTGCAAAATTTATAAATGCTCCAGAACGCGAAAATATAATATTTACATATGGAACTACTTCTTCCATAAATCTTGTAGCTTCATGTTATTGTGCTCGTTTTCTCGAACATGGGGATTCAATCCTGGTAACGGGAGACGCACATCACTCTAATTTGGTTCCGTGGCAGCTTGCAGCAGAAAGGGTTGGTGCTTCCGTAAAAATATTGCCGTTAAAGGAAAACGGGGAATGGGATATGGCCTATCTGGGGAACTTGTTGGATAAATCCGTAAAAATAGTTGCCGCAACTCATATTTCCAATGTCCTGGGACTTGTAAATCCTGTTAAAAAACTTACGGAACTGGCACATTCCCTGGGTATTCCTGTGCTTGTAGATGGAGCGCAGGGGGTTGTGCACAGTAAGGTTGACGTTAGGGATCTTGATTGTGATTTTTATGCTTTTTCCGGACATAAGATTTATGCTGCAACCGGCACAGGCGTACTTTATGGAAAAAAGAAATGGCTGGAAGAGATGCCTCCTTATATGTCCGGGGGCGAAATGATAGACAAGGTTACATATGCACATACTACTTTTGCCGGAATACCTCTTAAGTTCGAAGCCGGAACTCCTAATTTTACGGGGACAGCTTCATTTATTCCCGCTCTCGATTTTGCCGCCAGAGTTTCTTCCGGAGATCTAAAGGAGCCTGTGGAGAAAGAAACCGGAGAAATAGTAAAATATCTTTCGACGGAATTGCCGAAGATAGATGGACTAAGATTATATGGTCTGCATGAAAAGGGGAATACGGAAAATAAGGTCCCTGTTTTCTCAGTAAGCATAGAAGGGTGTTTCCCAAGCGATATAGCACAAATACTTGACAAATTGGGGATAGCCGTTCGCACCGGTCATATGTGTGCGGAACCGTTGATGAACAGGTTCGGCGTTACGAGTATGGTTAGGGCGTCTTTTGCATGTTATAATACTTTACAAGAAGCAAAGTTCTATCTAGAATGTCTTAATAAGGCCGTCCGCATGCTTCGCTGATGGAATATTCGCATAATGTTTCAGAATAAAAAGTATTTCATTATATTTGCCGCTACTTTATGCCTCGTTAGCTCAAGTGGCAGAGCACATATCTCGTAAGTATGAGGTTGGTGGTTCGATTCCACCACGAGGCTCTGATGCAAAATCCAAAGAAGGTTTTGCATTTTTATTATGAAGATACAGGATATCGAGAACGAGATAGTCGAAGAATTTTCTGCATTTACCGACTGGATGGACAAGTACGAATATCTTATAGACCTCGGTAAAAATCTCCCTATTATTGATAACGGATATAAAACCGACGGCAATTTGATAAACGGCTGTCAGAGTAGGGTATGGCTTTCATGTACCATTAGCGATGGGAAGCTGTATTTTTCGGCTGACAGCGATGCTATAATAACCAAGGGAATAATTTCACTTTTGATAAGGGTCTTTAACGGACAGTCTCCTGAAGATATTTTGAAAAGCGACCTTGGCTTCATAGATAAAATAGGGCTTAAGGAAAATTTATCGCCTACAAGGGCTAACGGATTGCTTTCCATGATAAAGCAGATAAAATTGTATGCTCTTGCTTTTTCTGAAAAGAGGCGTGATATAAAAGAAGAAAAAATAAATAAGAAGGAGGGAGAAAAATGAAAACGGACGAGGACTTGAAAAATGATATAATCACCGCTTTAAAGCAGGTGTATGACCCGGAAATATCCGTTAATATATATGATCTCGGACTAATTTACGAAATAAAGCTTGACGAAAATAAGAAGGCTTTTATAAAGATGACGCTTACTGCTCCTAATTGCCCTATTGCTTATGATCTTGTAGAACAGGTAAATAACGCCGTAAAAGATGTTCCCGGAGTAACCGATGCCGCCATAGCTCTTGTTTTTGATCCTGCATGGGATAAGAGCATGATGAGCGAAGAGGCGAAGGCCGAACTTGGATTTTTATAACAGGGATCTGAATAATATGGGGACGGATTTTTACAGGTATTATTTTCTTGGGGGGAGCAATCTTGGAGATAGAAGAAAATTGCTGCAAGATGCATTTTATGATGTAACTTCCGCTATTTTGCCTGGCGGAGAATATTCTTCATACCACAGGAAGAAAGTATCCGTATCCGGAATCCGTGAAACCGAACCATGGGGGTTTTCTTCTAATGATAAATTTCTTAATATGGCCTTTTCTTCCATATCTTTCAAGGAACCCGAGGAAGTTCTTGGTATTTGCAAGAATGTAGAGAATATTCTGGGAAGATGCGGGGAAGAACTCAAATTCGACGAAAACGGCAAGAGAGTATATTCTTCCAGAAAAATAGATATAGATATTCTTTATGTTGAAAAATTGAGAGTTGAAGCGGACGGTACGGAGTTTCGCGAACCTTTGAGAATAAATTCCGTTGATCTCACCATTCCGCATCCCAGATTGAACGAGAGACTTTTTGCTCTTGAACCTTTATGTGAACTCGACGGAAACCTTACCGATCCGGTTTCCTGCAAATCATTCCGTGAAATTGTAACGAATCTGAAAAATAACTGATATGACAAACGACGATCTTTTTAAAAGCCTTATAGCTCATACCAAGGAGTACGGCTTTATATTTCCTTCCAGTGAAATATACGACGGCCTGGCTGCCGTATATGATTACGGACAGCTTGGTGTAGAACTTAAAAACAATATAAAAAAATATTGGTGGGACGCTATGGTACGTCTTCACGAAAATATAGTGGGACTCGATTCGTGTATATTCATGCATCCGAAAATATGGAAGGCTTCCGGCCATGTGGATGCCTTTAACGATCCTCTTATAGATAATAAGGATTCCAAAAAAAGATACAGGGCAGATGTCCTTCTTGAGGATTATCTGGCAAAATTGGAAGGCAAGATCCAGAAAGACGTGGAAAAAGGGAAGCGCAAGTTCGGGGAAGGTTTCGATGAAGCCCAATTCCGGGCTACTAATCCTAATGTACTTAGGAATGCCGAAAAAATGGAAAGCGTAAGGACCAGGATGAACGAAGCCCTCAATGCCAATGATCTGGCTGCCCTTAAACAGCTTATTATAGATTGTGATATCGTTTGTCCTGTCTCGGGGACGAAGAATTGGACGGATGTACGTCAGTTCAATCTTATGTTCAGTACCCAGCTTAGCAATACTTCCGACGACAACGGCGGAATCATATACCTGCGTCCGGAAACTGCACAGGGGATCTTCGTAAATTTTCTCAACGTTCAAAAGAGCGGTAGGATGAAGATCCCTTTCGGTATAGCTCAGATAGGCAAAGCTTTCAGGAATGAAATAGTAGCCCGACAGTTTATTTTCAGAATGAGGGAATTCGAACAGATGGAAATGCAGTTCTTTGTTCGTCCAGGCGAAGAAATGAAGTGGTTTGCGAAATGGAAGGAGACAAGAATGGCATGGCATAAGGCTATCGGGCTGGGAGAAGAGAACTATCGTTTCCACGACCATGAGAAGCTGGCCCATTATGCAAATGCCGCAACCGATATAGAATATAATTTCCCGTTCGGCTTTAAGGAACTGGAAGGGATACATTCCAGAACCGATTATGACCTTGGCAGACATCAGGAATTTTCGGGAAAGAAGATACAGTATTATGATCCTGAAACTAAGGAGAGTTATACTCCGTATGATATAGAGACTTCGATAGGCGTAGACAGAAGCGTCCTTGCCGTTTTGTCTGGGGCATATAAGATTGAGAAAGTTGATAACGGCGAAGAAAGGGTGGTTATGAAATTCCATCCTGCATTGGCTCCCGTAAAGGTTGCCGTTCTTCCGCTGGTGAAAAAGGACGGTCTGCCGGAAGTCGCCCAGAAAATCATGGATACCCTCAAGTACGATCTTAATGCACAATACGATGAAAAAGACAGCATCGGAAGGAGATATCGCCGTCAGGATGCCATAGGAACCCCTTTCTGTGTTACCGTGGATAATCAGACCCTGGAAGATAATACTGTAACTTTAAGGGAAAGAGATTCGATGAATCAGGAAAGGATCCCTGTCGAAAGGGTGCATGATATAGTCTCGGAAAAAGTTTCTATGACCAGACTTCTGGAAAAATTAAAGTAGATAAATATGAACCGGCGGCATAGCCGGGATGTTAAATAACGGCCTTCTAAAGGGAAATTCTGGTGTCGACGGTATATTTTATGTCGTTGTCGTTAAGATACTCCAGAAGGTCGTTATTTACGTCTATACGGTATTTCATTGACTGAAACTCTACGGCTATCCTTTTTTCATGATCGGTCAGCCTAATTTCCAGAGTATGGTTCCCCTTGTTTTTCTTAAGCAGCGAAGTTAAATTCCTGCGAATATCTCCGTTTATTCTGCCGGCCGGAAGACTTATGGTAAAGGATCGTATGAAATCGTCTTTGGTATTGGCCAAAAGGGTCATGCGTCTTACCCTGCATTCACATTCCTTGGCTTCCTTTTTCTCGTTTCCTGAAGCAGGTTTTCCGAAATAGCGCGGTTGTATGCAGACTTTAAGGAAAAGAGCCTGTCCTGCCTCTACGAAGGACATGAAGGTTTCGTAGTCTTTTCCGAACAAACTGAAGTATAATGTGCTGGTATAGTCTTCGATACCAAATTTCATCCACGGCTTGCCGCTTTTCTGGGATACTTTCTTCGAAACGGAGCTTACCAGTCCGGCAATATATATTTCCTTTGATTTGAAGCCCGGGGTTTCTGAAGCGATTTTTATTTCTTCCTGTACCTGGGATACTGTCATTTGTGCAAAGTTGTTTACTTCAAATTTGTATGTATCGAGCGGATGGGCCGACAAATACATTCCTATGAGTTCTTTTTCCTTATTGAGGAATTCGAGGACGTTGTATTCCTGCGGTGCGGGGATCTCGGGAGGGACAGGCTTGAAAGCCTCGTCTTCTTCGCCGAACAATGTATTTCCCTGGCTAAGGGTATCGTTTTGTATGCGGGAGCCGTAAGTGCACAGGGCTTCTATGAAAATTTCTCCCTTGGAATTGGCGGAAAAGAATTGTTCCCTCCTTATTTCGGAAAAGGAATCGAAGGCTCCGGCATAGGCAAGGGATTCCATTACGTTTCTGTTTATAGAATTTCCGGCTTTTGACATGCGTTCTACGAAATCGAAGATATTCTTGTACGGTTCATCCTGACGGCCTTCTACTATGTTGTCCACTATGGCATTGCCCACGCCTTTTATCCCGGCCATGCCGAACCTTATATTGCCTTTTTTATTTACCGTGAATGTTCTGTCGCTCTCGTTAATATCGGGTCCGAGGACTGAAATGCCCATCTTCTTGCATTCGTCCATGAACTTTGTAATGTCCGATATGTTGTTTATGCTGTTGGTTAGGTTGGCCGCCATGAATTCGGCAGGATAGTTTGCTTTTAGATATGCAGTTTGATATCCTACCCAGGCATAACATGTAGCATGGGATTTATTGAATGCGTATGAGGCGAAGGCCGTCCAGTCTTTCCATATCTTTTCCAGCGTCTCTTTGGGATGTCCGTTTTTGGTGCCTCCGGCCATGAATTTTTCCTTCAGCTCCATCATCTTGTCTATCTTCTTCTTTCCCATGGCTTTTCTCAGGCCGTCAGCCTGGCCTCCGGTAAAGCCTGCCAGTTTTTGGGAAATAAGCATCACCTGTTCCTGATAGACGGTTATGCCGTATGTGTCTGAAAGGATGTCTTCCATGTCGGGAAGATCGCAGACAATGGGCTTCTTGCCGTTTTTTCTTGCTACGAATTCCGGGATGTAGCTCATGGGACCCGGACGGTAAAGTGCGTTCATGGCTATGAGGTCTTCGAATCTGTTGGGTTTCAATTCTCTGAGCCATTTTTTCATTCCGTCGGATTCGAACTGGAAGGTTCCTACGGTATCTCCCCGGCTGAATAATGCATAAGTTTTTTTGTCGTCTATCGGAATCTTGTCCAGGTCGAGGCTTTTTCCGGTATGCCTTTTTATGTTGCCGAGAGCTTCCTTGAAAATGGAGAGCGTCTTAAGTCCCAGAAAGTCCATCTTCAGCATTCCCACGTCCTCAATGAAACTTCCTTCGTATTGAGAGACCCACATGTCTTCCTTGGTCTCCTTGTCCTTGGCTATGCATATCGGAATGAACTCGGACAGATTGTCGCGTCCTATAATTACGGCGCATGCGTGGACTCCCGTGTTTCTAATGGTCCCTTCCAGCTTTTCTGCAAAGTGGAGAGTCTCGCTGACATTAGGGATAGGAGAGTTATCATACGCTTCCTTTAATTCGGGGACACGTTCGAGGCAGTTGGGGATGGTCACCTTGGGGGTGAATTCTTCTTCTATATCTTCTCCGTTCGGCCCTTTTTTCTTTCTCTTTTCCGAAGGGAATCTGTCGGGTATGAGGCTGGTAAGTTTGTCAGATTCGGCAAGAGGAACTTCTTCTATTCTGGCTATGTCCTTTATTGCGCTCTTTGCCGCCATAGTGCCGAATGTAACTACGTGGGCGACGTGGTCTGCTCCGTATTTTCGCTGTACATACTGAAAGACCTTCGCCCTTCCCTCGTCGTCGAAGTCGGTATCTATATCAGGCATTGAAATACGTTCCGGGTTAAGAAAACGTTCGAACAGAAGATCGTATTTTAAAGGGTCTATACTGGTTATCGTAAGGCAATAAGCTACTACCGAACCTGCCGCAGAACCTCTTCCGGGGCCTACCAGAACCCCCATGTTGCGTGCGGCCATAATGAAATCCTGAACTATAAGAAAGTAGTCCGGGAATCCCATGTTCTTTATAGTGGAAAGTTCGTAGTCGATCCTTTCTTTTATCTTTGGGGTTATTTCCCTGTATCTTTTCTTCGCACCTTCATATGTCAGATATTTAAGGTATTCATTAGAATCCGTAAATCCGTCCGGCAGGTCGAAGACGGGCAGGATGTGATCGCGGTCTATGGTGTAGCGCTCTATTTTTGAAGCTATTTCTAGCGTGTTTTCTATTGTTTCGGGATGTTCCGGGAACAGAGCCCTCATCTCTTCTTCCGTCTTAAGATATTCCTGCCGGGTGTATCTTAATCTTTTTGGGTCGTTTATCGCCGTATTCGTCGTAAGACAGATTAGCCTGTCGTGTGCGGAACCGTCTTCTTTTCTTGTAAAGTGTACGTCGTTGGTGGCTATTACCTTTATGTCCAGTTCCGCCGCCAGCTTGAATATGCCTTCGTTAACTTTTTCCTGAGCTTCGGCAACTTCGAGGCTTTGTCCAGGGACTTCGGTCCGGTGGAGCATTACTTCCAGATAATAGTCTTCTCCGAAAAGATCCTTGAACCATTTTGCCGATTCTTTTGCTCCTTCGTAATCGTTGTTCAGAAGTTTTTGCGGTATTTCCCCCGCAAGGCAGGCTGACGAACATATTAGGTTTTCGTGGTATTGCGTCAGCAACTCCCTGTCTATTTTGGGCTTATAGTAGAATCCTTCTGTAAATCCGCGGGATACGAGTTTGACCAGATTGTAATAGCCGTTGAGGTTCCTGGCGAGAAGAATAAGGTGGTTGGCTCCCTGGTCTTCTTTTCCTCTTTTTGAAAAACGGCCCTCGGGATTTACGTAAACTTCGCATCCTATTATGGGTTTTATGGCAGGATACTTCTTGGCGACTTTAAAAAAATCCTTTACGCCGTACATGTTGCCGTGATCGGTTATGGCAAGGGCGGGCTGCTTGTCTTCCATGGCTTTTTTAAAGTGCGAATCAATAGAGGAGGCACCGTCGAGGATGGAATAGTATGTATGTACGTGAAGATGGACGAAAGACATTTTTTTACAAGTATGTTTTAATTAGTCGATAAGTGATTTTCCGGTCATTGCGGCAGGCTGCTGTATGCCCATTAGTTTCAGGATGGTAGGTGCTATGTCGGCAAGTATTCCGTTCTTTACGTTTTTAATGTCGTCGTCGACAACTATGAACGGAACCGGATTAAGCGAGTGGGCCGTATTGGGTGTTCCGTCGTCGTTTATTGCATGGTCGGCATTTCCATGATCAGCCGTTATAAGTACGGTATAACCGTTCCTGCGTGCACATTCGACTACCTCTTTCACAAGTCCGTCTATGGTTTTTACAGCTTTTTCTATTGCTGAAAATATTCCGGTATGTCCCACCATGTCTCCGTTCGCAAAATTAAGGATTACCATATCTTCATTTTGAGAGTCGAGAGCTTCCGTTAATTTGCGTGCGACTTCGGGAGCACTCATTTCAGGCTGGAGGTCATAGGTGGCCACCTTAGGCGAATGTACGAGGATCCTGTCTTCGTTCTGGAAAGGTTTTTCCCTGCCGCCGGAGAAAAAGAACGTCACATGTGCGTATTTTTCCGTTTCTGCTATCCTGAGCTGATGCTTTCCGGCTTTGGCTACCGTTTCCCCAAGTGTCTCACGTATGTTTTCCTTGTCGAAGAGGATATGCACTCCCGTGAATTTGTCGTCGTATGGGGTAAGGCAGCAATAATAGAGAGGCAGCGTTTTCATATCATAGTCAGGCATGTCGTGCTGGGTGAGGACTTCGGTGAGTTCGCGCGCCCTGTCGTTCCTGAAATTGAAAAAGACTACTGTATCGCCTTCCTTTATAGTGCCTTCGGACTGTCCTTCTTTGTTTACGATGGTGATTGGCTTTATAAATTCGTCCGTGATCCCTTCCCTGTAGGATTCTTCTACCGCTTCTGCGGCATCCATGGCTTTTCTTCCCTTGCCGGAAACCAAAAGATCATATGCTTCCTTTATCCTGTCCCATCTTTTGTCTCGGTCCATAGCATAAAATCTTCCCACGACGGAAGCTATGCGGCCTGTGCTTTTCCTGGTATGTTCTTCCAGTTGTTTGATGAATCCTTTTCCGCTTTTAGGGTCGGTATCTCTTCCATCCATGAAGCAGTGTATGAAAACTTTTTCCAGACCATATTCTTTTGCCGTATCAAGGAAAGCGAAAAGGTGATCGATGGAGCTGTGTACGCCGCCGTTGGAGAACAATCCCATGAAATGCAGGGCCCCGCCGCTTTTCTTAGTGTGATCGTAAAAGGCCTTTATTTCATTGTTTTCAAGCAGCCTGTGTTCTTTGCATGCTTTGTTTATCTTTACAAGATCCTGATAAACTATCCTTCCGGCTCCTATATTCATATGGCCGACTTCGGAATTTCCCATTTGTCCGTCAGGCAATCCTACGTTTTCGCCGCATGCAAGCAGCTGTGAATTCGGATATTTTGCTTTCAATGCGTCAATATTAGGTTGTCCGGCCATGTAAATTGCATTGGTTTTATCGCTGTTTCCGATCCCCCATCCGTCGAGAATCATTAAAAGTACTTTTTTATCCATATTTATTGATTATTTTTGTCTTATCATTTAAAATAAACCTTCAGAAAGGTTTTGACACATCCACAAAGTTAATCAATATATCTATGAGTAGAAATAGAAATCAGTCCCGCAGAAAAAATTTTTCAGGAAAGAAAAATGCATCTGACAACCCGACGGCCGATAGCGGTCTGTTGGAAAAAGGATTCCGTCCAAAAAGCAATTCCAGGGGAATCAGAAAGAAGGGAAAACCTAAAATTCTGAAAGAAGTTGACGGAACTGTTTCTATGACGCGTTCCGGATTTGCCTTTATTATTGTTCCCGAATGCGAGGATGATATTTTTGTTCCGGCAAAGAAGATGAGGGGGGCGCTGAACGGAGATACCGTGCATGTTGCCATAACCAAAAACAAGGATGAAGGACACAGTATGGAAGGCGAGATCGTTTCTGTTCTGGAGCGTTCCAGTTCTCCGTACGTAGGAATCCTGCAGATAATGGGAGACAAGGCCTGGGTTATCATAGAAAGCAATAAAATGCCATATGACGTTAGTGTTTCCATGGACCAGGTGAAACCGGAATATCAGGGTCAAAAAGTTGCCGTGTATGTTGAGGGGTGGCCAAAGGGAACCGAAGCTCCTCAGGGGAAATTGCTTGATGTTCTTGGCAAGCCGGGGGAAAACAATACCGAGATGCATGCCATATTGGCACAGTACTGCCTGCCGTACAAGTTCGATGACAAGGTGGAAAAAGCAGCCGCATCAATTCCTGTGGCTATTACGGAACAGGATATAAAAGAAAGAAGGGATTTCCGCAATATATGTACGTTTACCGTGGATCCGTCGGATGCAAAAGATTTCGACGACGCACTTTCGTACAGAAAACTGGATAATGGCAATTATGAAGTCGGAATACATATAGCGGACGTTTCACACTATGTGCATCCCGGCGATATCCTTGATAAGGAAGCCGTGGAAAGAGGAACTTCCGTTTATCTGGTGGACAGGACTGTTCCCATGTTGCCGGAAGTATTGTCCAATAATCTTTGTTCTCTAAGACCTGAAGAGGACAAGCTTACGTTTTCGGCGGTATTCGAACTTGACGACAAGGCAAACGTCCTTGGTAAATGGTTTGGTCGCACTATTATCAGGAGCGACAGGAGATTCGCATATGAACAGGTTCAATATATGCTGAGGGATGCAGGTCTTGCCGATTTTGCTGTTACTGAAGAGGAGCTGGATAAAGTTAAGGAAGATATGGTGAAAGCCAACAGGGAATCTCTTGATGCACTTGATGAAAAGGCAAGGAAGATAGCCGAAAGTAAATCGGAAATCAAACCTGCTTCCGACAAGGTTGTTAAGGAAGCCGTAATACAATTATATAAATTATCATCGATTTTACGTAAAAGACGTTTTGGAAACGGTGCAATAAGCTTCGAAAGACCGGAGATGAAGGTTATCGTTGATAAGGAGGGGCGTCCGATTGATGTAAAACAAAAAATCTCAAGGGAAGCAAACTGGCTTATTGAAGATTTCATGCTTTTGGCAAATAGGGGCGTAGCAACTTTCGTTACAAAGGAAATGAAACAGAAAAGCCCTACTTTCGTTTACAGGGTGCATGACGAACCGGATGTGGACAAAATTGAAAATCTGCGCCAGTTCGTAAAACATTTCGGCTATACTATGGGGCCTACCAAAAACGGCAGGCAAACGGCATTCGAACTTAACGGTCTTTTGTCCAAAGTTAAGGAAAAGCCGGAATGCGGAGCCATAGAGATTCTGGCTCTGCGTTCCATGGCCAGGGCGCATTATTCTACTGATAATGTAGGACATTACGGTCTGGGGTTCGATTTTTATACGCATTTTACTTCGCCCATAAGAAGGTATCCCGATACGATGGTCCACAGACTTCTTGCTCATTATCTGGAGAACGGAAAGTCTGTAAACAAGCAGAAATACGAAGATCTTTGCAAACGATGTTCGGACAGGGAACAGGTGGCAACCGAAGCCGAACGTTCCAGTATAAAATACAAGATGGCCGAATTTATGCAGGATAAGGTAGGTCAGATTTTCGACGGAACCATTTCTTCTGTTACCGAGTGGGGAATCTATGTTGAAATAGAGCCGACCAAAGTCGAAGGGATGGTTATGCTCCGGGATATTCAGGAGGATTATTTTGAATTCGATAAGGATAATTATTGCGTAACTGGGAAATCCACTCATCAGGTCTTTACATTGGGGGACAAGGTTAAGATTAAGGTGGCCAGAACAAATCTCGAGCAAAAAATAATAGATTTTACGCTTGTATGGGACGATTCTTATAATGCTCCGTCGTCGAAAAATGCTGGAAGGGGAAAGATTTCCGACAGAAAAACTACCCGCGGAAGGAGCAAACGCAAATAACGGGGAATATTTTTTGCAGTTTAAAAAATTACTTTTACATTTGCATCCGCTTTCAATTTAAGCGGATGCAAATGCATCTTATTCGGGGTGTGGCGCAGTTGGCTAGCGCACCTGCTTTGGGAGCAGGGGGTCCTCCGTTCGAGTCGGAGTACCCCGACGAAAGCTAAAACCGCTTGTAAATCATTTTGATTTGCAGGCGGTTTTTTATATAGTATTGATTTATAATATTAATATAATTACATTTACAAATAACCTGCTGTATCTTTGCTATGAAAAAATTATTTTCATTAAAGGGACGTGAGTATTTGCTTATTTTAATTTCCGTATTAGTTTCCATCGGGTTTATATTTTTTGTACTTGGTCAGTTAAAAAAAGAAAGTCTTGAAACTGTACGGGCTTCGTTGGAAACTCTTAATATTGCCAGCCATGATGCTTTAAATCAATGGCTTAACTTTAGAAAGAAAAATATAGAGGAATTGGTAAGAAACAGAAAAGTGGTTGAGTATTCACTTAAATTGCTTTCTCTGGAACGTGATTCCTCCGTGCTTGTGGATTCGCGCTTTACGGATGATCTGAGGAATTTCTTTTATCCGATTTTGGATGCCAATGAAGATATGGGAGTTTTTATAATAGCTCCGGACTATATAAGTATATTTTCAATGCGTAATGCGAATACCGGAAGTGTTAATGTTATGTCTGTGGAACGGAAGGATTTGCTGGAGAGGGTGTTTAACGAAGGAAAAACCGTTTTGGTCCCTCCTATTAGGTCCGATGTTCCTCTGAAAAGCCGTTATGGGGGTAAAACCATGTATACGATGTTCTTGCTTGCCCCGGTAGTTTATGAAGGTAAAATAATAGCGGCATTTTCCTTACGTATAGATATCAGAAAGAATTTTTCCAGAATATTGGAGCTTGGAAATATTGGAGAAACCGGAGAAACTTTCGGATTCGACAATATGTTTCGGCTTGTAACCCGAAGCCGTTTTGAAAAACAGCTGGACAGTATAAGAAAAGGACATATGGGGAGCAATATGTTAACTCTGTCTCCTCTGGTTAAAAGTGCCGGTTCTATAGGCTTAATTGACAGGGTTAAATCGGATCCTACGCGTAGAATTATGTTTAATAAATTGAAAGATTGCCGTAATAAGGATATTTTCGGAGTACTTACATGGGACGATGATCTTAATATCGGAATTATTACCAAAATAGATAGAGATGAGGCACTTAAAGGATATTTTTTTGTTCGTAGGACGCTTGTGATTCTTTTCTGTCTTATTGGTCTGGTCGCTTTTTTTATTATTAATTTTATTATTAATATAAGACAGAAATCCGAGGATGTTCTCCAGATTGCAAACGCAAAACTGGAAGATAAGGTATCCGAAAGGACTGTTGAATTAAAGGAAACCATAAAGACCAAAGATAAGTTTTTTTCTATACTGGCACATGATCTGAGAAGTCCCTTTAATGGTCTTCTGGGATTGTTCGATTTATTATTAAATGATCCGAAAGCTATATCGGAAGAGGAAAAACGTAATATATTGCAAAGTATATACGATTCCAGTAAAAATCTTTATAATCTTCTTGAAAATTTGCTTATGTGGTCGCGTACGCAGACCAACAGGGTGGAATTACATCCTGAAAGTATAGATCTTAAAAGTTTGATAGATGCTGATATTTCTATTCTTCGGGAACAGGCCGGAAATAAAAGGATAAGCCTTGTTAATGATATAAGTGTTGATACCGTGGTGTTTGCGGATAGAAATACAATGGATACGGTCTTTAGAAATCTGATATCTAATGCTATAAAGTTTACTCCGGAAGAAGGGAAAGTGACTGTCGGGTTTTCTCATATGGGGAAGAAAATCAGGATAACCGTATCAGATAATGGAATAGGGATCTCTAAAGAAAAAATGGCGAAATTGTTCAAGCTTGATGAAAAAGTTTCTACGAGCGGGACTAATAACGAGAGCGGAACAGGACTGGGGCTTATTCTATGTAAAGATTTTGTGGAGCTGAATAACGGCCGTATTTTTGTGGAGAGCGAAATAGGGAAAGGCAGCCGGTTTATTGTGGAACTTCCGCATCCCTGATGTTAATGGTTGCTAGCAATATTATGCGTATTTGTTACGGTAGTCTATGGGGCTTAATCCATATCTTCTTTTAAAAGCTGTTGTAAAGTGGGAGGGATATTCGTATCCTGATTTATATCCTATTTCCGCTATAGTCATAGAAAAATCGGATAATAATTTTTTTGCCATCTCCATACGGTAATTGAACAGATACCCATATATGGTTGTTCCGAAATATGCCTTGAAGTCCGTTTTCAATACGGTCTCACTCATTCCTACCTGTCTTGCAATTTCAGTAATGGTAAGAGGAGACTGATAGAACTGTTCTATAATGTTTCTTGCCTGGTTTAATTGTTTGTAATAATGCCGGCAGCATTTCTCTTTTGGGTCGAAGGTCTTGTCTATCTGCGACATTTGCAAAACCAGAAGTTCTTTTACTTTGGTTTCGAAGTAAAAAGGAGCCAGATTTCCCATACATGTGGAATTTTTTATCTGGTTTATAACGGTTTTCATTTCGAGCGTAGTTATAAGGGGCTCTTTCTCTTTTTCGAGGGAATGGTTTTCCAGCATCTTAGAAAGTCTGCCGAAGACATTAGGACACTGTGCGGCTCCGCAATTCAAATAATCGCATGGCAGAATAATCTTAAAGTAATCGTCCGTCTGTTTACGTTTGAATATATGTTCTATCGGGTTGCCGGATATGAATAGTCCGTTGGTGTTTTTCATCATTACGGAGTTGTTTCCCAGTCTGGTTTCGCCTTCACAAACGAAGTGAAGGACAAGGAATTTGCCGTATAATCCTCCGGAAATATCCATATCTTTTTTTGTTCGGGTTTTTATAGACTGGGCTTTTATGCCGGAGATTTTCCATTCATTTATATGCATATTCAAAACATCCGCATCTATGATGTCTTTGGACGAGGAAAATGCGACCGAATTAACATTCCCTGCATACATGGAGTTGTAGAAACTGTTTATTTCTTCTTTGTCTATGGAATATTTCATAATAAATCCGTCCTGATGTTAAACTAAATGGCCCTTTTGAGGAATCTTGTCAAATGATCATCGTATAATTTTGCCATTCGACTTTGCAAAAGTATGAGAGATTGTTGTTAGTCGCAATCCCTATTATTTATGATTTTTTGAAATTAAATAATAAAAACAAATTATATATGAGTAATTATACCTTAGGTATTGATATCGGTTATTCTTCCGTGAAGATTGCTATTCTTGATAATGATAACAATTTGGCCTTTGAATATTATAAGTTGCACAGGGGTAAAATAAAGGAAGTTCTCGGATCTGCTCTTGACGAGATTGAGAAGAAATTAGATGTGTCTGAAATTGTATTCGGAGCTATTACCGGTAGTGCTGCAAGACAAATGACAGGGGAAGGTTCTGTAAATCGTGTTAATGAAGCTTCCGCTGCGATAGAGGGTGCTATGTTCTTAAACCCGTTGGTACAGTCCGTTATTGAAATAGGCGGACAGAGTACAAAATATTATACCGGATTTAACGCATGCAAGAATGGTGTTGAGGGAAGCCGGAACGCTTTGGAAATGTCTTCTAATTCCGATTGTGCCGCCGGAACCGGTTCCTTTCTGGAGGAACAGGCTTCACGTCTGAATATTAAGATAGAAGATTATGCCGAATATGCAGGACGGGCGCGTTCGGTACCACGTATTGCCGGTCGATGCAGCGTTTTTGCCAAAACTGACATAATACATCATCAACAGGAAGGGATTCCTTCGGAAGATATTTTAAAGGGAGTTGCATATGCCATAGTCAGAAATTACAGAGGTTCGGTAATTCGTCGGTTGCCGGTAAATTCTCCGGTATTATTTATTGGTGGAGTTGCAGGGAACGGAGCTGTTACGACTGCTTTAAGGGATGTGCTTAAAAAGGATGATAATGAATTGACCGTCTCTTCTAATTCCAATACGGCCGGAGCTATAGGAGCTGCCGTAATTGCCCGTAAGGAGAATTTTAAATTATTATTCGGAGATGTTAGGAAGATAGTTTCATTTATAGGAACCGGGGAAGAAGAAGTGGGAGAAAAAGAGAATCTTGTTCCATTGTCCAGTATAGAGCCCGAAGATATATCTGAAAAACATAGACTGTCTTCCAACGGAATTGTTCCCTCCGGAGAATCCTGTTATCTCGGAATAGATATAGGTTCTACCAGTACGAACCTCGTTTTGATTAATTCACGTTCAGAGATAGTGAAGTTTAAGTATATCCGCACTCAGGGGAATCCTCTGAATGCCGTTAAAGAGGGACTTGCTCAAATATATTATGAAATGGGCGGAGATATGAATATTTCCGGTGTTGGTATAACCGGATCGGGAAGGAATCTTATAGGAAAAGAGATAGGCGCCGATGTTATTAAGGATGAGATTACGGCGCAGGCAAGGGCTGCCGTTAAGATAGATCCGAAGGTAGATACGATATTTGAGATAGGCGGACAGGATTCAAAATATATAAGTATCTCCGATGGAGCGGTTACTGACTTTCAAATGAATAAGGTTTGTGCTGCCGGGACAGGCTCTTTCTTGGATGAACAGGCCGAAGAATTTAATATTCCGGTTGAGGAACTTGGTGCTCTTGCATTAAAGGGCGAAAATCCTGTTTCATTAGGAGAACGTTGTACGGTGTTTATTAAATCCGGGGTTGCTGCATGTCTGTCGAGAGGTGAAAAAATTGAAGATATTGTAGCAGGGCTTTGTTATTCCATAGTTAAGAATTATCTCCATAAGGTTGTTGGTCATAAAAAGATAGGCGACAGAATTTTACTGCAGGGAGGGATTGCCTTTAACAAAGGTGTGGTAAATGCCTTTAAGCTTTTGACTAAAAAAAGCATAACCATTACTCCCTTCTTTAGTGTAACCGGAGCATACGGGGCTTCCCTTATTGCTCAGGAAGAGACTATTGGCGAGACTACGTTCATCGGGCTGGAGAAATTGAAAAATATTTCGCAGGGCGATACTCTGGCAGGAAACGGTATTGAGGAAAAAGGTCTTGGACAATTTAATAAGAAGATGGAGGACCTTATATTCCATGATTATGATAAGACCATGGACAGCTCCAGAAAAACAGTAGGAATACCGAGGGCTCTGTTTACTTATGGAATGTTTCCTATGTTTAATGCTATATTCAGAGAACTTGGTTTTAATGTGCTGCTGTCCGACTGGAGTAATGAAAATACTATAAGAAAAGGTCAGGAATATGCCATGGAGGAAACCTGTTTCCCCGTTAAATTAATTATAGGACATGTTGCCGAACTGGTTGAAAAAGGAGTGGATTATATATTCTTTCCCGATTTGTATACGATAGACCATCCGGGTTCCGCTTCCCGTCAGAATTACGGTTGTGCTTATATGCAACTTGCCTTTAAGATTGTAAGCCATACTATGGATCTTAAGAATAAGGGGATAAAACTTGTGGCCCCTACATTTGCCTTCAATTTGGGAAAAGATTTCATGAAAAACTCTTTTTCCGGAATAGGAAAGGTCCTTGGAAGAAGTGAGGAGGAAACGGGGGATGCTCTTAAAAAGGGGATGGAGGCGTTCAATAAGTTTGAAGAAAGAATGGAGGAGAACGGGAAGAAGGCGATAACGAATCTGGATCCTGATAAAATAACCTTTGTGCTTATTTCTAAAATTTACGGAATAGCCGATCCAATATTGAATCTGGGAATTCCTGATAAACTTATTGGAATGGGATATCAGGTTCTTTCATTTTTCGATTTGCCGGAAGGGGTGGATCTTTCCGACGAGCATCCTAATATGTTCTGGCCTTTCGGACAGCATATTCTGGAACCTGGTTATCTGGTGCGTGAAATTCCGAATATGTATGCAGTGCTGCTTACTCACCATTGCTGCGGGCCCGATTCTGTCTTAACTCATTATTTTAGGGAAATAATGGGATCTAAGCCTTATTTAAATATAGAAATCGACGAACATGCTTCCGCAGTGGGAGTTGCTACGAGGCTGGAAGCTTTCGTGAATAGTCTTAAACCCGATTTGCAGGCGGAGAAGCATGAACCGGAATATTATCTGAAAAAAATAAGATATAAAAAAGTAAACATAGACAGTCAGATTGAGAAGAAAGGGAATAAGTTGTATATCCCTGATTTGCAACCATATTCCGAAATTTTTAAAGAGGATCTTATAAAAAACGGATATAATGCTATGGTTCTTGATACTAATGAAAAGACTATAATGGCTGGCAGGAAACATGTTCTTACCAACGAATATTTTTCTCTTAGTTCTCTATTGGGAGGTTGTTTTGAGGTCCTTGAAGGAGTGAAAAACTACGGAGATGTTTCGTTTTTGATTCCGCAGACCGAAGGTGCAGAGGTTGAAGGTCAGTATAGCAGAGTATTGCGTACGGAATGCGACGAGAATGACTATGCCGGTGTTAATATAATTTCTCCTTTTCTCGAAGATATAATATGCTCCGGGGATGATTTTCTTAAAACTGTTTTTTACAGTATACTGGCTTCCGATATTATTAATGCCGCTCCTTATTCCAAAAGGCCGGAATATCTTTTATGGATAAAGAATCTTATAAGGGGGAACGAACTTGATATGCCAAGGTTGAAAATTGTTGCACAAACCATTTATGCTGATCAAAAGAAACAAAATCATGGTAAGACGATTCTGGCCGTAGGAGAACCGTCTATCGTCTATAACAGGATTTTAAATGATAATGTTTTTATAAACCTGGAGAAGCAAAATCATAAGGTTTTTTATGCTCCTTTGGCGGAAGCCATATGGATGTTCTGGTATGATTACGTAAAACTTAATAAAGCCGATTCCGTGGAGACAAAAGCGGCTCTGGATGGTTTGAGGAATGATATGGAACAATTATCAGTACAATTGAAAGAGCAGAGTCCCTTTACATCCGTAGAGGAACTTGTAAAGAAAGCGGACGAAACTATAGGTTATTATTCGGGAGCATTTGCCCGCTACAGGGAATCCAAGGCTCTTTGTTTTGGGGATAAGGCCGACGGTATAATAACAGCTGCTTCAGTTTATGAAAATAGCGGAATTTCCCTGAATATATTACATAAGGGGTTTTTGGAAGGCAAAGCCAAACCTATTTTGAATTTGACTTTCGACGGTAGTAAAAATGAGAATGACAGGAGTAAAGTTGAGTCGTTCGTGTACTATTTGTAAAAGGAGTAATGCAAAAAAAGAATAATATGTTTACGACCATAATCGTAATGGGTATTGCGGCATTGGCGCTTACACTGTTTTCTTATTCGAAGGGAACCTGCTCCGAAGGCTTTAAAAGTGCTTTTCGGACCGGAGTGAACGTACTTCCCGCCATATTGTTTGCATTCATCATAATAGGAATGATAAATAGTCTGAATCCTGGGAACCGTATAATTTCGCTTCTTGGGGAAGATTCCGGAATAAAAGGCATCTGCATTGCCGCAATAGGCGGGATGCTGACTCCCGGAAGTTCCCTTGTTGCATATCCTGTTGCCGGCTCTCTTTTACAGTCCGGAGCCGGTATAGGACCGGTCGTTGCGTATGTGATTGCCTGGTCTACATGGCAGTGGCTTAGAACACCTTTCGAGCTTAGTTTTATGGGATGGAAGTTCGTCCTTGTTAATTGGTGCTCTATAATAATTCTTCCTGTAATCGGAGGTCTTATTGCAAAGGCTTTGTTTTCCTGGGTCCATTTTTAAAAATCTGATTATGTTCAAGAATGAGTCGTTGAAATTTCTTGCGGATATTTCGCGAAAAGGGAAATATCGGTTGTCGATAGCAGGGGTTTTGGTTTTTTTTAGTTCGGTATGTTCCCTTGGTCCGTATTATATAATCTACTTGTTTATAGAAAAAATAATACATCCGCCTTTTGCCGGAGATGATCTGTTTATGCTTGTAGGGATTGCGGCTTTATGTATTGCCGGACAAATGCTATTTTCCGGTATTGCAATGACGCAGTCTCATATTGCCGCATATAATATTTTATTTGATCTGCGCGTTGCTCTTGCTAAAAAGCTTACCAGACTGCCTTTGGGGTATTATAACGAAACCAGTTCGGGAACGATCCGAAAAATAATGATGGGTAATATTGAAGATATTGAGGAATTCGTAGCACATAATCTGGTAGATCTTATTTCCGTTGTATTCCTCCCCGTCCTTATTTTCGTATGGTTGGCTTCATTTAATTTTTTTCTTGCAATCCTTAGTATCCTTCCCGTCTTTTTGGGAGTTGGGTTACAGCGATTAAGAATGAAAAGGGAGGCAGAGGGGATTCATGGATTTTTTAAGGTTAAATCAGACATGAATACTACTGTAATAGATTTTATAAGAGGGATGCCCGTTATAAAAGCTTTTAATCTTTCCGTCTTTTCTTTTAAGCGATATAAGGAAGGGGCGGAAAAATACAGCAGGTATTGGATTGATCTTAATAAGAGTTCGGCATTGTTTTTTGCAGCATATGCTTTATTGACCGATTGCGGTGTTCTTGTATTGCTACCGGTAGGAGGCTGGATGTATCTTTCGGGTGTAATTACATTATCTACTTTCCTTATGTTTATGTTCATGGGAATTGGATTTAGTCGTTATATAAAGCAACTTACGGGATTTGGATCAAACTTGACGGGGATCTTTGAAGGAGTAAGCGAACTGATTTCGGTTATGAACGCCAAGGAAATTGTTGAAACCGGAACAATTTCGGAATTGAACAATTATGATATAGAATTCAAGAATGTATGTTTCTCTTATTCCGATAAACCTGTTCTGACTGATATAAATTTTATGATGAAGCAGGGAACGGTAACGGCACTTGTAGGTCCTTCCGGAGCTGGGAAAACAACGATTGCCAGGCTTATCCCGCGGTTCTGGGATGTGTCTTCCGGAGAAATTACGTTAGGGGGATATAATATAAAAACAATACGCGGGGATGTACTTATGAAAAAAGTCGGTTTTGTCTTTCAGGATTTGTTCATGTTTAACGATTCCGTATTTGAAAACATACGTATGGGAGATAAGAACGTGTCGAAAGATGAAGTGATAAAACTGGCTAAACAGGCCAGGGCGGATGATTTTATAAAGAATCTGGAGAGGGGGTATGATACTGTTATAGGACCTTCGGGGGTATTCCTTAGCGGAGGAGAACAACAACGTATTGCAATTTCCCGAGCCTTATCCAAGAAATCTCCGATTATAGTACTTGACGAAGCTACCAGTTATTCGGATGTTGAGAATGAAGACAAAATACAAAAAGCCCTGAATGTATTATTGAAGGAAAGAACCGTGATTGTTATCGCACATAGATTGTCTACTATCCGTAATGCTGACCAGATCCTTTATCTGGAAAACGGGAGAATTGTAGAATGCGGGACACATAAACGGCTGATTGATATGGGGGGCAAATATAAAAAGATGTGGGATTTACATATGGATGCCTCCGATTGGGGAATACGTCATACAGGAAAGAGTGAAACGGAAAAGATTAAGGAGGTGGCGGCATGTTGAGGATATTGAGATTAATTGCCGGAAAATACAGGATGAGAATGTTGAGGGTGATTCTTATTTCTGTTCTGGAAGCGATTTTCGGGGCTGTCCCGTTTGTAATTCTGTATTTTCTTTTATGCGATATAGCGGGAAGCGTGCTTTCCTTGCATAAGTTTGGTGTATATGTGGTGGTTGTTCTTGGAAGCGCGGTCTTCAGAATGCTTTTATCGTATCTTAGCATAACCCTTTCGCGTGCCGACGGTACTATTATGATGAAGGATCTGAGGCTGAGGTTGGGGGAGCATATAAGAAAGCTCCCGTTGGGATTCTTTTCTTGCCATGATACGGGTGAGTTATCAACGAAAATCCTTGATAATGTTAACAGAACGGAACAAATCATTACGATGCTTCTGCCTGGATTTATTTCGACGTTCGTTTTAAGTTTACTTGTTGTCGCCGGATTATTTTTTATTGATTATCGCATGGCCGTGGCAACTATTATTACCATGCCGTTGGCTTTGGGTTTGCTTGTTTGGGCGAAAAGAATAATGCAAAAGAGGGGGAAAGCATTGTACGAATCTTCCGAGGATCTGGCAAACGGGATTATTGAATTCGTGAACGGCATAAAGATCATAAAATCTTTCAATAATTCTGCTAAAAAGCTGGAAGATCTGGTTGAGAAGATGGCTGATTTTAAGATTAAAAGCCTTAGATCGGAAGGAACCCTGAGTCCGGTAATGACCCTTTCCGGAATTTCTATAGATTTCGGATTGGTTATGTTGATACTTATGGGGGCTTTCTATATGATAGGAGGGTCTCTTTCCGGTAAGACCTTTATTATTTTCATTATTATAAGTTCGCGTTTCTTTGATAATCTAAAATCCATATCACTGGATTATATGAAGATAAGGTATCTTTTAATTGCAGGGCAGACCATCGAAGAACTTTTTGCCGAGAAGCCTCTTTCGGGGGAAAAGTATAATCTGCCCGAAGGTTGCGCAGATATTGTTTTTGATCATGCATCATTCGGATATGGTTCCGTGAAAGTTCTGGACGATATAAATGTTTCCATTCCCGGTAATTCCATGACTGCTATCGTTGGTCCGTCGGGGTCCGGGAAATCTACAATGGCAAACCTTATTGCAAGGTTTTATGATGTTGACGAAGGGGCTGTCTTATTTGGGGGCAGGAATATAAAAAAGATAGATCCGGAAGATTTTTTAAAAAGAATAGGAATGGTTTTTCAGAAAGTGATCCTTTTTAAGGATACCATCTTTAATAATATAAGGACGGGTAAGATAGATGCTACGCGGGAAGAAGTTATTGAAGCGGCAAAAAGAGCAAATTGCCATGATTTTATCTCGGGAATGCCTATGGGGTATGAAACCATGGTCGATGAAAACGGTTCGAATCTTTCTGGAGGAGAACAGTTAAGGATTTCTATTGCACGGGTTATTCTTAAGGATGCTCCGGTAGTATTGCTTGACGAGGCTACCTCTTCTCTGGATCCGGAAAACGAGTTTTTCATTCAGGAAGCTATTTCTAATTTGTTGAAGGATAAAACCGTGATAGTGATAGCTCACAGATTGAAAACTATTAAAAATGCAGATAAGATAATTGTTCTTGATAATAAGAAAATATGCGAAGAAGGAACTCATGACGAGTTACTTGCGCGAAAAGGTCTTTACAGCGAAATGTGGCGGACACAACAAAATGCCGTCGGCTGGAAAATTTCAAATTAAAAATTAAATTATGTTGACAATTAATAATTTACATGTGGCTGCGGGGGATAAGGAGATTCTTAAAGGAGTAAATCTTACTATCCCCGATAATGAAGTTCACTCGTTATTCGGACCTAACGGGTCAGGTAAGAGTGTACTCATTTCTGCAATAATGGGATATCCAGAGTATGAAGTTACTTCGGGGGAAATTCTGTTTAAAGGGAAGAATATTAATAAGTTGAGTATAGATGAAAGAGTAAGGCTCGGGCTTGGAATATCGGAGCAGCGGCCGCCGACTATCAAAGGGGTCAAATTGCGCAGATTAATAGAAATACTTGCCCCGGAAAAAATGAGAGAGAAGACTCTTGAAAAAGAGTTGCAACAGAAATTCGATATGGAGAAATTTCTCGACAGGGATATAAACGACGGCCTTTCCGGAGGTGAAATAAAAAAATCGGAATTATTTCTGTTATTGATGAAAAAACCGGACTTTCTCATTTTGGATGAACCCGATTCCGGTGTCGATCCGGAGCATTTGAAGAATATAGGGGAAATGATAAATGAGATATTGCAAAATAAAGATTCCGGAAAAAACGGACTCGTTGTAACGCATTCTGCCGCAATTCTTGATTATATCCATACGGATAAGGCTCATGTAATGTTGGATGGAAAAATTCATTGCAGCGGTAATCCCGTTGTTATGATGGAACAGATTAGAAAAAACGGATATAAATATTGCATAACATGTCAAAATAGAAACGGGAGGGATTGTATATGAAACAATTGTCTGATAATGAAATGAAAAATATGATACAATTCGGAGCAAAAAAGGTAGATTTCTCCGAATATGGCGGTGTTTCCGATAATGGAGGTTCTTTTAATTCTTTTGCCGGTCTGAGTCTGGATAAAAATGAAAAAGGGTCTCTGAAATCCGTAGGATTTAATTTTTCAGGGAATCCGGAGCCGGGAAAATTTTTAATGTACGGTGCCGATATTTACCATTCTGCCCCTTGTATCCCCGGAGTTGAAATATTACCCCTAAGGGAAGCTTTGCTTTTTTATCCGGAAATAAAGGAAAAATATTATTTCAGGGCAGTGGATAAGGATCAGGATGAATTTACGAGGCTTGCTTCTGAAAAAGAACGCAACGGCTATTTCATAAGGGTAAGAAAAGATATAAAGGTGGAAGTCCCTTTGCATACCGCAATGTTCATGAGACACGAAATGGGGACCATGTGTCTTCATAATATAGTTGTCCTCGAAGATGGAGCGTCGTTGCATCTTGTTACCGGGTGTGCTTCGGAATGTCATCTTACGGGCGGACTTCATGTTGCGGTTACCGAGAATTTCATAGGCAGGGGAGCACGGCTGACAAGTACTATGATTCATGATTGGGGCCCCCAATTCGTGGTGCGTCCGCGTACTGCTACGATAGTGGGCGACGAAGGTGTTTATGTAAGCAATTATTATTCGGTTAAACCGGCCGGGGATATACAGATGAATCCTTTTACCCGCCTGGAGGGGAAGAATTCGAGCGCAAAATACATGACGGTAATAGCTTCCTTTGAAAATACATATAGCAACATAGGGGGGACGGTGCTTATGTCGGGAGAGAATTCGAGTGCCGAACTTATTTCGAGAGCCGTCAATTACGGAGGGACCGTTGTGCAGACCGGATTGCTTATAGGTGCGGCGAAGGATGCCAGGGCACATGTGGATTGTTCGGGATTAATGTTAACTGATTCCGGTATTATTGAAGCAGTTCCGGGACTAAGGGCCATGCATCCGGATGCAAAGATGTCGCATGAGGCTGCAATCGGAAGAATAAATAAGGGGGAAGTGAACTATCTGCAATCCAAGGGTCTTGAAGAAATGCAGGCTGTTGCGTTGATTATAAGAGGATTCCTTGATATAGGCATAGACTCCGAGGGGCTTGATACCGAGTTGGAAAAAACCATAAGCAGGATGGCGGAACTTTCCGGACATGATCCGAGCTGATAGTTTTCCGTCGGGATATTAAAAAGAGCGGTCCTTTTTCGTTATGTCCCTTATCTTCTGTAGGAATATCTTTGTCTTATTAAAATAGTTATATGATGATTATTAGAATAAGAAATCTTGTTGTCTCACTATTATTGATCTTTTCCGGTTTTATTGCGGAAGCAGAGACATATATAAAGGGAAGGGTTACGGATCTTAATGGAAGTCCTTTGGCCGGGGCTTCCGTTTGTCTTCCCAACCGCAACAGAGGGACTCTTTGTGATAAGGACGGTTATTATTTGATTAAGAGAATTGTTCCCGGTAAGGTTCTGGTCCAATTTTCATATATGGGATATGATACGAGACTCGAGAAATTTATTGCCCGGGAAGGAACGAATGTATTAAATGTTTCGCTGAAAGAAACGTCCATTGAAATGCATGAGATTGTGGTTTCCGGAGGACTTCTCTCTTCTCAGCGCAATAATGCTGTAAAAATAGATGTTCTGCGGTCCGATGATATTCAGCTTGCAGGAACACCGAATCTTATGGAAGCCCTAACGGAGATTCCGGGAGTAGATATGATATCAAGAGGGCCCGGCCTTTCTAAACCGGTTATAAGGGGGTTGTCTATGAACGGCATATTAATAGCAAAAGACGGGACGAGAATTGAAAACTATCAATATAGCGAAGGCCATCCTGCCGGAGTGGATGATAACGGAGCGGAACGTATTGAGATTATAAAGGGACCTGCATCTTTGCTTTACGGCTCGGATGCCATAGGTGGTGTTATAAATTTCGTAGGAGGGGAACCGTGTCCGCAGGGTAAGGTTGAAGGTTCTTATAGGGCACGTATGTATTCTAATACCCTTGGTTTTGCAAACGATTTGAATTTGCGCGGATCTTCTGATAAATTTTTTGCTGGCGTATCCCTTGATTATAAAACACATGCCGATTACAAACAGGGAGGCGGCGATTATGTCCCGAATTCACGATTCAATGAATGGTCGGCGGATATGAGTGCGGGGTTTAATACTAAAATAGGAACGTTTAGTCTTTCTTACTATTACTATAAACAACAAGTTGGCATGACCGTTCCTGCAGCCGTCTCCCTTATTTCTAAAAGAGGCAGAGATCATGATATATGGTACCAGAATCCTCATCATAATCTGATTTCTTTACATAACAAATTGTTTTTAGGCAGATTGAGACTCGATGTTGATGCTGCATGGCAAAGTAATATACGGTCGGCTTACAATACAACCGACGTCCCTTTTGTGGAAATGAGGCTGAATACTTTTACTTATGGAGCAAAATTACATTTGCCTTCCGATAAAAATTCGGATTATATCATAGGTGTTCAGGGAATGGAACAAAAGCACAAGAATCTTAATGACAGGATTCAACAGGGGCTCCAAAATGCAGATATAAGCCGTTTGGGAATTATGGCGTATGCTTCTCATACTTTTTTTATGAAATTAAAGCTGCAGGGGGGATTACGTCTGGATTTGGGATCAATAAAATCCAGGGATGTTTCGGATCATTTTACTACTCCTAACGGTTCTTTTGGTGCAACTTATTCTTTAACGGACAAAGTAACGTTCAGAGCAAATCTTGCCAAGGCCAGCCGGACCCCAAATTTAAGGGAGCTCTTATTTACCGGATTGTCCGGTAACAGGTACGAGATTGCCGGAGAAAATCTCAAATCAGAAGAAGCATACGAGTCTGATATTAGTTTTCATTATTCTTCGAAAAATCTTTCTGTTGATGCGGCATTGTTTTATAATAGTATAAACAATTATATCTTTTTGTCTCCTACTGACAGGAAAACCGATGATGGCGTAAATATATATATGACATCCCAAAATAATGCCCGTTTGTACGGAGGGGAGGCAGGGATTCATTATCATCCGTCTTTTATATCATGGTTTCATATTAAAGCTTCTTATTCTTCTGTAATCGGTAAACAAAAAGACGGATCTTATCTTCCTTTTATCCCGGCGCATAAGTTGCGTTATGAAATAGGGTTGGAAAAAAATTCCCTGTGGCTATTTGAAAAGCCATCTTTCTATATTTCAGCCTTGTCTGCATTTGCGCAAAAGCATCCTTCCCGTTTTGAAACACGGACATGTGGTTATACCATTTTTAATGTAAAGGCGGATGCCGCTATAAAAATAGCGAAGACGCGGATGGTTATAGGTCTGTCGGCGAACAATATTCTTGATAAGAAATATATAGATCATTTGTCAACTCTTAAGACCTTGAATTATTATGATCCCGGACGGAATATTTGTCTTAGCGTAAAAATAACGGTAAAATGAACAACTCGGAGAAAAAAATAATAATTGTTCCTCATTGTCTTATGACAAGAGGTTTTTCTTCTCCATATAAAAATGATATGGGGGAAGTATTGAACGTATTGGTAGATTCGGGAACGGGCGTAATACAGATTCCATGTCCACATTTGCTGCTGTTGCGAAATATAGGGCCGGAAACAGAGTGTGCCTGTACCGATTATGATAGTCTTTTCCGGCTGTTCCCTAGGAAGACGGTCATTAATATTTATTCCGATTCTCTGTCGCCGTTCATTATGCAGGCCGAAGATTACAAGAATCACGGATTTGAAGTTATAGGATTTATAGGTATAAGGGGATCTTCCGCCTGCGATGTAAAAAATGCTACTGGACGGAATGTTGGGGGAAATGGTCTTTATATGAGGATTTTAAAGGATGAACTTAATAAAAAGGGGATACACCCCAATATGGCTAACATAGATATAAGAACAATAAAATCGAAAGTAAAAAGAATTAAACATGAATAGAATGGGATATGGGAGAAGAGGGCCGAGCAGTTTTAACAAACTTGATTCGGCTCTTGCTTTTAGGGAAATGGGATTGAAAAACGGGGATGCTTTCGCCGATCTGGGATGCGGAGCGGGTGACTATTCCTTGTATGCCTGCAGCATAACCGGGGCGGAAGGGAAAGTTTATGCTGTGGACATTTCCGAAGATATGATAAGCGGTCTGCGTGAGGAGATTAGACGTCGTAATCTTTGCAATATTATTGCAGTCGAAAGCGACATATGTAATTCGATACGGCTTTCGGATGACAGCGTGGATTGTTGTTTGCTGGCTACCGTAATGCATGCCGCAAAACTAATGGGGAATGATAAAAATCTTTTTCCGGAAATTATGAGGATCCTCAGGCCCGGGGGATGTTTGGCTATTATAGAATGCAAAAAAGAAGAGACTTTCTTCGGCCCTCCGCTTAGTATGCGGATATCTCCCGAAGAACTGGACGGAGCTGTTTCTCCTTACGGATTTAAGAAAAAAAAATGTGTGGATCTGGGATATTATTATATGATGTTATTCTCTTATTAACAGGAAAATGAAGACTAAAAAAATTGCATACAAACTACATCTCTGGCTGGGGATTCCCTGTTCAGTTTTTATTTTTATAATATGTCTTACCGGTAGCCTTTTTGTGTTTTCGGATGATATTGTTAATATGTCGAACCGTAATATTTCTACGGTCGCTCCTCTTTCCGAAAGGGTTCCGCTGGACGATATGGTAGAACATGTTAAAAAGTCGTTCCCCCATCATATCTTATTGTATTGTGTTAATTATAAGGAAGAAAATAAGGCTACATTATTTGTCGTAGCAAATAAGGAAGAAGGGCAGAGTTATGTATATGTTAATCCGTACGATGGTCATATAACCGGACGGAGCCGGATGATAAATTTCTTTTCGCATGTGGCACATTTTCACAAACAGCTCTTTTTGGGCAGTATAGGATCAATAATAGTTCTGATTTGTTCCTTTATATTTTTGCTTGAGCTTATTACGGGAATTATTCTATGGCGTCCGGGAAAAAAGAAAGGATTGAAATTTAATATGATACATATGCACAGGACTATTGGCGTATATTTCATTATTGTAATGTCTCTTTTATCTGTTACCGGAATATTACTTTACTTGCTTCCCCATAATGGAATAGAAGCTCAAAAGAAAGAGAAAACGGAAATGATACGTGATTCTTCGATGCGTGCCATGTCTCTTAATTCAATTATAGAACCCTTAATGCAGGATCACGATGTTTCTGTTGTAAGGACGGAGTTATGGAATATTGCTGTGTCTAAAAAAATACAATGTATTGCAGGAACCAGATCAGGTCTGGTAACGTTTAACGGAAAGCCTTGTTTTATTGATAAATATACCGGAGAAAAAATAACAGACAATCCCGAGTTGAGGCAAATAGAACTCCGTAATACCGTCCGGAGGTTGCATGTAGGTGATTGGCTTGGTTGGTTTGGGAAATTTATTACTTTCTTAACCGGACTGGCAGGTGCCTTTCTTGCTTTTTCGGGCATATTCATCTGGTGCCGCAAATTAAAACGTCGTTCGTGAGGAGGTCTTTGAGGGTGTTGGGGCTCTTTGCTGTTGTATAATTTCTGGGATCTCGGTAATTTTGCATTATTCAGATAGAAACGAATAATGAAAAAAATAAAATATGCAGTTATAGGGACCGGAGCTCTTGGCGGTTATTACGGGGCAAAGCTTGTTCATGGGGGGTGTGATGTAAATTTCCTTCTTCATTCCGATTATAAGTATGTTAAGGAAAACGGTCTTCGTGTCGATTCCGTAAGCGGTAATTTTGTCCTTCCACATGTGAATGCTTATTCTTCAACTTCGCAAATGCCCGCCGCCGACGTAATCCTGGTTTGTATGAAGACAACCAACAACCATTTACTGAAGGATATGCTATATCCCATATTGCAAAAGGGAACAGTAATAATTCTTATCCAGAACGGTCTTGGAATTGAAGAGGCTTTGTCCGAAGAGATTCCGGAAGCCGGTATCGCAAGAGGGCTGGCATTTATTTGCGCCGAAAAAACAGGCCCCGGGCATATCTCTCATTTCGATTACGGGAAACTTATACTTGCTTCATTTAATTTGGATCGGACAGATGTCCTGAAAAACGTATGTGACGATTTTTCCAATGCCGGTATTCCGTGTGTGTTTTCCGATGATCTTAATTTGTCGAGGTGGCAGAAACTGGTATGGAATTGTACTTTTAACGGTTTGGCCGTGGTTCTGGATTCTAAAACCGATGTTATTCTTGCAAATGATAAGACAAGGGCGCTGGCTCTGGATATAATGAAGGAGGTTATTGCCGGAGCGAAAGCATGCGGAGTTGATCTTAATGAGGATTTTGCGGATTCGATAATGGAAATGACGCTTCATATGAGACCTTATGCTCCAAGTATGAAGGTGGATTTCGATCATAAACGTCCTTTGGAAATCAATGCCATTTATACCCAGCCGGTTTTGTTTGCAGCGCGTAACGGCTTTGCCATGAAGAAGACGGAAATGTTGGAACAAATGCTGCATTTTATAGATGAGAGAAATAGAAATAAATAACTAAAAAATTAATGATTTATGAAGAAGGTTTTTTGCCTGTTCGTTTTTTTTCTCTTTGCCGAAGGCGTGTTTTCACAGGTATATAAAAGGGAAAATGTTTACAGCAGCGGTACCGATAGAACCTATTTGTCGTATTGGAAGCCTTTGGATAAAAAGGCATCGGATGGGCCTTCTGTTTTTGAATTGCGTGGAAATAAGGCTTATACCAACGATTCTACGACGGTTTCGTATGATGTCCATTATTATAAGGCCAATGCTTCGAAAATGTTTGCTTTTCTTTCCGGAGTATCGGAGTTTGCCGGCAAATATTCCAAAGAAGATGATGTAATTACATTTATTGACGGAGTTAAGATTCGGACGCAGAAATTATTAATGTTCAGAAACGTATGTGTTTATGATACTGAAGATAAAGTCCACTGTTCGCTTAC
>JALCMP010000004.1 GCA_022648545.1 Bacteroidales bacterium | reverse complement strand
CTTGTTATCGGAGGAAGTTCCTTTATTCCGTCCTTCGATTTGTATGGTAACCTCTGAAACGGGTTTCCCATTGCTATCGGTGATGGTTCCGTGTACATTTATAAGTTGCTGCGGCTGCGGAAACCATGCATACACGGAAGTCGTACCAAGACATAGAGCTGCCAATATGAAAATTCCCGGCATACTCATAAGCTTTTTCAGGCAAACTTTGAAATTGATCATGATATTTTAGTTAGATTAGAATTTGTACTTTTTTGAATGTTAATTTGTATTTTATTATTTGCAAATGTGATCCAAAAGGTCATCTACAACGGCGGTGGCAACTCCTATGTATTTGTCCGCGGCTCCATAATAGACGTATAAGATTCCATTGCGTATTACATTTCCTGTAGGGAATACACAACCGTTGTAAAGACCTTCAAGTTCCCATTTTTCCTCGGGCTCCAATATGCATTCTTCCGTTTTTCCCAAAATGCGGAGCGGGTCATTTAAATCAAGAAGCAGTGCGCCGGTCCTGTAATATCCGAGGCCTCCGTGTTCTACACCGTGATAGAGCATCAGCCAGCCTCTGTCCGTCTTTAAGGGAGGAGCTGCAGCTCCGATTTTTTCTTCCCACGAATTCTCGCGTCCCGCGAGCAGCAGTTCACTCGGCTTCCCTTCCCAGTCGAGCAAATCCTCGGATCTTTTCAGCCATATGGACGGATACTTTACACCGTATTTTTTACCTGTGTATTCTTTAGGCCTGTGCAGCATAACATATGAGCCGTTTATCTTTTCGGGAAAGATTATAACGTCCCTGTCGTCGAGATTCGAAGAGGTTATCCTTCCTAACCTTCTGAATGCCTTGAAGTCAGAGGTTACCGCCAGCCCGGAATTCCCAAGGTTGTCCTTTATAGCCCTCGGAGCATTTTTCCCGCAATCCGGCTTAAGTACGACATCGTGTGCGAACGTCCAATAACGTCCGGGAGGGAATGGCCGGTATGCATACGTTATATAAAATTCGTTTTCCATTTTTATGATTCTAGGGTCTTCTACGCATCCCGAATCCGGACCGTCTTTGCTGGGTACGAATACCGGCTTGTCCGATACCCTTTTAAAGTGAAATCCGTCTAAGCTTTCTGCAAGTCCGAATCTTATGGTATGTTTTGCATCATCTCCGGCAGCGCGGTAAAGCATGAAGAATTTACCATTGTCATATATTACCCCAGGGTTGCTTGTAGCAAGATTTTCCCATTTGTTTTTAGGATTGGGGCCGAGAACGGGATTCCCGGAAAATCGTTTTAATTTCATTTATTTTTATTTGTATATATTTCTAATAAAATATTATCCAGATTGCCGTACAGGAAACTAAAAGTATGGCTGCCCAGAATTGGTAATTCCTGTATAATTTTTCTTTATGCCATAACTGTTTGGATTCCGATGCGAGATCTTTCCATCTGAACAGTGTGTCCGACAGCTGCTTTTCGCTCGGACCTGCAAAAGGAAGACTGGAGCAATATATTACTATCATGCTGAAAATAAACAGTATGGGAACAATCATCAGAAAATGCATATTGCCGAATAATTCCGTTTTGAAAAATAACATTACAACAGCCATGGCAAGTCCGGCCATAAGCCCGGCAAACGCTCCGTTTCCGTTGACCCTTTTATTAAAAATACCCATTATGAAGGCAGCCACTATCGGGGGGGACAGATAAGAGAGCATTTCCTGATAATACTTCAAAAGAGATCCGAACCTTCCTATATAGGGAGCCCATAATGCAGCTATTATGATGGTAACTATTGCCGAAATTTTGCCTATCCTTACGAGTGTTTTATTATCTGCCTTCTTGTTGAATTTTGCGTAGAAGTCCATCGTAAACAAAGTGGAGGTGGAATTGAGTATTGCACTTATTGTTGATGTCAGAGCCGAAAGCAGTGCGGCCAGCATTATTCCTATCAGCCCTACGGGCAACAATTTAAGGACCATGGTTGGATAGACCATGTCCGGTTTCGGCAGGCCGGGGAACAGATTGCGCGATATGAGTCCCGGAATTGCAATTATAAAAAGGGTGGAAAGGGTGAGGAATCCCGTGAGCATTAATCCTTTCTGTCCTTCATGTACGTTTTTTGAACTGAGAACCCTCTGGACCAGCGTCTGGTTGTTTGCCCAAAAGTATATGCCCAGTACGGGCATGCCGAGGATTATTCCCGGCCATGGGGTGGCTATATCGTTTGTAGGTCTTAAAAGGGTTACCAGCAGATCCTTGTTGGAAAACAAATGATAAAAATAATCCCCTCCCTGACGAAAGCAGAAGTATGTAAGTATTATGGATCCTATGATTAAAACCACTGCCTGTATCAATTCGGCATTAATGGCGGACGAAAGGCCTCCCGGTATTGTGTATGAAGCTGCTATTACGGCAAAAACTACAATTATCATCTGAAGATCGGCATCCGGGAAGATCAGTTTTATTATAAGAGCAGCGGCATAAAGGGCTCCGGCGGCATCCAGAAAAATATTTCCAATTATACATATGCCAGAGAAGTAGTACCTTGATCTTTTGTCGAAGCGTTTTTCCAGAAATTCCGGAATGGTAAATATCTTCGATTTAATGTAAAGCGGAAGCAAACAAACTGCAAAGAAAACCATGACGATTATTCCGGTAAGGTTGTAATTGAAGACCGCCAGTCCTGTATGATATGCATCTCCAGACTGTCCTATAAGAGTAGTACTGGATATGCTCGCAGCAAAAAGTGAAAGGCCTACGATCCACCACGGCATGGTTCTTCCTGCCAGGAAATATGATTGGGAATCGGAGCTCTTGCCGTGCTTTAGTCCCCACCATATTATTATTAATATATATGCCGTCAGGATAAGTATATCTATCGTGCTTATATTGAAATTTTCCATGTTTTTCGTTTAGTTTTTTGCTCATACAAAGTAATGTCAATAGATTTAATATTTTGTGTATTATTCTTTAAATAACTTGTACTTTTTTGAATATAAAATTGTATTATTTGTAATACTATTTTATTTTTGTCTTATATAAATGCGTTTTAAAATGGAAAGTTTCCAGAAAGAAATAACACCTGTGTCGCCGGATGACCTTTTTATTGTTTTGGATCACCCCGATGCCGATTTTAATTATCCGGTGCATTATCATTCCGAATATGAAATTAATCTCGTATTGAATTCATACGGAGAACGCATAGTGGGGGATTCCAAGGAATCATTCGATCATATGGATCTGGTAATGATAGGGCCGGATTTGCCTCATGCATGGCGGGGCAAGGTTGTAAAAGGGAATCATGTTATAACGATTCAATTTGCCAACGACCTGCTGAATTTTGAAATCTTAAAAAAGAATCAGTTTAATCCTGTGAAAAAACTGCTTGTGGATTCCAGAAGGGGATTGGTCTTTCCTCCCGAAGTTGCAAGATCCGTAGGACGGCAAATACTTAAACTGACCAGAATGCAGGGATTTCATACTACATTGCAATTTTTTTCTATACTTAATGAACTTGCCCTTGCAGACAGAACGGTTTTGATAAGCAATCAATTCGATACATTTTCAACAAAAAGTGGAGCAAAAAGCCGCAGGATAACGAAAGTATGTGATTATGTTGAAGCTCATATATCGGAAGAAATACGGCTAAGGGAAGTTTCCGATCTGGTAAATATGTCTGAATCGGCGTTCAGTCATTTCTTTCGAAAAAAAACCAATACTACGTTTATTTCTTATGTGAATAATATAAGAATAGGGAAGGCGTGCCAATTGTTATCGAATACAACTATGACTATAAGCGAAATATGCTTTGCCTGCGGTTTTAATAATCAGGCGAATTTTATAAGGATATTCCGTAAGAACAAGGGAGACACTCCCGGGGCATACAGAAATTACATTCAGCAGATTCTTCTTAAATATTAATAACTAATTTGAAGAATTGTTTATAATTTATAAATTTGTCATCAGGACATTCATTCTTCTAACGCCCTATTTTATATCTTTATATCTAATTATTTTACCTTAAAAACAAATCTGCTTTTGAGAACTGTACGAAAATACGAGGAACTTGACCTCGAATACCAGAGAGGATTATATGAATTTGCGTCCGTTCTGATAAATATAGGTGAAAAGAGCATAAACCCGGCATTGGATATTCTTCGTAAGATTTCCGGTGTTTCCGGGACTTTTATTGCAGTCAGTGTGAACGGTCTGGGGTATGACAAGCGCTGCGGAAGCCGCCTTATGAGAAAATTTTATGAAAGTTATGCTTCAACCCGACGGGCGGTATTTGCCGGAAATCCTGTTCTAACCGATTCTACATTCAGAGAGGCAGGATTACAGCGATGGGAACGGAAATTATCGGAAGGCGAAACCGTTTACGTAAGAGCCGGAGAAGTATCGGGACGAGAATCCGCGCTGTTTTCTTCTATGAATCTGGGCTCAGTGGCCGGAACTCCTATAAATAGTAATTCCGGATGGATAGGAACCGTGGGGTTCGTATGGGATAAGGAAGAGTGTGTTATTTCTGATCAGCAGGTAGTCCTTTTGGAAACATCGGCTAAACTGCTGAGTTCCTTTTTTAGTGCTCTGTATTATGAGAAATCGCTTAAGGAAAAATATGAGAGCTTGTCTAATGCTCTTATAGTCAATGGTAAGATAGTTTCGATATTGGGGCATGATCTCCGTAATCCTCTGAGCAGTATAATAGGTTTTATGAATCTTCTTATGAATAGAGAGGACAATTCTTCTATTTCCGAAGAAGACAGCTATGGATATATGAAGATAATCCTTGATTCGGCCAATGCCATGAGCGAACTTATTGAGGAAGTCATATATTGGAGTAAATCCGTGAGCCAGGATCTTAAACCGCATAGAATGCCTATACATGCAAGTGAAGTTGTGGACGAGTGCTTCCATCTTATAAGCGCAGGGGCGCGTGAAAAGGGCATTACTCTTGAAAATAAGGTAGATGCCGATCTTATTATCAATGCAGATATGCAGATGCTCAGTATAATATTGCGTAATATGGTAACTAATTCCGTTAAGTTTACTTTCAAAGGCGGCAGGGTCTCTGTGTCGGCGCGGAAAGAGGGGAAATTCGTACGGTTCCATGTTAAGGATAACGGAACCGGTATGGACGGGAAGACCATAGATGATCTTATGAAAGGGAATGTAATTACATCATCTCAGGGAACGGGGGGTGAACTCGGCAGTGGTCTGGGGCTTATAACCTGTAAGGAATTCATAGAGAAACATAATGGAATGTTGAGTATAAATTCGTCTCCGGGGAAAGGAACGGACATGTCTTTTACGATTGACTGTTCCGAACGTTCTGCACATGAATAATTATTTTTTCTATTGTCGAAAACTATTCCCATATTTGTTAAAGAGAAATACATTAATCATATGAGCAGACACAAACAGGATCGTATCTTATCTATCGTTAGTGCGGTAATAATGTTTTTATTGGCTGTCTTCCTAATTTTAGCCATGATTAACGAGCGGGCATTTTCAACACCTTTCCTGGTAAAGGGCGTGCTGGTTCTGCTGTTGTTCGTAACCGGAATCTTTCTTGTTTTCGGAGGCGGTAAAAAAACGGTTTCCGGGAAATAGTCTATTTTTTATCCCCTTTTTTCGAAAGGATTATCGTAGTATCCTGCATGGTAATGAGGCATCCTTTGGGAATCTCGTTTATTTGCGGAAGTATGGTATGCAGAAAATCATTTATCCTTTCTTCAATGTCTATTATTTCTATGGTTACCGGAACTTTACCGGTAAATGTCCAGAATTTGTCAGACAACATTTTACTGCTCGAGCCATATCCCATTATGCCTTTGTATACTGTCATGCCTGAAAGCCCGAATTTATTGGCTTCCAGGGCTATATGTTCGTAAAGGGTGTCGAAACCCAGTTTGTCGGTATTACTTACGTATATACGCAGAATTTTGGCTTTTTTGAACTCTTCCATTTTTAAAATTATTTCTCTAAAGCGCTTTTGCCAGCATATTACCCAGATAAAGCATCAAAAGGCCTACGAACAGGCTGAGCGAAGCATATAATGCAAGATAGAAAATATTCTGATCTTTTAGCATAACGAAATTGTCGCTTATGAATGTGGAGAAACTAGTAAATCCTCCGCAGAATCCTACGGTAAGGAAAAGCCTCATTCCGTTGCTCATAAGGTGTCCTTCGCTAAAAAGCCCGTACAAAAGCCCTAGGATGAAACATCCTATTATGTTTACGAGCATGGTGCCGAGCGGGAATGAAAATATTATGCTGCCCTGGACGAATCTGGAAACGATGTAGCGCATGGTACCGCCCAGAAAACTCCCGATGCCAATGAATAAAAGGTTTTTAAGCATTTCCGGTAAATTTTAAGCCAACTATACAAAGAAAAATATAAAAAGAAACAAATCCAAGATATAGCGCCCGAATGTGAAATCGCATTACCGTAGTTTGTTCAGCAGTAAATAAACGGCCGTAACCAGTGCCGGCGGAATGAGCATTATCATCATGTAATCCAGTCTTATGGCTCCGTATGATTGTAAATTGAACAGAGCCGAACGCAGGTATCCGACGTATAAATAGTAATCTATTTCTTCCGGAAGTATCTGGATGAACATTGCTGCGAAAGCAAAGACGACGGGGAAGTAATAGCTCCGTGTGATAAGATGCAGCCCGTATTGTATAATGGCAATACAAAAGGCGGCGAACGCCATTCGCAGGAAAAAGACCGCCACTGCGGATTCCATACGATAATCGTTTATGGCCATTAGCGGCATGAATATCCCCGACAGTCTGGCGCAAACGAGATAGACCGCATATGCCGTTGCAACGGAAAGGATAACACCTGCGGTTGTTATTGCATATTTTATAAGAATGGTCTTTCCGGTACTGCAGGGAAGGGTTTTAAAAAGTCTGAAACCGTCATCCTGCTTTTCTATTATAAACAATTGTGCGCAAAAAAGAGCAATAACAAACGGGAAGGCGTATTCTGAAACACCATAAATATAATATACGATGGTATTTACGGGATTGTTCGGATATTCCAGCGTTCCTCCTGCCGTCAATCCAGGATATTTGTACCTCATATACCCGAATGCACAGATTATAAGAGCGGAGGGGACGAAAAAGAGTATTACCGCCCATCTGTTCTTTATGATCTTGAACAGCTCGCATTCCGTTATGTCCGCGGCAATATGTGTTTTTCTAGATTTTTCCATATGCAGTATGTTTGAAGGCCGGATAACCGAGGATAAAGAAAATTATTATGTAAACGGGGGTCAGTACATAATATAATGCCGTAATATGAATGCCATGTGTGTTCGCAACATCATAATCCCATGTTTGCAGAAAGATGCAATCACGATCAAACATGCCCTTTATTACAAATATCATTATGAATATAAGCAAAAACAATATCCTGTTTTTAGTAATGTTTACAATCATGAAATATATTAATGCGAACAGAAGTGTCCCTCCGAAGGCGAAGAATAACTGCAGATAATCGGGGAAATTTATTTTTGGACAAGTTATTGCCCCCAAGGTGAGTAATGCACCCATAATTATCGTGTTTGCCGCAACATATAACGTTATTACCAAAATTTTGGCATTATATAGCGCCGTTGTTTTTATCGGCAGGGTGAATATATTGTTTCTGCATTTGTTCTTTTCCTCTATTTCAAAATATCTCAGGCATAAGATCGGAAGCATTATATTATTGAATATTCCGAAATGACCGAGAAACACATAAATGAATGCCCACGAGTAACTTTTACCCATAGATACTAGATTTTCTATAGCTCTTTCCATGAATGGATGGAAGATAGTTTCTCCAAGAATGAATATTATGATCGGCAGTATGAGGTATATTATGAATACGGGGCGCTTTCGTATTTTCAGGAACTCCGTTTTGAAAACTTCACGCATGTTTTTTTCGTTTAAGGATATCCATATAAAAGTTTTCCAGGGATTCTTCCCCTATCTCGGTTATTTTGTCCTGAAATGCCAGTTTCCCTTCTTCCAGAATACCTATGTGGGTACATATCTTTTCTATTTCGGAGATGATGTGGCTGGAAAGGAGTATTGTTCTGCCTTCCTTCCTATTCAGATTCAGGATAAGTTCTCTCATCTCCACTATTCCCAGGGGATCGAGTCCGTTAGTTGGTTCGTCGAGAATAAGTATCTGCGGATCTCTTAGGAGAGCTATTGCAATTGCCAGGCGCTGTCTGAGTCCTGTGGACAGCTTGGACGCCTTCTTGTTTTTTTCTTCCGTAAGTCCGCATGTTTGGAGTATTGCGTTTATTTTGTCGGGCCCCTTTTTGAAGATAATGTCAAACATCCTGAGGTGCTCTTCCACCGAAAGGTATCCGTATACTGCGGGTGTTTCTATCATGTTGCCTATTTTATAGAAGATTTCCCTTCCGTAATCGGCGTTTCCCCAGTAAAGAATCTCTCCGTGCTTATGCGGCAATAATCCGAGCAATAATTTCAGGGAAGTGCTTTTCCCTGCGCCATTTCTTCCGAGAAGTCCGTAAACCGAGCCTTCGGGAACAACCAGATCCATTCCTTTTAGTATCTGTTTTTTCCCGTAGGAGAAATGAAGATTTTTGGTTTCGATAGTATTCATTGTTTTTTCGTATGCGGGTAGGCGACGTTCTCCATCTTGTCTATAAAGAAAATGCCGTCCGCCATCGTTTTAAGATTTATAAGGTATGTCATTCCCTGGTTTACACAGCATCTTACGGGATTGAGCGATGCCGCGCCTGTATTGGCTATAAATATATAAGGTATGCCCTTGTTATGCAGCGAGTATTCCAGAGTGGTTATTCTCGGAAAGTAATAATCGGTAGATACGCCCATATCATGTCTCGAATATGATGTGAAGATAACGGTGTACATGTCGTCGCCGAATTTTTCCTTCAGCCTTTCTCCCATATTATGGAACGATCTTGCATGGAATTGGCTGTTGTCGTTGAACTCGTGCAGGTTCGCCGCCCATATTATTATTTTATGTCCGGCGAATTCCGATTTTTCGAGCAATAGGGAAATATTTCGGGCCATAAGGGAATCCCTCCATTCGAATCTTTTGGTATTTCCTTCTTTATATTTATATCTGTATTTAATTACGTTTTCTACACCGTTGACATATTCTATATATGTGTCTATCTGTTCTGTTTCCTTACTTGTGCCGTTCCCGGCGTGCAATTCTTCCTTTTCCTCCATTCTCTTTTTCCGCAGGGTATCCTGTATTCCGTCCATATCCTTAAATATTTTCTGAAGGTTTGCAGTGCCATTCTCAACCATATATTTTATATCGTTATGCCGGAAATAGGAATGTAAATGAAGCGAAGCTTTATGGAAATAAGGCCATATTTTTTCAGGATCATTAACGAACCTGCGCAGGTAGTCGAATAGTATCCTGCTTCTGAGCGTATCCCTTATTCTTCCCGAACACTGTATATCCATTCCTGCAAAATTCATTTTACTCGATTCGAGATAGTCCCATAAACCTCTCGTCTGTACGGAACAGCACCAGAATCGCCATATCCCCTGTGAAATGATGCTTGTATCAGGGACGGCGCCGTTGCTGCTGCCGTATAGCATGTTCTTCATCCTCCATGTGTCATATCGTCCCGCTTCAAATATAACTGCGTCGAATCCCATTTCCTTGTGGAGAAATTTCAGCAGTCTCGTTTTTGCGCGGAAGGTACTTCCGTCTATATGCATGCTTTCTCCCAGTAAGACTATGTTCTTGTTTCCTATTTCCTTTTTTAGAAACTCCAGATCGCCGTAATCTTCATCATCGGGAGAGATGGACGAGATTTTTTTGAGCTGAAGTTCATCGGGATCGGTCTTTATTCCCCTGGGATAATTCCTTATATTGAAGATTAAAATAAGTGCTGTCAGAAGCAGTATCCCGATTCCCGAGTATGCCGAAATTTTATGATATCTGAGTTTCATGAAAAACTTTTTAATCTTCTGTAAAATTAGCCATTTCTAAGCTAAAAATAGGGGGTAAAAAAGGCCATTTTGGGGCTGTTAAGGTGCTGTTAAGATTTTTTTTAAAAGGTATACTGATTATCAATTCATTACGAGGGGGCTGTTAAGGTGCTGTTAAGGTTTTTTTTCTTGACAATGTCATAATCTAATTATATCTTTACATATAGATCAAGGGGAGCCACAGGGATAAGTTTTGTTTGGCAAACTTATGAACGAGTCCTTATCAGATAAGAATTTAACGCTATTTCTTTCTCTTTTGTTGGTTTGTTGATGTGGGTGGGCTTATTCCTGTGTTTTTCTGATCTGAATGACTTTAAATCTAGTTAGTGAAGAGACGGTTCTTGATTTTCAGGTGCCGTCTCTTTTGATAAAGCGAACCTGATTTAAAAAATATATAATGAATATTTATTTTGTATTATCTTTAGTACTCCTCGGTTTGCTTATCACCTGCGGTGTGCTTATGGCATATAAAGGGTATTTGGTATTAAAATTCGGCTTTTGTTGGTTCCTTGCCTCTTTGTTGGGACCTGTTTCTTTTCCTGTGTATTATATGCTGTTTCTAAGCTATCTGAATGACGATTCGTTGTTCGGGGAATACTGTTTTGTATATAAGAAATTAATAGTAAGTACAATATATGTTACTCTGATTTTTGTTTCATGGCTTGTCTCAACAATCGCTATGTATTATAATATAAAGAACGGAGATTATAAGAATTATAATATTATTTTTTACGGATATATATTTTATTCCGATCTTGTATTATCCGTAATATATTTCACTATTATATATTTCATGAATCGCAAGAATAAGAATCGTTGCCTTCTTTGATCGGAGAAGTATTATCCTTTTAAAAAAAATTGGCTGGTTGAAAATCATGGCATATATTTGTATTTAAATCATTAATAATAATTAAAATGAAAATCTTTAAAAAGGTACTGACCGTTATGTTGCTCGGTCTTGTACTTGATTCTTGTGCTTCTATCGTAAGCAAGAGCAGTTGGCCTCTTAGTATTAATACGAATCCTTCCGGCGCGAAAATAGAGATTACAAACCAGAAAGGGTTTGTCGTTTTCAACGGAGTAACTCCATCCAGCGTTTTGCTAAAATCGGGCGACGGTTATTTTACAAGACAATCATATAAAATAAAAATCAGTATGGACGGATATGCCGACAGGATACTTACCGTGGATTCTTCCCTGAACGCATGGTATATCGGCAACATAGTATTCGGCGGTATTATAGGTTTTCTTATCGTAGATCCTATAACCGGTGCAATGTACAAGCTCGATACCGAGTATATAAACGAAACATTGTCAAAGAATCCGGTTTCGGCCAACGCAAAGCCTATGCTTAAGATTATTAACGTAAACGATCTTCCTGCAGAAGCCCAAAGACATTTGGTTAGTATAAAGTAAACGGAGATAATTAAAAAAAAACGCGACCGTATTTTTACGGTCGCTTTTTTCGTACCCAGACCCGGGGTCGAACCGGGACGGATTGCTCCACTGGTGTTTGAGACCAGCGCGTCTACCAATTCCGCCATCTGGGCTTACAGCGGGGCAAAGGTAATATTTTTTTGTAAAATTTGCTACTTTTTATCTCCGTGGCGGAGATCCCTGTGCCGCAGATCGCCGGATAGCAGATCCTTTATTTCCTTTCCTATTCCCCGAAGATCCTTTTTAAGGACCGCCAGATTCTTGAGTAAAGGATATTTTTCCGGCTTTTCGTCGGTTATTTCGGCTATTAGGGTTGCAGATGTGCACGACGTTATCTTTACGTTTACGTAATCGCCTATTTTGTGTTCGCCTGCATCGAACACGCACATCTTGTTTTGTGAAGTTCGTCCTTCCAGCTGTGAGGCGGATTTTTTTGAGATGCCGTCTATCAATACCGTAAATACTTTTCCTATTTCCTTTTTGTTGCTTGTTAGAGAAAGTCTGTTTTGCAGGTTGATTATTTCGTTAAGCCGTCTTGTTTTTACTTCGGGAGGAACGTCATCTTTATATAATCTCGAAGCCGTAGTGCCGGGCCTTTCGGAATACTGGAACATATAAGCTCCGTCGTATTTTACTTCTTCCATAAGGGAGAGTGTTTGTTCGTGATCTTCTTCTGTTTCACCGCTGAAACCTGCTATTAAATCCGTTGTTATGGCGCAGTTAGGAATGATTTCCCTTATTTTTGCAATTCTTTCAAGATATTGTTCTCTGGTATATTTTCTGTTCATTCGGGACAGAACGTCATTACTTCCCGACTGCACCGGAAGGTGTATGTGGTCGCAAATGTTTTCATACATAGCCATAGTATACAGTACATCGTTGGACATATCTTTGGGGTGCGATGTGGAGAATCTGACTCTGAGCCTTTTATCTATAAGGGCGACCAACTCCATGAGTTGGGCGAAATCCACGCTGTCTGATGTGTTTTCAGGATCGACCCATTTATAGGAATTTACATTCTGTCCTAACAGGCAGACTTCCCTGTATCCGTTGTCGAATAATTCCTGTGCTTCTTTTACTATACTCACAGGATTTCTGCTGCGTTCTCTTCCTCTTGTATAAGGAACTATGCAATAAGAACATATGTTGTTGCATCCACGCATTATGGAAATGTATGCCGATACTCCGTTTTTATCCAGTCTGACAGGCGAAATATCAGCGTATGTCTCTTCAGTGGAAAGAATGGTTTCGGCTTGTTTTTCCCCTCCGTGTCTCAGACAATCCAAAAGATCTCCTATCTTTCTGTATGCATCCGGACCTGCAACCAGATCTACCGTCCCGTTATCCAGAAGTTTCTCCTTGAGTCTTTCCGCCATGCATCCTACAACTCCCACTATAAGGTTTCCGTTGTTTTTTTTCATGTTCCTGAAGACATCGAGCCTTCCCCATATTCTTTTTTCCGCATTGTCTCTTATGGCACACGTGTTTATAAGAATGACGTCGGCCCTGTCCATGTTTTTGCAGAGCGAGTATCCGGCGCTTTGCAATACCGACATTATGACTTCGCTGTCGCTTACGTTCATCTGGCAGCCGTATGTCTCAATATAAACCTGAGGCAAATCCTTATTTAATATCGGTTTTACGGAATGAAATTTGTTTTCCATATATAATTTGTATGTGGCAAATATAATGATTTTATAATTTTTATACCTTTGCCTGACTTTCAAGATGTTTTTATTCTATCTTAAAACCGTATGAAAAGATTTTTGGTCTTGTTTGCAGTTGTTGTGCTGACTTGCGGATGTTCGTCGCGGCTTGCCGACGTGCAAATCAGGCAAGCCGGCCTGGAGTCCGTTAAAATACGATCTGCTTCGGAACTTGTGGCTTCCTTTTACCTGTTGGTGTATAATCCTTCTGCTTTGGGCTTCAAAATCACCGATATACAGGGATATGTAAAAAGAAAGAATGACTCAGTTGCTTTACTAAAACTATTGAGTCCGTTTTCTATAAGCAGAAAAGGAGAATCCCGTCCGGTTGTGAAAATAGCAGTGAGGTTTTTTGATCCGCTCGGGCTGTTGATCTCAGGGAAGGGAAAGGATATTCTTGAATGTGAAGATTATGTTGTGGATGCCTGCATAAGGTTCAGAAAGGGACCGGTAGTAAAAAAATACCGTATGCGCAATGTCCCTTTAAAGGATTTTATGAATGGTATGGAACGCATGCTTAAAAAGAAATAATATGGAAAGGATTTTTGCATTTTTCGCAGCAACTGTTTTATATTCTGCGTCGTTATATGGGGCGGAGTTCATAAAGTGTGATACTTTAACGGTGTCTACGGTAGCGGATAGTACGTCTGCGTCTGTTGCCCGTCCTGCTTCTCCGGTGGATTCTTCATTGGCAGGCCTTTCCGTTTACGATTACATATCGTCTATAGACGGCGGAAAAATTGTAATACGCAAAAATGCAGCTATAGACACGGCTTTTGAAAAATATATTTTAGCTAATCCCGACAGGCGTGTGAGCGGTTACCGGATAAGACTGTATTTCGACAATAAACAGGACGCCCGTACGGTTTCGTCGGATATAGAAGAGAAATTTCGCGAGGCTTTTCCTAAAATTCCGGTTTACCGGAGTTATAATTCTCCTTTTTTTAAAGTGGTTGTCGGCGATTTTAGGACGAAATCGGATGCAGTTACAGTGTTGGATACCGTAAAGCGGTCTTTTCCCGATGCATTCATAATAAGGGAGAGAATTATTTATCCTTCTTTCTCCACCACTTTACTTTGATTTTCTGAGCCCAGTCTATAAGAGGCTTTATATGGCGTTCTATCTTTTCCGGATAAATATCTTTTATGTTTACCAAAATGCCCGTTTCTTCAACGCCTCCGAATCCTTCGTTTACTGAGGTACCGAATACTTTCATACTGGGAGACAGTTTCATATAGGAGTTTATCAGGGGAGGTATATGTTCGCCGTGATTTTTTATTTCTTTTAGGAGAACCTTGTAAGCTTCGTGGTAATTGAGGTTGCTGTATAGTTCTACGAAAAACGGGTTTTTGAGGTCGCAGTCTATGGATTTTATAGGTCTTACCAGATTCTTGTCGTCGTGGAAATATTTACTAAGGAAATTCATAAGAAGATTTCGTGCTCTTATATTATAGGACGTATACATTGTAACTTTACCGAAAAAGTATTTTATGTTGGAATATCTTACAACCAGGGCGCCCAGCCCATCCCAGAGATTGTCGAGTGCATAGAGACTTTTCCTTCTCAGATTGGTGCTCTGGTAATTCGGCTGTATGAAGGAACGTCCGAGCTCTATTGTAAACGGCAGGTATTTGCTCTTGAACTCGTCTGAGAACGAAAATAGTTCTTTTGTAGCCATTTTCTCAATAGGAAGACCTCCGCAATCTATGTATCTGTATCCGCCAAGAATCTCCATCTCCTTGGGATCCCAGACAATAAGCTGTTTATAAGGTTCATACGCATCGGTATCGAAATCATCGATATCTACGCTTTTCCCGGTTCCTCCGCCTGCAAGACGGAAGGAAATTTCCCTCAATCTGCCTATTTCCTGCATTGTATAGGGTGAATTTTTTGCAGTTACTTCATATAGATAATTTCCTCCTTTTCTGGTGGATCTTATGAATTTGTCTTTGGTGAGCTCCTTTAAAATAAGGTTTCTGCTTACCGGTTGTCTTACAGCTTTCATTATCATTTAATCAATTTCCGCAGATTATATGCGATTTGTCTTATCTCCGCGCATTTTTCGTTTGCCATGCGTGCATTTGAGAACGATTCTATTTTTATGGGTTCTCCTACCACATACGTGAATTTCTGTTCTTTGTTCTTGAACATTTCATGCGGCAGGAACATCATTTCTATATTGAATTTTATTCCCATTCTTTTTCTAAGATTAGCAAATTTGTAAAAGAATGTAGAATTTTTCCCTCCGAAATATACCGGAACTACCTCTCTGTTGTATTTTACAGCCTGCTTTAGGAAACTGCTTTTCCAAGGGAGGTCGGTAATTTTTCCGTTAATAAGCCTTGAACATAGTCCGGCCGGGAAATTTAATATATGGCAGTTCGAAGAATATGCCTCTTCCATCTTATTGATGTAGTGCACGTCCATTTTGCCGACCTTGTTTACCGGGACGAATAAGTTTTCCAGAGGTTTGACAAACATCAGAAAGTCGTTTACAATGAATTTTATTTCACCGAAAGATTTTCCTATTTCGGCTATAAGGGCAAGCCCGTCCAGTCCGCCGAGCGGATGATTCGAAACGAAAATATATCTTCCGTCGTTTTTTATTGCGGGTTTGTTTTTATAAATCGGACTGCATTCTACGTTCAGATTTTCGAGTATCTTGCCTGCGAATCCGGCTCCCTCCGTGCCTGCCGTTTTATCGAGTATGCTGTTGAGTTCGTCCTGATGGACTATCCTTTTTAATATGTTTATTATAAATTCGGGAGCATGTTTTCCCCAATAACGGCTCTTCGAGTACAATACGCTCCTTATGTCTATGTGTAGTGGCTGTTTGTCAGGTTTCATTCTCAATAGGGTGTTACAAATGCGAAGTTAAAGAAAAATTGTATCTTTGTAATATGTTAAAGCAGGATTTAAGACAGAAACTTACTCAGAAGCTTTCACCTCTGCAGATACAGACTATTAAGCTTTTGGAGCTTCCTACACTGGAACTTGAACAAAGGATAAAAAAGGAACTCGAGGAGAATCCTGTGCTGGACGAGGATGCCGAAAAAAAGGATTCCGAGGAGGAGGAAGATGAAAAGCCGAAAGATGTTTCCCTGAGTGATTATTCTTCGGAGGACAATACTCCTTCGTATAAGTTGTATGTTAACAACAGAGGAAAGGACGAGAGACCCCAGTACAATACTTTCTCCGTAAGGGAAAGCTTTCATCAAAATCTTGTGATGCAGCTTGGCTACAGAAGACTGGATCCTCGTACCCGCGAACTGGCTCTTTTTCTCATAGGCAGTCTGGATGACAGCGGTTATTTACGCAGGGATCTGGATTCCGTATCCGATGATATTTCCTTCCGCCTTAATATGGAAACGAATGTGGAAGAACTGGAGAAAGTACTCGGAATGATTCAGGAATTCGAACCAGCCGGAGTTGGAGCCAGGGATCTGAGAGAATGTCTATTATTGCAATTGGCCCAGCTGGAACAGGATGACAGCTCCGCCGTAAACAATGCCGAGGCTATTATTAAGGATTATTTTCAGGAATTTACCAAGAAGCACTATGAAAAGATCCTTTCCAGAATGGGTATCTCACAGGAAGAGCTTAAGGCTGCAATTGATGTAATCGTAAGACTTAATCCGCGTCCCGGAGGACAAATAGACGATTCATATATGGAACAGGCACAACAGGTGGTTCCGGATTTCCTGTTGGATTATAAGGATGGTCGTCTGGAACTCTCCATGCCTAAATATTCCGTTCCCGAACTGAAAATAAACAAGCGCTACAAGGAATATCTTGGGAAACCTTCGAGAGGTGCCAGCCAGAGCGAAAAGGAAACGGCTTCTTTTATAAAACAGAAATATGATTCCGCCAAATGGTTCATTGAAGCGATAAAGCAACGTCAGAATACTTTGCGCAGCACCATGAATGCAATAATCGAAAGGCAGAAGGATTTTTTCATAGACGGGGATGAAACAAAACTGCGGCCCATGGTACTTAAAAATATAGCCGAGGATACCGGACTGGATATTTCAACTATATCGCGTGTCGTGAACTGCAAGTATATACAAACTCCTTTCGGCATATTCCCTTTGAAATACTTTTTTTCGGAGGGTCTGGTTAAGGAAGATGGAAAAGAAGTGTCTACCAGGGAAATAAAGAAGATCCTTAATGACAGTGTAGATCAGGAAAACAAAGCTAATCCGCTAACCGACGAAGAACTTGTAGCCCTGCTGAAGGAAAAGGGATATATTGTTGCCAGAAGGACCGTGGCAAAATACAGGGAACAGCTCAAGATCCCTATTGCCCGTTTGCGCAAGGAATTATAATGATTTATTTATAGTTTTTCTCCGAACGATAGATCTCCGGCATCTCCAAGACCGGGAACGATATATGATTTGTTCGTAAGTTCTTCATCTATCGCACATACCCATAACGTTACCTTCTTATGAGGCAGATTTTTCGAAAGGAATGCGATTCCGTGTTTGCTTGCTATCGGACAGACAAGATGAGTATGTTTGGGATCTCCCGATTCACATAGTCTGTTATAGGCCAGCAGAACGGAATTGCCAGTTGCCAGCATAGTGTCTGCCAGGATTATGGTTTTTCCTTCCGTGCATGGAGAGCTGGCGTACTCCAGCTGTATGTCAAACCTGTTGTCTTTTCCGTATTTTCTATATGCTGCTATGAATGCGTTCTGGGCGTGGTCGAAAACTTCCAGAATACCGCGGTGGAGCGGAAGTCCGGCCCGGAGTACTGATGCAACCATTATATTGTCTGTAATATTGCGGCATGCTGCAATTCCGAGCGGTGTGGTTATATCCACGTTTTCGTAATTGAGGGTTTTGCTTATTTCGTATGCAATTATGCTGCCTATTCTTTCAAGATTTTTTCTGAATCTCAGGCTGTCTTTCTGAATTTTTTTATCTCTTAATTCAATAACGAATTTGCTTATTGCGGAGTCGTTTTCGCCCAGGTTGCGTATTTCCATTTGCGGTAAATTTTTCGCAAAGATATTACTTTTTTTTTACATAAGACCTTCGTCTGAAAAACTGAAGTATTTGTCTCCTGCTATTATTATGTGATCAAGCATGTCTATGTCGCATATTTTTGCGGCGGCCTTCAATTTCCCGGTTTGAATTTTGTCCTGTTCTCCGGGAATGCGCGAACCGGAGGGATGGTTATGCACCAGTATGATAGAGCTGGCGAGTTTTGTTATTGCGGACTTAAGAATCATTTTTATATCTACTACCGTAGCACTTATACCGCCGCTTGTGATTTTTTCTCTTGACAGCAGCGTGTTGCTTCTGTTCATGTATAGGACCCAGCATTCTTCATGATTAAGGTCCTTTAGAATGGGAGCTATGATTTGAGCTGCGAAGGCTGAAGAGTAGATTATGTTTTTTTCCGGTTCTTCCTGCAGTGCCATTCTCTTGTAAAGTTCGAATGCGGCCATTATAGAGAGCGCCTTTCCGTTTCCCATGCCTTTGAATTTACCGTATTCTTCAAGTCCGAATTTGCGCAGACCGTTAAGATTATTGCCTGCCGCGCGAAGAATTTTTCTGGATAATTCCACGGCATTTTCTTCTTTATTTCCCGACCGTATTATTATGGACAGCAGTTCTGCATCGCTGAGGCTATCGCTGCCCTTTGATATGAATTTCTCCCTCGGCCTTTCATCTTCCTTCCATTGCTTTATTACAAGTTTGTCTTTTTCCATATGATATAAAAATAAAAGCTTCCCAAATTTGGGAAGCTTTTATTTTTACCTGTGACAAAAAAGTAAAAACTTTACGATAATTTGTTTACATATACAGAAAGGCCGCTTTTCAAATTGGAAGCCTTGTTAGCATGTATACAGTTCTTCTTTACAAGTTTATCAAGCATCGAGAATACTTTGGGAAGCAAAGCAGTTGCAGCCGTCTTGTCTGTGGTATTGCGTAATGCCTTTATGGCATTGGTTGTCGTTACCTTGTAGTAACGATTGTGCAATCTCCTTTTTTCGTTTTGACGATTGCACTTATCTGCTGATGCGTGTTGTGCCATTGTTTTATATATTTTAATTATTTTGTAGTGGGTGGGGGAATCGAACCCCCATTGCAAGAATGAAAATCTTGAGTCCTAGCCTTTAGACGAACCCACCATCAATATTCCCGTCGGAAATTATTTTTCCGTTTAAGGGAGTGCAAAGGTATAAATATTTTTTGTTCCTGCAAACAATTTGTAAATCTGTTTTATGATCTTTGATCGTTCTCCCATGTAAACGAGTATATTATGGATTCTACCTCTCTGAGGTAATTCCTCTTGTCGTAGCGTGGGGCATATACGAATCCTTCAAGTACTATTACGTTTTTGCCGCTTCTATCCAGAAAAACATGTTGAATGAACGGACCTCCCATAAAGTCGTTCATGACCTCCCATAATCCCCTTACCTCAGCAAATTTAATTCCTTTGTATGTTTTCCATTTCATAACAGGCTTGCCCTCGGGAGCCGGACTTGTAATCATATAGCTGCCTTCCAGCATTCCGGGCACGTTTGCCTTCATTACGGCATTCCTGACACTTATGATATTATTGAGAGACAGAGAGCTGCTGTCTCTGTACGGAAACTTATATGCAAATATCCCCTGTATTGTATAAGTGGTTTCATATGATATCCAGAAGAATCCCGGGACATGCTTTTTTATGGAGTATCCGGTAGGGAAGAAAGGTGATCCTCCTAATTCTCCGGAAACGGTTTTTCTTATGGATGCTTCTTCGTATCTTTTTGCATTTCGTATTATCCTGTTTCTTTCCGCTTCTTCCATTGTGTTATATAGGAATTTGCCATTTTCCTTTATTGCTTCGGCCATTTTTTTTTCATCGGAAGCCGTAACGTATATTACAGTTTGCGGAGCGGACCATACGTCTTCTTTTTTTACGATCGCAGTCTTTTTAATATTATTGTCCAACTGGCATATTATTAAGTTCCTGTGTATCTGAAATATATTCGTAAAAGCCTTTTGCGGAATATGTATCAGCGTAAATGAAGGTTCACGCTGAGGAAGACACGGATAGTCTTTTTCCAGGATTTTTCTCAATTCCGATCCGGTTTCGTTTTCCCATATTTTTTTATCGGCTACTATTACTATTTCACCGGCCTTGCCGCTTATATTCTGCTTTATGGGAGTTGAATTGTTGCCGCAGCCGCTCAACAATGCGGCCAGTAAACCGATTATTAAAAATTTTCTAGTTTTCATGGCTTCTTGTTATTTGAATAATCTTATTATGTCGTTTCCGAAAGCAAGTATCATGAGAGCCATAAGGAAAAGCATTCCTGCCATCTGGGCATATTCCAGAAATTTGTCGCTGGGCTTTCTGCGCGTAATAATTTCGTAAAGGGTGAAAAGTATATGTCCTCCGTCCAGGGCCGGAATGGGAAGTATGTTAAGTACGGCGAGCATTATGGAAAGGAAAGCGGTAATACTCCAGAATGCCGGCCAGTTCCATCTTCCGGGGAAAATGCTTCCTATTGCTATGAAGCTTCCCAATGATTTATAGGCTTCGGTCTTTGGCGACACTATGAGTTTCAGCTGCTGCCAGTAATTGACTACCGTTGCTATTGCTTTGTCGAACCCGGCCGGAATGGAAGACAGCAGGGTATATTTCTTTTTGGTTATTTTATAAAAATGAGACAGCTCCCCGTCGAGTTGTACTTCAAACATTCCGCTGCCGTCTATTGCGAGCTTAAGAGGGACGACAGAGCCTTTTCTTTCTATCGAAACTTCTACGGAATCAGATTTGTGATTAGCTATGTATCTTTTTACGGTGTTGAAATTTACTACGTTGTTTCCATCTATGGCAACTATCTTGTCCCCGGGCCTGAGTCCGGTCCCGGCATTGACGGAAGTATCGGGTATGGCTGCAACTACGAACGGTATACCGTATTCGAACATGTTGCTTTTGGTGTTGAGGGCCTCAGGAATGTATTTTTCTCCTATCGGTATGTTTATGGTATCTCCGTTCCTCAGCACGGTTGCATATTTCGCCTGTCCTATTACCATGTCGGCCCTGAGGTGATCGAAATTATCAACGGAGTTGCCGTCGAAATCAAGAATCATGTCTCCGTCGCGGAATCCTATTTCATAGGCTATCCTGTCTACCGCTATGCCGGTGGTTACGTCGGAATTTTTTATATACTGCTCACCCCATGTAAAGAGTATGGCCGAATATATTATGAAAGCCAGTATTACGTTGAAAAGTACTCCTCCTGCCAGAACCAGCAGTCTCTGCCATGCCGGCTTGCTCCTGAATTCCCATGGCTGCGGATCTTTTTTCATGGATTCCTTATCCATGGATTCGTCTATCATGCCTGCTATTTTGCAGTATCCTCCCAGAGGAAGCCATCCTATACCGTACTCGGTATCGCTATGTTTAGGCTTGAATTTGAAAAGTCTGAATCCGGCGTCGAAGAAAAGATAAAATTTCTCGACCCTTATCTTAAAGATTCTGGCGAAAATGAAGTGTCCGAATTCATGTATCAGCACCAGAAGGCTCAGTGCGAAAATTACTTGTATGATCTTTATTATTACGGTCATGATATGCAAAGTTAAAATATAGACCTCAAAAAAAAGAGATAATCGTTAAATTAAATCTTGCAGAGGCAAATATAAGATATTGTATGTTAATGTTTTGATTTTTGGGATGTACTAATTTTCTTGCAGCAGCATTCCGGCCTTTCTTACTGCTTCTTCGTTTGTTGCAAATATATCGTCCAGTGAAGGATTTTCTATGAAGTCAGTTATCTCAAGCGTCCTTTCAACGATACGGATTATGTCTCCGAATTTTATGCGTCCCGCAAGAAAGGCGGATACTGCTGTTTCGTTCGCCGCATTCATTATGCAGTCGGCGTTTCCTCCTTTCTTGTGCGCGTAATATGCTATGTCCAGGGCCGGATATTTTTCTTTGTCGGGTTTTATGAAATCTATATGGCCCAAAGCTGCAAAGTCGAGCCGCTTTGTATTGAGCCGTTTTCTAAGGGGAAAGGTTAGCGCATATTGTATTGGGATCCTCATGTCCGGGAATCCCAGCTGCGCTTTTATGCTTCCATCTTCGAACTGAACCATGGAGTGTATTATAGACTGCGGCTGTATAAGTATTTCTATCTTCTCGGGAGGAATTCCGAACAGCCATGAGGCTTCTATCATTTCAAGACCCTTGTTCATCATGTCGGCGGAATCTATGGTAACTTTTGCTCCCATGTTCCAGTTTGGATTGCTGAGAGCTTCCTCTATCCCGGCGTTCTTCATCTCTTCGGCGCTTTTTTTTAAAAAAGCCCCCCCAGATGCGGTCAGCAGTATTTTTTCAATGGAAGACATTTCCCCGGCCAGACATTGGAATATTGCAGAATGTTCGGAATCCACCGGTATGATGGGCGAGGAATATTTCCGTGACATTTTTGTTATTATGGAACCTGCGGCGACAAGCGTTTCCTTGTTTGCCAGAGCTATGGTCTTACCGGCCTTTATTGCACTTACGGTAGGTTCTAGGCCGTTGAATCCTGTAATGGCGGAAACAACGATATCCACGTCTGATGCGGCGGCAAGATCTCCTGCTGATTTTTTGCCTGCGAATACCTTTATATCGTATTTGTTCAGAGCTTCAAATACTTCGTCGTAGTATTTTTCATTGCATATTACAACATTATTCGGTCTGAACATTATTGCCTGTTCTATAAGTTTCCCGCTGTTTTGATTGGCGGTAAGCAATTCTATTTCGTAATCATTGCGGTGCCTGGATATTACATCGAGAGTTTGTGTTCCTATGGATCCCGTCGATCCCAGCAATGCTATTCTTTTTTTCCCCATGGTTGTCAGAAGCGTATATATTTCGACGGATCTACCGGTTTGCCGTCATGCCACATTTCGAAATGAAGGTGGCATGCGGTACTCAGTTTCCCAGTACCGCCTACCAGAGCTATCGGGTCTCCGGCCGAAATCTTGTCTCCCACCTTTTTAAGTAATTTGGCGTTGTGTTTATATATGGTTATGAGATTGTTTTTATGCTGTATGCTTATTACATATCCTGTTTCATCGTTCCAGTCGGCCGAAATAACCGTCCCGTCGAGTACCGATGATACTATCGAATTCTCTTTTGCCGCAATATCCATGAACGGATGATTCAAACCTTCGTCGTACGGCTGGGTAACGACGCCCGAAACGGGAGGAAAGAAATGGAGACCTTCCAGACGTTCAATTTTCTGCGGCTTGTCTTTTATCCCCGCCTTATCTTCGTTGAGAACAGTTTCCCGGAGCAGTGAATCGCTTTTTATATCTTCAGAAGCTGATTTTTCCTTCTTCTCCGCAACCGATCCGGAAATTTTTCTTCCGAGGCTGTCCGGCGGAAGGGGATCTTTCCCCGTAGCAATTCTTTGTATGTTGGTCATTTCGAATTTCCATAATTCGGCTTCCTTCTGGAGGGAATCGAGTCTCAGAGTATTCTGTATCATTTCACGTCTGGTCTCGGAATTAGGATAGCCGGGAATGAGATTCTTTAGCGGAGTATATGATATAAGCATTATTACTACTATTATTAGAAGAATTACGGAAAGAATGGCCGTAACCAGTATGAGTATGCCGTGTCCGGTGAATGAAAATAATTCTTCGTGAGTGGTTTCGTCGAAAACCGAAAAACGGAGTTTATTATCTATCTTTCTGGAACTTTTGTGTTTTCTTTTTCGCATAACGGAGGATTTGACTAACTTTGCAAACATTATGGAGCGGATAATCGGAATAGATTACGGTCTTAAAAGAGTAGGAGTCGCCGTAAGCGATCCGTTAGGTATTTTCGCCTCTCCCTTGGAGACGGTTCCTACTGCAAAGATAATCGATTATCTCGAAAGTTATATGTCGGAGAACAAGGTATCTTTGTTCGTCGTGGGATATCCGGTGAACCTCAACAACCGGCCTTCGGAATGTGCTCCGCATGTTGCAGGTTTTATAAGGCGTCTTGCAAAAAAATTTCCTTCCGCCGGCATAATCAAAGAAGACGAAAGGTTTACTTCGCAGATCGCCATGCGTGCAATGATAGACGGAGGGATGAAGAAGAGCGACAGGAGGGTCAAGGGCGCGGTAGATAAAATTAGTGCTGCTCTTATTTTACAAACATACCTCGACGGAAAATCGCGCGGTTCCCGATAGATTTTGAAAATAAAAATAAAATATATTATGTATTTGCCAATTTATATATATGGTTCCGAAGTCCTGAGGAAGAAATCCGCAGAGGTTGACGTGGAAAAAGAAGAAGGTCTTCAGCAATTTATGAAAGACATGTATGTTACGATGAAGCACGGTAACGGCATAGGTCTGGCTGCTCCTCAGGTAGGTAAATCTCTGAGGATAGTTGTAATAGATGCCGATGACATGAAAGATGATTTCCCCGAATGCGGCGGATTCAAAAGATTCATGATTAATCCGGTTATTACCGAAAAAAGCGATAAAAAGGTTACGTTATCCGAAGGCTGTCTGAGCGTTCCTAAATTATATGCAGACGTGGAGCGTGCTGCGGAGATAACGGTGGAATATCTTAATGAAAAATACGAACCGGTGAAAGAACATCTGAAGGGATTCGCCTGCAGGGTGACCCAGCATGAACTGGATCATCTCGACGGACATCTTTTCATAGACAGGGTCTCTCCCATAAGGAAGAAGCTCATGCATTCCAAGCTTAAAAACATAGAAGCCGGGAGAGTCTCCACAGATTATAAAATAGTAAAAAAATAGAAAATATGGGAGCTTTTCATGCATACGACATCAGAGGTGTCTACGGTGTGGATTTCGACGGTGATATAGTGTATAAGACCGGATATTTCCTTCCTGAACTGCTTAAGACCCGTAAGGTTCTCATAGGCAGGGATGCCAGGGTATCGTCCCCCGAAATAAGGGATTTTCTCATAAAAGGAATAACCGATGCCGGGGCCGATGTCTATGACATAGGGCTTGCCACTACGCCGATGGTCTATTATGCGACAGCCAAATACGGATACAAGGCATCAGTGCAGATAACGGCATCGCACAATCCAAGGGAATATAACGGCATGAAAGTTTCTACGCTGAATGCATCGCCCGTAGGATACAACGATGGCCTGGGACTTATAGAGAAATGGATAAATGAAGGCAGATCCGTTCCTGTTGTACCAAAAACAGGATCGGTAACCTCTGTTGACATAAGAAAGGAATACGTCGATTTCATGATGAAGTATAAATGCGATTATTCATCCCTGAATATCGGAATGGATTTGTCGAACGGAATGGCTGCCCTCGTTATAAAGGATATATTGGGCGAAGGCGTAAAATCCGGCGAACGCGGCATACATTATATATTCGACGAAATGGACGGTACGTTTCCGAATCATGAGGCCAATCCGCTGGTACCTAAAAATATAGTATCACTGCAAAAACTGGTGGCCGCGGAGAAATGCGATGTCGGCGTTATTTATGACGGAGATGCCGACAGGGTGATGTTCGTTGATGAAAAGGCGGAATTTGTTTCCCCCGATCTTATGATAGCGCTTATGGGAGATTACTGGCTTGGCGAAAAAGGGATTTCCGGAAAGGTCCTCCAGGATATAAGAAGTTCCAGGTCGGTAGGCGAATATCTTAAACCAATGGGTGCCGAAATGGTAACATATAAAGTAGGCAGGGCTTTTGCCGCGCGCAAGCTTAGAGAAATAGACGGTGTCTACGGCGGAGAGCTGGCCGGACACTATTATTTCAGGGACTTCTTTTATTCGGACAGCGGTATTATGGCTTCGCTAATATTGCTCCATGTTATTGCAAATTTAAAGAAGTCCGGCAAAACATTATCCGGAAAAATCTCCGAAATAGATTCCTATGCGGGCTCCGGCGAAATGAATTTCAGGGTAGAACGCAAGTCAGAAGCTATGGAAGCCGTAAAAGACTATTTTTTATCAATTGAAAAGCCTCTTGTTGTTATGGATTTCGACGGATATCGTCTCGATTTCAAGGACTGGTGGTTCAATATTCGTCCGTCTAATACGGAACCTTATCTTAGATTTATTTGCGAGGCAGCGGATCCCGAACTGCTTGAGGAGAAAAAGAACGCGGCATGCAGGATAATCGAAAAATTCGGGAAAGCGGAAAATTAAATATCGGCAAGTCCTTCTGCCATTTCCAGAGTTAAAATCTTTTTTAAGGCATCGATATTTATTATAAGATCGTCGTTTGCCGGAACTATTATTTTTTTCCCGGAAGCATCTCTTACTTCAAGGCATGGATTTCCCGGGTAGTCCAGAAAATTTATTATTGTTCCGATTTCGGAACCATGCTGATCCAGCAATGTATATCCGCATAATTCGCAGAAGTATGGATCCTCCATATTTCCGTCCCGTCCTGATGTCTCCGCATACACGTCTCTGCCGCTTAATTCTTCCGCATGTGAAAGATCGTCGGTGCCGTCGAATTTAATAATATAGGAACGGTAATCTTTTTTTTCTATGGCTGTTATGAAAAAAGGAACCGGTAATCCTTCGAAATAAAGGAATACCGGTTCGGATATATCATAATCTTCGGAAAAGTTTCCGGAAGTCTTTAACAAAACCTTTCCGTCCCTGCCGTATGACCTTGCGATACTGGCTGTCTTAAATAAACGTCCGTTATCGTCGGCCCAGGCTGACATGATTTAGTCTTTTTTCTCTTCTGCAGCTTTTGCAGCTGTTGCTTCTGCAGGTGATACTGGTTTTTCTTCTGCAGCTTCGGCTTTAGCCTTATCAGCTTCTTCTGCTGCTATCTTGGCTTTTGCTGCAGCTTCAGCTTCTGCTTTTTCCTTGGCTTCTTCAGCTGCTCTTTTTTCTGCTTCGGCTTTAGCCTTTGCAGCTTCTTCTTCAGCTTTCTTCTTGGCAAGAATTTCTTCGCGGGCCTTGTTTACCTTGTTTTCGGATTCGAATTCGGCTTTTTCGGCTTCTTTCTTCTTCTGTGCCAGCGTAGCAGTCTTACCGGCAACCTTGGCTTCCTTGTCGGCCATCCATGCTTCGAATTTTGCATCGGCCTGTTCCTTGGTCAGAGCGCCTTTTGCAACTCCCGTATCGAGATGTTTTCTTAAAAGCACGCCCTTGTAGGATAGAATCCTGCGGCAAGTGTCGCTTGGCTGTGCTCCTTTGTTGATCCATTCCAGAGCCGAATCACTGTTCAATACTATTGTTGCAGGATCGGTATTAGGATCGTAAGAACCAATCACTTCAATAAAGCGTCCATCGCGTGGAGCTCTACTATCCGCCACAACGATATGGTAGAATGCATGATTCTTTTTTCCATGGCGGGTCAGACGAATTTTTACAGACATAACTGTGAGTTTAAAAATTAATATTCAACTTCCTTATCTTCTCGAGAAAAGGTGGGCAAATATAGGGTAAAAATTTCTATTAGACAAATGACTTTAAGAAAGTGAACGTATAATTAAAAATACAAGGCCGCTGCCAGAATGGTGCGACCTCGTATTTCTTAACCTATTAACCTAAATTTAACCTATGAAAAACTATTCGTTTATGATAATATTCAAATGGCGTGCCAAAAAAATATAAACAGGTAAATCAGGTTGGAAAATATTACATGACAAGGTCGGATATTTCAGAAATCTTGAAGAATCCCGTATTTTTCGGTTCTTCCGCCTTTTCGTGCTCCCATGTGAATTCTGCCGGGATGTATATGCCTGTCCCGCCTATTTCCAGAACGGGATTTATGTCTGACTTAAGGGAATTTCCTATCATTATCATATCTTCAGGCGCAATTCCTTTCTCCCGTTCCGTACGGGTTCTTCCTACGGATCTGCCTGCATCAAGAAGAAGTTTCCTGTATCCTTCGGGATCTTTTTCCATCATGATTTCGGTATATGAAAAATATTTAGACAGGCCGCTTTTCCTTATTTTTTCTGTCTGGTCCTTTATGTCGCCTTTGGTTGCCAATATAAGAGTGTTCGTTTTTGATAATTCGGCGAGCGTTTTCGTTACATTTTTGAACAGGACCATTGGGGCCTTTACTACTTCCATGCCTATATCCATGCAGGAGTCGATATAATAGTCGGGAACATAATCCGTTTTAAGGTATTTCCTGCAAATTATAACGGCACTTTCGACAAGTGCTATTATGAGGGTTTTAGAACCATATCCGAGTATTGGGATATTCTTCCCTTCCACCTTCATGAGTATATTATAGGCTTCTTCCGGCCGGCAAAGAGGAGCCATCAGCCGGGAAAATCCCGTCTCGGCATTGTTATAGTTCCTTTCATTTTCCCAAAGGGTATCATCAGCATCGAAAACCAGAATTCTGCCCTTGAGTATTTTTTTATCGAAAGACGGTGCTGTCATTTGTTTCCGGGTACCATTGCGGTTTTTACCGGAAGGATGCTGATTATCTTAACCGGAACTTGGGGAATGTCGTGTGCGCCAGTGGCTACGTCAGCTATCTTGTCTATGACATCGAATCCCTTTATGGTCTCTCCGAATACGGTGTATGCTCCGTCGAGTTGCCTGCAGACGCCAGCGTCCTGTACTATATAAAACTGGGATCCCGATGATGCTCTTTCGGGATTTGCAGTATCGCCTCTTCTTGCGGCCGCCAGAGCTCCTTTCTTGTGTTTGTGCACCGGAAGTATTTCCGCCGGGATTGTGTAGCCCGGACCGCCGGTGCCGAATCTTGCGGGGTTTGCGTCGGGACCCTTGGTAAGAGGATCGCCGGTTTGAATCATGAATCCTTTTATAACCCTGTGGAAAAGTATGCCGTCATAAAATTTATGAGAGGCGAGTTTTATGAAATTGGCCCTGTGCAGCGGGGTGTCCTTGTATAATTTTATTACAATGTCTCCCATCGTAGTCTTTATGTCGAAAACCGGTTCCGCCGGAAGCGAGTCGGGAGTGAATGCAAGGGTATCGTTCTGTTTTTGTTTTGATGTATTAGCAGAAACGGCCGTCTCTCCTTCCGATTTAGCGGCCTGCTTTTTTTTGTTGCTGTTGTTGCATGAAAATGCAAGGCCTGCAGTTATAAAAATCGCCATGAGGATATATACTGATTTTGTATTCATAATATTGCTTTTTACAAGAGACGAAGATATAAAAATTTTTCACTTTTTTTATACCTTTGACAATTATTGGAGGCCGTTTAATGCAGATGGGGAGAGTTGTAACGAAAATCAAAATAATTGTCTTGTTTTTTCTCTTTTGTACCCTGCCGTCGACGCTTGGGGCGCAATCCGTTGGGCTCGTCCTTAGCGGAGGAGGAGCAAAGGGGCTGTCGCATATAGGTGTGATAAAGGCCCTGGAGGAGAATGATATACCTATTGATTACATAAGTGGTACGTCTATAGGTGCCATAATCGGAGCTCTTTATGCAATAGGATATACTCCCGACGAGATGGTTATGCTTTTTAAGAGCAAGGCCTTCGAATCGTGGTACAGTGGGTTGCCGGAAAGGGAATATGCCTCTTTTTTCGACAGGGGCGAATTTTTACCCAAGATGGTGGATCTTTCTTTCCGGACCGAAAAAAACGGCGGCAAGGAAAGTAAAATAGCCCTTGATCTTCCCACCAGCATAATATCGCCTTATCCCATGGATCTTGCTTTTCTGCAGATATTCATGCGTCCTACTCTTGTATGCGATGCTGATTTCAATAAACTTATGGTGCCTTTTTTCTGTATCGCCTCTGACGTAGCTCATAAGAAGGAAGTTGTGCTCGATCACGGAAATCTGGGGAGCGCGGTTAGAGCTTCTATGACTTATCCTCTGTTCTTCAAGCCCATAATAAGAGATTCCGTAATGCTTTTCGATGGTGGCTTCTACAATAATTTTCCATGGAAAGATATGATTAAGAGATACGATCCGGGCATTATCATCGGGTCGAAATGCGTAAAGGGCAACGTGAGCATGAGCGAAGACGATCTTTATTCACAGCTGGCCAACATGATGATGGATAAAACCGATTTTGATATACCTGCCGGAAAGAGCGTTCTCATAAACGGCACATACGATTTCGGACTTCTGGATTTTTCAAAGGCGGACAAGATAGTACAGCTCGGGTACGAAAATGCAATGGCCCACATGGCCGAGATAAAGGCTAAGATAACTGCAAGGCGCACCGCTACATCCACGGATTCGCTGAGAAGATCTTTTAAAAAGAAACTCGACGGAAAAATAATGTTCTCGCAGAACATAAACATACGCGGCAATCTGAACGCCGGGCAAAAGCACTTTATAAGCAGGACGATACGCCGCGATAAAAACGTCGATTTCGATTTTGATCAGTTAAAAAGAGGATACAATCGCGTATTCGCCACAAAAATGGTAAAGACATTTTATCCATCCTTTACCAAAATAAACGACAGCCTCTGCCGGCTGGATCTGAGAGTTACCAAGGCATCCCCGTGGTCTCTCGAACTCGGAGGAAATATTTCCTCCTCCTCTCTTAACCAGGGATACGTGGGAGTCTCCTATCTGCATTTCTCCAAAAATCCGTGGAAGTTATATTCCGGTATAAATATGGGCCGATATTATAAGGGGGCGGTTATTGAGTGGCGCCACGATATAGATGTCCATCCTCTTGCATATTATTCCTTTGAAACGGTTGCACATCAGTTCGACTATTTTAACGGCAACCAGAACCTGTTCGCCTCGTCTAAGTTGCCAAACAATATCCAGAACAGAGAAATCTTCGGACGGCTCGACATGGCGGTAGCTCTTTCCGTTAGCAGGAATGTGTTGGCGAAATTTTCATTAATAGGAGGAAACGAACATTTTCAATATTTCCGCGGCAGCGATTTCTCCAGCGACGACGTACATGATAGAACCAACATAGCATTATTTTCATCGGCCTTCGGAATAGAACGGAATACCATTAACTATGCAGAATATGCTACGGCCGGACGAAATGAGAGTATCTCCGTAAGATATGATCTGGGCAAGGAAAGCTATACGCCGGGAACGACATCGCCTGAAAAAACACCTTATGACAACAGAAATCACAACAAGTTCCTCTGCAGGTTGTATATGAACAACTATATATTGTTCAACAGGCATTTTCACCTCGGCTATCTTGCCGATATTACTTTATCTTCGCAAAATAATTTCAACGATTATATATCTACAGTTCTTTATATGCCGGTCTTTGAGCCTGTGCCGCACAGCAAAACCCTCATGATGAAGGGATACAGATCCTATGCCTATATCGGCACCGGTTTGTCGCCCGTCTTCCTTTTTACGAAATCGTTTTATTTACATACCAATATATCTTATTTTCAGCCTTATAAAGCTATCAAGGAAACTGAAAACGGAGGATTCGAGTATTCCGGGACTTTTCCGAAGGGTTCTCTGATAGCGGATTTAGCTTTAGTGTGGCATACGCCGATAGGCCCGGTATCTGTTTCTTCCTCTTATTACGAGAAAGGGGATTATAAATGGTATACGCAGCTTAATATAGGATATATAATTTTTAGGAAAAGAGCGCTGGAATATTAGAATATGGGAGGATTTAAAAAACTTGCCGGCGAAACCGCGATATACGGGATGAGCACCATTATTGCCAGGATGATAAATTTTTTCCTGGTACCGGTTTATACTGTAGTCCTTTCCAGGGGACAATACGGAGCTTATTCCGAAATAATGTCTTATATTGCAGTTCTTCAGGTTGTTCTTGTTCTCGGCCTTGAAACCGGATGCTTCAGATTTGCCAACAAAGACGGCGTAAATCCGTCTAAGGTTTTTTCATCTGCTCTAGGAACAGTATTCACCCTTTGCCTTGTATTCTTTATTTTCGTTGCGCTTTACTCCGGGCGGATAGCCGCACTTATGGGCTATGAAGGATATGGGAAAATGATATTGTATGCAGGCGGAATACTTTTTCTGGACAGTGTTACGGCAATTCTTTTTGCGAAGCTTCGATACATGTACAAAGCCGTTAAATTTGCGGTATTCAAGACTATAAAGATACTTTCGGAATTCGGCTTCAACCTTTTGTTCCTTTATATGCTCCCTTCTTATTTTAAAGGTCATCCCCATTCGTTCCTTTTGAATTTCATTCCTGCGCAGGTGGATTTTTCCTATATAATATTCGCCGTATTTCTTAGCTGCATAGTATGTACCGTCTTATTGCTTCCCGATTTCTTTAAAGTGGGTATGAAAATAGAAGGCAAACTAACTAAGAAGCTTCTTGCATATTCGGTCCCTCTAATGATAGCAAGTTTCCCGGGAATTCTCAACGAAAGCATAGACAAGATTCTGTTTAGATTTTTTGCGCCGGGAGCAGACTGGAGATCGGACCTGGGTGTTTACCAGGCTGCTGTAAAGCTGGCTGTAATAATGAACCTTTTTATTCAGATGTTCAGATATGCAGCCGAACCTTTCTTCTTCGCAAGGCAGAAAGATAAGAATTCCAGGGTGCTTTATGCACGTGTTATGGAGTATTTCGTGGCTTTCTGCATGTTGATATTCGTAGGGGTCCTTTTATATATGGATCTGATAGGACTTCTCATAGGAAAAGATTTCAGGGGAGCGTTCGGAACCATTCCGTTAAAACTGTTTTCATATATGCTGCTGGGAATCCTGTTTAATGTGTCCATGTGGTACAAAATAGGCGGATATACGAAGTATGCAATAAATATAACTCTGCTCGGTCTTGTGGTTAATGCCGTTGTAAACATATTGTTCCTTCCTCTGATTTCCTATTGGGCTTCTGCTTTCGGCCATGTGGTAAGCTGTTCCGCCATGCTTCTTTACAGCCTTCATCTTGGCAACAAGTATTATCCCATACCGTACGATTGGAAAAGAATATCAAGGTATATTTTTGCCGGCATCATCATATTTCTTATATTCAGATTTGCAGATTATCTGTTAGGCAAGGCGGATATTTTCGGAAATACGGCCCTGCTGGTATGGAGAATGGCTCTTGGTACGATTGGAATTGCAATATATTGTATATATGCTCTTAAGAAAACCGGAATGTGGGCGGATATAATTAAACGTTTAAGTAAAAACAAAAAATGAAAATAAGAATAGTAAACAAATCTGGATTCGGTATGCCTGAGTATGCTACCTCACTCTCTGCCGGAATAGACCTAAAGGCTTCTATAAAAGGTTCGGTATCTATAGACTCTCTGGAAAGGGTTATGGTTCCTACGGGAATATTTATGGAATTGCCTGCAGGATATGAAGCTCAGATACGTCCCAGAAGCGGTTGGGCTGCGAAATACGGAATAACCGTATGTAATTCACCGGGAACCATAGATGCCGATTACAGAGGGGAGATAAAAGTAATGCTTGTAAATTTGTCACGCAATGTTTTTGAAATAAATCCGGGAGACAGAATAGCCCAGATGGTTATATCAAAATTCGAAAAGGCCGAATTCGAAGAAGTTGAAGAATTGACCGACACGGAACGCGGAAGCGGGGGGTTCGGATCTACCGGAAATAAATAAATACGTTGGATATGGATATTTCAATAACTGTAGACGATAAAAAATGTATAAAGTGCGGAAGATGCATTACCGTTTGTCCTGCGGATATTTTTCTTAGAGCTGATCCTTCCGGAAAAATAATACGCAAGGAGGATTTTAAGGCTGCCGGCGATGTCTCCGGCTATCCGATTGCTGTTTACAAACCGCAAAGATGTATAGCCTGCGGACATTGTGTGGATGTTTGTCCCACTTCGTCCGTAATTCATTCCGTATTTCCTCCGGAGAGGGTACATAAGATAGATTATTCCCGGATGCCGTCGCCGGAAAGTGTTATGATGCTTATGAAGGCGAGGCGGAGCAACCGGTCTTTTACGGCGGAACCTGTCCCCGGGGATATGGTGGATAAAATTCTTGAATCCGCCTATCTTGCGCCTACCGCCGAGAACAAGCAGCAGCTTCGTTTCATCATGGTTACTTCTCCGGAAAAAATAATGGCCATGAGAAATTTCGTACTTGATGTTTTCGGCTCCAAAGTAAGGATAATAGACAGTCCCCTTTTACGTCCGGTTATGAAAATATTCTTCGGCGGGCTATATAAATATGTAAAGGTGTATTATCGTATGAAACGTCTTCACGATGCCGGACGCGATATGATACTCAGGGGTGCGACAGCCGTTTTGTTCGTTGCGGCCCCGGAAGAGCGGTTCGAATCGGAAAACGCCAACCTGGCCATAGAAAATGCTTCGCTTATGGCTGCATCACTGGGATTGGGGCAGATATATACGGGATTTCTTTGTACGGCGATAAGGATGGATGAAAAGAAATTCGGTCGTCTCCTCGGGTTGCCGGAAGGGATGAAAATTTACGGCGGTCTTGGATTCGGCATGTCATCCGTCAGGTTTCTGAATTATGCCGACAGAAAGGATCTAGATGCAAAACGTATTTAAATGTAAATGGAAAATATAGATATCGAACATTTGTACGAATTATATTCCAAATGTTCGTCGGTTTGTACCGATACCAGAAAAATAGTTAAGGGGGGCATGTTTTTCGCGCTTAGGGGAGAAAATTTTAATGGAAACGATTTTGCCGTTGCCGCCCTGAACTCCGGTGCTTCCATGGCAGTGATAGACGATGCCGGACTTTATGAAAAAGAAGAAATTTACAGGGAAAGGCTTATCCTAACCGGAAACACGCTGGAGACTCTCCAGAAAATGGCAAAATACCACAGGCTTAGATACAGGCTTCCTGTCATAGCTCTTACCGGAACCAACGGAAAAACAACTACTAAGGAACTTATTGCCGCGGTACTCTCCACAAAATATAATGTTGTTTCAACTTCCGGAAATTTTAACAATGCCATAGGTGTTCCTCTTACCATGCTAAAGATAAACGGACTTACGCAAATCGCAGTTGTGGAAATGGGGGCGAGCCATCCGGGAGAAATAAAAGAGTTGGTTAATCTCGTATGCCCTTCTTTTGGTATTATTACGAGTATAGGAAAGGCTCATCTGGAATTCTTTGGGTCGATTGAAGGTGTGAAAAAGACAAAAGGTGAATTGTACGATTATCTGAATGCCCGTAAAAAGCTTGTTTTTATAAATATGGATAATCCGGTATTAACCGGGATGGCTCGTACGAGAACGAATATGAGGCTTGTCCCATATGGCTTGGCGCAGAACGGGGCAAGAATTTTAAACGGAGGGAAGGATAATCCGTATCTTAAAATGGTTATACTTAATCCGAGTTACTCCTCCTCTTCTTCAAAACCGTCTTATGTATTAAAGACTAATCTTATAGGTAATTATAATGCGGATAATGTACTGGCGGCCTTAAGCGTGGCTACTTATTTCGCCGTTCCTACCGCCGAAGCCGTAAAGGCGATAAGCGATTATGTTCCGTCAAACAACCGCTCCCAGATGAAGCGGACCGGACGTAATACTCTTATTATAGATGCCTACAATGCCAATCCAACAAGCATGAAGGCTGCCCTCGAGAATTTTGGGCTTCTTAATTTTGATCACAAGATGATGATACTCGGCGATATGCTCGAACTTGGCGATAATGCAGTTGAAGAACATGAAGCAGTTATAGAATATGCACTTTCCCTAAAACCTGAGTCTCTTGTTTTGGTTGGGGAGATATTCCGTACTGCATATGAACGCTATTTCCACGGGGACAGTCAACCTGTTTCCCTTTATCCGAATGTGGATATTCTGTTATCCCGTTTGTCGGACGATAATATTTCCGGAATGTCGATTCTTATTAAGGGTTCGCACGGAATCCATCTGGAAAAAACTGTGGAATTTTTATAAAGGTAGACGTACTAAAAATCGGCATGCTTGTAGCGGTATTCCCTGGGTGAGATGCCTGTGTGTTTTTTGTAAAATTTCCCGAAAGAGGACTGGTCAGAAAAATTGAGGTCGTCGGCTATTGTATTTATAGGTATGCCCGGCTGCCTGAGTTTGGTCTGAGCTTCGAGTATTATTCTTGTGGATATCCATTTACTTGCAGGAAGATTGGTCTTTTTCTTTAGTATTAGAGAAAGATATTGAGGACTTATGCATAAGGCGTTTGCATAGAAGGATGGATTGTGTTCCCTGTGCCCTTTTTCTCCAAGCAATTTGAAAAATTCCATGAGAAGCTCGTCTTTTCTGTCTTTAGTGGAATTCTCGTTTTTTTCTCCTAATCTAAGGGTGAATACAGTTCCAATTTCCATAAAAAGATTATAAAGCGTATTTCTGAGCGCATCCCACTTGAAAGGATAAAATTCCTGCTTCAGGTAATATGCTACTCTTTCCATGCTGTTTTTTATCCTGTCTGCCTCTTCGTCGGACAATATGGTTACAGGATTATTTGAAATATCTACCAGATGTGAAAGAGGAATATGAAAATTTTGGGGGGAAAGGTCCCTTATTAGGAATTCGGAAAGTATGAACGAATAAATTTCCAGCCCTTTGTGTATAACGGGAGAATCTACCGTGCAGTAAGGATGTATTTCAACCAGCGAATTCTTTTTAAGTAATTTGTGCTTGCCGTTTATGTTTATTTCCATAGATCCGTTTAAAACAAGCGAGATTATCTGGTCTCTGCCGTGGCGGAAGTTTTTTTCTATTTCTTTATTGTTTCCTAATAACTTATCCCATTGTCCGTAATGCATGAAACGTAAATGATCCTTGTATTGGTAAATTCGTCCTGACATTTTAAGAATATGTTAAATATTGTATAAAAGATAACTAATATATTAGGCAATATAATGTATTTTTATGGTTTTTGTATAGAATTGAACCAAAATTATACGTTTTACACCAAATAAGTTTCCTCATTTTGCACGACTTTTGCAACTCGATATCCGGCTCTTAATATGATAGGCAAAGAACAAATATTAACATGCGTCACAGGCCTCTTCAATACCTGTGGTCCCAAAAGTCTCGGAATGGATCAGGTCGCACAGGGATTGATGATTTCGAAGAAATCTTTGTATGGCATTTTCGGAGGCAAGGATAAGATGATAGAAGATGCCATAACTTTTGATGTGGCTTCCGCAAGTGCTAAGGTAAAGAATATTTATGAAGAAGCTCCTAATGTGATTTATGCTATAGTGTTGTCCGGCGTGGAAATTTTCAAGTTCTTTAAAAATTTCTCCGGTTTGTTCTGGAACGAACTTAAAATTTATCCCGAATCCGAGAAATATCTAAATGATTTTGTAAAAAGTTGTTCGGAATATGGCCGGAAAAGTTTGAAAACCGCAATAGAAAGCGGCTTCCTTTTGCCGGATCGCGATTATGAAATAATAGGTGATATGTTGAGGGATCAGGTTACAAGGGTTTTTAAAGAAACCGATTCCATATTTTCAGCGGAACATATTTGCTATTATTGTATTGTAACTGTATTAAGAGGAGTCGCTACAGAAAAGGGACGCGATGCCCTTGATGTTATTGAAGCTCAAAATATGTATTGAAAAAACAAATAACGATATGATAAGTAAAATTAAAAAGAACATTAAATTCATTCTCTTGTCAGTGCCTTTTCTGGCGATTTGTTCGTTCGGCAACGCTTCGGTTTCATATGCGCAGGCCGCCGATTCTTTGAAGAACGATGCGGCGGAGAGCGATACTCTCGTGCTTACTTTGCATGACGCACTGCAGATAGCTCTTAGCGATAATATAGCCGTCAAGGTGGCCGATAAGGAAATCAGAAGGAGAGAATATATGAATAAAAGCTCCTACGGGCAGCTTTTCCCTCAAATAAATATTGACGGCAATTACCAGAGAACCATTAAAAAACAGGTAATGCATTTTGCCGGTCAGTCAGTGTCTGTCGGTACGAGTAATACGTGGAGCGGTGGAGCAAGCCTTTCCATGCCTCTGATATCGGCTACTTTGTGGAAAAGTATAAAGATTTCGGCTATGGATGTTGAAATGGCTGTAGAGAAGGCCCGTGCTTCCAAACAAAATATGGTAGGAGAAGTCCGCAAGGCTTTTTATGCATGCCTGCTGGCTCAGGATTCCTACGGAGTATATCTCGAAAATTATAATAATTCCGTTGCCAACTACAATGAGGTGAAATCCAAATACGAAGCAGGAACCGTTTCGAAGTACGATCTTATTACGGCCGAGGTGAACATGAGAAATGCCGAGCCCAATGTTTATGATGCAAAAAATATGGTAGTTGTTTCATTATGGCAGCTCAAGGCGCTTATGGGAATAGATTTGAAAACGGAGATATCATGCAGGGGCAAACTTACTGACTTCAACGGAGAACTCGAATTCTACACGGGCAATCTTTCGTTGAATAAGAACAGTTCTCTCAAACAGCTGGACATACAGATGGATCAATTGAAAGAGACTTATAAAATGGAAATGGCGAAATATTATCCTTCCCTAAACTTTTCCATGTCTTATAAATGGATAGCTATGGATGACAGCTACAAGTTTAAGGACTATACATGGAACCCGTATTCGATAGCGGGAGTAACGCTCTCCATCCCGGTTTTTTCAGGCGGACAGAGATATAATAATCTCAGGGCTACTAAAATCCAGCGTGAACAGCTGAAAATGCAAAGGGAACAGACTCAGCGCGATCTCGAAGTTAGCTTAAAACAATCCCTAAACTCGATGGGAACCTCCATCAAGCAATATGATGCTGCCGAACAAAGCGTGGAAGGGGCTAAGGTAGGATATGAAATATCTAAAAAAAGGTATGAAGTAGGACGCGGAACATGGCTCCAGCTGAACGATTCGCAGGTTTCGCTTTTAAGGGCAAAGCTGAATGTAAATCAGGCAATATATAATTTTCTGGTTTCAAAAGCAGGTCTCGACAATACGCTCGGCGTAGATTATGCCATGGCAGTCATAAATAATAAGAAATAAGAATAATTAAAGATATGAAAAGAATTTTGTTTAAATCTATTTTGATCCTTGGCATGGGTCTCTTTGCCGTATCATGCGGATCAACGAAGGACAACAAAGAAAAAGCTGTATCCGGTACGGCTAAAGTCAGTGTGAACGTTCAGAAGGTTTATGCCAGGGACGTAGAACAGATAAGTGAATTTTCTGCTTCCGTAGAAGCGCAGGCAGTAAACAATATCTCTCCAAAGAGTTCCGGAAGGATCTCCCGCATTTATGCGGAAATAGGAGATCATGTTTCCGCAGGACAGAAATTGGCGGAAATGGAATCCACGAATTTGAAGCAGGCCGAACTGAAAATGAAAAACGATTCCATGGAATTTAAAAGAGAAGACGAACTATATAAAATAGGAGGGACATCCAAAAGCGACTGGGATGCCAAGAGGCTTGCATACAGACTTTCTGCAACTACTTATTCCAATTTGCTGGAAAATACTATATTAAGAAGTCCTATTACAGGAATCGTAACAGCAAGAAATTACGACGAAGGTGATGTGTTTAATATGGGAACGCCACTTTATGTAGTTCAGCAGATACGTCCCGTAAAAATACTTGTAAACGTTTCAGAGACTCTTTATCCACATATAAAAAAAGGAATGACGGTGGATGTAAAACTCGACGTATACGGCGATGAAGTGTTCAAGGGAAAGGTCTTTATAGTTTATCCTACGGTAGATGTTTCTACACGTACGTTCCCTGTAGAAGTAAGAATTGAAAACAAGAATGAACGCGTACGTCCGGGTATGTTTGCCAGGGTTTTGTTTTCCTACGGAATGGCCAGGCACGTAGTAGTTCCCGACAAATCAGTGGTGAAGCTGAGCGGTGCCGGAACCCGTTTCGTCTATGTGGTAGAAAACGGGAAAATAATTTTCAGGCAAGTCGAACTCGGAAGGAGACTCGGGTATGAATATGAAATATTGAAGGGACTCGATTCCGGAGACGAAGTAATACTGGAGGGCCAGAACAGGCTTATAAACGGAATGGAAGTAACTCCGGTAGTTGCAGGCGACAGTTCAAAAGTAAATAATTAATAAAAGGAAGATGAGTTTATATCAAACAGCTGTTAAAAGACCTATTACCACTGCGCTTATTTTTGTGGCTATAGCCATCTTTGGTATTTTCTCTTTGATGAAACTGCCAATAGATCTTTATCCCGAAATAGATATGGATCAAATAATGGTGGTCACATATTATGCCGGGGCAAGTGCTTCGGATATAGAGAACAACGTAACCAAGGTATTGGAAAACGGACTAAACAGCGTTTCCAATCTAAAACATATTACTTCACAATCCAGAGAAAATGTTTCAGTAGTAACTTTGGAATTTAATTATGGAACTGATCCGGATGTGGCGACCAATGACATAAGGGATAAACTTGACGTGATAAAATCATCCCTTCCGGATAATGCTGAAAATCCAGTTCTCTTCAAATTCAGTACTGACGATATACCTATATTAATATTATCGGTAACATCACAGGAGAGCGAACCTGGTCTTTACAGGATTTTGACTGATGCCGTGGTAAATCCGCTTGCGAGAATAAATGGTGTTGGAGCGGTGTCCATATCTGGTATACCAAAAAGGCAAATTATGGTTTACTGCGATCCTTATAAGTTATCCGCATATAATTTATCCGTTGAAAGCATAGCCTCTGTTATAGGCAAGAACAACAGGAATATTCCTTCCGGAAGCATAGACATAGGGTCCAATACATATTCACTCAGGGTACAGCAGGAATTTACAGATCCTTCCGAACTTAAGAATATCGTAATAAGTAGTACAGGAGGAAAGAATATTTATTTGAAGGACGTTGCCACTATAAAGGATACTTTGGAAGAACGAACTCAGGAAGCGTATGTAAATAACAAGAAAGGCGGAATTATAATTATCCAAAAACAGTCCGGGGCAAATTCCGTTTCTATATCAAAGCAGGTGATGTCTAAATTGCCTTCTCTTGAAAAGAAGCTTCCTTCAGACGTAAAGCTGGGGGTGATAATAAATACTTCCGACAATATTGTAAATACCATAGACAGTTTGAAGGAAACCATATTAATTACGTTCCTCATAGTAATGTTGGTGGTATTTATATTCCTCGGCAGATGGCGAGCGACATTCATAATCATATTGACTATTCCTATTTCGTTGCTGGCCTCTCTTATATATCTGCTGGCCTCGGGGAATACGTTGAACATAATATCACTGAGTTCCCTTTCCATAGCCATAGGTATGGTAGTGGATGACGCCATAGTGGTGCTCGAGAATATAACCACGCATATAGAGCGGGGCAGCAGGCCTGCGCAGGCTTCGGTTTATGCAACCAACGAGGTTGCCATTTCCATCATTGCTTCAACTCTGACGATGCTTGCCGTATTCCTGCCGCTGACTATGGTTCAGGGTATGACCGGTGTCCTTTTCAGGCAGCTGGGATGGACCGTTAGTATTATAATGCTGGTATCTTTGATTTCCGCAATGGCTCTGGTTCCTATGTTATGCTCCAAGATGCTTAAATTAAAACATAAGGAAAGCAAATTTCACAGGGTTGTGTTCGGGGTAATAAACAGGGGGATCGAAAGCTTGAACAACGGATATGCGAAATTGTTGGGCTGGGCTGTACATCACAGAAGCCTGGTGCTTTCATCCGCGCTTGTAATCTTTCTGGCTTCGCTTTTTATTCTTGGCCCTATGATGAAGACCGAATTCTTTCCGGCACAGGATAATTCAAGAGTTACGATAAATATAAAACTTCCTACGGGAACGCGACAGGATATTACAAGAGCCCTTTCTAAGAGGATTACAAATGATTTTATAAGGGATTATCCTGAAATAGAAGTATGTAACTTCTCCGAAGGCTCTGCTAATTCGGATAATACGTTCGCTTCGCTTCGCGACAACGGTACAAATATAATATCGTTTAATATACGTGTCGTAAAACCTGCAAAAAGGAAAAGGAACCTTAACGAGATATGCGCCAGCATGCGTAAGGATCTTCATAAGTATCCTTTAATAAGGACATTCTCTGTAATGGGAGGCCAGCAGGGAGGAATGGGCGGACAAGGTTCGGTCGAAATAGATATTTACGGATATGATTTTGCAAATACAGATGCGGTTGCCGCAAGTGTGAAATCAAAATTGATGAGCAATAAATCCATAAATCAGGTTGTTATAAGCAGGGACGAGTATACGCCGGAATATCATGTGGTATTCAACAGGGAAAAACTTGCAATGAACGGCCTGGATATAACTACGGCTTCAACATACCTGAGAAACAGGGTTAATGGTGTTACCGCTTCCGAATATCGTGAACAGGGTGATGAATATGATATAATAGTAAGATACGCACCCCAGTTCAGGGAATCTCTCGAGGATATAGAGAATATCATAATTTACAATAATAGCGGCAATGGTGTAAGAGTAAGGGATGTGGCCGATATTGTAGAAAACATGACTCCTCCTACCATTGAAAGGAAAGACCGTGAAAGGGTTGTTTCCGTCACTGCTATGGTTCCTACGAATATGGCGCTGAGCGATCTTATACAAATAGCCACCGACGATATGAATTCCATAGATCTGCCGACCGGCATAACATGGGATTTCGGAGGAACTTACGAAGACCAGCAAAGTACTTATGCGGATATAATAACTCTAATGCTCCTTGTATTGATTTTGGTCTTTATAGTTATGGCTGCGGAATTCGAATCGCTTACATATCCTTTTGTCATAATGCTTTCAATACCATTCGCTCTTGTAGGCGTTATAATGGGGCTAGTTATAAATAATACACCTTTGAGCGTAATGTCCATGATTGGATTGCTGATGTTGCTCGGAATTGTGGTGAAAAATGGTATAGTGCTCATAGACTATATAAGACTCTGCCGCGAAAGGGGACTCGGTGTTGCTCATGCAGTAGTTACAGCAGGTAGATCACGTTTGAGGCCGGTTCTTATGACCACCCTTACCACAGTCCTTGGTATGCTGCCTCTTGCAATGGGGCGTGGAGAAGGTTCCGAGATGTGGCGCGGTATGGGATTGTCCGTGGCTTGGGGACTTTCCATATCTACATTGGTAACCCTTGTCATAGTTCCTACAATGTATTGTGTATTTGCCGGGAACGGAATCAAGAGACTTAGAAAAAAGGAATTAAAATAAAGAGAATCATGAAAGCGATATTCATTTCATATAATCAGGCATATCACGAAGAGATAATAGACATAATGGAAAGATCACAAATCCGCGGCTATACCTACTGGGAAACAGTAAAGGGAAAGGGCAGTTTCAGGGGAGAACCTCATTTGGGGGACCATGCCTGGCCTACTCTTAATTCCGCATTGTTGATTTTTGCTGATGATTCGCTCATACCTTCGTTGAAAGCGAAGTTGAAGGATCTCGACGCAAAATCGGAGGCAATGGGATTGCGTTTCTTTACGTGGACTATAGATTCCTAATGGATTTGCGTATTGCGGGGAAGTGCAGTACGGAAAATTTATTCTTCCCCGTAAAAAAACTTATTATTATGCTTTTGCCGTAATAAGGCAAAGGCATATTTGATTGAGGGATATTTTTTATTTCAGATATTTTCACTGCCGGTTTCGTCTTTTCGAAATCGGCATGTGCTTTATATACGGCTCTGGCATATTCCCAATTCCCCTGTAAAATGTAAACAAATGCGGAAAGCCCGTCTATTATCTTGCGTATTGTTATAAATCTGCGTTTTTTCCTTTCCGCAGCAAGAGCCTTATACTTGTCCGTTTTCCCTTCAAGCATTTTTTCCCCGGGAATATTTTTATAGAGCATCAGCAGATTGTTCCTGTAATTCAGGTATAACTTTCTTGGGGAATTGTTGGGCAATGCTCCTCCTCCTACGTGGTAGACCACGCTTTGGGGTACCACAAAAATCTTATGACCTGCGAGTTTTGCCCGCCAGCACATGTCTATTTCTTCCATATGGGCAAAGAATGCTTCATCCAGACCTCCCAGGGAATCATACACTTCGCTCCTTATCATAAGACAGGCTCCGGAGGCCCAGAAAATCTCTGCAGGAGTATCGTACTGACCTTCGTCTTCTTCTATGCAGGACAATATCCTCCCCCGGCAGAAGGGGAATCCGAATTTGTCTATGAAACCTCCGCACGCTCCGGCATACTCGAACTTTTCTTTTTCCAGTTTGCCGTCCATTATCTCCCTGTGCCTGAATTCAGACAAAATCTTGGGCATGCATATGGAAATATCGGGATGCAGGTCCATATAGTCATTCAATACCTCCAGCCATCCTTCGGATACCCTTACGTCGGAATTTAACAGGAGATAATATTCTGCATGTATTTCTTCGAAAGCTTTGTTGTATCCTTTGCTGAAACCGTAATTTCTGTCGAATTCAATTATATAAAGTTCGGGAGGAATGTCTTCTCCGCCGTCAGCCAGCATCGATTTCGCCGGAGCTGTCCTGAATGTTTTTTTCATCCATTCTACGGAATCGTCTTCCGAACCGTTGTCGACGACTATTACCGAGCTGCCGTCCTTTTTCTTGCGGAGTTCTTTTGAGGTTTTCTTTAACAGTATCGGAAGGTATTCCGAGAGGAATTTTTTCCCGTTCCAGTTAAGTATGACTATTGCAGTTTTCACTTTTGGTCTTTGAGGTTTTTTAGAACCGAATACGGCAAATATATGCTTTTTTCCGTCAAAAAATGGTAACTTTGTTAGAGATTATATAATTATACGATCATGAAAATCAATTGTTACAAGCTGGCAGCCATGGTATTGGCCTTTGCCGCTTCCTTTAATGCAAGAGGACAGATATTTTCCAAAGGTGAACAATTGCCGGACGGCGTTGTAGTTTATTCTTTGCCAAGGACCGTCGTTTCGCTTAAGGTTACTGCGGAACGTGAATATTTTACCGCCGGCCCTTATGCCGAATATGCCGAAAAGTATCTGGGCGTTAAAGCGGGATTGCAGGACAAACAGACATATAATATAAAATCCTTAGAAGTTGAACCTTTTTCAGAAATAGATCCGGCTTATAAAATAGCCCTGTCTTTGAGAGGTTCGAAGACGGCTGCTCTGAATTTCCTTAATTTCTCTACCCAGGGACTTGTTGCAGCTGGGGATCCTTATGAGACAGGCGTGGCGAAATGGCGTTTTCCTGCAACCGAAGCGAAAAGCGATTTTTCCGGGAATATCCTTGTTTCGAACCTTGGCAGACGTTCTTCAGTACTATATAAAAGCGAAAAGACAGCGGACGGATTTAAAAAGGTTCCTGTCCGTCAGTCGCAGATAGTGGAGAAAAGTCTCGATGAAAAGGCTTCTGAAACTGCCGACCTGATTTTTAAATTGAGGCAGAAAAGGATAGATATTATTACCGGCAATACTGATGCCACATACAGCGGTCAGGCGATGGGAGCCGTCCTTTCGGAAATAGACAAGCTGGAAAAACAATATATGAGCCTGTTTATCGGCGAAACGGTAAAGAATGAACAGACCGCTTATTTTGAAGTGGTTCCCGATCAATCAAGAAGCAATCAGATTTATATAGCATTCAGAATATCCGACAAGGATGGACTTCTGCCTGCTGATAATTTGTCGGGACGTCCCGTAATAATGGAATTTTCCGCAAAAGACGGAAAAATATCGGCCGCCGGGCAGAATGTCTCCGGAGAATCATTTAAGGGCGGGACAATTTATTACAGGCAGCCCGAGGTGGTTTCCCTTAAGATCTCCGATAATCGCAGAATTTTGCTGAATTTGCGTTTGCCGGTGTATCAGTTCGGGAAAATGCTTTCTTTCCCCTTGAACATAGCAGTGAAATAATCAGTTGTATAATTAATAAAATACATTGTTATCATGAAAATAACAGAATTGGATCCAAAATGCGTGTGGAAGAATTTCTATGAACTTACAAAAATCCCACGTCCGTCTAAACATGAGGAAAAGGTGGCCGATTATCTTTATCAGTTCGGCAGAAAGCTTGGCCTGGAAACCGTGAGGGACGAAGCCGGCAACGTAATAATACGTAAACCTGCAACACCCGGAATGGAAAACAGAAAAGGGATAATCCTTCAGGGCCATATGGATATGGTACCTCAGAAAGACGGCGATGTTATCTTTGATTTTACCAAAGATGCTATTCAGCCGAGAATAGAGGGAGAATGGGTTTACGCTACCGGAACTACTCTTGGGGCCGACGATGGCATGGGCGTTGCCGTAGCACTTGCCGTGCTGGAATCGACCGATTTGTCCCATGGCCCTCTGGAAGCATTGTTTACAGTTGACGAAGAGACGGGAATGACCGGAGCCAGGGCTCTTAAACCCGGCCTTCTGAGAGGCGACATACTTGTAAATCTGGATTCGGAAACAGAAGGAGAGCTTTACGTCGGTTGTGCCGGCGGACTGGATTGCGACGCTTCTTTCTCTTATTCCAGGGAACGAATCCCTTCGGGATACAAGGCTTTGAAGATAGAAGCTTCTGGATTCGTAGGCGGCCATTCCGGTATGGATATAATACTCTGCCGGGCTAATGCCAACAAAGTTATGACCAGAATCATCCTTCCTCTTTTACGCGATACGGGTGCCGTGCTTGTGAGCATGAACGGTGGCAATATGAGAAATTCCATTCCTCGCGAGTGTGAAGCAGTAATAGCTGTTCCGTCTGATAAATACGACAAAGCATCTGAAAAGATTGCGGAAATAGCAGAAGCTGTTAAAAGCGAATATTCTGCGACCGACAAAGATCAGAAGATCGAAGTCTCTCCCGTTGCGGTTCCAGCTGCGGCTATATCCGGAAAAGATGCCCTTAATATAATAAAGGCAATATACGGATGTCCCGACGGAGTTGAAAGAATGAGCGATGAGATGCCCGGCATGGTTGAAACCTCCAATAATATGGCTATAGTTTCAACGGATGAAAAAGCCGTACATGTTATAACTCTTATGAGGAGTTCGGTGGATTCCGCCAAATATAATCTTGCGGAGAAGATAAGGTCCGTTCTTGAACTTGGTGGAGCCGAAGTGAAGTTTTCCGGCGGCTATTCCGGTTGGAATCCAAATATGGAATCTCCTATATTAAAAGAGATGATTTCCGTCTATGAAGGATTATTCGGAAAGCCTGCAAAAGTAATGTCTATACATGCCGGACTGGAGTGTGGCATTTTGGGGGCTACATATCCGAACTGGGATATGGTTTCTACCGGCCCTACTTTAAAATCCCCGCATTCTCCAATGGAGAGATGTGAAATAAAAAGTGTAGCCAAATTATGGAAATTCATTACCGCCGTGCTTGAAAAAGCCCCGGAAAAATAGATGGATTCCTTTCGCAATTTATTATTTACAGGTCTACTATCCTGCCTTTTGGCTGTGGCGTGCAGTGGAGACAGACCCTCCGGTGTAATGCTTGCAGTACAAAAGGCGGATAGTCTTTTATCTTATAACCCCGACAGTGCGCTGGCAGTATTAAATACTGTTAAAATGAGCGATATTTCCACTACTGCTGAAAAATCGCGTTTTTTTTTATGCAATATAATGGCTCTCGACAGAAGCGGACTTCCTCTTATCGGCGAAAGCGAAATGAAGGAGGCCGCCGGCTATTTTTCATCTAATGGTACTGCAAGGGAGAAAATGCTGTCGCGGTATTATCTGGGACGTCTTCTTGAAAAAGGGGACGATTATTACGGAGCTATGGAACAATATGTTCTTGCCGGTTATTGGAATGGCAGGCTGAGGTATCCCGGAGTGTATTATTCGGCACAGATATATTTGCACAAGGGGAGACTTTATCATGAACGCATGAATTTTACCAGAGCTCTTTCAATGTACGAGAAAGGTGTTTCAATTATAAAGCGCGATACGTGCAACAGCTTGTACATGAGGCTTCTGGGATCTGCCGGGAAAGAGTGCGGAATGCTTGGTGCCAATATAAAGGCGGTATCATATTATTCACGCGCTGCTGTGATTTCCCGGAAATTGGCCGATACTGTTTCTTATGTTTCCTATCTGACATCCATAGAAGGCGTTAAATTTTCCATTGGTGCTTCTTCAGACGGAATATTGCATAATCTTTCTTATATATACAAAACTTATACGCATGATACCGTGCCTTTGGATAATTATATTATGCTGGCCTGCCTTTATATGGACAGAGGCGACGGGAAAAAGGCCGCGGGGTATGCCAAAAAATACATGACAGCTTCGTCGGATCTTAAGCCTGTAGAGAAAGCCGGGATTTATTCTCTTTTATGTTCGGTTGCGCAGTCGGACAGAGATTATGAAAAGGCCCTCGAATATAATCGCAAATACGCAGAGATAATGGACGATATCAATTCTTCGGACAAGGTAAGGTCTATAAGGGATATCGAACAGGAATACAGGAACCGGAGGCTGGTCATGGAAAATAAAGCCGTTAAGATCAGGAATAGACTCATGCTTATAATTTTCTTATTGGTAATAACGGCCGTAATATTTATATCGTTCATGATTTTTTCATATATCAGGAACCGTATTCGTGAAAAAAACAAGAAAATCGAAGAATATCTGGTAATGGCCGAAGAAGCTTCAAAATATAGAAACGCACTCCTGGACGATCTGGACGAGCATAAGGAAAATGAGAAGAAACTTAAGGGATTGCTTGAAAATCGTTTTGCGGAAGTAAGGGAGCTCGCCGGGACATATTACCAATACGGCTCTTCCAAAAAATTGCAAAAAAAAGTTGATGAGCTCATATCGCTGCGTTCTCCGGAAACCGATATGTTCAGGACCATGGAAGAGGTGGTGGATGCAAAGAACAACGGAGCCATCTCTAAGATAAGAAAAAGTTATCCTTCTATATGCGAGGATAATATAAAATTGCTGAATCTCATATATGCCGGATTCTCTCCGCAGGAAATGAGTGTTATATTGAATGATACCCCTCAAAATATATATGTACGCAAAAGCAGACTTAAAAGGAAAATTTCCGATCTTATAAAAGAAGATGAGTCCATGGATTTTTGATTGCTGTCGTGTTTGCGGATAATTGGCTTATTATTAAACAGTTACCTATTAGTGTTGGCCTCTGTTGCTGTAATGGACTAATTATTAATGCTTTAATGTTTTCGCAAGATTTGTAATTCCTGTTCTGTCGTAAATACCTTATTTATAGGTTGCTGATAATAGCAAATGCAAGAAAATAGACTTCGTTTTATTTGTATCTGCATTCTGCAGGGTTTATCTTTGCAATTGAAACGAAGTAAAAGAATTATTAACAATCGTATTTAAGCGGAGGAAAAGACGGCCTTATGGTTGTCTTTTCCTTTTTTTTGTTGAATATAAATAATTTGTATACATTTGCAACCCCGTAATCCGGAGTAATGTTGCAAATTACATTGATGGAGGGCGGGTTATAATTAATTAAAATAATTTAACACAACGAGAAATGTTAAAGCATTACGAAACCGTTTTCATTGCAACTCCCGTTTTGTCTGAAACCCAGATGAAGGAAGCGGTCACCAAGTATCTCGACCTTATAAGAGATAACGGAGGGGAGATTGTATATGATGAGGATTGGGGCCTTAAGAAGCTGGCCTATACGATCCAGAAGAAAACCACGGGTTTTTATCATCTTATTGAGTTTGTTGCGGATTCTCAATTTATAGATGTACTTGAAACGCAATACAAAAGGGATGAGAGGATAATAAGGTATCTTACCGTATCCCTGGATAAGAACGCCGTTGCCTATGCTGAGAAAAGAAGAAGCAACAAGAGCTCAAATTCCGATAAGACCGAAGTAAACAAGAATAAAGAGCAATCGAAGGCAAAAGCCAACGAAAATAAAGAAGCAGAGGAGGAATAAATTATGGCAGGTCGCAATAATAATGAAATAAGATATCTTAATCCGCCTACGGTGGAAGTTAAGAAAAAGAAATATTGCCGTTTCAAAAAGGCGCATATAAAATATGTGGATTACAAGGATCCCGAGTTTCTTAAGAAATTCCTTAACGAACAGGGTAAATTGCTTCCGCGCAGGATTACAGGAACTTCGCTGAAGTTCCAAAAAAAGGTAGCTCAGGCTGTAAAGCGTGCCAGACATTTGGCTTTGCTGCCTTATGTAACTGATTTATTGAAGTAGAGGAGGTTTACAATGGAGATTATTTTGAAACAGGATGTCCGTAATTTGGGACACAAGGACGATATCGTTAATGTAAAGAATGGCTATGCCGTAAATTACCTCATACCAAGGGGAATGGCTACTATAGCAACTGTCTCCGCAAAGAAAGTGCTTGCGGAAAATACGAGACAGAGAGCACATAAGGAAGCCAAGCTTATAGATGATGCAAAGGCTTTGGCTGCCAAACTCGAAGGTATAAAGGTTACTATAGCAACCAAAGTGAGCAATTCCGGTAAGATATATGGTTCTGTCAACAGTATACAGATTGCCGATGCACTTGCTGCAAAAGGATTTGATATAGACAGAAAGAGCATAGAGGTTGCCGATGACAAAATTCAGGAAATCGGTGAGTATAATGCTAAAATCGGCTGCTATAAAAACATATATGCCACTGTAAATGTCGAAGTAGTAGACGAAGATGCTTCCGAAAAGGAAAAAGCAGAATAAAATAGCAGTTTAGCTGCCTGACAATATTAAAGAGGGATCGCATTAAAATGATGCGGTCCCTCTTTGTTTTTTACAATTTGCTATCAATATTATTTTGAATCGGATCCGGTTGAGGAAAGGAGGCGGAATTTACATTCGACGGAAACGAAAACGGTAGTTTTCGAAATATTTATGGATGGAATTGATTCTATGGTACTGCCGTTCCCTGCAACTTCGAGGGTCTCAGACTTTAAAAGTATTCTGTTGGAAGGCCGTTGCAGCGAATAGGAGTTGTGTATGTATATTGCTCCTCCTGCTTTGCTGCCGACGGCTTCTGCAAGGATTTCTGCATTTTTCCGGGCCTTGGATGCGGCTTCGGTTAGCATTTCGCGTTTAACTTTTTCCTGAAGTTCGTCGGATATCCTTGTCTTTTTTAAGGAAATTTCGGATATCTTTATGGAATTCAAAGCGTCGAATACAGCCGCAAGCTGCTGTTCGTCTGATAGCTTAAGAGTGTAGCTCTTTGTTGCGTATATGGCGTTTTTCTTCATGAAGTATTTTTGCAGGCTGCTGTCCATATGGTCTACGGTTAGATTCTTTCCAGGATCGGTTCCCATTTCTTCCAGCAGTTTTATCATATTCTTTTCCTGTTGTTCGACCGAGGCCTTGCCCTTATTGTCTCTTTCGTTTATTATAATACCGACATATATTTCGTCGGGCGTGACATCTTTACTGATGCTTGCCGATACGTCTATGAATTCCCGTCCGGGTTCTGGTGATTCCTGTGCTCCGGCCGATCCCAGCGCCAGCAATATCGTTATTGCAAGAAGTAATGATTTTTTCATAATGATGTGATTTTGAATTCTATTTATTTTATTAGAAAATCAAATAATATGCCAGATCCAAAATGTTTTTTTTATATATTTGTTTAAAGAATAGTTAAAATTATAACGATGAAGAAAACATTTATTACCATTACCGCTTTCCTTTTGTCTACATTAATGGCATTCGGACAGGGGTTTAATCCGCAGGCCCCGTTGAAGAGGGATTCGAGCGTTGTAACCGGCAAACTTGCCAACGGCCTGACTTATTATATTAAGCACAATGAGAAACCTGCAAAACGTGCTGATTTCTATATTGTAACCAATTCCGGAGCCGTAAATGAAACGCCAGCTCAGGACGGCCTTGCCCATTTCCTTGAACATATGTGTTTCAACGGGACAGACCATTTTCCTGGAAAGGGAATAATTTCATATATGGAGTCCATAGGTGCCAAATTCGGCAAGAACATAAATGCGCAGACGGGTTTCGAGAAAACACAATATATGCTGAACAACGTTCCGCTTATAAGAGAAGGCGTAATAGATACTTCTTTGCTTATATTGAAGGATTTTTCTGCTTATGTAACGCTGGATCCCAAGGAAGTGGACGACGAAAGGGGGGTAATCCTGGAAGAAAAACGGACTACCAATACCGCGAGTTACAGAAACTCCATGTCGCTGGTTCATAAGTTGTACAACGGAACCAAATTGGGAGATCTTACGATCATCGGAAGCGAAGATAATCTTAAAAATTTCAAGAGGGATACATTGCGGAATTATTATAAAAAATGGTACCGTCCCGATAACCAGGCTATAATAGTAGTAGGTGATATAAATCCTGCCGAGGTGGAAAAAAAGATAAAATCCATTTTCGGAGATTTAGAGGATCCGCAAAATCCGCTTGTCAGACCGGAGATAAAGCCAGTCGATAATGAGAAGCCTGTGGTTAATATATTTACCGATCCCGAGCTTACAAATACATCCGTTCAATTGATTGTCAAGAGCTCTCCTATGCCAAGGCAGTTCCGCGGCATGAAGATTTCACTTATGACCGATATCTTTTATTCGTTATTCGATGAAATGGCCAACAGCCGGTTGAGTGATATAGCACAGACCCCGGATGCTCCGTTCGTAATGGCGCAGCTTGCCGCCAACGAAAATGTGCTGAGATATCTCGATGCATTTGTATTATATGTAATGCCCAAGGAAGGAAAGGCCATCCCTGCGTTCGAAAGGGGCCTAACAGAAGTTAAAAGGATGATAAAGTACGGATTCACCGACGATGAATTCGACAGGGCTAAAAAGTCAATACTTTCATCTTTGGAAAATGCGGCGGCAAATGAGAACAGTCGTAAGAACAGAAGTATCGTTCCCGATTATGTAAACGATTTCATAGACGGAGTTCCGTTTACTTCTCCTTCATATGATTATGAACAGGCAAAGGCTTGTTTTGCAATATTTACCCCGCAAATATTCAATGCAATGGTCTCCAGAATGGATCTTTCCAAAAATGCCTTCATATCATACAGTGCTCCCGAGAAGGAAGGAGTATCCGTTCCGTCGGAAAAAGAATTGCTGAAAGCCTTCGATTCTTCGCTTAATGCCGAAGTTAAACCTTTAAAGATAAATGCGGTTTCATCTTCTCTTATGAATTCCGATTCGCTCAAGGGGTGCGGAATAAAATCCGACAGCGAATATGAATTCGGAACAAGGAAGATAACGCTTGATAACGGTATTGAAGTTATTTTGAAACCTACCAAATTCAAGGAAGACCAAATACTTTTCAAAACCATAACTACCGGAGGCTCCTCCCTTCTCGATGACAGGTGCATGCCGGAAGTATACAGAAGCATATTCCCTTATCTTGCAACCAGCAAGGGCGTTGCAGGATTCAAGATGACCGATTTGTCGAAAGTGCTTTCCGGCAGGAACGTAAGTTGTTCTCCATATGTGGCAACCACTGAAAACGGATATTCCGGAAGATCTTCCGTGAAAGATTTTGAAACGGCATTGCAGCTGATTTATCTTCAGTATTCCCATCCCCGTTCGGAAGAAAGCGAAGTTGAACTTGCTGTAAATCAAATGAAGCAGGCCTTGAAAAATTATACGAAGGATCCTTCTGTAATATTCCAGAATGAATTTCTTAAGGTCTTGTTCGAAAACTCGTCCAGAAAACCGCTTCTTAATGATGAAATGTTGTCCAAGATAAACGCCAAGGATTTCCTTGAAGCATACTCGAAAATGTTTTCCGATCCTTCGGGAATGAAAATGATAGTAATAGGAAATATAAGCGATGATTCCATAAGACCTCTTTTGCAAAAATATCTCGGATCCCTTGATGTAAAATCCTCCGGATCCCGCAAATATGATAAAAAGAATATAGTGCACTTTACGAACAAGGGTATCTCGAACGTATTCGAAACTCCAATGAAAACTCCCAAGACTTCAGTCATTCTTTACTATAGCGGCAAAATGAAGAAAGATATGAAGAATTCCATTTTAATGAAGGCATTTTCCGATATCATGACAATGAATTATACAAAGACGATAAGGGAAGATGAAGGCGGAACCTACGGAGTAGGTGTTACCGGTTATATAGCCAATATTCCGTCCGACGAGTATTTATTCATGATAAATTTCGATATGGAACCTAAGAACAGCGACAGGCTTGTAAAGAAGACTCTTGACGAACTTAAGGCAACTGCTGAAAATGGAGTAGACGATGATTATTTTACCAAGGCCAGGGAAAATATGCTCAAGCAATTTCCTGAAGATATAACAACCAACGGCTATTGGCTCGGTGTCCTGAGCGATTATTTATCATATGGATATGATCGTCATTCCGACTATGTGAAGACCGTTAAGGAGGTTCTTACGAAGGAGAATCTAAAGAAATTTGCAAAGAAAATAGTAGATAAGGGACATTTTGGTAAGATCCTTATGAATCCGTCTGAATCGGGCCACGGCAGTACGCCGGAAAAGTAGTTCGTTTTAAAATAAATAAAAAAAAGAGGTCGAAAGGCTTCTTTTTTTTATTTATTTCCCATTTGTTGAAACTTATAAAAAAGTAAAGCGACATGAGTAATCATGTCGCTTTATTGCTCCTGAAGCAGGACTTGAACCTGCGACCCTCTGATTAACAGTCAGATGCTCTAACCAACTGAGCTATTCAGGAATTTTTTCTGTAAAGTGCCTCAGCGGTGTTTTCCGCTTAGCGGGTACAAAAGTATATTTTTTTTGAATATCTTGCAAATGTTTTATTAAAGATAGTTTTTCCTAAATTTGTAAAACTGTTGTAAAAAAGCGATTATTATGAATATCGATGATGTATCTTCCTGCCTTAAGGCTCTTTTAGCCGATAATGAAAAGGTCGCCCTGCCCGGCATAGGCTATTTCTATGTTAAGGAATTTCCTGCAAAATTCAGCGAAGACAAAGGTCTGTTATTGCCTCCCGTCACCGGAATAGTATTCAGCAATATGATGGTGGGAGACGATGGAAAATTAACGGGGGCTCTTTCAGAAAGGTTGAAAATTACGTCTCAGGAGGTTAATTCCGAATTATCTTCGATTATTGCCGAAATAAGAAAATCGCTTGTCTCTGATATGAAATATAATTTTCCGGGATTCGGCAGCTTATCTTTAGATTATAATTTCGAATTTGTTTTTAATGCCGAAAAAATCGGCGAGAACGACGAATCCGAAGGCGGTGTTTTGCCTCCTATCTCCCTTGATGCCGTAGATGCCGATATTACGGCTAATCCGCAGTTGAATATTACTCCCGAAGAAGCAGTGGCCGAAGTTTCGGGAGCCGCCGGGAAGAAATTTTCCGCCGACTCACCCGTTGTTTCCGATGATAAGCATGCCGTACATGATAAAATATCCGAAGATGAGGAAATGAAAATTGAAATTGATAAAGCCCAGATAGAAGAGGAGGGGGGGCTGGAATCAAAACTGCCTCCCATACCGGAAATTTCAGGGGATCTCAGGGTCGATTTGGGCACAGAAGGTAGTAGTAATGGTGACCAGTCCGAAAATCCGGTAGAAGATCCGCTATCGGGGAGAATCAAAGAGGAGAAGGAAGATCTGGAAGTTGAAGAAATCATTCCCGCAGAGGAAGAGGCAAACGATATTGCTAATAGCAATGCGGAGGATTCGCAGTCTTCTGATTATGTTGAACATGAAAAGAAAGAAGAACCTCTCGCTGAGCCAGCGGAAGATACGGCCGTTAATTCCATGAAAGGCCGGGCTCTTCTTATTACGGTTTCGGTAATAGCGATAATCGTCCTGGCTGTAATTTTCCTGTACGTTTTCAGGGATCAATGCAGGCCTTTTCTTGAAAAACTTCTTTATTCCGGCGACGAATTGAAAACCCTAAAGGACGCCGGTATGCTTTAGATTGCTGATCAGCATACCGAAGCTCCGTTGTCCACCTTATCCTGCGGAGTAATGAATCTCATACGGCCGTTTTCATCTTTCGCCATGAGAATCATGCCCTTTGAAGAAATTCCTCTTATTATCCTGGGCTCGAGATTTGCCAGTATGCATATCTGTCTGCCTGTCATTTCTTCAGGAGTATAAAATTCCGCAATGCCGGAAACTATGGTTCTTATGTCGACACCTGTATCAATCGTCAGCTTTAGCAATTTGTCCGTTTTAGGGACCCTGACGGCTTCTTTTACCGTGGCTGTCCTTATATCCATCTTTTCAAAGTCGCCGTAGACGCATCCGTTCTTCAACGGCTTGGGAGGATTCTTGCCGCTCGTCTTCAATGCCTGTTCCGCAGCTTTGGCTTCGTTATCCTTTTTTGCTTTTTGAAGTTTCATTATCTGAGCCTCTATCTGATCGTCTTCTATTTTCTCAAAAAGCAGAGCCGTTTTCCCCAATACGTGTCCGGCCTTCATGATATCGGTCCTTCCGAGATCATTCCATTCCATTTTTCTTATGTCAAGCATCTTGCGCAGCTTCTCTGATGAAAAAGGTATGAACGGATCAAATATTATCGTTAGGTTGGCGCATATTTGCAAAGCCGTGTTCAGTATTGTCGCAACTCTGTTCATGTCGCTTTTTGCAAGTTTCCACGGCTCGGAATCGGCCAGGTATTTGTTTCCAAGCCTTGCCATGTCCATTGCCGTTTTCAGGGCTTCCCTGAATCTGAAAGCATAAAGACTGTTTTCTATGGATGATCTGAGCGATCCTATCTGCAAAAGTATATTCCTGTCCGTATCGGTCAGATTGTCGGCCGAAGGGACTTTTCCGTCGAAATATTTTCTGGTAAGGACCAGTGCCCTGTTAACGAAGTTTCCGTAGATTGCAACCAGTTCGCTGTTGTTCCTTGTCTGGAAATCTTTCCATGTAAAATCGTTGTCCTTGGTTTCGGGAGCGTTTGCGCAAAGGACATATCTTAAAACATCCTGTTTCTGTGGGAAATCCACGAGATATTCGTCAAGCCATACGGCCCAGTTCCTGGATGTTGAAATTTTGTTGCCTTCGAGATTCAGGAATTCGTTTGCAGGAACATTTTCCGGTAGTATGTAATCCCCGTGCGCCTTAAGCATGGAAGGAAATACTATGCAGTGAAATACAATGTTGTCCTTGCCGATGAAATGTATCAGTTCGGTATCCTTGTCTTTCCACCATTTTTCCCAGTCATCGGGATAGAGTTCCCTGGTATTAGAAATATATCCTATGGGAGCATCGAACCATACGTACAGTACCTTTCCTTCAGCCCCCTTTACTGGGACCGGTATTCCCCAGTCAAGATCTCTGCTTACGGCGCGGGGCTTCAATCCTCCGTCGAGCCAGCTTTTGCATTGGCCGTATACATTGGTTTTCCACTCCTTGTGTCCGTCAAGTATCCATTGTCTAAGCCATCCTTCATAATGATCCAGAGGAAGATACCAGTGTTTTGTCTTTTTCTTTATAAGAGGGCTTCCGCTTATTGCAGAACGCGGATTTATAAGTTCTTCCGGGCTAAGGGTACTTCCGCATTTCTCGCACTGGTCTCCATATGCCGAAGGATTTCCGCATTTGGGGCATGTTCCGGTAATATATCTGTCAGCCAGGAAAGTATTTGCTTCAGTGTCGAAATACTGTTCGGTCTCGCGTTCTATGAACAGACCTTTGTCATAAAGGTCGCGGAAAAATTTCGAAGCCGTTTCCGTATGTGTTTTAGATGTCGTCCTGGAGTATATGTCAAAGCTTATGCCGAATTGTTCGAAGGAATCTTTTATGAGGTTGTGATATTTATCAACTACATCCTGCGGCGAACAGCCGAGCTGTTTGGCTTTTAATGTTATGGGTACGCCGTGTTCATCGGACCCGCAGACGAAGAGAACATCCTTGCCCTGCAGTCTCAGGAATCTGGCATAAATATCGGCCGGGACATAAACTCCGGCCAGATGGCCTATGTGAACTCCTCCGTTGGCATAGGGGAGGGCGGCCGTAATCGTATATCTTTTGAAATTTTTTTCCATCGTATTTGAAATTTTTATGCGCTTGTCCTTTTAAGTTCCTTTAGAAATCTGGTTTTTATTTTATTTAATATGTTAAGTTGTCCCATAAGTGCCGTTTCTTTTTCCGAGTTCCTGTCTTTCTGAGCTTTTTCCATATCCCTGCATATTTTAAGACATGCCTGGGATGTTATCTTTGCCTTATATACCAGAACGGCCTTGGGTACTACCATGCCGAGTACGTTGGATTCCGGGACTACGGAGTCCCTGAAGCTTTTTATTGATAAGGTGTACGGTTCGGCCAGCAGGTTAACTATTACCTGTGAAACGGATCCGTCGGGATGGTTTACGAAATGTCTTATTATTTTTTCCTGACTATCTTCACGCAGCGAGAAGTATTCGTCGAAGATGTTTTTATAGACGAGATTCTGCAATTCCAGTTCGTCGTTTTGCAGTTCGCTCAAGATATAAGTGCCCACCGTAAGTCCTTCATCTCTTTCAGATCCGATATTAAGGCTGTCGTGAAGCACCAGTCTTGATTTTCCGAATTTTATAAGATAATATAATATTTCCTTTTCGGCTTCTTCACAGTAAGTTGATATGACGAAAGACGGCAGATTCATATCTTTGCCGGGATCTTCCGTCTTTACGTTTTCCTTTTCGGCTTCGGCCGCCCTCCTGTTTTCAAAAAAGTTTTTCCTGTGTCTGGCATAGATTATTTTTCCAACTTCTCCGGAAAGCATGTTCTGGTCGACTGAAAGTTTGGAAGACGTTTCTTCAATGTATACGTTTCGTATTATAGCATCGGGAATTACGGCAATGCTTTTTACTATCTCCCTTATGAGATTGGCTCTGCGCAACGGATCGTTACCTGTTTCATCATTAAGCAGGCGGTACTTGAAGGCTATGAAATCTTCTTCATTTTCGCTGAGGAAATTCCTTAATTCGGAAGCTGTGTGTTTCCTTGCAAAGGAATCGGGATCTTCGCCGTTGGGGAAGAGCGCTACCTTAACCTCCATCCCTTCTTCGAGCAGCATGTCGATGCCTCTCAGGGATGCTTTTATTCCCGCAGAATCCCCATCGTACAGCACCGTTATCTTATTGGAAAATCTTTTTATCAACCCTATTTGTCCGGTAGTAAGTGACGTGCCCCCGCTTGAAACCACATTTTCCACTCCGGCCTGACTGAAGGAAATTACGTCTGTATATCCTTCTACCAGATAACATTTCTGTTCCTTTGAAATCGCTCCCTTGGCTTCGAATATTCCGTATAATGATTTATTTTTTTCGTAGATAACGCTCTCCGGCGAGTTTACATATTTCGCCATATGTTTGTCGGAAGTGAGTATTCTTCCTCCGAAGGCTATCGTCTTTCCGCTTATGGAATGCCACGGGAACATTACGCGTTCGAAAAATCTGTCGGCATATTCTCCGTTTTCGCGTTTTACGGAAAGTCCGGCCGTCGTCAGATGCTCTTTCTTATATCCCGCCTTTATTGCCGAATACGTAAAGCCGTCCCGGCCTGCGGGAGCGAACCCCAGTTTGAATTTTCTTATGGTATCGTCTGTAAATCCGCGTTCCCTAAAATAACTTATTCCCACGGCCCTTCCGCCGGGAGTATCCCATAGCTGCTCCGAATAATATTTTTCGGCGAATTCGTTTACTATTAGCAGTGATTCGCTAAGAAGCCTTCTCTCAACATCTTCCGCGCTTTCCTCCTTGTCAGTTACCTCTATGCCGTATTTTTTCCCTATGAATTTTAATGCTTCAACGTAGCTCATGTGTTCGTGTTCCATTACGAATGTAACCACATTGCCGGCTTTTCCGCACCCGAAGCATTTGAATATCCCCTTGGAAGGAGAAACGGTAAAGCTCGGTGTCTTTTCATGGTGGAAAGGGCAGCATGCTACGTAATTGGCACCGCGTCGGCGCAGCGAAACGAAGTCGCCTATTACCTCTTCTATCCTTGCAGTATCCAATATTTTATCTATCGTAGCTCTGTCTATCATAATCGGACAAATTTAGTAAAAAATAACGTCCGCTCTAAAACATCTTTATCTGAGTAGTTATGACATAAGCTGCATTTTTATAACTTTGCCGAAACGTGAAACATATAGGCGTTATAACATGATTTCCTAATGAAAAAAATAATACTTACAGCAGACAGGCCCACCGGCAAATTGCATATCGGGCATTATGCGGGGTCTTTGAAAAACCGTGTAAAGCTTCAGAATTCAGGTGAATATGATAAAATATTCATAATGATAGCAGACGCACAAGCTCTTACCGACAATGCCGATAATCCCGAAAAGGTACGCCAGAATATTATTGAAGTCGCACTCGATTATCTTTCCTGCGGCATAGATCCGCAGAAATCGACTATTCTCATACAATCTCAGATACCCCAGCTGTGCGAACTGACGTTTTATTATGCAAATCTGGTTACAGTATCCCGACTTCAGAGAAACCCGACGGTGAAAAGCGAAATAAAAATGCGCAATTTCGAAGCCAGCATTCCTGTAGGCTTTTTCACTTATCCAATAAGCCAGGCTGCCGACATTACGGCATTCGATGCTACGACGGTTCCGGTAGGCGAGGACCAGAAACCTATGCTGGAACAAACATCCGAAATTGTAAGGAAGTTCAATTCCGTTTACGGAAGAACGCTCGTTGAGCCTTCTATATTGCTCCCCGATAATAAGGCCAGCCTGAGGCTTCCCGGAACGGACGGAATGGCCAAGATGAGCAAATCACTAGGCAACTGCATATATTTGTCGGATTCCGCGGACCAGATACGTAAAAAAGTGATGGGCATGTTTACCGATCCCGATCATCTGAGGGTGGCCGATCCCGGTAAAGTGGATGGGAATCCTGTATTCATCTATCTTGACGCCTTTTCAAAGCAGGAACATTTCGATCGTTATCTGCCCGAATACGAGAATCTGGATGCTCTTAAGAACCATTACCGCAGGGGAGGACTCGGAGATGTTAAGGTTAAGAAATTTCTTATTTCCGTGCTGGAGGAAGAGTTGGAACCCATACGCGAACGCAGGAAAATTTACGAGCATGACATTCCGGGAGTTTATGATATTCTTAAAAAGGGAACAGAAAAGGCACTGGAAACTGCTTCGGCAACAATGTCGAGAGTAAAAGATGCCATGAAGATAAATTATTTCGAAGACAGGCAATTTATATCCGAGCAGATAAAGAAATATTCGGAATAATTACTTTTTCATGTAGCGGGCCTTTTGCTCCGGGGTAAGTTTTTCTATCGAATATCTGAGCATTGTCCTGGGCATGCGCGTGCAATTTCGTTCGAGAAAGTCGGTAAGAACCCTTTCATCTCTTTTGCCGGTTTCTCTGAGCATCCATCCTATCGCCTTCTGCATGAGATCATGCCTGTGGTTGAGCAGCAGTTCCGACAGGCGGATAATATCTTCGAAATCATCATTTTTTATAAGCGGCAGGGTGGATAATATGGCGATCCTCTGATCCCACAGCCATTTGCTGCCTGCCAGAACATACAAATCCTCTCGGCCGAAAGAAAAGGATAGATTTTGTTCTACGTACGGCACTATTCCGTATTTCGATGAATATGATCCGGCACATGAATCCGGTAATTTCCTAATTACGTGCTCCGTGATGTGCGCAGAATCTCTTAGGAAAATTCCGGTTATTTTAGGAGCAGAAAGATCCGTTAGGTCCCAGTTGTTTATGTACCTGCTGTTGCGAAGGTAAAATTCATATATATCCTTTTTACGTACTTTCCCGGATTTACTGAAAGTGTCTGAAAGCATTAGTAATGCGCACATTCTGCATTCATGCCAGCTGCTGCGCAAAAGGGTTTCAACTGATTCAGGCCCGGCATCGGCATGTCTTTTGGCTACTTCCCTTATTTTTGGGACCGTAACTCCTATAAACCTGTCGCCTTCGCCGTATTCACCTTTCCCCGTTTTAAAAAAACGCGGAAGAATCCGTTTCTTTTCAGGATCGGATAATTCCGCGAGTTCTTCCGTTATCTTTTTTACGAAAAGATCCATTTGTGTCCTTCCTATTCGGATGAGGCTGCAATTGCCTGTCTTACCTTGGCTTCTATTTCTTCGGAAAGTTCGGGATTATCCTTCAGCAGTCTTTTTACGGCATCGCGTCCCTGGGCAAGTTTGCTTCCGTTATAGCTGAACCAGCTCCCGCTTTTATTTATTATATCGTGTTCCACACCAAGATCTATGATTTCGCCTATCTTTGAAATTCCTTCTCCGAAAACTATATCGAATTCGGCTTTGCGGAAAGGAGGAGCCATTTTATTTTTGACGACCTTAACACGCGTTCTGTTTCCGGTTGCCGAGTCTCCGTCTTTTATCTGGGTTATTTTCCTTACGTCCAGCCTTACGGTAGAGTAAAATTTAAGGGCGTTTCCTCCGGTGGTGGTTTCTGGATTTCCGAACATTATTCCTATTTTATCCCTCAGCTGGTTTATGAAGACACAGCAAGTGTTTGTTCTGCTTATGCTTGCGGTAAGTTTTCTCAGCGCCTGGCTCATGAGCCTTGCCTGAAGTCCCATTTTGGAATCTCCCATTTCTCCTTCAATCTCGGCCTTCGGCGTAAGTGCAGCAACCGAATCTACCACTACTATGTCTATGGCGGAAGATCTTACGAGGCTGTCCACAATTTCGAGCGCCTGCTCTCCATTGTCAGGCTGGGATATGAGCAGGGTGTCTACATTTACCCCCAGATTCTTTGCATAATTTCTGTCGAAGGCATGTTCGGCATCTATTATTGCAGCTATACCTCCCAGTTTCTGCGCTTCTGCTATGGCGTGGATGGCGAGCGTGGTTTTTCCACTGCTTTCCGGGCCGAAAATTTCTATTATCCTTCCTCTCGGATACCCTCCAATCCCGAGAGCATCGTCAAGAGCTATGGATCCGGAAGGAATTACCGATACGTCCCATTTGGGTTTGTCTCCGAGTTTCATTATAGTGCCCTTTCCGAAATCCTTTTCGATTTTGTCCAGGGTAGCCTGGAGGGCTTTCATCTTTTCGGCGTTTATTTCCGTACCTTTTTTGTTTTCAGTTTTTTTCGCTCCCTCTTCTTTAGCCTTTACTTTTGCGGCAATGTTCTCTTTCTCCATAATATTTCGTTTGTTTTTTAATTGCAGTATTCGTCTACAAATATACTTAAATAAATCTGCATTTTTATTATTGATGATGCCGTACGGTATGAATTTGTTTGTATTTTTGTGAATTATGAAAAAAAAGTTGATAGGGTGTACTCTTGTGGATCTTAAGGATATAGCCGCATCTTATTCCATGCCGGAGTATACTGCGTCGCAGATTGCCGGATGGCTGTACAAGAAGAAGGTACGTTCCATAGATATGATGACCAACCTTTCCGCAAGGTTCAGGGATCTGCTTAAAGAGGAATATACCGTAGGGATGGAAGATGCTGCAGAAACGGCGATATCTTCGGACGGTACTAAAAAATATCTTTTTCCGTGCCACACGGGATCTTTCATAGAAACAGTTATGATTCCTGATAAGGAACGAGCCACATTGTGCGTCTCTTCGCAGGCCGGCTGCAAGATGGGTTGCAAATTCTGCATGACCGGAAGGCAGGGATTCCATGGAAATCTGGAAACTGCCGAAATAATTTCGCAATTCATTTCCGTTGAGGAATCGGAGATCCTTACTAATGCCGTTTTTATGGGAATGGGGGAGCCTCTGGATAACTTGCGTAACGTACTGGCCGCAATAGACATACTTACGTCGGAATGGGGATTCGGATGGAGTCCCAAACGTATAACTTTAAGCAGTATAGGTGTAATGCCGGCATTGACGGAATTCCTTGATTCTACCAGGGTCCACCTGGCTATAAGCCTGCATGATCCTTTCCCGGCAGAACGCGAGAAACTCATGCCGGCTCAAAAAGCGTTTGATATAAGAAAGGTTGTCGAAGTTTTAAGGAAATATGATTTTTCCGGACAAAGAAGAGTTAGTTTCGAGTATATAATGTTCGACAGGGTAAACGATTCGAAAAAGTATGCAGACGAGGTAATAAGATTGCTGGAAGGACTGAATTGCAGGGTTAACCTTATAAGATTCCATTCCATTCCCGATTCTCCGCTCCGTCCGTCGCCGTTAAGTATTATGGAAAAGTTCGAAAGCAGGCTCAATGCACACGGACTGGTTTCTACAATAAGAGCTTCGCGCGGCGAGGATATTTTTGCGGCATGCGGATTATTGAGCGGAAACAGAGAAAAATAATAGTATATTTATGCCATGAAGCTTAGACCCGGAATATTTTTTCTTTTTATGACCTCCGCCTTCCTTTTGACAGGTACGGCATATGGATCGGGGCGGAATGAGAAGGGAAGTCATGCTTCTGATTTATCCGGCGGGCGTCCGAAAGTGGCTCTGGTCCTCTGCGGGGGAGGGGCGAAAGGGGCGGCCCATATTGGAGTTCTAAGGGTTCTGGAAGAAGTCGGCATAGTGCCGGATATGATAGTAGGGACTAGCATGGGCGGCGTTGTTGGAGGTCTGTATTCCATAGGATATAATGCAAAGGAACTGGATTCCATGATCTGCAATATGGACTGGGGATTTCTTCTCAGTAATAATATTATCCGTAGGAATTCATCGTTCTATGCCAAGCAAACTGATGAGAAGTATCTTATAAGTATTCCTTTTTATACCATAAAAAGAAGAAGCGTTGCCGATACCACCCAGGAAGGACAGACCCTGTCATATATTCTTCCCGGAGGGCTTATTCAGGGACAGAATGTAATGAATATGCTGAACAGCCTGTCGATAGGCTATCAGGATTCTCTCGATTTTAATAATCTGCCTATTCCCTTTGCGTGTATGGCCACGGATATTTCTACAGGGAAAGAGGTTATACTCAATCACGGCTCCTTACCTTTGTCCATAAGGGCTACGATGGCTATTCCTGGGGTATTTGCTCCGGTAAATATAAACGGCAGGGTCCTTTGCGACGGAGGGATGGTTAATAACTTTCCGGTGGATGTGGCAAAGGCTATGGGTGCGGATATCATAATAGGGGTGGATGTCCAGGATGAGCTGGCCGGAGCAGAACAGCTGAAGTCGCTTCCGCAGATATTCTCACAGATAATTCTGCTTATGGGGAATGAGCGGTATATGGCCAACAGGAAACTTGTGGATGTTTATATTAAACCGGATGTAAGAGGCTTTTCGACCATGAGCTTTTCTCATGATGCGATTAAAACTCTTATTGCAAGCGGATATGCCGCCGCAGATAAGAAAAAGCCGGAGCTTGAGGCTCTTGCGACAAAACTGTCGGGGTATAAGAAAGATAACGCCGTAAGGCTTTTTACAAAGGCGCACGAACTTAAAACAAAATCATATTTGCTGTCTGCAATAGAAGTAGACGGTATTCCGGAGAACGACGGCAGGTGGCTCCTGAAGAAAACCGAACTCGGAATAAACAGGGTCGTATCGGGGCAGTCAATAAGCAATGCGATATCCATATTCATGGGTACCGGAGCCTTTAAGTGCGTAAAATACCAGTTGATAAAGGATAATGGGAAAAATTCTTTCAAGCTGGTTATAAATTTTGAAAAGGGTCCCGCCAACGAGTTCGCTTTTAATTTCAGGTACGACAGCGAGGAAGCTGCCGCCCTGCTTCTTCATTTGGGTATACATACTTATGACTTAAAGGGGTCGCGACTGGGGATAACCGGAAGGCTCAGCTATAATCCCTACGGACGAATAGACTATTCCTATGTCTTTAAGAATTTCCCGCAGCTAAATGTCTCTTATATGTTCAAATCCAACGATATGAACATATATAAACGCGACAGCTCCAATTTTGTTTCGTTTGACATGAACAGGTTGGAAGTTTCCTTTTCCAATGCCTATCTGAGGAATTTTGATTTTACTGCCGGACTTAGGCTCGAGTATTACGATTTCAGAAATGTGATTTCCAAGCAGGAATATTTATACGATAGTTCCTCCAAGTTTTTTCTCAACTATTTTATCAGTGCAAAGATGGATACCAGGGACGACAGCTCTTTCCCGTCTGAAGGAATGAAGGTTGATCTTCATCATGATTTCTTCCATACCAATTTTCACGGGGACTTCCATAAATTTATGAGATTCAGAGTTATAATGGCACCGGTAGTATCATTGAGCAATAGATTCACCTTGCTCCCTTCAATTATGGGATCATTCATCGTGGGGAAGGACAACAGATATACATCGTTTTATAATTTTGCGGGAGGATCGCAGCCGGGCCGTTATGTAGACGGACAACTTCCTTTCGTCGGAATAAATTACGCTTATGCATTTGCTTCAAGTCTTGCCATCGCCAGATTAGATATGCGTGAAAGAATTGGGAAGAAGCATTATATTTACGGAATAACTAATTATTTAAGATCGGTTGGCAATATCGCCGATATGTTCGGCGAGAATTGCACGGACAGCTGGGGGGTCGGAATAAGATATGCATATGATTCAAAGTTCGGTCCGATAAGCGTTGACTGCCACTGGTCTGATTATACCCATAAAGTGGGACTTTATGTCAATTTGGGTTATTATTTTTAGTATCTTCACGCGGTATGACTAAAGAACAGGCTCTGGCAAGGGGCAGAAAGTTATGTGCCGTACGGGAATATTCCGCCGGTATGATGGAACGGCTTTTGAAAAAGTGGGCGTCTCCGGGTAGTTTTTCCGCTGAAGAGATGGAAGATATAATATCCGTGCTAAAAGAGGAGAAGTTCATAGATGATTTTCGCTTTGCCCGTGCGTTCGTAAATGATAAATTGAAATTTTCCGGATGGGGGGCGGTCAAGATAAGATATAATCTGCGCAGATCCGGCGTTTCCGAGGAGGCGGCCGAACGTGCCTTGTCAGAAATATATTATTCCGGAGCAGACCGCAATATGTCGGTGACTTCGGAAGAATTGCTTCATAAATTATTGAAAAATAAATGGAAATCGCTCTCGGGGGAAAATGATATGGGAAAGAAAAAAGCCAGGGTTATAAGATTTGCCTTAGGCCGGGGCTTCGGCATGGACGAAATATCGGCCCAGTTTGAAAAATATGATTTTAATTAAGGAAATATATAATAAATATGATTATACAAGATCAGATAGAGAATTGCTGTAAGAGGCTCGAAGCCTTGAGGAGGTCACTTTGACTATGATGCCAAAGCTTCCGCAATAAAGGAAAATGAAAAAATAATTGCTTCCGGTGATTTCTGGAACGATACCAAGAAGGCCGAAGCTTTCCTGAAACATAATTCTTCCTTAAAATACTGGGTGGATTCCATAGAAAAGATATCCGGCCTTATTGAAGATATCAAAACCCTTTACGAAATGGCGAAGGAAGAGAATCCCGAAGAAGGATCGGATACATGGAACGAGTATTCCGGGGAACTCGACGGTTCGATGTCTTCCTTGACGGCGTTGCTGGAAGAAGTTGAAATGAAAGGTATGCTCGGAGAAGAAGGTGATAACCTCGGAGCCCTGCTTAAAATTAATTCCGGAGCCGGGGGGACGGAAAGCAACGACTGGAGTGCAATGCTTATGAGAATGTATTCCCGATGGGGAGAGAGGAACGGCTACAAGGTTTCCGTACATGATCTGATAGAGGGCGACGAAGCAGGTATAAAATCGGTTTCTATGGAAATAGAAGGCGATTATGCCTACGGATATCTTAAAGCCGAGAACGGAGTGCACAGATTGGTTCGGATATCTCCCTTTAATGCACAGGGGAAGCGTCAGACTACTTTCTCATCCGTATTTGTTTACCCTCTTGTTGACGATACCATAGAAATTACTATCAATCCGTCCGATATCGAATGGGATACTTTCCGTTCGAGCGGAGCCGGCGGACAAAATGTAAACAAGGTAGAAACAGGCGTGAGAGTGAGGCATATACCCACCGGAATAACCGTTGAGAATACCGAAACCCGCTCACAGCTCGACAACAGACAAAACGCATTGAGAATATTGAAATCGCATTTGTATGAACTTGAGCTGGAAAAGCGCCGTGCAAAACAGGCCGAACTCGAAGGACAGAAGAAGAAAATTGAGTGGGGATCACAGATAAGAAGCTATGTCCTGCATCCGTACAAAATGGTAAAGGATTTGCGTACCGGATATCAGACTTCTGATACGCAGGCCGTTCTTGACGGAGATCTGAATGAATTTATGAGACGTTATCTTCTTGAAAATACAGGCAAATAAACAGGATTTGATAAATTTGCCACAAATTTAATTTTAATATATTAAGGATATGGAGTTTAAATATTATGAAATGTTTCCGTTGGGGAAAGACGATACTCAATACCGTCTCCTTACGGACAAGTATGTTTCCGTTTCGGAATTTGACGGGCACAATATGCTTAAGGTTGATCCGGAAGGATTGAGGCTGCTGGCCAAAACAGCCTTTCATGAAGTTTCTTTCAAACTTCGTCCGGCACACAATGAAATGGTTGCCAAAATACTGAGCGATCCCGAGGCATCGGAAAACGATAAATCGGTAGCTCTTACCTTCCTCATGAACGCGGATGTTTCCGTTAAGGGACAGCTCCCGCTCTGTCAGGATACCGGAACTGCAATAATAATGGCAAAGAAGGGTCAGAACGTATATACCGGAGGCGGCGATGAGGAAGCTCTTTCCCACGGCGTTTTTGATACGTATACCGGAGATAATCTGAGGTATTCGCAGACTGTTGCCTTGGATATGTTTACCGAAAAAAATTCTGGATGCAATCTTCCCGCCCAGGTGGAAATAGAAGCTGCCGACGGAGATGAATATAATTTTCTTTTCGTAGCAAAAGGCGGCGGTTCGGCCAACAAAACCTATTTGTTCCAGGAAACCAAGGCATTGCTTAATCCCGAAAAACTGGAGAATTTCCTTGTCGAAAAAATGAAGACTTTGGGCACCGCTGCATGTCCGCCCTATCATATAGCATTCGTCATAGGCGGGACTTCGGCGGAACTGAACCTTAAAACCGTAAAGGTTGCGTCTACAAAATATTATGATTCTCTGCCTGTAAAGGGTAATGACGGCGGTTCCGCATTCAGAGATCTTGAGATGGAAAAGAAGTTGCTTAAGGATGCCCATAATCTCGGAATAGGAGCACAGTTCGGCGGAAAATATTATGCCCATGACGTTAGGGTGATCAGACTGCCGCGCCACGGAGCTTCGTGCCCTATAGGCATAGGCGTAAGTTGCAGCGCCGACAGAAATATGAAGGCCAAAATAAATAAGGACGGAATATGGATAGAGAAGCTTGATGAAAATCCGGGAAGGCTGATTCCCAAGGAACTTTTAGGGAAAAGCAATGCCGGTGTTAAAATAGATCTCGACCGTCCTATGAAAGATGTTCTTAATGATCTTGGCAAGTATCCCGTATCTACTTATCTTTTGCTTAGCGGTACAATCGTGGTAGCCAGAGATATAGCCCATGCCAAACTTAAGGAGCGTCTGGATGCCGGTGAGGATCTTCCGCAATATATGAAGGATCATCCCGTTTATTATGCAGGTCCTGCAAAAACTCCAAAAGGTATGCCGAGCGGTTCTTTCGGCCCTACTACCGCGCAGAGAATGGATCCCTATGTAGATCTTTTTCAATCGCACGGAGGTTCCATGGTTATGATTTCCAAGGGGAACCGTACGCGGCAGGTTACCGATGCCTGCAAGAAGCACGGAGGTTTTTACCTGGGGAGTATAGGCGGGCCGGCAGCTATATTGGCCCAGAATAATATAAAAAGCGTGGAATGTATAGAATACCCCGAACTGGGAATGGAAGCTATATGGAAAATAAAGGTGGTAGATTTCCCGGCATTTATTCTTGTAGATGATAAGGGCAATGATTTCTTTACGCAGATCAAGCCGCTTTGCTGCAAGGACTGATTCCGTTCAGCCTTGATATTATGAATAACGGGAGCCGCGGGGATTAACCGCAGTTCCCGTTTATTTTATTAATTAATATCTTATTCCGTTGGTTTTCGTAGTTGCAGTCCGGGCGTTTTATAGACATTCATATTGTTATCGTTACCGTATATCAGCAGAGCCTGCATGTCTGGTTCCTCTTTTAAAATTTCGATGGATTTCTCAAGCCCTATTACCATGAAGTATGTAGCATATGCATCGGCAACGGTAGAATTTTTTGCGATAACTGTTGCGCTCAGCAGATTGTGTTCTACGGGACGTCCGGTTTTAGGATTTATTTCATGGGAATATTTCTTTCCGTCTTTTATGTAATATTTCCTGTAGTTTCCGGATGTTGCAATTCCGTTGTCTGAAGATAGAAGTACGGACTGTATGTCTTTACCTTCTATCTGGTTGTTTGTAAACGGCTTGTCTATCCCTATTCTCCATTTTCCGCCTGTGGAATTTAGTCCGGAGCAGTATAATTCTCCGCCGCCGGTGTCTATCATGAAGTTCTTAAGGCCCATGAGCCTGAATCTGCGGCATATGTAATCCGACGTATATCCCTGTGCTATTGCATTGAAGTTTAATTTTATTCCGGGGTATTCTTTTTTAAGGAATGTTTTGCCGTCGCGTTGGTATAGCGAAAGTTTGTCCATACCGATGAATTTCATTATGCTGTCGATCTGTCCGGAAGAGACCGATCCGCGATCGGTAAATCCGAAGCCCCATATATCGAATAAAGGAGCCGCAGAAGGATCGAAATATCCGTCAGAGATCTTATACATTTTTTCAGAAGCATTGAAATTATCTATGAATATGCTGTCCAGTGGAATGTCTTCCCCCCTGTTTATTCGTGAGAGCAGCGAAGATGAATCATATCCGGAGATGGATCTGCTTATTCTGTTGAAATATACTGCAAGACTGTCTTCTACCTTTCTCTTGAACGTTGAAAGATCACACGAATCAGGGACTCTGTATATTATATGATAAGTACTTCCCTGTGCAAAGCCGTCTTCAGTAATATATCTTTTGTCTTTCTTGCTGCAGGAAAAGGCGATCAAGGCAATCGTTATTAATGCGATATAGTTCGTATATTTGCTCATGGCACGATTTTAGTATTTTGCAAAAGTAAATATTTTATTGCTTTAAGAACAAAAAATCCCCATTTTTGTATTTCAAAATTAATATTAAATGAAAATATTCTTCAGAGCCGCACGCCTTTTCACGCTTTTGATGTTCATAGCAGTATCTTTCGTTCTGTCTTCCTGCCATAAAAGCAGTAAGGAAGACAAGGGCGTAATGTCCGGTACTATTACTTTCGACATCCCGGTCTATGCAAAAGTAGGAAGCGTTATAAAAACTTCCGTTTCGGGAATACTTACTCCTTCCGAAGGGGTTTCCTATAAATGGATTTGCAGCGGTATATTCAAGAAAGATACGATAAAGGGAACCACATGTACTTTTACCGTTCCGGATTCTCTGGCTACATATACGATTACAGTGCTGGCCTCGGCCGACGATTATTATTCCAGGACTTCTTCCAGAACCATTACATCCATTAATCCCGAGTTCGGGACTTCTCTTACGGGAATGAATGCTCCGACGGATTTAATAACAGATGAACGTGACGGAAAGCAATATCCTACCGCACATATAGGAAATCTTATATGGTTTACCAGAAATCTTGACTGGGGCGGAGCAGGCGAGGCTTATTCCAGAGCCGATGACGCCGGTATCTTTTTCGGCAGGTTCTATACATGGAAAGATGCTACCGGAGGCGTTTCGGGCAGCGGTTTGGGCAGTGGACCGCAAGGTGTTTGTCCGAGTGGATGGACCATTCCTACCAACGAAGACTGGGAGGATCTGGCAGCTGGCCTGAACGGAGAAACAGGGCTGGCATTCAAGTCCGACTGGCCGGATATTGGCGGAAAGCTTATAGTCGATGCCCGTTTGAACGGAAAAAGAATATGGCCTTATTCGGCGCATGTCAATCCCGGGAATGATTATGGATGGGCTGCCCTCGCCGCAGGACGTTCCACCAATGATTATAATAATTATAAGAATATGTTCTCTTCCGCATATTTCTGGAGCTCTACCGAAATGGATTCCGATAATGCGTATTACAGATATATATATTATAATATCCCGGATTTTAGATATAACTATACTTCGAAAACCGGCAGCGGTTTTTCCGTGAGATGTGTTAAATTAATACAATAAATTATGAAGAAAAAAGGAGTCTTTATAGTCGTACTTGCGATTTTGGCAATCGTGGTGCTGTTTACGTGGAGTTCGTATAATTCCATGGTAAAAGGAGATGAAAAAGTGCAAACTGCATGGAGCCAGGTAGAAAACGTTTATCAAAGGAGAGCCGATCTGATTCCTAATCTGGTGAATACGGTAAAAGGTTATGCCGCTCATGAAAAAGGGACGCTGGAGGGGGTGGTTCAGGCCAGAGCCAGGGCTACTCAAATAACAGTGGATCCTGAAAACATGAATGAGGCATCGCTGCAAAAATATCAGAACGCACAGGGAGAACTCGGAGCGGCCTTAGGCAAACTTCTTATGATACAGGAAAATTATCCTGATCTTAAGGCTAATGAAAATTTTCTGGAACTTCAGTCACAGCTGGAAGGAACTGAAAACAGAATAGCTGTGGAACGTAAAAAATTCAACGAGACCGCCAGGCAGTATAACATAATGATAAGGCAGTTCCCTAAAAACATATTCGCAGGCATGTTCGGCTTTTCCAAGAAACCTTATTTCAAGGCGGCTGAAGGGTCAGAAAAAGTACCTGCCGTAAAGTTCTAATGCCATGAACTTCAGAAAATTTGTTTCCGAAGTTGAAGAAAAGGCTATCGTCGAGGCGATAGGCGAGGCTGAACAGAATACATCCGGCGAGATAAGGGTGCATTTTGAGTCGAAATGCGGACGGGATGTAATGGGTCGTGCCGTATATATTTTCTATTATCTTGGAATGGATAAAACAAAACTGCATAACGGCATACTGTTTTATGTAGCTCTCAAGAGCAAGAAATTTGCGATTATCGGCGGTTCCGGAATAAATTCCAAAGTTCCTGACGACTTCTGGGATTCCATAAAGGAAAGAATGCAGGAGGCCTTCTCGAGAGAGGATTTCGCCGGAGGCTTATGCAATGCAATAAGCGAAGCCGGCAAATCGCTCAAGAGCTTTTTTCCATATCAAAGCGACGATGTCAACGAACTTCCAGACGATATTTCCATAGGTAAATAAATACGGACCTTATGAAAAGTTCTTTATCAAAAATATATTGTTTTATTGCCGTCCTGGCTTTCCTGTTTGTCTTAATGCCTTTCAGAAGCTATGGCGATATTCCTCCGCGACCGTCGCCTTCGAGGCTGGTAAATGATCTGGCTTCCGTATTTTCCTTTTCACAGGCAGCAGCCATGGAGCGGAAACTTGATGTCTTTTCGGACAGCACTTCCAACCAGATAGCGGTAGTTACCGTTGATAATCTCTACGGTATGGATAAGGCCCGGCTTGCATATACGATCGGTGAAAAATGGGGAGTAGGTCAGAAAAAATTCGATAACGGAGTCGTTATTCTAATAAAGCCGAAAACCGGATCTTCGAGAGGCGAGGTATTCATAGCTACGGGCTACGGGCTGGAATCGGTACTCACCGATGCAGTATGTAAAAGAATTACAGAAACGATTCTTATTCCGCACTTCAGAAGGAATGATTATTACGGAGGCGTAGATGCTGCGCTTGACATTATATTCCGGATTGTCTCAGGGGAAATTTCCAGCAGTGAATTCGCCCGGAGTAAAGGAGGAAAAGGGTCGGCAGCATCGGTAATGATAATTTTCCTTTTCTGCATATTTGTAGTACTTCTTATTTCCGGAGGGAAAAACAACAAGAATATGGGAGGAAGAAACGGAGGCGGAAAGCATGATGACAAGTTTGGAATACTTGATGCCATACTTCTGGGATCTCTTCTTAGCGGACGCCGTTCCGGAGGATGGGGATCAGGCGGCGGCTTCGGCGGTCTCGGTGGAAGTTCAGGCGGTTTCGGCGGCTTTGGCGGCGGCGGTTTCGGTGGCGGCGGAGCCGGAGGGAGCTGGTAATACTCTATATTTCCTGTATTAAAATTAAAAGTAATTATCCCTTGTAAAAGGGTAGTTTTACAACTTCGGCCTTAAGAAGTTTTTCCCTTATTTTTATATATATGATATTCCCCGCCTTGAATTTTGGTGCGGCTACATATCCCAGACCTATGCCTTTGCCGACCGACGGTCCCATATTGCCGGAGGTTACGTATCCTATGTTCTCGCCGTTTTCATCGCATATTTCGTATTCGTGGCGAGGAATGCCTCTGTCAAGCATGACGAATCCGCAAAGTCTTTTGGTAAGTCCGTCGGCTCTTTGCTTTAACATATAGTCTCTGTCTATGAAGTCGCCTTTGCTGTCGTTGAATTTTGTTATCCATCCCAGTCCGGCTTCAAGGGGTGAAGTTGTCTCATCCATATCGTTGCCGTACAGACAATATCCCATTTCCAAACGCAAAGTATCCCTTGCTCCGAGTCCTATAGGTTTTATGCCTTCGGGCTTTCCTGCTTCGAATACCGCATCCCATAACTTATTGGCTTCTCCGTTGTATACATAAACTTCGCAGCCTCCGGATCCCGTATATCCTGTTGTCGCCAGAATAGCGTTCACGCCTCCCACGGTGGTCTTTTTAAAGGAATAAAATGGCATTTCCATTATATTGTCGGGACATATACGTTGTATGATCTTCAAAGCATTTGGACCCTGAATGGCCAGCTGGCTTATTTCGTCGGATGCATTATAAAGTTCGTCTCCCGGAGTAAGTCCGAAATCAGGAGCGTATTCGCAGCAGTGTTTCCAATCTTTTTCCACATTCGCTGCATTAACTACCAGAAAATATGTTTCTTCGTCAAGACGGTAAATTATCAGATCATCAACTATGCCTCCCTTCCCGTTAGGAAAGCAGGTATATTGGGCCTTACCGGGGTAAATCGCCGAAACATCGTTTGTGGTAATATATTGAAGGAATTTGAGAGCTTTGGGGCCCTTTACTAGAAATTCCCCCATATGGGAAACATCAAAAACTCCTGCATTATTTCTTACCGCAAAGTGTTCATCCTTTATCCCTGTATATTCTATAGGCATATTATAACCTGCAAACGGTCCCATTTTTGCGCCCAGCGCAATATGCTTTTTAGTGTAAGCAGTATCTTTCATTTTTATTTGTTGTAATAGATCCAGACATCATCCGGACAAAAAGAATGATTATCCAGAAGATCGATTTTTTTATTGCAGGCGGATTTTATATCGCCGTAGGGCCCTACACCAACCATATCGAATCCGTATTCATTATGTATTATGTAGGCGTTTCCGATAGCCTGCCTTACTATTTTTCCAAATTTTGCGGCATTGCCGTCTTCCTTGAAGCTTCCAAGTATTACGTAATAGTTTCCCGACGATGCAGTTCCGAATTCCGAAGATTCGCGTGAGGAAATTTCTTTTACCGCCGCAACTGTATCGGCCCTGTATGCAACTGAATCACTTTTGCTGCTTTCGGCCGAAGCCTTTTCGGACAGTTCTCTTTCCGCTTTTTTTATATCAGAAGAATCGGGGAGCCCGAAACTCCTTCTTATCCTGTCGCAACCCGACAGTGAGATCATTAGCAATATGCTGAAAAGAATGATTTTTGTTTTCATGATAGTTGCGAAAAACGTTACTTGCTAAACAAAGGTAAAATTTTATTGAGCCATTAGCAAAATTTTATATTATATTTACCTAACTGTATAATTAACTTACTTTTAAGGAATATGACATGGAACTCCTCTTTGTTGAGACAGTTGAGAAATATAGTAAATCTTACTGAACATGTTGATGTTGAGGCTGCCAAAAACAGCATCATCTCAAATATAGAATATAAAGGCGTTAATGTATGGGTATTGATATTTGCCGTACTTATAGCCAGCGTGGGGCTTAATGTCAACTCAATTCCGGTCGTTATAGGAGCAATGCTCATATCTCCACTCCTGGGACCTGTAATGGGGGTGGGGCTTGCCCTCGGCGTAAACGACGCTCCGCTCTTAAGACGTTCCCTGAAGAACTTCCTGATAATGGCCGTTATAGGAATGATAACATCTACGGTATATTTCCTTATTACTCCGCTGTCGCTCGACCAGCCCACCGAGCTGCTCTCGAGAATAAATCCTACCATATATGATGTGTTCATAGCCCTGTTCGGCGGTTTGGCAATAATAATAGAGTTTTCCAGAAAGGAAAAGAGTACGGTAATATCCGGTGTTGCAATTGCCACGGCGTTGATGCCTCCTTTATGTACGGCGGGATACGGAATAGCCAATGGCAAGCTTCATTTCTTTTTTGGCGCATCTTACCTTTTTTTCATAAATTCGGTTTTTATAGCCCTTGCCGTGTTTCTGATGGTCAGATACCTTAAATTTCCGGTAGTGAAATTTTCAGATCCTGCCAAAAGCAAAAAGGTACACAGGCTGATATCTCTTATTACTCTTCTGCTTATATTGCCGAGTATATATTCGGCTTTCGTAGTAATAGAAGAAAACAGATTCAATCAAAATGCCAAAAACTTCGTGTCGGAATACAATAATCTGGAAAGAAGCTATATATTTGATTACAAGATAAGGCATAGTACCGGAAAACCTTCGGTCCTTACAATTTCCATAGCCGGGGCTAAACTTTCTCCGTCGGATTTGCGGCTGTTGAAATCGGGATTGTCGAAATACGATATAGATTCTTCCCAGCTGGCTATCAATCAGTCGAGTACCTTCCCCGTTGAACAGGAATCAGACAAAGCCATGATAAACAGCCTTATGGAACATAGCGACGTAGAGTTGAGAAGGAAGGATGAAGTAATAAGGGATATGGAAAAGGAAATACTTACCCTCAAGGGAAATGAAATCCCGGGCGAACAGATTGCGAGAGAATTATCTGCGCAATATCCCGATGTCGTTTCCTTGTCTATCGCCCGTGGAAAGGAGATTGCAAATGGTGTTTCTTCTGATGAAATAATAGCCGTAATAAAATTTTCGGAGATGCCGGGGACGGAAGTAATAGAGAAAATAGAAAACTGGCTGTCCGTTCGTCTCGATGAGCCGAAAGTAAAGGTCATCGTTGAAAAATAAGAAGTTTGAGAAAATATTTTAATATAATAGTGGAAACGGTATTTGCCGTCCTTCCGGTTCTTTTGCCTGTTTCCGTTTATGCACAATTGCCGGAGCCCGCATCCGGACATGTTGTTACTCCAGCATACGTACCTTTCCCTTCTTTGATACCCGAACGGCGCTGCGATACTGCACGGATTGTTTTTATAGGAGATGTAATGCAGCATATGCCTCAGATAAAGGCGGCTTCTGAAATAAACGGTCACCCTCACGGATATGATTATTCCAATTACTTCCGCTTTTTTCGTGAAACATTTGAAAAGGCCGATCTTGCAATTGCCAATATGGAATTTACTTCCGGGACAAAACCATATTCCGGATATCCGAGATTTTCCGCTCCTGAGGAATTGCCTGCGGAAGCCTGCAAAAGCGGGATAGGTCTATTTCTGATGGCCAACAACCATATACTGGATAAGGGGGGAAAAGGTCTGGGCCGTACTTTGCAAATTTATGATTCTCTTCATGTCAGACATATTGGAGCATACGCATCACTACGGATAGAAGAAAGTGAAGATCCTCTTATAATAGTGCTTAACGGAATAAGAATAGCATTCGTTAATTTTACTTTCGGAACGAACGGCATCGGCATACCTCATCCGTATGTCGTAGACCTGACGGACAGCACCGGATTATTTAAAATCATAAAAAGAGCCGTATCAAAAAAAGCGGATATGATAATAGCTTTGCCGCACTGGGGAATAGAATATAAACTGTCTCCTTCCCTATGGCAGCAGCGCGTGGCCTCAATGCTTTTCAGGAAAGGTGTCAGAGTAATAATAGGTTCGCATCCCCATGTACCTGAAGAGGGGTGTGTCTATATGGGAAGTGCCGCATCTTGCGAAAGGTCCGTCGCGGTGCCTCCGGAAAGTCTTTCCGGGGTTCCGATAGATAGTGCGGTATTTTATTCTCTGGGCAATTTCATATCCAATCAAAGTGATCCCGGATATACCCGTTTGGGACTTATGGTGGAACTGGATGTTGTAAAGGACAATTATACCGGCGCAGTTTATCCCCTATTCCCCAAATGGCATTATATTTGGTGTTTCAGGAAAGGCGAGCTGTGTGCCGACTTTACTACCGTCCCGGTAAGTGAATATATGGAAGGTGATTGCGGACATGCCCTCCCCGAAGCAATAAGGCAGATGAAAGTGAACGTGGATTTTATAAAAGGTAAAAAACTCATTAAAATAAAATAATATATGGCAGAAAAGAAGATTGTTGTAGGAGATGTGGATCCTGTGGATGTCTTTGGTGTAAACGACAAACTTATAGACAGGCTGCGTTCTTTTTTCCCAAAAATGAAGAGTGTGGTTAGAGGTAATGTGATTTTGTTAAAGGGAGGGTATAAGGATATTGCTAATTTTGAAGCTTCGCTCAAATCCATGATAGATCTCCGCAAGTCCGGCAGGAAACTGGAGATAGTAGACGTGGACAGATTGTTTGAGCACGACGATTACGAGTCGGAACTTAGTGCACAGGAAATACTTGAAGGCGATTCTGTTCAGGATATGGAAAATTCCGACATAATAGTGTTCGGAACGGATGGTAAAATCATAAAGGCGCGTACCAGGCATCAGAAAAAGCTGGTAGATGATTATTATAAGGACGATCTGGTTTTTGCCCTGGGACCCGCCGGTACCGGTAAAACCTATACTGCCATAGCATTGGCAGCCAGGGCTCTTAAGAACAGAGAAGTGAAAAAGCTGGTTCTTACCAGACCGGCGGTGGAGGCCGGCGAGAGGCTGGGCTTTCTCCCCGGAGATCTGAAGGATAAGCTGGATCCTTATCTGCAGCCTCTTTACGATGCTCTTATGGATATGATACCCCACCAGAAGCTTAAATTGCTCATGGAAGAGGGTATAATACAAATCGCCCCTTTGGCATATATGCGTGGCCGCACTCTCGAAAATTCATTCGTTATACTCGACGAAGCGCAAAATACCAGCCTGGGGCAGCTTAAGATGTTCCTTACGAGGATGGGTAATAATTCAAAATTTATAGTAACCGGAGATATGACGCAGATAGATCTTCCCAATAAGGAGGATTCCGGTCTTGTTAAGGCTATAGGGTTGCTGAAACATGTGCGCGGAATAGCGCAGGTGAATTTTACCAGAGAGGATATTGTAAGACATCCTCTTGTAAGCAAAATTGTTAAGGCTTTTGACGAAAGAGACAAGGAAGAAAATGAGAAAAATATTTGAAATCGTTGCGCCGATCGTTTTTATTTTTACGTTCGGTCTTGCGAATACATATGCGCAGGATATTAGGATTCCCCTGTCGGGAAAACATGGGAAGAAGACTGCTGCCGATACTCTGGATTTCGTCCCGAAATCGATGAGCGGAGATTATTCCGAAATAATACGTCATATTAAAAAAGATATAGCCGTTCTTTCTTCTGATTCCCTTAAAGGCCGTTATGCCGGAACTCCCGGTGAAATGTCGGCCGCCCGTTATATTTATAAAAGATTGTCCGATGATGGTCTCGAATTATTATCCCCGCTTGAAGGTGATGATTTTTATATTACCGCTCCTCCTTTTGCCGGAGCAGTATCTAAGGATACTATACATTCAAGAAATATTGCCGCCGTGGTTCAGGGCTACGACGCTAAGCTTAAGAATCAGTATATAGTAATAGCCGCTCATTACGACGGAATGGGGGTGAACGACATGACTGTCGACGGCCGCAGCGTGGAACAGATTTACCGGGGTGCCGATGCTAATGCTTCCGGGGTCGCCTGCCTTCTGGCTCTTGCAAAGCAGATCCGTTCTACTTCATTTCTGTTCAAGAGGTCGGTTTTGTTCCTTTTTACCGGGGCGGACGAACAGAGTCTTGCCGGAACATGGTGTTTTTTAAACCGTTCCTTCAAAAATAACGTAAAGGATATATCCATGATGATAAATCTGGATATGGTAGGACGCGATGATTCCGGAATGGGATTTTCGGTGTTTACTTCCGCGGGAAACAATTATTTGCGCAGACTGGTAGCAGCTGTTTCCTCCAATATAATGTTCCCCTCTCCGGGGTTTATAGTTGAAGATGGCTTTCCTTCTTCGCACAGGCTGTTTTACGAAGCCGGGATTCCTTCGCTTCTGTTTACCACCGGACTGAATTCCGATTATCATTCGGCCCGGGATGTGCCGGGGCTGCTGGATTATGATTTGATGATGCGCATAACCGGATATGTTTATTCTTTCGCCAATGCTGCTGCATGCACCGAAAAGAAGGCCGAAAGGATAAAACACAATCCTAAATCTGCAAATGCTTCTGCTGCAGGAGGACAATGTTATTCCCAATTCGACGTGGACGAACGTGCGACTTTCATGCACGGAGACGAAAAGGCTTTTCTCAACAGGTGGGTCTATAAGTATATGAAATATCCCGAAAGGGCTGTAAAGGACAGGGTAAGCGGAGTTGTGGAAGTTCAGTTCGTAATAAATAAGGACGGCAATGTATCTGATGTGAAAATAACCCATTCCGTCAGCCCGGAAATAGATGCCGAAGTGCTCAAGGTTGTTTCCGCCTCTCCAAAATGGATGCCCGCAATGCTTAAGGGAACTCCGGTTAAGGTTAGAACCTCAATACCTGTATATTTCAGATTGAAGAAATCCTCCTCCATTAAACTCAAGAAATAAATAATTTATGTTACCTTTGCGTGTTATAAATGCGCGAAAATGGAGTACGATTTCTTGAAAATTGAAAGAAAATGGCAGGAATATTGGTCAAAAAATAAGACATTTAAAGTAGAGACCGATAAATCCAGACCAAAATATTATGTTTTGGATATGTTTCCTTATCCTTCGGGAGCCGGCCTGCACGTCGGACATCCGCTCGGATACATAGCCAGCGATATATACAGCCGTTATATGAGGCTCAGAGGGTATAATGTCCTTCATCCCATGGGGTACGATGCCTTTGGTCTTCCGGCCGAGCAATATGCTATACAAACCGGACAGCATCCGCAGAAAACTACCGAGAACAACATAAGGAGATACAGGGAGCAACTCGACAGAATAGGTTTTTCTTTCGACTGGAGTCGTGAAGTAAGAACATGTGATCCTTCATATTATAAATGGACCCAGTGGGCTTTCCTTAAAATGTTCGGACATTATTATGATAATAATTCCGGTAAAGCCGAACCTGTAGAAAAACTTGTAAGTATATTTGAGAAGGAGGGCAATGCCAACGTAAATGCCGCATGCAGTTCGGAAAGGATATTTGATGCTTCCGAGTGGAATTCGGCAACCGAAGCTGAAAAGAGCGATATCCTTATGAATTACAGGATAGCATATCTTGGCGAAACTTCGGTCAACTGGTGTGCTAAACTTGGTACTGTGCTGGCCAATGACGAAGTGAAGGAAGGAATTTCGGTCAGAGGAGGTTTTCCTGTGATCCAGAAAAAAATGAAACAGTGGCAATTGAGAGTCTCTGCCTATGCAGACAGGCTTTTGAATGGCCTTGACGATCTTCAATGGAGCGACTCCCTAAAGGAGATGCAGCGTAACTGGATAGGAAAATCAACCGGAACAGAAGTAGTATTCAAGACTTTCAATCCGGATCCCGTTAATTTTAATGCCGGAGATAAGGGATACGACATGATTATCTTCACAACAAGGGCGGATACGATATTCGGTGTTACTTTCATGGTGCTTGCTCCTGAAAGCGAATGGGTATCCAAACTAACTTCCAAAGGACAAAAAGATGCCGTCGATTCTTATATAAAGCAGTGTGCTAAGAAGACCGAAAGGGAAAGGATGGCCGAGACAAGGACCGTAACCGGAGTGTTCTCAGGATCTTATTCCATAAATCCCTTTACCGGAAAGAAAATCCCGGTCTGGATAAGCGAATATGTACTGTCGGGTTATGGGACAGGGGCTATAATGGCTGTTCCTGCACATGACAGCAGGGATTATGCGTTTGCAAGAAAATTCGATCTTCCTATAATTCCCGTGATAGAAGGATGCGACGTAAGCCGCGAAAGTTTTGATGCAAAAGACGGAATCATGTGTAATTCCGGATTCCTGAACGGCAAAACCGTAAAGGAAGCCATACCTGCAGCTCTGGATGCGGTTGAAAAAATGCATATAGGGAAGAAAAAAACGAATTTCAGGATAAGGGATGCCATATTTTCCCGCCAGCGTTACTGGGGAGAACCTTTTCCTATATATTATAAGGATGGTATTGCAACCCCCCTTCCGGAATCCGAACTTCCGCTTATGCTTCCTGATGTTGATAAATTTCTCCCTACGGAAGATGGTGAACCGCCTCTTGCCAGGGCTAAAAACTGGACATACAAGGGCTATCCTTTGGAAACTAGTACTATGCCGGGTTTTGCGGGCAGCAGCGCATACTATTTGAGGTATATGGATCCACATAACGACAGGGAGCTGGTGAGCAGAGAAGCCGACGAATATTGGAGAAACGTGGATCTTTATGTCGGAGGAACGGAACATGCTACCGGGCATCTGATATATTCTCGTTTCTGGAACAAATTCCTTTATGATCTGGGGTATGTTGCCGAACCGGAACCTTTCAGGAAACTTGTAAACCAGGGGATGATACAGGGGCGTTCGAATTTCGTGTACAGGATAATAGGGACGAACAAATTCGTATCTTACAACCTTAAAGACAAATACGAGACGACACCGATACATGTCAATATAAATATAGTGGATAACGACAAGCTGGATACGGAAGCCTTTCGTAAATTGTCTCCGGAATATGCCGATGCCGAATTTATTCTGGAAGACGGCGAATATGTTTGCGGATATGCGGTCGAGAAAATGAGCAAGAGCATGTTCAATGTTGTTAATCCTGACAATATATGTGATACATACGGAGCCGATACTCTAAGGCTTTATGAAATGTTCCTCGGACCTGTTGAACAATCGAAACCTTGGGATACCAAAGGAATAGACGGTGTTTCCCGTTTCCTTAGAAAGTTCTGGAAATTGTTCTTCGACGATAAGGGCGTTTTCCTTGTTTCCGAAGAAAAGCCGTCCGCCGGAGAATTGAAAACCCTGCATAAGCTTATAGGAAAAGTTGAAGAAGACATTGAAGCATTTTCATATAATACTTCGGTAAGTGCTTTTATGATTGCCGTTAATGAATTGTCTGATATGAAATGCAACAAACGTGCTGTATTAGAGAAAGTTGTTGTGCTGCTATCTCCTTTTGCACCTCATCTTTGTGAAGAATTATGGCATTTGCTCGGCAATGAAAGAAGTGTCTCCTTTGCTCCTTTTCCATGTTATGATGCATCTCTTACCGTAGAAGATGAAGTGGAATATCCTGTTTCTTTTAATGGAAAGACAAGATTCAAAATCAATTTGCCAAGATCCATGTCACAGGAAGATGTAAGAAAAGAAGTGATAGAATATAAAGATACCGTAAGATATTTGAACGGCAGACAGATCAGAAAAATCATAGTCGTTCCAGGCCGAATAGTTAATGTAGTTTGCTGATCGGTTCTGTCGTGCACGTTAATATTATTGATTTATTTTTATGCGCGTCAGTTTATTTAAAATTCTTAAGAGCTACGGAATAATATCCGTAGGAGTATTTTTATACTGCTTTGGATGGGTAGCATTTTTAATACCAAAAGGTATTGCAGGTGGGGGAGTTACCGGTATGTCTTCCATAATATACTTTGCAACCGGTTTGGGCGTTTCATATTCTTATGTCGGCATAAATGCCGTTTTGTTGCTCATGGGAACGATCGTGCTTGGCAACAAATTCGGATTTAAAACGATATACAGTATTTTGCTGGCTACGCTTTTATTCAACGTACTGCCGCGTTTCGGATGTATAACTAATTTTTCTGATATAGATGAAAAGTTAATAAATGCCATAATCGGAGGAAGCCTTAGCGCTTTTGGTATAGTTGCTATATTTTTCCAGGGGGGCAGTACAGGCGGTACTGATATTCTGGCTCTCATAGTTGCAAAGTACAAGAATTTGTCGATAGGCAAATTCTATATGTACTCCGATATAATAATAATAGGATCTATTTTATTCTTGCCCGGCAAAGGACTTCAGGATGTGGTTTACGGATATATAGAATTGGTCTCCTTTTCATTTATGGTGGATCTCCTTTTAACCGGTTCGAAGCAATCCGTACAGATTATAATAATCTCTCCGAAATATAAGGATATTGCGGATATGCTCGTCCATGATATGGACAGAGGAGTAACTGCGCTTAAATCCGTAGGGTGGTATTCTCAAAAAGAAAGCAACGTATTGTTGGTAATAGCCAGAAAGTTCCAGCTGTCTCATCTGACCGCTGCAATAAAAGCCGTAGATGATAATGCGTTCATTTCCGTCTCTTCCGTAATGGGCGTCTACGGAGAAGGTTTTGAAAAAATAAAGGAAAAGCCGGCAATTGTCAGTGGTAAGAAGATAAAAAAGACCACCCTTCAGCGTATTATAGAAGGTGGTGACGATAATAAATCCGAAATATTAAATTAAATGGGAAATTTATTAAAATCGGGATCCGGACATTTCTGGATTGGTTTGAAGGAGTATTTCTTTATAACGCTGGGGCTTCTTTCTTATGTGCTCGGATGGGTCATCTTCCTGATCCCCAATAATCTGGTGGGCGGAGGAGTTACCGGCATTTCTGCAATATTATTGTATGCCTTTGATATACCGGTAAGCATTTCCTTTTTCATAATGAATCTTATACTCCTCTTGATCTCTCTTAAAGTCCTCGGCGGATCTTTTGGAATAAAAACCGTGTACGCCATAATAATAGCATCCGTATTTTTTGATCTGGTTCCCCGTTTTGTTCCTCAAACGTTTATTAATGAAATTGCGATATCCAACGGAAAATTACTTTGTTCCATTTTCGGAGGTGCCGTGGCCGGCTTCGGGATAGGCATGTGCTTTTCCCAGGGAGGCAGTACGGGCGGAACGGATATAATAGCTCTTATGGTTTCCAAGTACCGGAACATCTCTCCCGGTAAGGTTATACTTCTAATAGATATTTTTGTAATTGCATCTTCCCTTCTTCTTCCTGCTAAGGAAATTACCGATGCCGCCGGAAATATCATAGGAATGGAAAGCTTCGGGGAAAGATTTGCCAGACTCCTCTACGGCTATTTGTTGATAGGAACCACAAGTTATACGATAGACTTATATATATCCGGGACCAAACAATCACTTCAGGTCTTTATTTTTTCAAAAAAATATTCCGGAATTGCGGATTATATAACCGGAGTCATGGGCAGAGGCGTTACTGTTCTCGATTCTCAGGGCTGGTATACGAAGAATCCCGGGAAAGTATTGCTTGTGCTGGTAAGAAAAACCGATCTGAACTCCATTTATAAAGTAGTAAAATCCGTAGATAAAGATGCATTTATGTCTGTTGGCAATGTAATGGGGGTTTACGGGAAAGGTTTTGATAAAATAAAGCAATAATCGTCTGAAATTTTTTTTGTTAATTTTTTAATCGTAAAAAGTTAATGTATCGGGGGTTATTTTCTTGCATATGAATTTTACAGGTTCGTAACTTTACAAAACGAAAAATTTTGTTTATGAATTCTGTATTTTTAAAATTAGAAGTTACACCTCAACTGGTGTCGTTACCGTTTTACGGTATTTTGATAGTTTACATTGCTTTTCTCAGTAAGGATAAATATCTGAGATTCTTCAGAGTCAGAAGCATACTGTCTTTTATTTTAATAATTCTCATGTCCCTTATAGTGCATATTCAGAACTATGCCGGTGTTTACGGTCTGGATATTCCGCAGGCCGGTTTTAATAAAAGATCGATATTGTTGTTTATCGCATCTTCCCTGCCTTTGGCCGTGGCGGCCATGCAGAAATCCGGCATAATCGCAGGAAGTCGGAAAATCTTCTATTCTGTTTTGGCCGGTGTGCCGTTTTTTATATCCGTTATAGATATTCTGCTGTCGGGATCCTTGATTTCTTTCCGGTTTTATATAATCATACTGTCAGCTGCAACTATATCGGCGTATATTGTATTGGGGATCATTGCGATTTTTTATCTTATGAGGCGGTTCGGTGAATTCGGAAGGGAATTTTCCGAAATCCTGGCTGCAAGATCGGGGAAAATCATTATTTTCGGAATGGGTCTCTGCGGAATATTATTATGGTCTTTTATGTCCGGATTGGGCCGATTCCATTTATGGCTTTCCTTCATTGCAACCTTTGCAGCTCAAACTTGCTTTTTCATATGGGAAATGTCGGAGAAGTACAGAGTGAAATCCTATGTCTCGGGGGAAAGGAACAAGGAGAAATCCTATCCTCCATATGTTGAGGAAAAGGGGGCGTGCGAGGATTACAGGGTAATAACCAGGTTAGTGGATTTCTTTGAGGAGAAGAAGCCCTACCTTAAAACCGATCTTAAAATGGAAGAGGTTGCCAGAAATATATACACGAACCGGTCTTATTTGTCGAAGGCATTGAATACCAGGGTATCCAAGAATTTTAACCAGTTTGTTAATTATTACAGGGTAAGAGAGGCCTGTCTTGTGTATTTAAGGAATCCAAATATGCCTGTTCCCGAGCTTTGCAAGTTGAGCGGATTCAAGACTGTTCCTTCTTTTTCTACGGCTTTTAAGATAAATACGGGATATACCCCCGGCCTGTGGTGTCGCGAGATAAATGACAAGCTCGAGCATAAGGAAGAAATATCTATCTCGGAATATTTTTTATAAATGTCGTGCAATAATGGAAAGCATCCCGGGAGGGAAATTCTGGAAGATCTTGCAAAACGTATTCTGGATGCTGTTTACGGTAAACATTTGTATCTTAATCCGGAGATGAAGTTGACGGACCTTGTCAACGAGGTAGGCAGCAATAGAACTTATGTCTCTTCCGTGTTTCCGAGGATATTCGGAACCAATTTCAGAGAATTCATAAATTCAGTAAGACTGGAATATGCAGAATCGTTCATAAAAGGACTTAATGAGCGGAAAAGCGATGACAAATGCCTTAATATGGAGGATATAGCTATTATATCCGGTTTCGGGGACAAGCGGACTTTGTATAATGCGATGAAACGGAATAAAGTGGATATAAGTTCGCTCCTAAAAGAGGAGAAAAACAGGGGGAAGGTTAAATGAAAAATTTGTTAACGTCTGAAAGAGCTTCAGGAAGAGCGAAAACGACAACTCTGTCATAAGGATTTATCGTAGTATATTCGTTTGCAATCTTACCTTCTTTGTTAGTCATTACTCCTCCTATTATGGCTCCTACGGGAAAGTCGAGGTCCTTTATGGGCCCTTGGGTTATAAGGCTTTTAGGATTGACAATATATTCCAGTATTTCGGCTTCCGAACCGTTAAGGCATTTTATGGATTCTACCTTGTTCGTTAATGTAAATCGGAATACCCTGCCCGCTGTTATTAGTTTTTTGTTTATAACCGAATCCACGCCCATATCTTCCGCAAGTTTGATATATTCTATATTTTCCACTTCGGCTATGGTTTTGGGGACACCCATCCTCTTTGCGGCAATGCAGGATATTATATTAGTTTCAGAGCTGCCGGTAACTGCAACGAAAGCATCGAAATCCTTTACATTTTCAGAAATAAGCAGATCAGTATTGCGACCGTCTCCGTTTATTATGAGGGATTCCCTCAGAGCCTGGGCTAGATATTCGCATCTGTTTTCTTTTATTTCTATTATTTTGAGCATTTCAACTCGCTTTTCCATCTTTTCAGCAAGCATTTTACCTATGCTGCCTCCTCCGACTACCATCAGCTTCTTAACATCTATTTCGTTCTTGCCGGATAATTCCATTACTTTTTTTACTCCTTCCTTTGTTGAAATGGCGTATATGAGGTCTCCTTCCATAAATTTAGTTTCACTGTTCGGGATTATCGTATCGCCGTTTCTTGCTATGGCAACCGGTTTATAGCTTATATAGTCCTCGTAGGAAGTTATTTCGGAAATGTTTTTATCTATTATCGGGGCGCCGTCGTCTATTCTCAGTACCACCATTTGCAGTTTCCCTTTTCCGAAACTCATGAATTCAGATGTGCCGGTTTCATTAAGAAGATCTACTATTTCGTATGAAGCAATCTTTTCGGGGTAAAAAAGGAGGTCTATTCCCATATCCTTAAAAAGCAACTTGTTGTCCGAATGAAGATATTCTTCGTTGTTAATCCTGGCCGTTACTTTTTTGCTTCCCATCTTTTTTGCAAGCAGGGCGCTGATTATATTTACATCCTGTTCCTGGGCAGGACTGACCGCTATGAAAAGATCTGCCTTTTCAACCCCTGCCTTTTTTAACGTATCTATGGATGTCGGTTTTCCGAGTACGGTAACGGCATCGGCTATCTGGCCTATTTTGTTAAGATTATATTCGTCTTCTCCTATTATGGTAAGATTATTGGATTCGTTGCTGAGCATCTTTGCCAAGTGCGTTCCAACATCTCCGGCTCCGGCAATAATAATATTCATGACTTGTGATTATGTTGTACTTACAAATATATATAAAATCGGCAGAGTCCGTTAAAAAACGAAAGAGGGAAGTCGCATGATTCCCCTCTTTCGTTTATTTACAATAAGACAAAAGTGTCGGATATTTAATATTCGTCTTCGTTAAAGAAAAAATCATCGTTAGTAGGATAATCCGGCCAAATATCTTCCATGTTTTCGTAAACTTCGTCGTCATCATCCAAATCTTTAAGATTTTCAATTACTTCCATGGGAGCCCCGGAACGATTGGCATAATCTATCAATTCGTCTTTTGTTGCCGGCCAAGGTGCATCCTCGAGTTTAGATGCTAGTTCTAATGTCCAATACATTTTATAAACGACTAATTATTAAACATTTATAATATAAAGCATATTTGCATACACTTTACTGAGCCGCAAATATATAAAAATAATTGATATGTGCTAAAGTTTTTATGTATCAAAAAGGACCTTTTATTCGTCCAGGATGGACTTGTTTGGTAAGTCGCTCTCAATGAGACCATCACGGAGTTTGATTATTCTTCTTGCATGTTTTGCTATATCTTCTTCGTGCGTAACTATGACTACGGTATTGCCTTCCTTGTAAATCTTTTCGAAAAGGTGCATTATCTCCACGGATGTTTTAGTGTCGAGATTGCCGGTGGGTTCGTCGGCCAATATTATCGCCGGATCGTTTATAAGCGCTCTTGCTACAGCTACCCTTTGTCTCTGTCCGCCGGATAGTTCGTTAGGCTTATGCTCCATCCTTTTTTCCAGGCCGACGAGCGAAAGAACCCTGCGCGCCTTTTTTTCACGTTCTTCTTTTGGAATCCCGGAGTAAATCATTGGAAGTGCTACATTCTCTATGGCGTCGTACTTGGGCAAAAGATTGAAAGACTGGAAAACGAATCCTATCTCGCGATTTCTCGTATCGGCCAGTTCTCCGTCAGCCATTTTACTTACATCCGTGCCGTTCAATACGTATTTTCCGGAAGTTGGAGTGTCCAGACATCCGAGAATATTCATAAGAGTGGATTTGCCGGATCCTGACGGCCCCATTATCGCCACATATTCGTTTTTACGGATAGTCAGCGAAATACCCGCCAATGCATATACCTTTTGGATTCCGAGATTGTAGATTTTTTTCAAATCCTTAATCTCTATGATCTCTTTCTTTTCCGTTCCTTTATTCATGATAATAAAATTTCGATAAATTTGACCATAACACTTTTTAACGATTCCAGAGCCAGAGTAATATTCCATTTAACGCGGTCCTTTTCTCCAACTTCATTGGATACCGTCCTTATTTCGAAACACGGGATGTTTTCCATTGCGCATACGTAGTATACCGCGGCTCCTTCCATGCTTTCGATATCTCCGTCGAAATGCTTTTTTATGGCCGATAAGGTTTCGTCGTTTCCGGTTACCTTTTGTACGGTAATACCGTTGGCTTTTTTTAAGCCGGCCAGGAATTTTTCAGTTTTTGTGTCGCTTGCAGTTCTTTCCACCGATCCGTTTTTATACGGAAATATATTTTTGTCCAGAGAATCACATTCGAAAAGTGTTTTGAATCCTCCGAATGTTTCGAACCCCATGTCTCCGAAAAATTCCCGTTCTATAAGAGCTGCAGAACCGACTGGAAATTCATTTTCGCCCGTTTTGTAGCTTCCTGCTATACCCAGATCTATTATGAGATCATAGCCTTCGTTCTTGCATTTCGCCTCCGTGATCTTTTTTGTAAGGAGATATCCTGTAGATGTGGTTCCCATGCCCGTGACTTCAAATTCCACGGATATGTCCGGGTTTATGCGGCTTTTTAATATCTCAAAAGTCTGTATTGTCCCTTCAAGTTCCTCCTTGTCCGAAGCGATGATCAAAATCCTTTTCATAGTGCACAAATATAATGTTTTTTGGCTACATTTGCCTTTATCGGAAATCTTCCATGTTGCGAAGGTTCTTATAACTTTAACAAATGTCATATTCCAAAAAAGAAATTTTCGACGATAAAACTACCGCTGCCCTGGCCGGGCATTACAAGGCTGTTCTGGAACTTCTTGGAGAAGATACCAAGCGCGACGGTTTGCTTAAGACTCCTGTGAGGGTGGCAAAGGCAATGCAGTTCCTTACACAGGGATACGAAGAAGATCCTGTTGCAATATTGAGCTCTGCGCTATTTAAGGAAGATTACAGGCAGATAGTGCTTGTAAAGGATATAGAAATTTATTCGCTGTGCGAACATCATATGCTGCCGTTTTACGGCAAAGCGCACGTCGCATATATACCCAACGGTTATATTACTGGCTTAAGCAAAATAGCACGCGTTGTAGACGCCTTTTCCAGGAGACTTCAGGTGCAGGAACGCCTTACGGTTCAGATTAGGGATTGCCTGCAGCAGACGTTGAATCCGCTGGGTGTTGCAGTAGTAATTGAAGCCGCCCATATGTGCATGCAGATGCGCGGCGTTGAAAAGCAGAATTCCGTTACGACGACATCTGCTTTTACCGGTATTTTCCTTAAGGATATCAGGACCAGGGAAGAGTTCCTGAGACTTATCGGATCAAGTCTGCATTGAACGGGACGGATCTTAAAAAGAATCTAAAAAGACACGACACATGAAAAAAGCATTTATTTTTGTATTGTTTATCGCAATAGCGATGCCTTCAGGATATATTCCGGCTTATGGAAAAAAATATGCGGCCGAAGTAAGAGACGGGGCCGTTTCCGTAAGTTCGCCGCACGGTACCGTTAAATTATGTTTTAATGTGATAAATGGAATCCCTTATTACAGCATGTCTTTTAAAAATCGTCAGGCATTGAAGCAAAGCCGTCTGGGACTGGAATTAAAAAAGGGAACCGGATTGATGGATGGTTTTTCAATTGCAGAAGCCGACACGTCCAGCTTTTATGGAGTCTGGAAACCCGTCTGGGGGGAAGAGGATAGTATTGTCAACAACTATAGAGAATTGGCTGTAAAGCTCGAACAAAAGAAGGCCGACAGGTTCATGATTATAAGATTCAGGGTGTATGACGACGGAATGGGTCTAAGGTATGAGTTTCCGCTGCAAAAGGACCTTAATTATTTCATAATAAAGGAAGAACATACACAATTCGCCATGCCTGGAGATCTTACCGCATGCTGGATTCCAGGAGACTATGATACTGAAGAATATGAATTTACAAAAAGCAAGTTGTCTGAAATAAGAAAACTTTTCAAAAGTAATGTTACTCCTAATATGTCCCAGACTACGTTTTCGGAAACAGGCGTGCAGACACCGCTTCAGCTCGAAACCGACGACGGCCTTTATATGAATATCCACGAAGCTGCGCTTGTGGATTATTCCGGAATGAATCTTAACCTCAACGACCGGGATTTCGTTTTCGAAACATGGTTAACGCCAGATGCCCTCGGTGATAAAGGATACATGCAGGCCCCGTGTCATTCGCCATGGAGAACGGTGATCGTTGCCGATGATGCCAGAGACATACTTGCCTCCCGCCTGATTCTAAATCTCAACGAACCCTGCAAACTTAAGGATGTTTCGTGGATCCACCCAGTAAAATACATGGGCGTATGGTGGGAAATGATCACCGGGAAAAGCACGTGGTCTTATACTAACGATTTTCCAAGCGTAAAGCTCGGTGTTACTGATTATGCAAATGCAAAACCCAACGGTACCCACGGGGCAAATAATACAAATGTTCGAAGGTATGTGGATTTTGCTGCGGACAACGGCTTCGACGAAGTCCTCGTAGAAGGATGGAACGAAGGATGGGAAGACTGGGCCGGCAATTCCAAGGATTATGTTTTCGATTTCGTTACCCCGTATCCCGATTTTGATTTGGCAGGACTTAATTCTTATGCCCATTCCCGCGGCATAAAGCTTATGATGCACAACGAAACGTCGAGTTCGGCAAGAAACTACGAACGTCATATTGATACGGCTTATAAGCTTATGAAACGCTTCGGTTACGATGCGGTAAAAAGCGGCTATGTAGGAGATATAATTCCCCGTGGCGAACATCATTACGGACAGTGGATGGTAAATCACTACCTGTACTGCGTCAAAAAAGCTGCTGATTACCGAATAATGGTAAATGCACACGAAGCAGTGCATCCTACCGGGTTGTGCCGTACATATCCTAATCTGATAGGGAATGAGTCAGCCAGAGGTACTGAATATGAGGCTTTCGGGGGAAATAATCCCGATCATACGACTTATCTACCATTTACAAGACTTCAGGGGGGGCCTATGGATTATACTCCGGGGATTTTCTGTATGAAGATATCTTCCTTCAATCCCCAAAATACATCGTGGGTCCGTTCCACGCTTGCCCGCCAGCTGGCCCTTTATGTAACCATGTACAGTCCACTTCAAATGGCAGCCGATTTCCCGGAGCATTATGAGAAATATATGGATGCATTCCAATTTATTAAGGATGTTGCGGTAGATTGGAGAAAGAGCATTTATCTCGAAGCCGAACCGGGTGATTATATTACGGCGGCAAGAGAAGCCCGTGGTACCAACAACTGGTTTGTAGGCAGTACTGTAGACGAGAACGGCCATCTGTCTCATCTTAATCTTGATTTTCTCGACCCCGGGAAGAAATATGTATGTACTATTTATGCTGATTCAAGGGATGCCCATTATGAAAAGAATCCCGAATCTTATGTAATCATAAAAGGGGTCGTTACTAAAAATACAAAACTTAATATTAAATCTGCTCCCGGAGGAGGTTTTGCCATTTCCTTAATAGAAGCCTCCGGCGAAAAAGACCTCGACGGATTGAAAAAGATCGGAAATACTTCCAGAATTATAAATTACGTTAAAAAATAACCGTTTAATTTTTTCCGTTATGAAAAAGATTGAAAAAGTGAAAGTGTTTCTCGGAATATTGGTTCCGTGCCTTCTTATGTTTTCATTTACCGCCGGGGCTCAGAGTAATTACAGGCGGTCGGACAAGAATGAAACCAGAAAAGACATTCGCAAATACGGAAGTTCTGCAAAATCGAGATCCCGCAATTCGGTTTACGTTCCTTCCGGAGGTATAAGAAAGGACAGAAGACCGGTAAAGATTTATAATAACGGAGGTCATAATTTTTCTTCAGGACGCAACAGATCTTTTCGTCCCGAACCGAGACCCAGCGTTCATCATAATTACGGTAAGCGTTTTAATTCTCTCCCCGGACGTCCCGTTGTCATTCACAGGGGGGGAACAGATTACTACTTTGCCGAAGGAAGATATTTTCTCCGCAGATCCGGAGCATATTTTGTCTGCCGCCCACCTGTCGGGGCCATAGTCGCCGTACCATTGTTGAGAGGGGCCTTGCATCTTACAGATTATGTTGTAAGGAGTTCTTTTGGTATAAGGCAGAGATATTACACCGATGACGACGGTGTTTACTATATAAAAAGCGGAAATGTCTTTATTGTGGTCGATCCTCCAGTGGGAGCGATATTATATCAGTTGCCGGCTGGCTATGGGATAGCCGAAATCAATGGTACTTCATATTATGTTGTCGGCGACAGCTATTATATTGCCGATGTAGATTCCTTCGGCCGTCCTTTCTTCCGCTATGCGGGATCCTTGAGCAGATATTGATTATTTTATAAATAATATTATGGTAAGACATATTGTATGGTTTAAAATGGCATCCGACAGAGATGAGAATTGTAATAAGGCTAAAGAACTGATATTATCCATGAAAGGGAAGGTCCCTTCGGCTCTGAACGTTGCTGCACATATTGATCTTCTTCATTCCGAGCGTTCTTTCGACATTATGCTGGACGTAATAGTAAAGGATTGGAAGGCTTTGGAACTTTATCAAAACGATCCATATCATTGTGGCACCGTAAAGGCTTTTCTCGGTAAGGTTTCGTCGGAAAGTGCCAGCATGGATTTTGAATATTAGTCTTTTTAAGAAGTTTATGAAAAAATTACAGATATTATTTGCATTTTTTGCCGTACTCTTGTCTCCAGTTGCCGGAAATGCACAGAGTAGATGTGGAGTTATAGCCCACAGGGGATTTTGGAAGAGCAAGGGAGCTGCACAAAATTCAATAGCATCGCTTCAGGCTGCATGCCTTGCCGGAGTATACGGATCAGAATTTGATGTTAATATGACTGCCGACGGCAGACTGATTGTCTGTCACGGTCCTAAATTAAATAACCTGGAGAATGTCCAGCTTTATAATTACAGCGAAATAAAGGGGCAGAAGATTTCCGGCAGCGAGCGTGTTCCGCTGTTGAAAAAATATCTTGAAGCAGGGAGAAAGGGAATACGCGGGAAGGGACGGATATTGAAAAAGGACAAAAGAGTAGTGCAGATGATATTGGAGATAAAGCCTCATATGAATGCCGCTCTTGAGTCGGAGGTCGTTTCGCGTTGTGTGGATATGGTTAAGAAGATGCATATGGAAAAACAGGTGGAGTATATATCGTTTAGTCTGTATGTATGCAGGCAACTTGCAAAATTATCACCTTCTTCATCTATTTCTTATTTGGGAGGAGACAAGGCGCCCTCTTTATTAAAATCCATGGGAATAAACGGAATCGATTACCATTATTCCGTACTGTTGGCTCATCCTGAATGGATAGAACAGGCACACAAATTGGGCATGAAAGTAAATACATGGACGGTATCCGACGATTCTACAATAAAAAAGCTCGTCGGGATGGGGGTCGATTACATCACTACCAACGAGCCTTTGCTTGCAATGAAGATTTGCAAATAGGATTACTCCGCAAATAATTTTATTATATTCTGTACTACTTCGGAGGCTTTTTCCATACTCTCCAGAGGGACATATTCGAGTTTTCCGTGGAAGTTATGTCCGCCTGCAAAAATATTGGGACATGGAAGGCCCTTGAATGAAAGGTTGGCTCCGTCGGTACCTCCCCTGATAGGTTGTATGATAGGCTTGATGCCGGCCATTTCCATTGCCTTTACGGCTTTTTCTATAATGAAGTAATATGGTTCAACCTGCTTCTTCATGTTGTAATACTGGTCCTTTACTTCTATATCTATAGAACCGGCTCCGTATTTTTTGTTAATAAGATCGGCACATGCCTTTATGAATTTCTTTTTCTCTTCGAATTTTGACGTATCGTGATCTCTTATTATATAGTTAAGAACAGCTTCTTCCACTTCTCCCCGGAATGAGATAAGATGGTAGAATCCTTCGTATCCTTCTGTATATTCCGGCCTCTGTCCTGCCGGCAGCAGTGATGAGAATTCTTCCCCTATTAGTATGGCATTTCTCATTTTCCCTTTTGCACTCCCTGGATGCAAATTGCTTCCGTGCACTATTATCTTTGCGGATGCGGCATTGAAGTTTTCATATTCCAGTTCTCCTATCTGTCCTCCGTCCAGCGTATACGCATATTTGGCTCCGAATCTTTCGACATCGAATTTGATTACCCCGCGGCCTATCTCTTCATCGGGAGTAAATGCTATTTTTATAGTTCCGTGTTTGAATTCGGGATGTTGGATTATATATTCCGCTGCCGTCATTATTGCTGCCACACCTCCCTTGTCGTCTGCGCCAAGAAGCGTAGTTCCGTCAGTTGTTATTAAGGTTTGGCCTTCATATATTTTCATCTCCGGAAATTCGGAAGGAGAAAGGACTATACCCTTATCTTTGTTGAGGACAATGTCTTTCCCGTCGTAATTCTTTATAATCTGCGGCTTAATATCTTTCCCGCTGGCATCGGGTGCGGTATCTACGTGTGCTATGAATCCTATCGGCGGGATTCCCTTATTGTCGCAATTCGACGGAATGGAAGCCATAACATATCCGTATTCGTCAAGTTCCGATTTTATCCCCATGGCACGAAGTTCTCCGTTCAGCATATTTAGAAGAACCAGTTCTCTTTTTGCGCTCGGCTGAGTCTCCGATTCTTCATCTGATGTAGTTTCAACCGCAACATACCTTAAGAATCTTTCCAATAATTTTTCCATATGTGTATTATATTTAATGGCCGTTCCTTATCGGGCGGCCAGGTGTTTATTTCTTATCTGAAGAGGAATCGTGCAATGAATAGTATATGAGGAATATTATAATAAGAATATATGCCAGGATCCCTACATATTGAGCTCCTGCGGATTCCATCCAGTGCTTTGCAATAAAATCTTTTCCGGCGAATTTAATTAATGCGGAAACGACACCCATAAGAGCGCCTCCGGCGATGAATCCGCTTGCAAGCAAGGTCCCCCTGTTCTTTCTCTCTTCGTTTACTTTTGCCTCTTTGCTTCTGGTACTTACATACCATGCTATAGCACCGCCAACAAGTATCGGCAGATTCAAATCTATAGGGATGAACATACCCAATGCGAATGCCAGGGCGGGAATGCCGAAGGCGTTAAGGATGAGAGCTATTATAGCTCCTATTCCGTACAGCATCCATGGTGCGCTGTGTCCGCTCATAAGAGGTTCTATTACTGCAGCCATTGCATTGGCCTGAGGTGCTACCAGAGCATTTTCACCTACGAATCCGTATGTTTTGTTGAGGACTATCATAACTCCTCCTACAGTAGCTGCAGCAACCAGAGTCCCCAGAAATTTCCAACTTTCCTGTACCTTGGGCGTAGATCCTATCCAGTATCCTATCTTAAGGTCCGTAATGAAAGATCCTGAAACAGAAAGTGCAGTGCATACTACTCCTCCTATTATAAGTGAAGCGACCATTCCGGCGGTTCCCTTTAAACCAAAAGCTACCAGGATGACAGATCCAAGTATAAGCGTCATAAGGGTCATTCCGCTCACGGGATTGGTCCCCACTATCGCTATTGCATTCGCCGCCACCGTCGTAAACAGGAAAGATATTATTGCAACAATAAGAAGAGCTATTATGGCAAGTTTCAGGTTCGGAACAACGCCGGTAAGGAAAAATACGAATGTAACCGCCAGGGCGATTATCATTCCTATAATTATTATTTTCATGGAAAGATCCTTTTGCGTTCTCGGAACCTCGGCAGCCTTACTCCCTTTGCTGCCCCTGAGCTCTTTTGCCGCAAGTGAAAATGCGGATTTTATTATCCCTGATGATTTAATGATTCCTATTATACCTGCGGTAGCTATGCCGCCTATTCCTATATGTCGTGCGTATGTCTTAAAAATCATATCGGGGGACATTGCTGCAACATTGGAAAAGGTAGTTCCCAGAAAACTTACCGTATCAGGGCCGCACAACAGATTTAAAACCGGGATTATTACGAACCAGACGAGAAACGATCCGCAGCATATTATGAATGCATACTTCAGTCCAACAATATAGCCCAGTCCCAGTACGGCTGCTCCCACGTCTAGTTTTACGACCAGTTTGATTTTGTCGGCAATAGCAGTTCCCCATGCTGTTACGGTTGTAGAAACTGTTTCGGCCCAATATCCGAATGTGGAAACTATAAAATCATACAATCCTCCTATGAGACCGCTTATCATAAGTAATTTAGCTCCGTTGCCCTTATCTTCCCCGCTTTTGAGTACCTGTGTGGTTGCAGTAGCTTCGGGGAACGGGTATTTTCCGTCCATATCCTTTACGAAATATTTTCTGAAAGGTATGAGGAATAATATTCCAAGAACCCCGCCGAGCATGGAACTCATGAAAACCTTAAAGAAATTTATAGTTATTCCCGGATATTTAGCCTGTAATATATAAAGTGCGGGAAGGGTAAATATGGCACCTGCCACAATTGCGCCGGAGCATGCTCCTATAGACTGTATTATGACGTTTTCGCCCAGCGCGTTTTTTCTTTTCATAGCCCCGGACAACCCGACGGCTATTATTGCAATAGGTATGGCGGCTTCGAATACCTGTCCTACTTTAAGGCCCAGATATGCTGCAGCAGCAGAAAAAATGACGGTCATCAGCAATCCTATGCTGACGCTCCATAAATTGGCTTCCGGATAAATTTTATCCGGTGATAATAAAGGCCGGTATTCCTTTTTTGCTGCGGTTCCGGACATTTCGGAATTTTCCGTAGATTTTCCCATTTTATTTCAGGTTTTTAATAAGTTATAATAGAGACAAAGATAAGAACATATTGTAAAATATCGAAACCAGATTGCATTCCAAGGCATGTATGGCTAAAATATTTTACGAAAAATTTCAGGAAAAGATTTGCATATTAAAAAAAAGTAATTACCTTTGCAGCCCGCTTGAGAAATAAGCGAAGTTCATTGAAATAATGAGAGAGAAGCAAAAGAGGTAAATAAAAGAGATCAGTTCTTAAAAAAGAATAGAGATATTGGATTTTAGGGACTACGATTTCACACTTGAGCGACGTATAAAAGCGTCGA
>JALCMP010000003.1 GCA_022648545.1 Bacteroidales bacterium | reverse complement strand
TAGACAATTATCTTTACGGTACATCCGGCAAACAGATCAGACCTTTGCTTTCATTGCTTTCTGCAAGACTGTTCGGCAAAGCATGCGACGAATGTATTTATTGTGCTGCCATTTCTGAGATGATACATACGGCAACCCTGTTGCACGATGATGTAGCCGATGACGGAAATATCCGTCGCGGTAAACCTACCGTAAAGGCAAAATATAATTTGGCATCATCCATACTTGCAGGCGACTATTGGCTGGCCAAGGCTCTCAAATTGCTTGTAGGGCATTGTTCCCATTCTATTATGGATTGTTTTACGAATACCGTAATCGGCCTTGCCGAAGGGGAGTTCCTCCAGATGTTGAAATCCGAGACATTGGATACGACTGAGAGCGATTATTATAAGGTTATCAGTCACAAGACCTCCGCCTTGTTTGTAGCGTCAATGAAGAGCTCCGCAATTGCAGCCGGTGCCGGAGAAAAAGAAATCGAAGCAGTTTCTACATATGCATATAATTATGGTCTTGCCTTTCAGATAAGGGATGATATCTTCGACTATTCTCCTTCTCTGGATACAGGTAAGAAGGCGGGGTCGGATTTAGAGGAACGCAAAATAACATTGCCCTTGTTATGCGCTTTCGAGAATTGTACGGAAGATGAAGAAAAAGCTGTACGTAAAATGATTTCGCAAATAAACGAAAATGTATCTGCCTCCGGAGACGTTTCCGGGGCTGACAGAGCTATAATAAACAGGGTTAACGAGTTTATTTATGAAAATGAAGGAGTTGAATCGGCACAGAAAAAACTCGACGGAATAGTGCGTGCGGCAACTGATGCGCTGTTTGTCCTTCCTGCCGGGAAGGCCCGTGATTTTCTTAGAGATCTTGCTGACAACGTTGGTAAACGGAACAAATGATATCGGCTCCCGTTTTGATGAGGCTGTCGTCGAAATCGAAATTTTCTGAATGCAGAGGAGCATGATCTTCTCCGCAGCCTATATCGAAAAACGAGCATTCGTTGTCCGAGCGCATAAAGGCGAAATCGTCGGAAGCTTTTTGAGGCTCCGGCGCAATGATTACTTTTCCTCCGGTCTCTTTTGCCGCTTCAATAACTTTATCGTTGGCTTTTTTATCATTTACGGTTGCGGGGAAAAAGTCCTTGATGGCCGTCGCTATTTTTAGAGATCCGGCGTTTTCCTTACTTATATTTATTATGTGGTTTATGTAATCTTTCAGGTTTTTGTCGGTTGCAGCTCTGGCCGTAAGACATAGTTTACCGTTTCCCGGCGTTATGCCGTAATTCTCTTCTCCTATATTTACGGATATGATGGTAGAAAAACAGTCCGGTTTATTCCTTTTCTCTAAATCTTTTATTATCGAAAAGATATTATCCGTGGGAGTCTCTGCAAATTCCGGAGTGGCGGCATGTGACGGCCGGCCGGTAAAGGAGATTTCTATTCCGGCCGAGGCGAAGGCGTATGTTCCTTCATAGATTATTATACTTCCGGTCGGATATCCTGGCATATTATGGAGGGCAAAACAATAATCGCAGTTTATTTTCTTTTCTTTTGCAAATTCCGCCATGCGTTCCGCTCCCTTCCCCGTTTCCTCTGCTGGCTGGAACATAAGGTACATATTTCCCGAACTTATTCCTTTTGATGCGATACGCGCTGCAACTTCGCAAAGAATTGCCATATGTCCGTCATGTCCGCACAGGTGGCCTACTCCGCATTTTAGAGAACGGTAGGGCACGTTGCTTTTTTCCGTAACCGGTATGGCATCAAGTTCCGTCCTGAACAGACATGAAGGGCCTTTCCTCCTGCCGGAAAAACGTACTATGAATCCGTTGGAACGATCGTCCCTGTAAATGTTACTCGGGGAGCAGCGGCTAAGATATTTTATAAGATATTCAGCCGTTTCGGTCTCTTTTCCCGATATTTCGGGATGTGCATGCAGGTAATGTCTTATTTCTTCGGAACTTTCCATAATAGTTATTTTGCTTTTCTACCCTTTTCTTCTTCCTTAAGCCAGAAATCTTCGTCCCATTCCGGTTCGCCGTATCTCTTTTCAGTTTCCAAATGGAAAGACAGATATTGTATGGGAAGCCCTATCTTCAGAAAATTCGTCTCGTAAAAGGTCTTTATTCCTAATATTCCGCTGCCTTTTTCATTTCCGTATATATCGTCTTCGGCTTCGATGATACCCAGACCGTTCTGTGTTGCAGCGGCAAGGGTATAATTGTACAGATATTTGCTGTCGGTTTTTAAATTTATTATTCCGTTTTTTTTAAGGATCTCAGTGTATCTGTTCAGGAACATTGAGCCCGTCAGTCTTTTTCTGGCTTTTCCAAGTTGCGGATCGGCGAAAGTTATCCATATTTCATCTATCTCTCCTTTGGCAAAGAAGGCTGTTATGAATTCTATTCGCGATCTTATGAATATTGCATTTCCTATGGAATGTTCTTCCACATATTTTGCTCCCTTCCATAGTCTGGCTCCCTTTATATCCATGCCTATGAAGTTTTTGTCAGGGAATGCCTGTGCCATTGATACTGTATATTCTCCTTTTCCGCATCCGAGCTCAAGGATTATGGGGTTATCGTTCCCGAAAATTTCCTTTCTCCATTTGCCCTTAAATCTGAAATCCTTTTCATATACTTCTTCAAACGACGGTTGAAGAAGACATTTGAACGTTGCATTTTCGCGGAACCTCCTTAGTTTATCCTTGCCGCTCATCCTTATCGTTTTTCGCTTATTCTTATTCCCATGAATCTTATCAGGTTATATGGAAAATTGCCGTTACCCTGTTTTATATCGAATTTCCATGTGCCCTTTTCCGTAAATGCTGCTTTTTTAATGTATAACCATTCTATATTTATGACGCCTTTGTTCTTTTCGGCTGAAATTCCATTCGACTTTAATTCAACCGGAAGTCTTATATCTTTTCCGTAATATTTGCCCGAAGGGGATTCCGCCGATATATGAAGGGGAACATATGGATATCCGTTTATTTTTTTAGATCTTTTAAACTGCATGCATAAAAAGAAATCGTGCATAGCGGAGGTATCGCCGGTTTGCACGAGTGACAAAGACAATGTTTTATCCTTCTTCCATCCTTCTTTTAAATAGGTGAAGCTGCTGTCATATGCTGGAGCGGAGCATGAATTTATTGCTGTTATTGCCGCACATGCTAAAAATACGATTGATATTTTCTTAAGGGGAAGCATATTAAGGATTGGATTTTTTACTCCTTGTCTTTTTGTTTTCGACGGGTTGTTGTTTGCCGTCGTTCCTGCGGCCGTTGCCTTTTTTCCTTTTTCTGTTCTGCCCCATGCCGTTTTTATTTCCGTTTCCGTCGAATCGTGTTATGCTTTCTTTCCCTACGCCACTGAAAAATTCCGGAATTTCCTCTTTCTTCTCTATTAGAGAATGTCCTTTTTTCCCGGTTTGATTTAAATGAAGTATGCCCTTTACGGAATTTACATTTAAAGGGAACATGTTTGACGTATCGCTCTTGGAATATGAGAACCACATAGTCCCCGACAATATATCGGTTTTTACCAGGTAAGCATCCCCGTCAGCAAGGTGCAGCGGTTCTATTATTCTTGGAATTCTGTTTTGCGCATCTATGTATGTGGCAGCTTCGTAGTTTATGCAGCATTTGAGCTTTCCGCATTGTCCCGCCAGTTTCTGCGGATTGAGCGATAGATCCTGACATCTTGCGGATTGTGTGGTTATGGATCTGAAATTCTCTATGAATCTCGAACAGCATAACGGTTGCCCGCACACTCCCAGTCCTCCTATTAGGCCGGCTTCCTGACGCGCTCCTATCTGCTTCATTTCTATGCGGATCCTGAATTCTTCAGCAAAGTCCTTAATTAATTGTCTGAAATCCACACGTTCGTCGGCTATATAATAAAATATGGCTTTTGATCCGTCTCCCTGAAATTCTACGTTTCCTATCTTCATGTTCAAGCCCAGGCCGGCGGCTATCCGCCTCGATTTTATCATCGTTTCCTGTTCCCTTGCTATGGCGCTCTGCCATCTTTCTATGTCACCGGTCTTTGCCTTTCTGTATATTTTCTTAAATTCGAAAGTTTCCGGATCAATATTGTCGTTTTTCAACTTAAGTCCTACTACCGCACCAGATAAAGTTATTATGCCTACGTCGAATCCCGTCTGTGCTTCAACAACAACGATATCACCGCCGGACAGGGACAGTCCCGAATCATTTTCATATATACCTTTTCTGGTGTTTTTAAAACGTACTTCAAAAAGGTTCTTATAATTATTCTGGCTTAGACCTTTAAGCCAGTTGAAATTACTTAATTTACAACATCTGGGATTGTATTTGCAGTTTACTTCTCCCATTTCGTTAATCTGCTTTTCACAACCTCTCTCGCAGTCGTACTGTATTGATTCTTTCATTATTAACAATTATAATATAAGCGATTGCATAAATCGCAAAAGATAAATTTTGGATTAACGTTCCTTTCTATATACTTTATGGCGTCGTTAAAATCCGAATACCCGTTAATATAAAAATTTTTTTTGAGCAATCCCGACAGATGTTTCAGTTTTTCCCTTTGGTACTCCGAGATATAAGCTATATTTTCCATCCCCAGCGAGATCATGTATGATTTTCTTATAAGGTCGAGGCTCTCGGAGCAAAAGTCTTTTTGCAGCTGCTTGCCCATTCCTGCTATTTCATTCCATATCGGGAACATTGAACCCAGATCTTTTTTTATTCCTGCGGACATCAGACGTAAAAAAATGTCGAAATATTCGCTTCCGTTCTTATCGGCTTTCATAAGAGCTACGGCTTTTCCGTAGCTTCCGCCGGAACATCCGGCCCAGAAAGCGGCCGATGATTTATCTATTCCCCGGCGTTTCATAAGTTCTTCAGCCAGTATATTTATCTCTACGGGAGGGATTTCTATTTTTCTGCATCTGCTCAAAATGGTAGTGAGCATTTTGTCGGGAGCATGCGTTATCATAAAATAAAAGGTTCCTGGAACCGGCTCTTCTATGGATTTCAGCAGTTTATTAGCCGCTTCGGCATTCATCCTTTCCGGGAACATTATCAACATGATTTTTTCTCCCCCTTCGTATGATTTGAGGCTCAACTTCCTCATTATGCCATTCGCCTGATTGACATTTATTATACCGAGCTTGTTCTCTATTCCCAGAGCGTTGTAAAACTCCTGTTCGCTGAAATATGGATTTTCGGAAACCAGAGTACGCCATAAAGGATAAAACTCGTCAACGTCGGTCTTACCTGAAGATCCGTTAATTATGGAAGATGTATTTACAGGGAATGCAAAATGTAGATCCGGATGGGCAAGGCGTGAAACAGTATGGCAGCTGTGGCATGATCCGCATGAATCGCCGTCTTTCCTGTTTCTGCAGAATACATACTGAATTGTGGCAAGGGCAAGCGGAAGAGCTCCGTTTCCGTATTTTTCCATGAAAAGAACCGCGTGCGGGAGTGTCCCTTCATCAACCATCTTTCTTAGACCTGCCGCGATATCCTTGTGACCAATTATGTCGGAAAATTTCATACGATTCTTTTTCGTAAAAATACGTTTTTTTAGTTAATAATTATCATTTCGCACTTCCTGCAGTCGAATCGCAGTTCCAGTTTGTTCCCTCCGTTAAGCAGATACAGGGGCTCTTTGAATTTTACGGAATCCAGACGGCTGTGATACGACGGGTCGTGCACCGCGGTCCTTTTATAATTGGGACATAATCCGAGTTCGTATTTGAGGCAGTATTTAGTGCGCATCAGTTCGGCTACTTTGCGATGCTCAAGCTCGTATGCCTTTTCCGTTTTGCCGGTTCCGAGTTTTTCGTATATGGAAGCGGCTTTCGAATTGCTTATGTTTCCCCTGTAATCCAGTTCCTCCGGAGCTGTTCCGCCGGTTGTTTTTCCGTTCGGGATCTTTATTTTATCGATCGGTCTTACTTCTTTTCTGTCCGTCCTCAGATACGTTTTATCATGAGATTCCGATATTCGGCTGCATAAGGTCCTTCTGAGCGAGTTAATTTCGGATATGGGGAAGAACGGGATCTCGTCCAGCGATGCTTCTTCTATTTCCGGTTTATATATTCCGCTTCTTTTTTGCAGCTGCCCGTACAGGGTCTTCATGGCTTTTTCGGGATTTCGTGCAGGTCCGTAACTCTTTTCAGACATAGCGGAAACCTGTTCTTTAAGATAAGATGTTTTTGTCGTTATTGTAAAATGTCCTTCGGACGCTATTATTTTCACCGGAATTTTTATTATGCGTTCCGGCATATGAGATACAAGCTCTTTTTCGAAGGAGGTATTAAGATTTCTGAAAACAATGCTTCCCTGTGGCAAATTAAGCTCCGTGTCTATTTCTACAGTATCTTTTATGCAGACGCTGGCTCTTGCTCCGCTTATTTCTCCCCCCGGAGTTATAAAGTATAATCCGTCGCCGTTGTTTATAGTATTGTCTTTAGTATATGGGGTATATTTAAAAAAGGTCTTCCCTTCGCGGCATGACGAACCTGTTATCCTGCCTGTTTCTTCACCTCTTCCTCCCGCGCCGGTTCCGCTGTTCCATTTGCCGCGGCAACCGTTTATGAACAGGGATGTGAATCCGCGGTTGAAGGTTTTGTTTATATTGGGGCGGAACCCTCCTTCGGCTATGCCTGAAGAGGAACGGACATAACCATTATTCTTTGATATGAAATCGTTAAGGAGAAGGTCATAATATCTTACATTGTTTTTTATGTATGAGATGTTTTTTAGTCTGCCTTCTATCTTAAACGAGCTTACACCTGCTTTTATCAGATCGGGGAGCTGCTTCCCAAGGTCAAGGTCCTTTAAAGACAGCAGCGGGCGGTCCTTTACCATAACCCGGTTTTCGGAATCGGCGAGAGTGTAATCGGATCTGCACGGTTGCGCGCAACAGCCTCTGTTTGCGCTCCTTCCTGCAACTTTTTCGCTTAAATAGCATTGGCCGCTGTAACTTACGCATAACGCTCCCTCAATAAAAGTCTCTAGATCGGCTGAAACATGTTTCCTTATTTCGGAGATCTGTTCCAGACTTAGCTCGCGTGCAAGAATAAGTCTTTCGAATCCAAGTCTGCTCAGAAATTCCGCCTGTGCTGCGTTTCTTATGTTCATTTGGGTTGAGGCGAAAATTCGTACGGGCGGGAGTTCCATGCCGAGAATAGCCATATCCTGTATTATTATGGCATCGCATCCGGCTTCATAAACGTCTTCTATTACTTTTCGCGCCCTGTTCAGTTCGCAATCGTACAATATTGTGTTTATTGTAATATATACGCCTGCATCAAAGTCATGTGCGTATTTTACAGTTTCGGAAATATCGTATATGGAATTGCCGGCCGCTTCGCGGGCCCCGAAATTTGGTCCGCCCATATATACGGAATCGGCACCGCAGTTTATAGCCGCAATGCCGATTTCCTTATTTTTTGCCGGAGCGAGAAGCTCTAGCTTTATTTGCATAGTGTGGATATTTTGCTTTGTGCATAAGCCTTGAAACGAGGGTTGGAAACTATCTGCTTGTAATATCCGCAGGCTTTCGTCTTATCGTTCATTGCTTCATAAGCCATTGCCAAAGAGTATTTTATATCAAATTTACCGGGGCCGTCGATTTTCTGGAGAAGTTTTACGGCGTCGGGATATTTTTTAAGCTTTAAGGCTATCATGCCTCCCATTTTGCATGCCTGCTTGTTGTCGGAATAGGAATCTGCCTTAAGACAGTTCTGAAGTGCACCCTTATAATCGTGAGCCTTGTAGCTTTTGTACCCTTTTTTAAAGTACAGGTTGCTGAGCTGTTTCATTGCTTCGTCCTTAGATCCCAGATCGGCAGCTTTGCCGAAGGCCTTTATTGATTCGGTTTCGTTGGAGTCGAAAGTTGCCATACCGAGTCTCATGTATGCAGTTACGTTGGTGCTGTCTTCTTTAAGGGCTTTTCTGTATTCCGCTGCTGCTTCGTTCATTTTGCCTGCATTTAGAAATTTGTCTCCGCCTGTTATTATGACTTTAGGCAAAAGACTTTTTGCTTCCTGCATGACGGCGGGCTGATTATATTTTTTAGCCGATTCATATGCCTGTTTGATTTTTGTCTCAGCGTTGCTGTAATTTCCTTCCTGTACGGCATCCTTGGCTGTCTGGAGAATTAATTTGGGAATGATCCCCTTACAGTCTGATACAAGTGATGCTCCATCATCTCCGAGACTTTGCGCCATGGACAGGGCTTTCTGGAATCCTGTGAGAGCTTCGGCTGTCTTGCCGTTTTTAAGGGCTGTTGCGGCGGAGTTGTATACCGATCCAGCCGAGTTTATGTCCTGAGCATTTGCCGAAGCAAAAAGAAACATCGTTAAAACGGTAGCTCCGAATAGTTTGAAGACTTTTTTCATTTCCTTTTTAATCTTTATTAATATGTAGTTTGACACAAAATTATAAAAATAAATATTATTTTTGCCATAAACCGGTATATAATCATGAGGATCTTGAGAAATGCTATATCTTTAATCTTGCTTTTGTTCGCGATCCCATGCGTTGTCCGTGCACAATTTCCATGGTCCAAAAAAAACCGGAAAACAGAAGTTGTCGTAAAAGATGTGGAATCTTTGCCGGACGGTCCGAGAGTAAGGGCCGGGAAACTGGCCAACGGGCTATCTTATATTATTATAAAAAATAATTCCGAAAAAGGTTATGCGGATTTCTGCATGGCGCAGGCTGCTGGAGCTTCAGTGGAGCACAAAGAGCAGTACGGTATGTTCAAGCTTATCGAATCTCTTGCCGTAATGGGGACCAGAAACTTTCCCGATTCTACAATAACGGCATATCTTCATTCCGTAGGGGTACCCAACGAAAACATGATATTCCGTACCGGTGAAGATAATGTTACCTATATCGTACGCAAGATGCCGGTTTCTAATAAAAATAATATTGATTCGGCTTTGCTTGTCTTTTATAACTGGATGAGTTCCATTAATATTGACGAGGATGATATAGCGAACGAGATTCCCGTTTTGCGTAATCGTATAATGCATGAACAAACCGCCTCCAAGAGGATTGACGATGATATAATTAATCAATTGTATCCCAGAAGCCCCTATGCCCGTCTGGCGGGCTATTACGGTTCTGCGGATTTTGACAAATATACTTCGAGGGATGTCCGCGGGTTTTATTACAAGTGGTTCAGACCGGATTTGCAATGTATGATAGTTGTGGGGGACGTTGACCTTTCCTCGGTGGAAACAAGGATCAAATCGGTGTTTTCGACCGTACCAAAACCTTCCGGAAAACAAAGTTTGAGTTATTATGTTCCCCGGCCTTTCAAAGGTATGAAGGCATGTGTTTCAAGGGATAAGGAATACAACAGGATATCCATTTCCATAAATATGTTGAGGAACCCTCTGCCGAAAAAATACAAGAACTCCTCTTTACCGTATATAGAAGAATATTTTGATTCGGCTATTTCAAAATTGTTGATGGACAGGATACAGCAAGGAATAATTATAAACGGACTTCCTATAACTGATCTAAAGATATCCCAGGGCAGATTTTTGGGGATGCAGGGGAGCGATTCGTACGCCATATCTTTTGAAACATTGCCTAATTCCGTTTATTCTTCCCTTTCTTTTCTAAGTTCGGAGATAAAGATGCTGGCTTCGCAGGGGTTCAATTCACAGGAATTCGGGAAATCGAGAGAGTTGTATTTTAAAAATCTTGAAGCCATATATGACAATAGAGAGAGGCTTGGCAATGATTTTTATCTGAAACGTGCTCTAAGTCATTTCTATGACGGCTTTTCTTTGGCCAGCACTGAAATGAAGTTTACGATTATGAAGGATATCCTTTTTTCCGCCGATAATTCCGTTACACTGAGTCAACTGAACGAATATGCTAAGGAAACACTGGGGGCCCAGGATAATACGGTTATAATCTGTAAAATGCCGGATTACCGCGGAATAAGCCAGATCTCCTCCGAAAGGATTCTGAACGCTTATACCGGGGCGCTTGCGGAGGCTCCTATAGCAAATACCGACAAATATATAGTCAAATGGCCCAGATTTGAGAATCAGGGGGATGGTTATATTGTATCGGAAACGACAGATCCTGTTATAAATGCCAGTGTGCTAACTCTTTCGAACGGGGCTACGGTCGTTATGAAAAAAACCATAGGTTCAAAAGATACTATATCCTTCCGCGCGGTAAGCAGGGGAGGCTTATCACTGATTGGCGGAATGAACGGTATGCGCGGACAGTATCTTAACGGTATTCTCAACATCGGCGGGCTTGGTATTATCTCACAGCCTAATCTTAACAGGCTATTTTCATATAATCATCTTAAAATAAAGGCTTCGCTATTGCCTGACGAAGACAGGCTCGATGGATATGCCGTAAAGGGAAACGAGGATAAGCTTATGCAAATGATAAACTACAGCATGACTGCAAGGCGTGCTGACGAAGATGCATTTAAGGTTTATAAGGAGTCTGCCATTTTTAACAGAATTTATCATACTTTGTCTCCTGTCGCTTCTTTTGCCGACAGCGTGGCTTTTTACAATAACAACAACAAGGCTTTCGTTAGGGGTCTCTCGGTAAGCGAACTTAATGACCTTGATTATGATAAACTTATATATGATTCCCGGGAAAGATTTTCAAATGCCGCCGATTTTATTTTTGTTTTTGCGGGGGATCTGAATCCCGATGCAATGAAGAGTTCCGTATTGAAATATATAGGTTCTATTCCTGGAAATCCTTCCGCAAGGGAAACTGCCATAATACGTCCCGATTACCTTGCCAAGGGGCATGTTTATAAACGGTTCCTGTTTGGTATGAAGGTTCCGCGTTCGTTCCTTAATATTACATATTCCTGCGGTATGGAATATAATATGGCAAATTATATATATGTAAATCTTCTTGACAAATATCTTCATGATAAATGTCATGAGGGTGATGTCATGAAGCTTTCCACCGAAACGGTAATAAACAGCCGTCTTAAATCATACCCTGAGTCGATTGCTGTTTTCCGCACCTATTTCGAAAGCGACAGTGCCGGCGTTTCTTCCATTTCTAAGTTTTTGAATGCCTCCATGTATCGCATAGCCGATTCTGAAATGGAAGCATCCGAATTTGCAAAACTTGTGTCAAGAGTAAAATCCGATTTTATGAAGGGAACGCTTACGAATGGTTATTGGCTGGATTTTATGGAGAATTATTATATGCGTAACAAGGATTTCCATACGAATTTTCTTAAGATACTTTCTTCTGTAACACCAGCATCCTTTTCCCTGTTTGTCCATAAGTTGTTGTACCGGGGTAATTCCATAACTGTAATTATGGACGGAACTACAAGAGATGTCGGAACCCAGAATCTTTTTAAGGAAAACAAATTTATAAGGAATTATTTTGAAATACGCTGATATAGTTGAAATAGGAGATATTCTGGTTTCGTCGGAGATACTTACGGAATATTTTTTCTGCGATTATGACGCTTGCGGAGGTGCATGTTGCTTAGAAGGTGACGGCGGGGCGCCTTTGGAAGAAAGGGAAGCCGATATCTTAAAAGATTCATATGATGAATATTCGGCTTATATGACTGATTCCGGGAAAAACGAAGTTATTGCCAACGGCTTTTATTACAGGGATAAAGACGGTGATATAGTTACATCTCTTGTTGACGGGCGCGAATGCGCATTTTCATGCAGGGATAAAAACGGTAATTTCAGATGTGCCGTAGAGATTGCTTTTGAAAAGAATGAAATAGCTTTTCGCAAACCTGTATCCTGTTCCCTGTATCCTATAAGATATAAAAAATTATCCAACGGTATGACCGCTCTTAATCTTCATAAATGGAGCATATGCAGGTCGGCTTTTGATTTGGGGAAGCACAAGGGTATCCGTGTGTTTGAATTTTTAAGGAAACCTCTGATAGAAAAATTCGGCAATGAGTTCTATTCGGATTTGGAAGAAGCCTTTAAGATGCTTACGGCCTCGTCATAATCGGCATCGTTCACTACCAGTTCTATTGCCATCCATTTTATTTTCATTCCGCCGGAAGGGAAAGGATTGTCCTTATTAAGAACTTCTGCATGAATTCCTGCACTCTCCAGAGCTCCCTTCGCGATTTCCGCAGCAAAGTCGCTCGAATATTCTCCTACTTTTCTCATGATTTTTATTTGTTGTTTTCAGATTCTTTCTGAAATATGTGCTCTATTCTGGTTGCGATTCTCATGGTATCTTTCCTGAGTCCTTTTATCAATGCCGGATTCTCCGAAAAGTCTATTGTTATATCGTCTTCATACATTCGCATGAAGCGGATAAGGTTGCTTTTATGTATAAAACGCATCGTTTGTCCGTCTTCTTCGGACAATACATAACCTATGCTTTTCAGCAAGTCCTTTATTTCATCTTTTTTTGATGAAAAGTCATTATCGTAGTAGAGTTTTCTGTCATAGAATCCCAACATGGGGTATATTGCCGAGAAAGCTAAAAGAAATAGCAACATTTTCCACCATGCACCGTTCCCGAACAGATCCCAGATTGTAGTCCCTGGAGCTTTTTGCCCAAGATTGTACATTATTATTATGAATATGGCAAGAAATACCGTCAGGTAGATGAAGTATTTTACCGATCTTAAAAAATATTTCATATTTGATTTGATGTTATAAAGATCTTAAAAGGATTAGACAAGCCGTCTTCTTTCTATTACAACGGATCTTTTTTGCATTTCTTTTATTGCCAGTGCCGCGGCTCCCAACAAAGGTGCATTTTCCGAATCTATTGAGGAGAGCAGTAATTTGACTTTTCCTTTCCAGAGTCTCATTAAATTAGCTTCAAGCGCTTTTTTGGTCGGAGCTAAGAGCTGATCTCCCAGTCTTGCTACGCTTCCGTTTATGAAGATTGCTTCGGGGGATACTATTGAAATAAGGTTGGCAAGCGCGATTCCGAGAATATTTCCTGTTTCTGTAAATGTCTGTTTTGCAATGGAATCCCCTTTTTTGGCCGCTTTTGATATATCGGAAAGAGTTATGTCTTCCGGCTTTTTATCTTTAAGAGCGTTTTCCACCTTATTATTCTTGGATAATTCAAGAAAAGTCTTTTTTATTCCGGAGGTCGAAGCATAACATTCAAGACATCCCTTTTTACCGCAGGCGCACTGGCGTCCGTTGACCTGGGCGCAGATATGTCCGAATTCTCCTGCAAATCCGTCGTATCCGTTTACAACGTTTCCGTTTACCACAATTCCGCTTCCCAGTCCGGTTCCTATTGTTATAAGGACGAAATCTTTCATTCCTCTTGCTCCTCCATACATCATTTCACCTATGGCCGCAGCATTTGCATCGTTTGCTACTACTACCGGCATGCCGAGCAGCGACGAGAGTTTCTGGGAAAAAGGCAATTTACCCTTCCAGATAAGATTGGGCGCATTTTCTATTTCTCCCGTATAATAGTTTCCGTTGGGTATGCCTATTCCTGCCGCACATAACGTATGTGGTTCGTCGAGGTTTCTTGAAAGGCTCTCTACGGAGGTTTTGACCTTGTCCATGAATGAATTGAACGATTTGTAATCGTTGGTCGAAAATTTTTCGGTAGCGTATATTTTCCCGAATTCGTCCACGAGGGCGCAGAACGTAGACCGTTCTCCTACATCTATTCCGGCTACGAGATTTTTCATATTAAACAGTCATTATTTCTTTTTCCTTTGCGGAAATTATTTCATCGATTCTCTTATTGAATGAATCCGTTTCCCTTTGAATGGTTTCATCGGCGTCGGAACAGCAATCTTCAGGCAGCCCTTCTTTTTTAAATTTTTTGTGCGCTTCCATGCATTCCCTGCGGGCGTTCCTTATGCTCATTTTTGCTGTTTCACCTTCGGCTTTTGCCCTTTTTACAAGGTCCTTTCTGCTTTCTTCGGTCATTGGGGGGATGTTTATCCTTATTTGCTCGCCGTTGTTTTGCGGTGTGTATCCTATATTGGCCGCAAAAATAGCTTTTTCTATAATAGGGATCATCCTCTTTTCCCAAGGCTGTATTAAAATGGTTTTTTGATCCGGAGCCGTTATGCTGGCCACTTGCGATAAAGGTGTGAGAGTTCCGTAGTAGTCAACTTCAACAGGATAGAGCAGGGATAAATTTGCTTTGCCTGCCCTGAATGTCCTGAGCTCTTCTTCGAGATGCTTTACGGCATCATTCATTTTGTCCGTAGCTTCCCTTATACTCTGTTTAGATACGCTTATATCCATGATTCGTCCTTTTTTTATTCTTGTTTATTTCCTACTGTTGTCCCTATATCCTTTCCTTTGCAAAGGAGTTCGTATAAATTGCCTTTTTTATTCATATCGAAGACTATCACCGGCATATTATTTTCCCTGCATATATCGAAGGCGGTAGCATCCATAATTCTCAGATTTTTATGTAAAACTTCCGAAAAGGTTATCGAAGTGTATTTTACTGCCGAAGGATTTTTTTCCGGGTCTGAATCATATACTCCGTCTACCCTGGTCCCCTTAAGAAAGACATCGGCATTTATTTCGCACGCTCTTAAAGCTGCTGCGGAATCGGTGGTAAAGAAAGGATTTCCGGTTCCTCCGGCTATTATGGCGATGCCTCCGTTTTCCATAAGTGAAAGCGCCTTTTCTCTGGCGTAATATCTGGCTATCGGCTCCATTGGCACGGAAGTGAAAACTTCGCTTGCGATGCCCTTTTCTTTAAGGAACATGCTCAGACCTATGCTGTTTATTACGGTGGCGAGCATTCCCATCTGGTCTCCCTTTACGCGGTCGAACCCCTCATCCTGTCCTGTAACTCCCCTGAAAATATTGCCTCCGCCGACTACTATTGCAACCTGTATGCCTGAGTCGGTTATTTTTTTTATGTCTTCGGAATATTGTTTAATAGCTGCGGGGTCAATTCCTTTCCCTGATTTTCCCCCCAAACTTTCTCCGCTCAATTTCAGTAAGATCCTTTTGTATTTCATGGTATTAGGCTTTAAATCGTAAGGCATTTCCCCAATAATAACAGTAAACAAAAATAGCCAAATATTATGATAATTCCAACTAAGAATATATCTTTGTGAGGATATAATAAATCATTTGATAAATTCATTCTTATGGCGAACATATTTAAGTCTTCCATTGGGAAAAAGTTAATTATGAGTGTTTCGGGGCTGTTTCTGGTCCTGTTTCTTTTTGTTCATGCAACTGTTAACGGATTATCGCTTATAAGCGACGAAGCGTTCCAGGCCGGGTGTGATTTCATGGCCCTGCCTATAGTTACTATTATCGTTCCGATCCTTGCTTTCGGTTTCATCATACATATTATATATGCATGTATTCTTACCATCGGCAATTATAAGGCGCGCGGAAGTATAAGATACGAAGTTGCCAATAAGGCACAAACCGATAACTGGGCTGCGAAAAACATGTTCGTTCTTGGAATAATCATTCTTGGTTTTATTGCTTTCCACCTTACCCAGTTCTGGGCCAGAATGCAATTGCAAACATTTATGGGAGGAACTGAAGCTTCCGGACCGGAATTGCTTCACTATTTCTTTAAACCTGCGTGGGTGCTTGTCCTTTATCTTATTTGGTTCGCTGCCATATGGTTTCATCTTTCACATGGTTTCTGGAGCGCACTGCAAACCATGGGGCTGAATAATGATATCTGGATAAAACGCTGGAAAGTTATAGGTCTTATCGTTGCAACTCTTCTCGTGCTCGTTTTTGCGGCTGTTGCAATAAAAGCCTTTCTTGTAGCCAACGGATATCTGGGATTTTAATTATTGTTTCCCGTCCGTATTGCTCCTATTTTCTCTACGTCTTTTCCTGTAGGATTCTGAAAGACCCGGAGTTCGAATTGCGGAATGATGGCTAGTATGTGATCGAATACATCCGACTGGATGTTTTCGTAGTCTACCCAGTCCGTAACCGAGGAAAAGAAATATATTTCAATAGGAATTCCTTTTTCTGTGGGCTGTAGCTGCCTTACCATAAAGGTCATGTCCTTCTTCAATGCGGGAAGCTGAGCTATATAGCTGGTAAGGTATGAACGGAAAATTCCCAGATTCGTCATATGTCTTCCGTTTACGGGCATGTCGGGATCAAATCCTGTTTTCTTATTGTATTCTTCTATTTCTTTCTCGCGTGTGGTTATATAGTGGTTTACCAGACCTATTCTCTTGAAGTTTTCAAGCATTGCGGGTGTGCAAAAACAGACGCTCGTCATATCTATATTTACGGATCTCCTTATGCGGCGCCCTCCCGATTTGCTCATGCCTTCCCAGTTGGTAAAGGAATCACTTACCAGCATATATGGAGGAAGGGTCGTTATGGTATTGTCCCAATTGCGGACCTTTACGGTATTTAATGAAACTTCTATTACATTTCCGTCTGCTCCGTGCTGAGGGACCGATATCCAGTCGCCGACCTTAAGCATATGATTATAAGATAACTGTATGCCGGATACGAATCCGAGTATGCTGTCCTTGAAAACAAGCATTAGAATTGCTGCGGAAGCTCCCAGTCCGGTGAGAAGGCCTATAGGTGATCTGCTTAGTATTACGCTTATTATTATTATGGTGCATATGAAGTATACTATAATGTGAAGAACCTGAAGCAGCCCTTTCAGCGGCTTTCCCTTGTTTACCCTTAATTGGCTAAAGACATCGAATACGGAGGTAAGGAATATATTCGTAAAATTCATTATTGCAATGATTATCAAAATCATAGCAATCTTGCGCAAGAATGTGAAGACACCGATATCCTGGGGATCTGGGAAAGCTGCAGGCAGCATTGCGTATATTAGAATAGGGGCCACCATGTGGCTTAATGCCGACATTACCCTGTTGTTTAAAATGATATCATCCCACCGGGCCTTTGTCTTCTTTATTAGAGATGATGCCGGTTTTAGAATGACTTTTCTGAATATGTAGTTGCATGCCAGCGCAAGCAGGATTATTATAGCCAGAACAATGATATTGTCCGTCCTGTCAGCCCATGATCTGCTCATCCCCATTGCGACCAGGGCGTCCGAAACTTTTGCCATAATTGTTATTCCGGTATCTATCGCTTCTTTTCCGGGATGTGTTACAAGTAAAGAATCAGTAATTGCCATATGAATTTATTTGAACAGGTTTCGTATTATATTGTCAGATATGAACATCTTTTCTGAAGGGATCTTCAGATATCCGTTTTGTTCAATAAGGTTCCCCGATCTTTTTTCTTCTTCGATCTCTTCAGCAGGATATCCCTTTATTTCTGAAATAGGCAGACCTTTGATCTGTCTTAACCCCAGCATGAACTTCTCATTTTCTTCGTCATGCGCCGTAAGGATTTCCCCCGATGATATTTTTTCCGATCCTTTGTGCTTATGGAGATAATAACTGCAATATTTGGAAAGCGACGGCAGGTTCCATCTCCTTTCCGAAATGCTGCATGTTCTTTTATATGAATGTGCAGAAGGCCCCAGTCCTATATAAGGGATGAAATTCCAGTATGAACTGTTGTGCTGGGATTCGAATCCGGGCCTTGCGAAATTGGAAACTTCGTATTGTGTATATCCTTTTTCTTGCATTATATTCTGCAATATTTCATATTCTTCAGCACAGGTCTCTTCTTCCGGTCTGGAATAATTACCTTTTCCTGCAAGATCATAAAGGATGCTGCCCGGTTCGATGCTCATCTGGTATGCGGAAATATGTTCCGGAGAAAGTTCCGCAGCCTTGTTCAGGTTGTATATCCACTCTTCTTTGCCCAGTCCCGAGAATCCGAAGATCAGGTCCAGACTTATATTGTCGAATCCTGCTTTCCTCAGGGCCGTGAAAGCTTCGATCCCTTCGGAGGCGGAGTGTCTTCTGTTCATCATTTTCAGATGTGAATCCATAAAGGACTGTTCTCCCATGCTTATCCTGTTAATCCCCAGGGATCTCAGGAATTTACCATATTCTACGGTAATATCGTCGGGGTTGACTTCCATCGTAAATTCAGATACGTCAGACAGTCCGAATTCTGAATATGCCGTTTCTATGATTTCGGCCAGCTGCCGTTCCGTTAAAACGGAAGGAGTTCCTCCGCCGATATAAATCGTTGCGGGGGAACTCCCTGTATCAATATCTTTAAAATAGTCCTTTCTTTCTTTCATTTCGGCCTTTAATGCCGAAACGAAATTATTTCTCATGTGCAGTTCGGTTACCGAATAAAAACTGCAGTAGACGCAAAATTGCGTGCAGAAAGGAATATGGATGTAAATTCCCGGCACTTCTTATTTCAGCAGCATATCGCCGGAAGCTATTTCGCCGTCTTTTGTATAGGCCTCCACCTTATAGACCCCTTTATTTAGTTTAGCTCCGGGTTCGAAAAATATGCAAATTTCCACTTCGCTGCCTTCGTAATCTACTTCCCTGGATGCCGAATATAATAATTGTTCGTTTCCCGATGTGAAGATTTTCTGGTCTCCCGAGGTCATAAGGATGCTGTCGGGGCCCTTTATCCTTATATAAACATTTATCGGACCTCTTTGGGCTATGCTGTTTTCAACAAGGCTAAGGCATGTCTTTATTTTCTTTACGCGGCTGCTCCTGTCGGTTTCGCGGCTTCTGGAAGTTATTCCGGTCATGTTGAGGCCTCTGCCTTTTATCATGGCGCCGAGTTCGACTTTTTTGCCAAGTTCTTCGGTCGTGGATTTAAGACCTTTGTACTTTGCATCGCTTTCCTTGGCCTGTTTTCTGGCTAAGGCCGTTTCTTTCCTAAGGTGTATGTTAAGAGTGTTCAGGGAATCTATTTGCCTTATGTATCCCTTCATTATGGACCTGAGTGTTCCCAGTTCCCTCTCGTATCTTCTCAGTCGCGCCCTGTTGCTTGCTTTTGTCTTTTCTATGTTTTCTACGAGCTGGGCTACTTTCTCCTTCTCCAGCGCAAGCTGTGAATTTATCGTATCGTTGGTTGTGGACAGGGAATCATATTGCAGTTGTAGCTGTTCGGTTTGCAGTGTAAGGTTGGTTTTGTCAATATTGAGATCCCTTATCATGCCGTTTCGGTCTATAAGCACGTAAATCAATATGCCTATAAGCACTAGGGAAAGGGCCCCCAATATCCAGATAAGTTTTTTTAAATTTTTTTCCATTTATTCTCTGATTGCTTTAATTGCGGGTAAGTCGAAACCTTCGAGGTATTCGAGCATCGACCCGCCTCCGGTTGATAAATAACTTACTTTATCCGCAAAGCCAAGATTGGTGATTGCAGCTACGGAATCTCCACCTCCTACAAGAGAATATGCACCGTTTTGTGTTGCTCTGGCAAGAATTTCCGCTATTCTTGTGGTGCCTTTGGCAAAGTTGGGCATTTCGAAAACACCTACCGGGCCATTCCATAATATGGTTTGTGAGGATAGTATTACTTTTTCCCATTCGTCCAGAGACGAAGGGGCTACGTCCATGCTCTGCCAGCCGTCGGGGATGTCGTCGCTTTTGCATACTCTGGCTTCTGCTTCGTTGCTGTATGCATTTGCTATGACGGCTTCTTTCGTAAGATAGAATTTTACGTTTTTGGCTTTCGCCTGTTGAAGGATATCCTTTGCAAGATCGAGCTGGTCGTCTTCGCATAGCGAATCTCCTATTTTTCCGCCGAGAGCTTTTATGAAAGTGTAGGCCATTCCTCCGCCTACTATCATGTTGTCCACTATGTCGAAAAGATTTTTTATGACTCCTATTTTCGTGGATATTTTAGCTCCGCCGATTATTGCCGTAACAGGATGTTCGGCGTATTTCATTACCTTGTCTATTGCGGCTATCTCTTTTTCCATTATATAGCCGAACATTTTATCGTTGGGGAAATATTTGGCTATAAGGGCGGTGGAAGCATGCGCCCTGTGGGCTGTCCCAAAGGCATCGTTGATGTAGCAGTCGGCATATGAGGCCAGTGTTTTTACGAAATCTTTTTGCCTTTCCTTTATTGCTGCCTTAGCTGCTTTTTTTTCTTCGGCCGGTGCATCTTTCGGAAGGTTGTAGGGCTTGCACTGTTCTTCTTCGTAAAATCTCAGGTTTTCCAGAAGAAGCACTTCTCCCGGTTTTAGTTCGGCTGCCTGCACACCTGCTTTCTGGCAATCCGGAGCGAACTGAACTTTTGTGCCGAGGAGTTCTTCCAGTCTGTATATGACGTGTTTGAGAGAAAAAACCTCGGTAACGCATTTAGGACGTCCCAGATGCGACATGAGTATAAGCGATCCTCCTCCGTTTAAAACTTTCTTTAATGTTGGTATGGCTGCTCTTATTCTTGAATCGTCGGTAATTTTCGAATTAACGTCCAAAGGGACGTTGAAATCAACTCTAACAATGGCTTTTTTGCCTTTAAAGTCGTATTTGTCAATATGTTGCTGCATAAAAATAGCTTTAAGTTATTTTAAATCATTAAAAACCATGTAAAAGTAATAATTTTCTCCTTATCTTTGAAATTTACATAAAATATAGCTTTGAAATGATTATAGAAAGCCCCGGTGAATGGCCGGATTATGAACTTATAGATTCCGGCGGTTTTGAGAAGCTCGAACGTTTTGGCTCTTATGTTTTGGTGCGTCCGGAGCCTAAGGCATTATGGCGAAAATCGTTGTCCGATGAAAAGTGGGAGAGTATGGTTAATACCGAATTTGTTCCCGGGGCAGGATTTGCGCGTGCAGGGAAGGAAGACAGCGGAACATGGAAAATGATAAGGAAGATGCCGGAGCAGTGGCAGATAGGATATCCTTCTTTTTCACGGGGAAAAGATCCGGATTTCCCGAATTTTAAATTGCGTCTCGGCCTTACGTCGTTCAAGCATGTAGGGGTTTTTCCCGAGCAGGCTCCTAACTGGGACTTTATTTATAAACAGACAGGCCGTATACTCAATGAATCCGGAGGCTCCTGCGAAGATCGTAAAAGCGGTAAGAAAGTTCCGAGAATCCTTAATCTGTTTGCCTATACCGGAGCCGCATCGCTTGCTGCAAAGGCTGCCGGAGCCGATGTCGTCCATTTGGATTCCGTCCGTCAGGTTGTATCCTGGGCTAAGGAAAATATGCAGCTGAGCGGTTTGGATAATATAAGATGGGTTGTTGAGGACGCTTCCAAATTTGTGAAAAGAGAAGTCCGGAGAGGAAATATATATGATGGTATAATACTTGATCCTCCGGCATACGGACATGGTCCCGGAGGTGAAAGGTGGAAACTCGACGAGTTGCTTTTTGATTTATTGTGCGGTTGTGCACGTCTTTTGGCTCCGAGCAATTCGTTTATGGTTCTTAATTTGTATTCCAACGGTTATTCGGCCCTCCTTGCCGATACCGCCGTTAAGGCTGCAATGGATTGTGGCGGCGGGAAGGAAGGTGCGGATTTTTCCTGCGGGGAGCTTGTTTTGAAGGACGGCTTCGGGAAAGCGCTGCCGCTGAGCGTTTTTTCGAGGGTAATAAGATGATTTTAAGCGTAAAATACTAATACTAATGGCTTTATGAATTTTCTGTCGGGGTTTTCAATGCTTTTTATAAGGTGGAATGTTAATCCGGTTATTTTTTCCATAGGTTCGAGGGAAATAAGATATTATTCCCTGCTGTTTATTGCAGGGTTCATACTGGGTTATTATATTTTCATATGGTTCTATAAAAGGGAAAAGCTGCCTCTTAAATTGCTCGAACCTCTTTTGTATGTGCTTTTGGGCTGTACTATAGTGGGGGCGCGACTGGGCCACTGTCTTTTTTACGAACCTGATTTTTATCTGGCACATCCTCTGGAAATACTTAAGACATGGCACGGAGGGCTGGCCAGTCACGGTGGGGCCATAGGTGTTCTTCTGGGGCTGATTTGGTATGCAAGGCACTATGGCAGGAAATATAAGTTCGATTCTATGTGGATTCTGGATCATACCGTTATCCCCATTGCTTTCGCAGGCATGTTTATAAGACTTGGCAATCTTATGAATTCCGAGATATACGGGCACGTAACCGATTTGCCGTGGGGATTCATCTTCCTGCGCAACGGCGAGGTGCTTCCGAAACATCCTACGCAAATATATGAAGCTCTTTCCTATCTGATTTTGGGGTTGATCCTTATATTCATATATAAATATAAGTGGAAGAAGTTCAACAGAGGATTTATTTTCGGATTCTTTTTGATATGGTTGTTCGGAGCGCGTTTTTTGATAGAATTCGTAAAACAACCGCAGGAGATCTTCGAAAACAATATGGTGCTTAATATGGGGCAGCTTCTTAGTATTCCGTTCATAATAGCCGGAATAATTATCCTCGTACGTAGTTTCTATGTGAAAAGCCCGGTATGTATAAATCAGGAACCGGGGGCTTTTGATCCGAATGCTCCGGAAAACAGGAAGGAGAAGAAGGATAAAAACAACGGAACAGACAAAAACAACAGAAAGAAAAGGAGATAGGGTTTATTTCTCCTGATTGTCGTTCTTTAGTTGCTTTTCATATTCGCGCCTGTTCTGCAGGCTGAACTCGCATCCGCAATATTTCTGGTTGTAGAAGCCGAACTCTTTGTTCAATACGGCTTTTCTTTCGGACAGACCACCCTTGCGCCAGTTGCGTTTCCAGTATTTTATACCCCGACGGCTTTTTTCCGCAATAGCGCCGGCCTCGTCGGTTTGCGCGAGATCTTTCCATCTGGAAGAAGCCAGTGCGGTTGTGAAATATGAAATATCGTTGTCAGACGCATATTTGGCTGTGCGCATAAGCCTGAATGTGAAACATTTGAGACATCGCGCCCCTCTCTCCGGCTCTTTCTCCAGACCTTTTATGAATGTGAGCCATTCTTCATGATCGTATTTGTCTTCGGCAAAGTCTATATCCATCGCGGCCGCGAATCTTATGCATTCGGCTTTTCTTTTTTCGTATTCTTCAACTGGATAGATATTTGGGTTTGAATAATATAAAACGGGACGATATCCGTTTTTAAGCAGAAATTCCGTTATTGCAGAGGCACAAGGCGCACAGCAAGTATGCAGAAGAACTTTTTCTCCTGAGGGAGGGGCTTCGGGGGCCTTGTCTGGGTCGTTTTGCTTAAATTCCCTGTTATGAAGTTCGTCTTTCATATTGTTAGAATCCGCTCCGTTCCATTTCCCTTTTTATGTCGTTTTCCTTTATGGTCTGACGCTTGTCGAATTCCTTTTTGCCTTTGGCCAGTGCAATATTGAGTTTGGCGAAGCCCCTTTCGGACAGGAAAAGCCTTGTGGCTACTATAGTAAGGCCTTTTTCCTTTACGGCACGTTGCAGTTTCCTCAGTTCCTTTTTGTTCATGAGGAGTTTTCTGTTGCGTTTGGGATCGTGGTTGAATCTGTTGGCCCACCAGTATTCGGATATATGCATGTTGGTGACATAAAGTTCCCCGTGGTCGAAATAGCAGTATCCGTCTACTATGGACGCTTTTCCGGCACGGATGGATTTGATTTCTGTTCCGTATAATACTATTCCGGCGGTATAGGTTTCCAACAATTCATACTCGAACCTTGCGCGCTTGTTTTTTATTTCTATGTTGCTTTTGTTTCTCGGCATATATTTCTTCTCTTTCCATCAGCTTCTTACCCGATGCAAAAATAGCATAAATCCTCCATATCGATAATTTTCTTCTTAACTTTGTTCCATGCCTTGCAGCAATGATCTCATATTGAAATTCAGGCGCGATGCCGATTGTCTGGTGGTAATAGGACCTACGGCCAGCGGAAAGACCCGGTTTGCCGTTGCTCTCGCCGGATGCTTCGGTTTTGGCCGCGCGGAAATCTTGTCGGCCGATTCCCGTCAGGTTTACAGAGGGATGGATATAGGGACCGGGAAGGATATGGAGGAGTATTCGTTTTTTACCGAAGATCCGCATGGCGGAGGGCGAATATTATGTTCGGTTCCTGTTCATCTTGTTAATGTTGCCGAGGCCGGGACTAAATATAACCTGTTTCGCTACCAGCAGGATTTTGAAAAAGCCTATCGTGAAGTTTCGGTGCGGGGTAATGTCCCTATATTGTGCGGCGGATCAGGCCTTTATATAGATGCCGCTACACGCGGATACAGATTACCTAAGGTGAATCCGGATATACAGTTGCGCGCTTCGCTCGAATCCATGGATATGCCCGCACTGGTGAAAAAGCTGGAGGATTTTAAGGCTGCTCGTGGAGATAAACCTCACAATATTACGGATTTCGATTCTAAAAAACGGGTCATAAGAGCAATAGAGATAGAGAAATACATAGACGAAAACGGCGGGCCCGAAGTATTCCGGGAATGTGCGCATCTTCCGCAGAAGCCGTTGTTCATAGGGCTGAAACCCGACAGGGATACCAGAAACGCCAGAATAGATGCCAGACTGCGCGAGCGGCTTGACCACGGTCTTGTGGAGGAGGTGCGTGATCTTTTACAAAAAGGCATATCGCCCGAAGATCTCATATACTATGGTCTGGAATATAAGTACGTAACTTTATATCTTACCGGACGGCTTTCCCGCAACGACTTGTTTCCTAAGCTTTCCACGGCAATCCATCAGTTTGCCAAGCGCCAGATGACATGGTTCAGGGGAATGGAGCGGAAGGGCATTAAGATAAACTGGATAGAGGAGGAAAACCCTGATGCCGGGGCGGTTCTGGAAAGGATATTACGATAAAAAAGAAACTTAATAATGTATTTAATTCATGGTCCGATAGAAGTGCTCCACTTCAATTCTTATGAAAGCTAATGCGTTTTTCATGTGGTATTTTACCGTGTTGACGGAAATTCCAAGGTCGTGTGCAATTTCTTCGTATGTTTTGTTATCGAATCTGCTTTTTATAAAAACCCGACGGCATTCCTTGGGCAGTTTTTTGATTGCCGTCATTATTCCGTTTTTTAACTCATATTCATACAAATGATCCAGAGGATAGCCATAGGACTGTTTTTCATAATTTTCCAGCCTGCTGTCGGATTTGAATAAAGAAAAACTTGTTTCCATTTTTTTATGTTTCGATTTCAGATGATTTATACAACGGTTCCTTATCGCTCTTATCAAATAATAACGGACGGATATTTTTATGTTGATTGTATCATGTATTTCCCACAAATGATAAATTAAATCTCCTACCAGTGCCTCGGCTAAGAAAGGATCATTCAAATATTCGTTGGCCAGACGGCACAAAAACACATAATAATGATCATAGATATACTCAAAGGCTTTTCCGTCTCCGGATATCAATTGTTTAACAAGTTTTTCTTCGCCATATTCCATATCAGGACATCCATATTACATGAAAAATCCAGGCATGTAATGGAATTTTACTGAAAGCATCGCCTCCATTACATGCCGTGAATCATCGTCAGCGAACCTCAATCCTGCAGGATATGCGCCGTTTGTATTTCTTTACAAGATCTTTTGCAATTTTCTTGCTGTCGCCTGAGGGTTTTGAATTGAATTTTCCGGTACGTTTTACCCACCAGTCCTTTTCGAAAGAAGTTACCTGCTTCTTGTAAGCTTCGTAATGCTCGTCATCGAATGCCTCTCCTTTGTTCAGGGCAGATTCGACGGCACTAAAGAACATTTTCCAGCGCTTCTCGTAGAAAGTTTCGGTCAATCCCGCCCATGTTCTGCTTGCATAGTCGTTCAAAAGCATATCTTTGTCACCCCACGTGGTGATTATGTTGCGGGCGTCGCGTTCAAAATAATCTGCTTCATCCGCAGTCTTTCCCCACGAACGTGCATCTGCTATCCATTTTCCAACCAGAAAGGCTGGCTGGCTGGCAAGCAATCTGTCCACGTCTTCCATTATTTCTATCATTTCTTTTTCCCTGGTGTTCATGGTGCTGCGGTTCCGGTTTTTATAGGCATTCTCGTAATCCCGGAAAACCTGCAGGAAATAATTGCTCAGGAGCTGTCGCGTTAAATTTGTTACATCAAAGGAATATGCTTCGTTTTTCCCATTGGCAGCCAACAATAATTCCGTTGCTTTTAATAAATTTTTGTTATCGTATTTTATTCGTGGATTGGCATAATATGTCCTGTATTTTCCGAAAGTAGGGCGAATATTAATCAGAGGGCATTGTCCGGGAACGGATGGAGTAATATAAATGCTGTCTATCAACAGTTTCCATGCCTTTCTTCCATTGGCGTCCTTTTTCCCTACACGTTGATCTGCAAGAGCTTTTACCCATTGGTCGAGATTTTTGTGGATTTTAAAATCCCATGCTTTTTCAAATACGTATTCATATATGAAAGGATTGCAATCGAAGCCTTCCAGCGTAGATCCGACTCCCGTAAAATTATAACCTCCGTTGATGAAGGTGTTTTCCAAACGCTTGTTTATTTCGGCTATATTGCCGACCAGCATGGTATTACCCCCGAAATTCCCAAGGTAACACCAGATATAAGGCGTTCCGAAGAATTTATCGGTGCGTTGCCAGACTTCCTGCCTTTCGCAGTAATAATCGAGGAGGAGGGAATGATCGGAAGGAAAAGCCGTAATATATGGTTTAACCCGGTCGTTGGTCCAATCTTTACGCTCGTTATAGAAAAGCCATGTCATTTGTAACCATATTGCCTGCGGGTCTGCGTTTGACAGGCTTTCGTATACCTGACGGCTTACCCGTCCGAGATATTCCGGGTCCCAGCTCGGAGGGGTCAATTCATTAAATAGATCTATACCGTAAATATGATTCGTTCCGTATATTTCCGTTTCAGTATCCAGGAATCTCTTTTGTATTTTTGTGAATAACGGATCCATGGGATCAAGGAAACTACATGCGTATTCGTCAGGAAATCCCGACCATGCTCCGAGTCTTGTTATTTTTGCGTTGGGATAAATCTTTTTTAAATCAGATGGAACATGTCCTGCAAAAGCAGGCAGTACGGGACGCATGTTGAATTCGCGTTCGCGGGCTACTATCTTTTTTTGCAGTTCCTGCTGGCCCTCAAGCCATGAATGAGGCAACGGCCCCTGCCAGTAGTCTATGTTAAGCATACGGTGCCATGGGAGATATGCCGGGCCGGTAAAATAGTTGCGGATATCCCGGTCGGTCAGTCCCAGATCTTTCCAAACCTTATACCATATAGATTCCTGACCTGTTATAGCAAGAGGCAGATTGATTCCGTTAAGTGCCATCCAGTCTATAAAGTGTTCCCATTCTTTCCATTTCCACCAGGGCATAGTATATCCGAAAGTGCAATAATTTAGAAAAAACCGGTTTTTACAACGTGCATTTACCGTTATTGGAGACTCAACGGCAGGAAGTTTTGCCGGCATCTTAAAAGTATCGGTTGTATACCATCCTACTTCAACATGACAATAGTATTTTAGATAGTGGTTCAATCCTACTGCCATGGAATTGGCGTTATTGCCTTCTATAATTATTTTTCCGGCGTTTGATTCTATTCTGAATTGATCCTTCTCTGTATTGGGAAGCAACCTGAATACGAAGTTTTTTTCCTGTTCCGGAATAAGTCTGTGCACCAGTCCGCGGACAGAAACTATTTCATTGTCGGTTCTGTCTCTTGCTGCTCCTGCACAAAAACATACGTTTCCGAAGAGTAGAGCGAATAAAATAAAGATCTTTTTTTTAAGGAAGAATTGTCGTTTCATAGTTATTTTCTTATTAAATTAATTATTTTTCGTTATGTCGCAACCGTAATATGGACGGAATTCGTCGTTAGACTTGTAATAATAATAGGTAGAAGGCGAAGTATAGGGATTATTGTAATGATACAGAGCATGGTTTGCATTTAACTCGGCCTGGTTCCATCCGGGGGTCCATCCCGCAAACACGCCGTCCATGTCCAGGCAGTGCTGGTAACGTTCGCAATTTGTTCCCAGATAACCGCGATGGATGCCTGTCTCAAGTCGTTTTGAATCAAAATAATTGATGCCTTCTCCCCAAAATTCTATTCCTTTCTGGAATATGTATTCATTCATAAAATCAGCCGGATTGCCGGCATTGCATACATATGAACTATTGCGGGTCCGGACTATTTCTTCCAAAGCTTTATTAGCGGCAGCTGTACCTGATGTGTGCAGCGTTGCTTCCGCCTTTAGGAAATACATTTCTTCTACCCGCATGATTGGAAAATCGGTAGCTCCGCCAACTTCATAATTGTTATAATCCCCGTTATGCGGCCTGAACTTTATATTTACGTACAACCAGGGCCATGACTGAAATCCGTAACTCAAATTTATGCGAGAACGTATCCATGAGGCCGAACTGTTCAGGTGATACTTGTATTTTTCTGTCCCAAGGCCGGAATAGTCGTTGCTCCAGTCGCTTTGGGTCTGGCTTGTATTATCTCCGTTCTTTGACCATTTGTTGTTTATAAAATTTCCGTTCCCGTCCCTTTCTACGAGATATGCTCCGCCTTCGATCTGATTGGTGGACTCGTAGAAGAAATTGGGAGCCAGCCATGATTTCTTACGGAAATCGTTGTCTGAAAGACGTTCGTACCATTTGCGGTCAAGAGAACGTCCGACACGCCATCCATATGATGAAAAATTCGTTTCGGTTCCGAAGATCATTGCAAATACGAACGACCCCGTACTTGATGCTGTGGTATTATTCTCTGAGATGGAAGTCGCCCACATCCATGAATTCTGTGAATTTCTGTTATTGAAACCGTTGATCGGATCGGTCCATTCGGATTCGGACAATGGGGTACATCCGGAAGTGGTTATTGCCTTTTCTGCATACTCTTTTGCATTTTTCCAATACGTATTCTCATCCTTATAAGTTACGGAAATATTTATTCTGGAGGCCAGATTCGTATAGGCGCGGGCATACAAACCGTAGACAACTGCAATATCAGGCTGTGTCTTGTCTGTTCTTTTATAGTCCGCCAGATACTTTTCGGCTTTACCAAGATCGCTTAGTATCAGATCGTAGACTTCATCTACGGTTGCTCTGGGATTATTGGAGGCTTCAGCCGATGTGGTTTTTTCGGTAACTATAGGTACGCCGAGATTGGTCAGATCGTTTTCCGGCTTTACATAATCGTACCGGCTGTCTGTAGGTGTCTTATATTCCATTATCTGAACTAAATCCATGTAGTACAATGCACGGAAAGCGTAGCATATTCCCAAATAGCCTTTTTGCGTATCATCCATGTCTTTGACATTTATCATACCTATTATGTCGTTTACATTTTTTATATATGCATAATAAAGATAGGACGGGTAAAGACCTCGGTTAGAACCGTGTGCGCTTACAGCCCCGTAACAGTAGGCTCCCATCGTATTATAACCGTTGCATCCGGAGCAGACCATCTCCGTTGTTCCGTGATCCAGCATGGCACGCATGCTGCTATATGAAATTTCTTCTACTCCTCCGTCGTTGTTGGAATATCCGGCCATTATGGTATATATGGAATTAACCATGCCGCTAAGAGCTGATTCGGAAGCTTTTATTTGAGAATCCAGTACATATTGAGTGGGAAGTGTTTCCTTTATGCAGCCTGCCAGTCCGCAAAAAAGTATTGAAAAGAAAATAATATTAATTTTTTTCATGATAGTTTTTCCTTTATGTTTAGAATGTTAACGTAATACCTCCGGAAATAGTACGTATTGGTGAATATAACTCGGGATTCGTATATCCTTTTAAAGAATAGCGGGGGTCGAATCCTCTTCGTGCTGAGATGAAAAACAAGTTTTCTCCGGAAATATATAGTCGCATATTGCTTACATTAAATCTTGATGTGAGTTTATCCGGCAATGTATATCCTATATTTATATTCTGGATATTCAGATAGCTGGCTTTGATTAGGAAGCGATCTGAGCGTGCATTCTGTGAATATTTTTCGGCATATCTCAAACGTGGTATGTTGGAGTTGGGGTTTTCCGGCCTCCATGCCTTAAGCATGTCTTTGGACCATGTAACGGAAGAGGTCCCTCCCGTATGCATAAGTGTCTGGTATGTATAATCATATGCCTTGCCTCCCAGCTGATAGTTCATATTTATTGAGAAATCGAACTGATTAAAGTTTAAAGTCGTTCCAATTCCTCCATAGAAATTCGGTAGTGCGTCACCTTTTAGGTAATCTGTGGCCTGGCTGGGGTCATCCGTAGTTTTACGACCAGTTACATTACCGTTGTCGTCAATAATATCTTTGTAATACAGAGCTTCACCAGTTTCACGATCCACTCCTGCGTATTCTGGCAAATACCATGTATATAGGGAAAGTCCTTCGGCTACGAAATATTTGTATTTGGAGACATATGATTTATCAAGGTTTACATATCCGTTATGTCCTTCTACTGTGGTAGTTTTAATTTCATCCGGCAATTTGAGTACCTTGTTTTTTACATGGGAGATATTGAAGCTTACATTCCACCGGAAATCTTTCTTGTTTATCAACACACCCTGTAACGTAAGTTCCAGCCCGGTGTTGCGCATATCGCCGAGATTGACGAAATAGCTCGTGTATCCGATCGACGGAGGAGTGTTTAATGAAAACAGCATATTGCTGGTCTTGCGGTAGAAACAATCCAGACCTCCGTTAAGCCTGTTATTAAAAAGTTCGAATTCAATTCCGGTGTTCCAGTTCGTATTTGTTTCCCACGTAATATTTTCAGATCCTTTCTGACGCCACTGGTAAGCTACGTTGTTGTTGTTGTTTACTATGTTATAAGTGTTTGCGTAATAATAGTTTCCTATGTTGTCATTCCCTTGTGATCCTACGGAAACTTTAAGTTTTAATGAATTTACCATGGGAATATTAAAGAAGTCTTCTTTTGATATCACCCATGCTCCTCCTAAAGACCAGAAATCCCCCCAACGGTGATTTTTAGAGAACCTTGACGAGGCATCGCGGCGATAGGAAGTGGATGCATAGTATTTGCCGTTGTAATTGTACATTCCCCGGAAAAAATATCCTTCGTTGTTATATTCGCTGGAGTAAGAGTTGGGGTTGCCGTGCAGATTCAGGCATGTACCCAGTTCATGGGTCCCTTCTATGCCGAAGTTGTACCCTGAGGCACTAAGATATTCGTACTTATAGTCATAATATTCATGTCCTATCATTGCACTTACTTCGTGTTTCCCAAAGCGCTTCGAATAATTAAGTAGTTGCTGGGTATTGTATGTAAAAGTTCTCGAGGAACTCTTGGAAAGCGATCCGTTATTGGAAGAATCCGTATAATAATCCACGAAAGGATCAATTATGTAAGTATATCTGCGATCATAATCGTAAGTACTGGCATTTAAAGTTAACTTCAGACCGTCTGCCAAATTGATATCAGCATATCCGCTTGCTATACAGGAATTACCCGTGGTCTTGGAAGTCCGGTATTTGTTTGCGAAAATACAGTTTCCGCCAACGCCGCCGGCTCTGCTAAGGCCGTAGCTGTTTGCGAAATCATACATTTTCTCTCCCCATTTGTCTATCATTATTTTTTTGTCTGCATTACGCAGATAAACGGGGTATATCGGAGCCTGTGTCTTTATTGTACTCCAAATTGTTCCGGTTCCTATCGTTCCTTCCGACGTTTGGCAGTAATCGTATTTACTATAGTTGAAATTGGCACCTATCTTCAGCCATTTCTTAGCCTGATAATCTGTTTTCAGGCGAGCGGTCAGGCGGGTCTGGCCGGATCCTTCCTGTATGCCGTCCTGATTTAGGTATCCTATGGAAGTATAATAATTCATACGGTCTGAAGTTCCCGAAACAGTTATGTTGTATTCTTGTCTGAAACCGTCTTGAAGACCTTCTTTTTTCCAGTCGTCCGCCTGAAGATAAAAATCCCGTCCGTTATAATTGTAAACGGCTCCCATGGTTGCGTGGGGATTCATGACTCCGTTTTGAAGAATGAAATCTTCCTCGTTCGGTACAGAATATACCATATAACCCGGACCGACGCCGTTAGACGGACTTGTAAGGGATTTATTGGCCAGAGAATGTGCAATATCAGAGGCCATTGCTCCTCCGGCGTCACTTATGTAGTAGTTATACAACATTTTATAATAGGTCTCATAGAACTGTCTGGAATCGGTCGTTTTGTAATTCTTTAGCCCGTTGGAGTTGAAGCCCCATTTCATGTCGACCGATATTTTTGCGGCGCCGGCTTTTCCGCGTTTTGTGGTTACCATGATTACTCCATTGGCGCCACGTGCTCCGTACAGCGCACTTGAAGCCGCGTCTTTTAATACGGTCATGGATTCTATATCGTTTGGGTTGATTAAGTTCAGATCACCGTCGTAAGGCATGCCGTCTACAACTATCAGAGGAGATGTACTTGAAGAAATGGAACCGAAACCGCGTATTGTTATTGTCGGCGAACTGCCGAACTGCGAGGAAGAATTACTCAGCTGTACTCCGGCTACACGTCCGGCCAGGACTTCGGCGGGATTGCTTACCTGCGCCTTTCCCAGATCTTCCGATTTTAGTATGCCTGCCGAACCTGTAAAAGCTTCGCGTTTCATTTTACCAAAAGCTACTACTACAATCTCGTCAAGAACCCTGGAGTTTTCTTTAAGGACAATAACCAGATCATTCTGTTCTCCGATGTCTACTGTCTGGGTTATATAGCCGATGCACGAAACCTGAAGAGATTTTCCTTTTCTTATGGATATAGCGAATTTGCCGTTCGAATCGGTGATTGTGCCGTTGGTTGTGCCGGATTCCACTACATCTGCTCCGATAACCGTTTCTCCGGCCGGATCCTTAACGATCCCAGTTACTTTACGAACATGCTTTCCCTGTGGCGCCGGAGTCGGATTACTTTTCCTGAGGATTATGTTCTTCTTTTTTATTTCATACGAGAGAGATTGTCCTGCAAATATTTGCTTTAAGGCATCTTTCATGTCGTAGGCTTGTACGCTGACCTTCATTTCGGTATTTAGATCCACTGATGAAAATACGAAAGAGTATCCGCTTTCCGATGTGAACTGGGACATAGCTTGTTTTACGGTGACATTTTTCATGTTCATGGAAAAGTCCTGGGCTGTTGCAGCCGTACCAAAACAAAATAAAATTATTATCCCAAAAATAATCTTTTTTGTAGCATTCATAGAATTAAGTGTTTATTGTCAATATATTATAAAACCTTCCGAGGTTTTTTCGTACCGTATTTTCCTTGTTAGCGTAAGGTCTTCCAGAATTTCGTCTATGCTATGTTCCCTGCGAATGAAAATCCCATAGAACCGTATTTTCCCCAATGATTTGTTTGAGAGAAGTATATTTACGTTGTAGCTTCGTTGTAATTCGTTGATGATTTCCTCAAGCTTTTCGTTATCGAAACATAGGAAATTTTTTGTCCAGCTGCAGGCGTCTGCAGCTTCTGAAGTATTGATGTCGATCGAACCGTTCTCCTTATCCAAGACCGCTTTTTCGTTGGGCTTCAGGATAGATTTCTCATTATTGTTAAACAGGTTTTTCAGAGAAATACTTCCCTGCATGAGGGTAACTGCGGCTTCCGTGTCTTCTTTATAATCGCGGAAGTCGAATCTGGTTCCCAGTACCTTTATTTCTATATTCCTGGATCGTACAAGGAATGGCATTTTTTTGTTGTGCGCAACTTCAAAATAACCTTCCCCTTCCAGCTCCACTTTTCTGTCTCTTATGCCGAATCCCTGCGAGTATGACAGTGAAGAACCTGCATTCAGCCATATCAAAGTGCTATCGGGCAAATGAAGTTTGACCCTTGATCCTCTTGGAGCCTCTACTACTATGTTGGAAAAATTTGATTTGATATCGTTTCTCCCCGTTTTAAAGGAGATGTAAGAGAAAGCGCATATTATGGTTGCCATGAAAGCATAACGAAGAATTACAGGAATTCGGAACGAGATCTTCTCCGGTTCGTTTTCATGTAATCCTATATGCTTTTTGAATTCCTTATATGCTTTGTCCTTGTTGAATACCTTCTCTTTGTTTGAATTGCTTTGGGAAACGCGTTTCTCCAGCCTCCGTATGAAGTACCGCAGATTCTTAGGAGAATATCCTATCCAATTTTCAAGTTCTGTTATAGCTTGTAAATCGGCCGATTCTCCTTTTGTGTATTCGGTGATCCAATAGTCTATCCTATCCTTGCTTTTTGCCATCCATGTCTTATTTTATATTAATAAGACAATAAAATTTATAGCGAGGGTAGTCGAGTCGGAATATTAGTTTTTAGAACTTAAATCCATAGCCGATGGAAAAATACAGAGGTGCAACTCTAAATGTTCCGATTGTTGAAAAGATTGCCGTATTTGATTTATATTCTTGTCTGTAGTCTCTCTTGCCATAGCGATAGCCGGTGCTGACAAACAGAACGTGTCTTTTTGTTTTGCCTATAAGTCTGGAATAACGTATGCCCGTATTAATAAATGGAACCGTAACAGAGTAATAATGATTGTTCGTTAAGTATATTCCCAGACCGCCATGGAGGGAAATCCGGTTTCTGTTTTTTTGAAGAAATATGTAGCTGATACCCATACGGCTTGTAAAATCATCAAAACTTCTGTTGATATCCTGATTTGCAATGCCCGCATATATCTCCGCCCATAATCTTTTATTTGAAATTCTGTGTGACAGGCCTACTTCTATCTGGTTGAATGATATTTGCATGGAAATCATTCTATTGTTTTGTGCCTTTGCAAAAGGGAGTATCAGAAAAATGAATAATATTGTTGTGTATATTTTTTTCATGTCCGTTATTTTACTGTTACGACTATACTTCCTACTATGGTTTTTGCCGTAGTCAGTTCTTTTAGATCGGTATAAAGATTTCCGTTCGATCCGTCGGGACTGCTATGTCCTATTAGTTTTAAGACAGCCATTGTCGTTTGCGGGAAAATTGTAGCCGAATATATGACGGCGGGTTGTCCGCTTCCCTGCCTGCCCCCGGAGTAATTATCATCTCCCTTACGTGCATCTTTAGGGAAATAGCTGTTAAAATCAACGGAGTGGTTGAATTCCGCTTTTATTACGAATGGTTTCTTAAGGTCGGCAGGCGTAATCTTAATCGTTTTATTTTCTTTGGGAGTTGCGCCGGTAATGCCATCCACAAGCGGGCTATCTTTAGTTGGTAGAAACAATCCGTCTTCGTATACGATTCCGCGTTTATGACACCAATATGGTAATGCTTCCTTTCTGCGGTTGCCGTTGTTGTTTATCCACCCTTCGGTGGCTATCTTGTATGTTGCAAAAACAGTGGAAATATAATTCCCCGAGGTGTCTTCCAGCCAGATTGCAAATTGCGGAGGATTTTTCTTTGTTAAACCAAGCAACAACGGGTAATCGTGCAGCCAGTGCCCGCCGGTATTAATTTCGATTGATATATCTCCGCTTTTGAAGGATAACTCCTTTTTTTCACATGATTGTGTAAGAAAAAGGCACATGACGATCCCCATCTTTAAAGTTATCATTTTCATTATTGTAAAATTGTTAATTATGAATACGGAGCAAAGGAATTCATAATTAAGATGATAACTCTTGACAAATGTCAAAAAATCATTTGATGGATTTTCTCATACGGCTTAACGTCTCCTGGGTGATTCCAAGATAGGAAGCAATATATTGTAAAGGGATGGTATTGACGTACTGTGGATTTTGTTCCAATAACCTTTGGTATCGAGTCTGCGCCGTTTGGTTTAACAATAAAAAAAGATGTTCCTCGGAATTTATGGCTACCTTTTCAGCAATTAAGCGGCCGACTCTTTCAAATTTAGGATATTTATCATAGAGGTCGTATAAATCCTCTTTGGAAAATTCAAGAACATCCATGTCGTGCATTGCCTGGACGTTTACAAAAGACGGAACTCCGGTAATGAAACTGGTATATGATGTAATGAAGGAGGGCGCGAAGTAAAAATCGCTGGTTATTTCATTTCCTCTGGAATCGATATGGAAGAAACGGAAATATCCTTCGCCGGCGAACAGAACTTTCCTGCAGACTTTACCGTTCTCGGCAATAAGTTCATTCTTTTTAATCTTTTTACAAACGGAAATTTCCTCAATTACCTCTATTTCTTCCTTTGATAATTGAATGAAGCTATTAATGTATTTATGCAGCGATTCTGTCATTATATCAAAGTTAGTTTCTGTATGACATCTGACGGTGTCTGGCGTTTATCTCCTGCTTTTGATTTGACTTAAGGAGTTGAGCTTTCCGCCCCGTTTTATAAGTTGTAATCCTATTTGTAAATATCGGGCGTAATATCATATTTTACGACAAAAACTCCGGCTTTATCCCTGTAATTATATATTAGCGTAACGTTCTTATCTCTAAAATATTTTAAATCGGGATTAGTCTTTACGTTATTAATAATGTTCGTCTTTATATATTTTGCCGCCGTATCTAAATTTACTTCGTCCACTGTTTTCCCCATTATTGTATAGTTGTATTGAAAACAATTGTCGGGCATTGCCGTTACGTTATCCAGACGCGTAAATTGGTCTACCATAACGGGACATGTCTTGTTTATTTCGCTTGCGGTTTTTGCCAGCACTTTATTTAGCGACGGAGATGCAAAAAACAGTTGCTGTACAAGGAAATATACTAAAAAGAAGGTTATTATTCCAACAACCGTACCTTTTATTTTGGATTTGCCGGATCCGGACTTTTTGTTCTTGTCGGGGTCTTTTGAAGGATTTTTCATTTATTTAAATAATGTTTACTAGGGACAAATCTATGAAATTATATTACAATAAAAACGAAGGAGCGATTAAAGTTCGCTCCTTCGTTTGCATTTATGTTAAATAGTTTGCTAAAGCTTTATTGCACCGGTATTAGTATTCTATAACTATCATGTCCCAGTATTTAAGCGATGGCACGGTAAAGGTTATGCCGTTACCGTTCTGTTTAAAGTCTACTGTCTTCCGCACTCCGTAGTCTATATCGGGGGAAGCTATCCATATTGATTTAACTGCGCGTGTTGTTTTAAGCATTACCGAGGCTTCTTTAATAAGCGCAGGTTCGGGCATCGTTCCGTTGAGGTCTCTCCAGCTGAAAGAGTCTGCCTTTGACAAGTTTATAAGATGGATGATTTGGGTCCCGTCTGCCATGGATTTTGCCAGAACTGTTACGTTTCCCGAGGAAGGCGGCCATGCAGCCAGACTCATCTTACCGTTAATGCAGTCTATATCAACGCTATTGAAAGGCCCTCCGTCCCTAAGCAGGTTCTCATATGCTGTTATGAAATCATAATAATTCAGCATGGCCTTTTGCAGTACGCCGTCCATCTTAAGGTTATCATTTGGAAAATATTCCTTTCCAAGCATGTGTTCGCCCAATTCGAGATGAGATCCTCCGAGCGCAAAAATTACCGCATCGGCAAGAATTACTCCCGGAGTATTAAAATATCCTTTATTCTCGGCCTTGTCATAATTCATATAAGCGGCCATTACCGTCCGCAGCTTCCCGTTGCCGTAAACTTCGTTCTTATCTATAATGTCCTTAATGTCCGAATATTGCGAATCGTCGGCCCAAACTTCGTTGTACAGAAAATCCACGTTGCCGGTTTCCGCTATCCTTGAAGTTCCGTATCGGTTAACTGCATTCATTACAAGACTCTTATCAGGCCTGGCCGTTTTCATTGCCTTAATGAAAGAGTAGAAACCCGACGGCAGATCGGCTTGATTGCCGTCATAATCATATAAAGTTCCGCGGCTTCCGAGCTGGTCTATGTGGTATCCATCGAAATCGTAGACCGAATAAACGTCGTTTATTTTGCCGGATAGATAATTCTGCCATTCGGTATTTGACGGATCCGTTATATAAATAGAACTCTTGAACATTGGCGAAGCTAATTCCAGACAATCTTTTGTTCTATGGTTTTTGTCCTTGTACAGATACCAGGAATCCTCAACTCCGTCGGATGCTGCATCCGACAGGGCGCCGTAACAAAGGTCATAGAACATTGCGTTCATGTTTCGTGCGTGCAGCAGTGCTATATATCCTTTTATGGTTGCCATTGAGGTGTTTCTGTTGGCGATATCCTTCCAGTACGCGTTGGGATCATTCACCGTTCCTGCAAGCGGCCGATGATGTTCGTATTGCCAGTCGTAGAATTGTATTCCGTTTATATGATGTCTGTTAAGATCGGATATCGTATACTGCATATCTGATGAAGAAATATCTCCGAAATCGGAAAGGAATCCGTATCTGGGGAATTTTGTCCAGTCTTGCGATACATCTATGCCGATTGCGCCGAGTACTGTTTCCGTTCCGTCGTCGTTTTTTGAAAAGATTTCGGCCATATAACCTTTGTTCCCGGCTGCCGGAGGAGTCCATGACCATGAAGCCGAAGCCGGTTTCTCTTCCGAGATAACGGTCCCAAGATGATAATATCTCACATAAGCGTTAGCCGGCATTGTATCTGTTGAAAACTCGACGGTATTTCCCGGCGGGTACATGGCCTTGTCCGTGGAGATCCGTACCGAAGTTACCGTATTTACGGGAACGGTCGTTTTTCCACTACCCGAATTATTTTTGGAACAGCATGCTCCCATTGTTCCGAATAGAACGAGAATTATTGCGGTAGAAAAGATTCTGCTTATTTTCATTCTTCTTTAATGTTTCTCTATTGTAATTTGTTCTGTAAGCTGATTTATGGTAAGAGTATAACTGCCGGCTTCTGCTACTTTCCATTTTCTGTCTATATCGGCATTTGAACTAATGCTTTTGTCTACGAAAAGTGCGGTCTCGGTTCCGGGAACCAGAAGTTTATCTTCTTCCGAAGCCATGAACCATGCCCCGTTCCAGTCCGACTGCTTATCGCATGTTATTTTAAGTTCTCCGGCCGTCAATATTCCTGTCCATGAAAATGTATAGTCGCCGGAGGCTGCCATAGGCGTTGCTTCGTCTATGCTCCATCCGTTAGGTGTGGCATCTCCAACCAGATAAAGACCGGGGTAGGGGGTAAATTCTTCCATATGGAAATATTCCTTGCCCGGAGTTATGTTCAGATACATTTTATACGGCTTGCCGCATTCGTCTTCCGCAATTGACCATTTATTGTCGCCGGTATCGTCCTGCTGTACTTCCGTCCATGTATATGGTGCATCTGGTTCGGTAGGATGATACATGTTGTTCCAGCTCCCGCTGGTCGTACCGAATTTGAATTCTCCGCCGCCGTTCCAGTTTATAACGGCGCCATAACGGAAAATGCAGGAATTTACCGGATCGGGAGTCATCTCTATGAACTTCCAGTCCGTGAAAGAGCCTACTATGTATATCATATCGTATGGAGCAACAACCACTTCGCTGGCTTTTATTTTCATAGTAAGATTGAGGAGATCGGCCGTAACAGTGTAGGTATTCGTAGAGTCTGTTGAAAATTCGTCATCCGGATCGTTTTCCGAGTTTCTGTATATCAAAGTGGAATTATCTCCTTTCGAAGCGTTGCGGTTGTATGAAGGCAGTTCCTGTCCTGCAGCCGTTATGAACTTGAACGAACCTTTCGTGAGCGTTCCCGTCCATGTGAATACTCCCGTGGAAGATAATTTCATTTCCTCAGCGCCGTCCAAATCCGTTCCGCCGGGAGTTGAAGTTCCGGTTATATAAAGTGTTTGTGTTACGGGTTTGTATGGAACGGTGGCAAAACTGGCATCGGAAGTTTGTGCGGCAACAGCTTCATTTGCCACCGTAGCCGTAATGCGGGCTTGGAATGTTTGTTTTTCTCCGGGGGTAGCAGACAGCTCGTTGAGCAGTATGTTATTTAATTCTTTTTGAGTATATGACATGGAATATGTTCCCTGTCCGAGATTTACGCTGTAAGCTCCTGTAAAATTCTGTCCGGATATTGTAATTTGCAATGTGTAATTTATTGCTGCATCAGTGCCTGAATTGCTTCCTGTTGTCCATGAGAAGTTTATTCCGCTGTCGCCGGCGTTTAATTCTGCAAGAGTGTCGGTGCCTTTTGCCGATAATATGAGCTTCTCTTCGCCCTTGTTCATTTCCTTAAGGTTGTCGCTGCATGAAAATATTGCAGTCAAACTAAAGATAATGAGGAGTATTATATATATTTTTTTCATGATGTCTTGTGTTTTGCATTGTTATTCTAATAACCCGGATTTTGAGTCATTGCTGTGTTGCTGTCCATTTCCGTTTGCGGAATAGGAAGCAGCAGCCTGTTTTTTGTGGCGTTTGTCTTTCCTATAGAATGCAGGAAAGTTAATGCATATTCTCCGCCGGTACCTATTCTTATAAGGTCAAACCATCTTTGCCCTTCGAATGCGAATTCCATACGGCGTTCATGTATTATTGTTTTCCGCATTTCTTCTTCGTTTTCCCCTCTGATATCCGCTAATCCTGCACGTTCGCGTACTATGTTGAGAGGAGCTTCGGCCTGTGCCGGTTTTCCCGTTTCATTGAGAGCTTCAGCCTTCATAAGAAGGACGTCCGCGTATCTGTAAACCACAAAGTTGCTCGGGTTTTCATTCGTTTCTGCGGCAATTTCCTTGGTTACCAGGAATTTTCTTACATTATAGCCTGTGTAGGAATAAGAAGAGGAATATTTATGTCCGTCGAAATCCGGACATCCGTCATATAATATGGTTATATTTTTTCTTATATCTCCCTTTTCATAGGAATTAACGAATTCCTGCGTAGGCTGGTTCCAGCCGTACCCTCCGGCTACCATTCCCGAATTCCTCGGTCCCATGAAACAGCTCAGCCAGGAACATTGAGCATCGCTGTTCCAGAAGTCGTAGTCGGTGTTCCCGGAATATTGTATTTCAAAAAGGGATTCTGCGTTGTTGCTTGCCTTTATTCCGAAATTGTCTTCGTATTTGCATTTCGACAGATCATATCCCATTGCAGTAACGGAATCGCATAAATCTGATACCTTTTGGTAATAATTGTTTTCGCCGGGAGCGAGGACAAGATAAACTTTTGCCAGCATGGTATAAGCGGCGTCTTTGCATGCTCTTCCAAGATCGGTATTGGCATACGTACTTTTTTCCGGCAGAAGCTTTATTGCATTTTCGCAGTCCGATATAATTTGTGAATATGTTTCTTTAAGAGTATTGCGTGCTATGGCCGTACTTTTGCCGGCGGTGTGCGGCATGGTTATTACCGGAACTCCTCCGAACAATTGGGCCAGTATGAAATAATAATGTGCGCGAAGGAAATAAGCTTCGCCGAGGCATCTGTTTTTTATATTTCCGTCTATGTCCGCACTTGGAACATTCTGCAGAACGATATTGCATCTGTTTATCCCTACCCACGGGCTTCTCCATATATATAGGGCGAATCCGTTGTCGGAAGTTGCAACGAAATTGGCCGCTTGTACGGTTTCTATTCCGTCCGTTCCTCCTCCGCCTCCCACATTGCTGTTTCCTGCCAGTATATCGAGACTCCACATTCTCATGTTATAAAGATTGGAGGATTGCAGCGGCTTATAGCATGCATTTGTAAGAGCTATTGCCACATCTTCGGTTATTTCGGCATCGGTGCTTACCGCATCCTTTGGATATTTATTAAGAAAATCTTCGCAGGATGTGCTCATTACGCCAATTATGATTATTGAAAGTAATAATATCTTTTTCATTTGGAAGTGATTTTAAAAGTTTATGTTTATTCCAAAGCTGAAAGTCCTTGAAAGCGGATAGCGGTTGCTGTCTATTCCGTTTACGCCTACTTCGGGATCAAATCCGGAATATCCTGTTATTGTTGCAAGGTTTTCACAGCTGACGTTAATTCTTACAGTATTCATCCTTAGTCTGGCGGTCAGTTTCTCAGGCAGCTTATATCCGAGTGTTATGTTTTTTATTCTCAGGTATGAACCGTCTTCTATGAATCTGTCCGAAGCCCTGCAGTTCTGGTTGGGGTCTGCATATACTGCACGCGGCATGGAATTGCTCGTGCCCTTTCCCTTCCATCTTCCGATTACGGCGGTAGTCTGGTTGGTGGCCGAAGACATGCCTTCGGAAGTGATGGCGTTTACATTATATATGTCGTTTCCGGTTACTCCCAGAAGAAATATTGAAAAATCGAAGTTTTTGTAAATTAAGGTGTTACCTATTGAAAAAATCCAGTCGGGATTGGGATTTCCTATTATGGTCCTGTCGTTTTCGTTTATTATGCCGTTGTTGTCGAGGTCTTTGAATTTTATATCTCCGGCTGCCGTTCCGCCGCCTACCTGCAAAGCATGCCTTTCAACTTCTTCTTTAGTCTGGAAGATGCCGTCTGTTACATATCCGTAGAAGGCGTTTATCGGAGCTCCTACTTTTTGTATTGTTATATATGAATTATTATACTGATTCTGATAAAGAGGTGTATCGCTGTTTAGATCCAGAATCTTGTTTTTATTATAAGTTGCGTTTACAGTGGTCTTCCAGCTGAAGTTGCCGTTGCTTATGTTCGTGCTTGCAACCGACATCTCTATTCCGCGGTTCCTTACCTTGCCGGCGTTTACATAGGTAGTGGTTACATCTTCGTATCCGGAAGTGATTGGGATAGCGGCTTTGACAAGCATGTCGCATGTCTTTTTATTATATGCGTCTACAGAAAAGGCAATCCTGTTTTTTAAAAGAGAAAAATCCAGGCCTATATTCGTCTGCCGAACCTCTTCCCAATGTATGTCGGGATTTGCCATCGTTACTGAAGAAAGGGCTTTCACTTCCGTCCCGTTGAAAACATATACTCCTGTATTATATGTTGAAGCGAAGGTGTAGTTTCCTATTTCCTGATTTCCGGTTACCCCGTAGCCGACCCTTATCTTCATGTCGTTAATGAACGGGAATTCGTTTTTAAACCATGACTCCCTTGAAATTCTCCATGCGCCGGAAAACGAAGGGAACAAACCGTATTTATTGCCCGATCCGAAACGTGACGAGCCGTCTCTTCTTATTGTTGTTGTAAAAAGATATTTATCGTCGTAGGTGTAATTGGCGCGTGCCATAAATGAAAGGATGGACCATTCGCTTACATCTCCGTCTACGCTTTTTATGTCGCTTCCGTTATTGAATTGGCTTACGTTGTCGAACAGATATCCGTTCTTGGTTGCGTCGAAATAGTCATACTTGTTATTCTGGGCGCTTGTTCCGGCCATTACGTCAACGTGATGCCTGCCAAAATCCTTGTCGAATGTGAAGTAGTTGTCCCAAAGATATGTGAATGATTTATTGCTGCCTTCGTATCTGGAGGATTCGCTGACAGCAATAGGCTTCCAGTCGTATGCAGGCGTGAAATTATTGTAGAACCAGAATTTTGCATCGTAGCCGAAAGTGCTTTTGAATTTGAGCCATTTTACCAGTGTTATTTCCGCGGATACGTTTGTGAGGAGGTTGTATCCTTTTGTCGTATTATGGTTTATTGTTGCAGTTCCTACCGGATTGCGGATATCGCCGTACCAGAGAGAACTTCCGTCGGGGCCGCTCCATTTTCCGTCGGGATCCTTTATGCTTTGTACGGGCAGAGCGAACATTGCGTCGGATATGCTCCAGTCGCCTGATTTTTTATTGTCGATGCTCAGTGTGAGATTGTTGCTCAGCTTCAGCCAGGGTTTTAATTGAAGATTGATATTGCTCTGGAAGGAAAATCTCCTGTAAGATGTTTTTAATACGATGCCTTTCTGATCCAGCATGCTTCCCGATAAATAATATGTTTTTTTATCGTCTCCGCCGGAAACACTTAAGGAATAGTTTTGGACGGATCCTGTTCTTAACATGGCATCCAGCCAGTCCGTTCCTTTTTCGATGGAAGATGGATCAGACCAGTTGGGGTTGGGGGTCATTCCTGCATTTAAGAGCATGTCGTTGCTGTATGCCGCATATTGTGAGGCGTCCAGCATATCGGGTACGTTTGTTGCGTTTTGGATTCTCCAATCTGCCGATACCGATATCTTTGCATTGCTTCTGCTCCCCTGTTTGGTAGTTACCAGTACTACGCCGTTTGCTCCGCGTGATCCGTATATTGCAGTTGCGGAAGCGTCCTTTAAAATATCTACTCTGGCTATTGTATTGATATCCAGCGCTGAAAGACTAAGATCCGTTGGGACTCCGTCTATAACTACCAGCGGATTGCTGTTATTTATTGTTCCCAGTCCGCGAATTTTTATTGATACATCGCTGCCTGGAGCTCCGCTGTCGTTTACCAGAACGCCGGATACTTTTCCCTGTATAGCCTGCCCCAGGTTTACCACCGGTGATTCCTTTATGCTTCCGGAGTTTACCGATCCGATGGATCCAGTAAGATCTTTTTTCTTTATTGTTCCGTATCCTATGACAACTACCTGATTGAGAAGTTCCGAATCTTCGCTTAAAATAATTTTTAAAGTCCCCGGGCCCGTTATGGCTACGGTTTTTGTTTTGTAGCCCATCGAGAAGATTTTTAAGACTGTCCCTTTTTCCGTAACGATACGGAATTTTCCGTTCATGTCGCTTTCTGTTCCATTTCCTCCGTTAGATTGCTGAACGATGTTGGCTCCTATTATCGGTTCTCCCTTGGTGTCGAAAACCGATCCGCTTACCGTAATCTGCTGTTGTGCCGATATGCCTGTCGGTAAAAATAATCCGGCCAGCAAAATCAATCCGAACAGGATTTTTTGCAAGAATAGTTTTTTCATATAAAATAATTTAGAGTATAAATGTTTATGCCTTTCGGCTTTGCTTTGATCCAAGGTATAAAAAAACTACCCTGTCTTTTTTGACGGGTAGTTGGAAAGTAGCTTATATGCGGTACAATTTATTCAGGATTAATTTCTTATTGTTAAGAAAGTGTTAAAATTAGTAGCTGTTTTGATATAGCTGAATTTACATTTTTCCTATTTTCATGATTTCTTCTTCGAGTTTGCCTCGGTCTCCCCTTGCATTATTGCGGGCTTTTACACGGTAATTATAAACGGTCGTTACTGAGCATCTCAAAAATGCCGCTATTTCCTTGCTGTCGGTTATCCCCAGTCTTATCAGGGCGAATATTCTTAGTTCAGTAGTAAGCTGTCCGTCGCTTCTGGCAGGAATATGTCCTTCTTTTGTAAGCAACATGTTTAGTTGTTCTGTAAAATTGGGGAACAGTTTCAGGAAAGTGCTGTCGAATTTTATATAAAAGTCTTTCAGCTCATCTTCAAGAAAAGATACCGAACGTAATTTGTATAGAAGATCCTTTATTCCATCGTTTCTCACGGAGACCATAAGGGAGTGCCTGTACTCTTTTATCTTATCTATATATAAAGAACAGAATCCCATGTAGTTTTTTATACATTCGGATTTTATTAAATCGGCCTCGGTAAGGGAAAGATTGGATTCTTTTAATTTGACGTTCAGCCTGCTCAGCTCTTTTCTGGCTTTTTTTAATTTGTTCATTTGTATGTAAAGGAATACTAGAACAACGGAAAGGATAATGGATACTATGCTGAGCCATATTATTATTATGAAGCGTCGGTGTTCTTCTCTTGCCAGTTTTTGTCTGTACGAGTTTTCTACTATGGGAAATATTTCGGAAACTTCCAGTGTTCTCAAGCGCGCCCCGCAGAATGAAGCGTCTTCTATTGAACATTTAAGATAGTTATATGATCTGTTGAGATCTCCTTTATAATACAGTAATTTTGAAAGATCTATGAGTGCCGCGTATTCTTTGGTCCCCTGTTTTATATCCGATATGGCGGCGATTGTCAGATAATGTTCTTCCTTTTCCTTGTCCCCGGCTTTTTTGTAGGCTTTGGCCAGAGTGTATGCCAGCGTACTTAGAGTGTCGCCGTCTATTTTATTGCCTATTCTTTCATTAAGAAGATTTATGGCTTCGGATGCCTTCCCTTCTGCCACAAGACCGTCGGCCTGTATCATGGCGTACAGATAAGTCCCTTTTCTGTTAACTTCAAGCATAGAATCTCTGTATATGTTGGTTATCTTATCATATTTCCACTTGTCTTCCCTGGCAAAGGCGTAGTCGCTCATAAGGCCGTAGATGGTCCTGTACAAGTGAAAATAGTATGGATGAAGATATTTGGCAAGTCTTTTTTTGTTTATTCCGTCAAGAAGCTCCAGCGCCTCCCTGTACATGCCTTCTGTTCCATATACTTCAGCCAGGTTCATTGTTGCGTCGTATATGTATTTTTGCCGGTGCATATTTTGGGCAAGCTTCAGTTTTTTGCGTGCGTATACGTCACTTGAATCCATTCGGAAGCCTCTGTACAGATCGAAGATCCTGCCATATAATTTATATATCTGCTCCGGTTTTTCAGTAATTCCCGTCAGATCCTTTAGACGTTTTATCTTTTTTTTTCTCTCCGACGTATAATAGCCTTTTTTAGCTACTATGCCGTCGAGTTCCTTAAGGGCGCGCCCGCTTTCTTCGTCCGATGCATATATTGCAGAAGACATAAAGAGAAGAAGAATAGAACATAGTACTTTTTTCATAGTTTAAATCACAGTCCTTTAGGTTAATATAATTTCATAAATTTCTCCTTCGCATCTCGACAGGTATTCCGGAAAAAGCCCGGCATCTTTATTTCTGTCGTTTATCGGGCCGAAAGGGGAGACCGCTCCGGGTTTGAGTCCGAGATATTTTTCCATTCGTTTAGTGTATACAGAACCTTTTTTTTGCGGCTTTGCCTGTATGATTGTTCTTCAGTCTGCATTTTTGATGTATTACAAAAATAATAAAGATTGCACATCTTTTGTTATTTGAGTATCTTGGTCATAATAATTCATGTTTGTATTATGGAGGAAAATTCAGAAAAGGCCGGTCTTTTTCATATCGATCTTTCGGATATAGAAGGAGCCCGATGTTATTGTTCTCCCGAGGCGAGGGAAATTGCCGTATCTCTTGTAGCTGATATGCCCGTTGCCGCAGTTCATAAGATCGGTTCCGGAAATTATCATTATGTAACGGAGCTGTTTATGGAAAGGATAGGGGAGCCGTTCATGCTTGTATTGCTCGATCATCATACGGATATGCTTCCTCCCAGGTTCGGAGGCGATATAATGTCATGCGGAGGATGGGTGCGTGAGGCTTTGGACAATAACGATATGCTGAAGAAGGTTGCGATAATAGGCTTCTCCGATGATTCCGAAGAAGAAATAGGACCCGGTTATCGTTCAGATGTTATTGCAGTAACGGAATCTGAAGTTGCCTTGCGGGGCTGCAGGGATATTGATATAAAGAAGATTGTTGATGCTTTTCCCGATCTGCCAGTTTATCTCTCCATTGATACCGACGTTCTCGGAATTGATTATGCGGTAACCGATTGGGGCAACGGGACCATGACTTTGCCTGTATTGCTGGATTATTTGAAGGCTGTATGCGCGCAAAAACGGGTTCTTGGAGCCGATATATGTGGGAAAAACACACACTCAGTAAAGGAGGTTTGCGACTGTAATGCTTCAATAATAAACGAAAGAACGGAGCGTGAGATTGTTTCTGTACTTAAAAATAATATAAATGTTTAAATATTAAGATTATAGACTATGAAAAAAATCCTTTTTATAATGATGGCCGTTTTATGCGGTACGAATATCTTCGGTAAGGGAGATCGTTCTCTGATTTCTCCGGACGGAAATGTTAAAGTGAATATATATGTCGGCAAGACAATAAGATATGATGTCACTTACAGAGATTCCCTTGTGGTTTCATCTTCCGACATATCAATGAAAATATACGGAAAGAATTGGTATGGAGTTAATTCGATATTAAAAAAAGTAAAAAAATCATCGCATTCGTCTGTTATAGATTCTCCGTTTTATAAAAAGAGTTCCGTAACCGATAATTATAATCAGTTAACATTTTTATTCAGTGATTTCCGCCTGGTCTTTAGGGTGTATGACGGTGGTGTGGCTTATCGTTTCATCTCCGGGTCGGATAAAGATTTTATAGTTGAAAAAGAAAATGCCGGATATGTTTTTCCTCATGATGTGAAAGCTTATGTCCCTTATGTGAGGGACGAAGGTGAAAGTATAGAACAACAGTTTTTCAATTCTTTTGAGAATACGTACAGGCATATTAAGATAAATGAAATGGATTCGTCCAGACTCGCCTTCCTTCCCGTTGCGGTTGAGGTGGGCGGATTAAAGGTTTGTATTACGGAATCGGACCTGGAAAATTATCCCGGTATGTATCTTATTAATTACAATCATTCCGATACTTTGTCGGCCGTATTCGCTCCTTATCCCGGAACAACACGGCAGGGCGGGCATAATATGCTCCAGAGACTGGTAACTTCACGCGAACCTTATATCGCCAAGTGTGCCGCCGGGGCCGAATTTCCCTGGAGGATAGTTTGTATAGGCCGGAGTGCTTCGGATCTTTTAAACGATGATATGGTTTACAGGCTTGCATCTCCAAATATTATAGGAGATTATTCCTGGGTAAAACCCGGAAAGGTTGCATGGGACTGGTGGAATGACTGGGGACTCTTCGGCGTAGATTTTAAAGTTGGCATAAATACTAAAACATATAAGGCTTTTATTGATTTCGCTTCTGCAAATCATATCGAATATGTTATTCTTGATGAAGGATGGGCTGTTAATAAAAAGGCCGATCTGTTCCGGATTATTTCGCAGATAAATCTTCCCGAAATTATAAATTATGGTAAGCAGAAAGGTGTGGGAATAATATTATGGGCTGGGTATTATGCGTTTGACAGAGATATGGAAAAGGTTTGCCGTCATTACTCCGAAATGGGCGTAAAGGGATTCAAGATAGATTTTATGAATGCCGACGATCAGCAAATGGTGGATTTTGAAACCCGTGCCGCTGCCACATGTGCAAAATACAAGCTTCTGGTTGATTTTCACGGAACATATAAGCCGGCCGGAATTAATCGTACTTATCCCAATGTTCTCAATTTTGAAGGAGTGAATGGTCTGGAACAAATGAAATGGGCTTCCCTTAAGGAAGATGATCAGGTAACTTATGATGAAACCGTCCCTTTCATAAGGATGCTCGCAGGGCCTATTGATTATACGCAGGGAGCCATGAGAAATGCTACGAAGCGTAATTACCGTTATATCTACAGCGAACCCATGAGTCAGGGAACCCGCTGCCATCAGCTTGCCGAATATGTAATCTTTTTTTCGCCGCTGTGCATGTTGTGCGACAGTCCGTCCAATTATGAAAGAGAACAGGAGTGTACGGATTTTATTTCCGGCGTTCCTACCGTCTGGGATGAAACCGTTCCTTTGAAGTCTGAAATAGGTAAGTATGTTGGCATCGCACGCAGGAAAGGAGATGTATGGTATTTGGGGGTTACCAATAACTGGGATGCCAGAGATATTTCTCTGAAACTTTCTTTTTTAAAAGGAGGCAGGGTTTATGATGCAGTGGTTTTTGAAGACGGGGCTAATGCCGATCGCATAGCCATGGATTATGTTAAACGGACTGCCGAGGTCTCTTCCGATACCGACTTGAAAATACATCTTGCTCCCGGAGGTGGAATTGCCGTTAAATTGACTGAGGTTAAAAGATAGCATCATAATATTACACTGTGAGGTAGATATAAAGGTTAATTCCTGATTTGCCTTACGGTTTTAATATCACTAAATATTCCTGAATTTAAAAGGCGTCTCTTGCAGGCGCCTTCTTTTTTAAGATTGAAAAATCTTTACTTATGAATTCTTCTACAATTTCATAAAAAAGTTTCGAAACAGATGCGGGAAGATATGTCAGCACCCCTGCTGCCTATTGTTCCCCCGATTCCTTCTTGGTCACTTCCTTCCGAATTCCAACTGGTTCGATTAAAAGAGAAGATCAACGCCGCAAACAAGGAACTTTCGTTGTTTCAATTCCAACTGGTTCGATTAAAAGCGCAATACACATACGACAAATGGTGCGAAACTTATAGTTTCAATTCCAACTGGTTCGATTAAAAGCCTGTTTGCGTCTGTTGCCTAACTGCTATAGAATTGCGTTTCAATTCCAACTGGTTCGATTAAAAGTTAACTACGAAGATTAAGTTTTCAGCTGTTCTATGTTTCAATTCCAACTGGTTCGATTAAAAGTCAGCGGCCCGTGACCCTCCCACGGACCTGCTTCGGTTTCAATTCCAACTGGTTCGATTAAAAGACAACCGTCTCCGGATCTGATAAAAACGCGGAAGCCCGTTTCAATTCCAACTGGTTCGATTAAAAGAAAATATCTTTGTTACAGAATAAGGGAAAAATAACAGTTTCAATTCCAACTGGTTCGATTAAAAGTCGGTTAAGCCGAGAGGCTGATAGTCGCCTGAAGGTTTCAATTCCAACTGGTTCGATTAAAAGAAGCCAAAATTAAACGTTGCATGTCTACTCCCAAACGTTTCAATTCCAACTGGTTCGATTAAAAGTAGGTTCAAATAACAAATCTTCTGGGTTAATCTTGTTTCAATTCCAACTGGTTCGATTAAAAGAAAACCCCGGCGTCCGCTATCGAAATAAAAAAGGGTTTCAATTCCAACTGGTTCGATTAAAAGAAGATTCAAACGCAACCGAAATCGTGTTCCCGGATTGTTTCAATTCCAACTGGTTCGATTAAAAGGGGATAAAAGTGGAGAGATTGAGCAGCGTTTCAAGGAACTCTGTGCTGTATTTGCCTTACAAATATACATTTTTTTCGTGATTGTTTTCTGTCGATGTGCTATTGTATGAAAAGGCCCGGGGATCGACAGACATTTGTTGTATAGAAGGGGAGGAGCGGTGTTTGTATTGTCCTTATTTATTGTGTGTTATGTTTATATATCGAGTCTTTGAATATTTATGTTTTTTTCGTCCGTTTTATGTGTTTATTCTTATTGTTGCAATGCAACAGCTTTCTGCGATCTGTTACCTAAAATCAGGGAAAGTTAATAGCAAAAAGACGGTGACTTTTAAAATTCCGTCGGAATGCAAAGGGATTTTGTGGCAACCCTACATGTAATGTATTGTTCTATAACACGTTGCGCTATATTATCGCAAAAGATCAATGGCAATCTAATGCAGAGATAAATGGTAAGAGTCGGAGGCATGAAAAAAGGATTATCCCTCATTTTCAGGAACAACCCTCTTTAGACGAAAATATTTTTATGGGCTGAAAGGTATTCCCTTCAAATTCATTCCCTTTATGAATATTTTCTTGCAGGGAAGTTGCGGGAAAAAATCTTCACGGTCGGAAGAATATCTTAAAAAGTGCTCGAGACGGGAATCGAACCCGTACAGCCATTTCTGACCACAGGATTTTAAGTCCTGCGTGTCTACCAATTCCACCACTCGAGCCCTTTATGCTAAAAAAACTGCCTTTGTGGAAGCAGTTTTTCGCTTTTGGAATTTGGAGCGGAAAACGAGATTCGGACTCGCGACCTCAACCTTGGCAAGGTTGCGCTCTACCAACTGAGCTATTTCCGCAGGTTTGGGAGTGCAAATATATTGTATTTTTTTTAATTACAAAAATTTTTGCCTTACTGTACCGGGCTTTTATATGACTTTTTCGAATTCTCTTAGGAATCTGACATCGTTTTCAAAATAATGTCTGAGATCGTTGACCTGCCATTTAAGCATTGCTATCCTTTCTATTCCCATGCCGAATGCGAATCCGGAATATTCTTTGGGATCTATGCCCGATGCTTCAAGAACATTAGGATCAACCATGCCGCAGCCCAGTATCTCCAGCCATCCGGTTCCCTTGCATACATTGCATCCTTTTCCGTGGCAAAGGTTGCAGCTTACGTCAACTTCTGCGCTCGGTTCGGTAAACGGAAAATAAGAGGGGCGCATCCTTATTCTGGTATCATCCCCGAACATCTCCTTTGCAAAAGAAGCAAGTGCCTGCTTAAGATCTGCAAAAGTTACGTTTTTGTCAATATACAGGCCTTCAACCTGATGGAATATGCAATGTGCTCTTGCTGAAATGGCTTCGTTCCTGAATACTCTTCCCGGGCAGATTATCCTTATCGGTAATTTCATCTTTTCCATTGCCCGTATCTGTACAGAACTTGTATGGGTTCTCAGAAGCAGGGGATCTTCTCCCTGCGATATGAAAAAGGTGTCCTGCATATCTCTGGCAGGGTGTTCCGGTGGAAAATTCAATGCACCGAATACATGCCAGTCATCCTCTATTTCCGGGCCTTCTGCTACTCCGTAGCCGAATCTGGTAAATATGGAAATTATTTCTTCCCTTGTAATGGATATAGGATGTCTCGTTCCAAGTTCAAATTCGTCTCCTGGCCTTGTAAGATCAAGGTTGCCTTTATCATCTCCCGAATGTTCTTCAACTGAAGAACGCAGCTCTTCTATTTTTTCGGCAGCTTCGGTTTTAAGATGATTGAGCATTTTTCCGAATTCCTTTTTCTGTTCCGGAAGAATTTCCCTGAAATCGGCGAATAATCTGGTTACGGATCCTTTTTTTCCGAGGAGTCTGATCCTTATATTTTCTACGTCCTGAATCGTTTCAGCCTTGAGGTCCTTTATTTCCTCAAGCAATTCTTCAATTTGTTCCTTCATTTTCCGCATGTATTTGGGCAAAGATACATATTATTGGCAATAATAGAATAATACTTTCGTTACCATTCCACGGGCTTTCTCCTGAGCGGCATTGTCATACATCTTGCACCGCCGCCGCCTCGGGGTAGTTCGCTGCCTTCTATGGTAATTACGCATTTATTATAATTCAGGATATCTTTTTTACCCTCTATTACATCCCATGCACGTATTATCTCGTATCCTTTTCCTGAAAGCTCATCTAAAGTATGTACATTGCGTTCGTAAGCCAGAACTTTGCCCGGGGCAAGGGCGAACATGTTTGCTCCGCTGTGCCATTGTTCACGTTCCTGGTTCCATTCGTCGGCCTTTCCGCCGCAGATTATCGGCTCAAGGTCCATTCCGAGTTTTCTTAATGCAGTTATTATGTTCGGAACGCTTTTTATCTTCATTACTTTTCCGTTGTCTATGGTTATCTGTACGGTTTGGTACTGGTTCTCTCCAAGTATAAGCGGGTCGAAAACAATGCACTGGTCCTTGTCGAGAAAATTAAATACCATATCAAGATGTATGAAAGATTCCGGAGAAGCCGGCAACTGCTGTACTATTATGTTTTTTCTTGAATTCGTTTTATCGCGACAGAGTTTTTTTATGAGAACGTCTATTCCCTGTGAACTTGTTCTGTTGCCGTTTCCTATTAAAAGGATATCGTTTTTTGCAATTAATACATCTCCTCCTTCTATGTGAACCTGCCTGTCTTCGGGCATATAATCGCCGGCATTTATAATGTTGCAATTGAATTCGCCGGAATGTCTGAATATAGATTCCATAATAAGGGATTCCCTAAGTCTTATCTTGCTAGCCATCTTGCATATAAGGGCTTCGTTGCCTATGGCTACGGAAGAATCGCGTGTAAAATAAAAATTATAGAGGGGATGCAATGCGTAATAATCATCATTCAGATAAGAAGTAAGCGAATTGATCCTTGCGGGAACGCCTTCTATAAGACTGTCGGCGAGCTTTTTCGTTTCCATGTTCATAAGCTCGTCGTAGTATTCGGAAGCGTTTTCTTCCCTGCATATTTTTTCGATTAGTCTCTGCCTTTCATTTTTATTTCCAAGAACAGAAACAAGCAGATCGGTAACCTGATAGATTTTTGCATATTTTGCGAGAACTCCCGAAAGCTGGGAATATTCCTTTCTGGCTATAGATAAATTCAGGATGTCGCTGTAAAGAGCCCTTTGTGCATTACGAGGCGTCATGTTTTCCACTTCGTTTCCGGGGGTGTGCAGTAAGACTCCTTCCAGTATTCCTATTTCGCTTTGAATATTAAGTTCCTTCGGCATATATGATGTTTTATTGATATTTTTCCAAATCGTTTATGGTCATATCGGTTATCAGACCCTTGAATTTAACCGGATTCCTCGGGCAGACCAGCAGGACGTCCCGTGTATTTATTACCATATAGTTTTTAAGGTCTGATGCAACAACGAGCTTATCCTTCTCCTCCGAATATACTATGGAATCAGATACGTTTTCAAGCATGGAGTCGGATGCATGCACCATGTTTCCGTTATTGTCTTTGGAATTATATTCGTAAAGAGAATCCCATGTTCCGAGATCGCTCCATCCGAAAGAGGCTTCGAATACCCATGATTTGTCCGTTTTTTCCATTACTCCGTAATCTATTGATATACCGTCGCAGTTGGCATAAACGTTTTTTATGAATTCGGCTTCGCCGGGTGTATTGTATATTCCTCTTCCTTCTTCGAATTGCGCCGATATATCAGGAAGGTATAATTTGATTTCGTTCATTATTGTTTTGAGGTTCCATACGAAAATACCGGAATTCCAAAGAAATTCCCCGCTTTCAACAAATACCTTTGCAAGTTCGGCATTAGGTTTTTCAGTAAAAGTCTTTATGCTGTAGGCCGTATGTCCGTCCACTACAACCTTTGATTCTATGTTCCCCTGAATATATCCGTATCCCGTCTCGGGTCTCGTAGGCTTTATACCGAGCGTCATCAGATAGTTATGATGCGAGGCGAAGTCAAGGGCGCTGCTTATCGTTGAGAGAAAAACATCTTCGTCCAGAATTAAATGATCAGACGGAGATACGACAATTGTAGCTTCGGGATTTATTTCATTTATTTTATTTATGGAGTAAGCTATACATGGTGCCGTATTCCTCTTTTGCGGTTCCAGAAGCAGATTCCCGGGGAGTAATTCCGGAAGCTGTTTTCTTACCAGCGAATCGTATTTTTCAGAAGTAACTATAAGTATGTTTTCCCTTGGAACGATTTTAAGGAAGCGTCTGAATGTCTCCTGTAAAAAAGATCTTCCGGTGCCGAGAATATCGAGAAATTGTTTGGGAACCGCATTGCGGCTTACAGGCCAGAATCTGCTGCCTATGCCGCCTGCCATTATTACGCAATATCTGTTTTTGTCCATAATCTTTTGTTTTATTGATGTTTTCGGTATTTTTACCATACAGGACCGAAAGCGTCCGGAATATAGTTTATTTTAATTAGGGAGCCTTTGAAAATGACCGAAACTACGTCGAAAGTTATTTCCTTTTTTTTTTGCATTCCTTTGAGAAGTCCCGATTTCCGTAGGAATCCTCCGGCTGCGTTAATAATTTTCTTTTTCTTGATTTCCGAAATGGTTTCGTATGGCTCAACGATATTGGGATAAGTGAGGGAACGGACTTCTATAAATCTTATGAATTTTTCGTCTTCCGTTATTATATCTATTTCCTTGTGTCCGTATCTCCAGTTGCGAGCCAGTAATTTCTGTCCTCTCAACAACAATAATCTCAAAGCTTCATCCTCGCCTCTTCTGCCCGTCTCTTTTTTTAATTCGTCCTTTTCGGAATTTTTCATGCCTTACAGCTAATTAACAAATTTAGTAAATTATTTTTTAATTATATTTGCCTCCGAACTTACGAATCGAAATATTTCTTTCAAAATTATTGAGAATATGTTATATAAATTTGCCGACAGGCATATAGGTCCTGGTGACGGGGATATAAAGCAGATGCTGTCATTTCTCGGTGTTGCTTCCCTTGATGAATTAATAGAACAAACTATTCCCTCCGACATAACTCTGGAAAAAGAGCTGGATTTGCCTCCGGCGATTTCGGAAAGCGAATACATAAGGGAACTTAAGGGAACCATATCCAGGAACAGGAAATTCCGCTCTCTTATAGGCATGGGGTATTATGGCACCGGGGTCCCTGCGGTAATTATGAGAAATATTTTTGAAAATCCCTGCTGGTATACGTCTTATACACCTTATCAGGCGGAGATCTCGCAGGGAAGGCTGGAAGCCCTGTTGATTTTCCAGACTATGATAAGCAGTCTTACTGGGTTCCCCCTGTCGAATTGTTCCATGCTGGACGATGCACAGGCGGCAGGCGAAGCAATGAGAATGATGCTGGAACTGAGAAGCCGCGATGCCGTAAAGGCCGGCAGGAATGTTTTGTTTGTTGATGAAAATATATTTCCCCAGGTATTATCGGTGCTCAAAACGAGAGCCGAAGGTCTGGATATAAAGATAGAAACCGGTAATTATGAGAAATATGAATTCAGCCCTTTGTGCTATGGCGCCGTACTTCAGTATCCTGCTGCAGACGGTCAGGTAAGGGATTATTCTGATTTTTGCCGCAGGGCTCATGAAAAAGGCATTATGGTTACGGCATATTGCGATCTTCTTTCGCTTGCGCTTTTCGACGAACCTGCTTCATGGGGAGCCGACGTTGCCGTGGGATCATCACAAAGATTCGGACTTCCAATGGGATTCGGAGGTCCTGTTGCAGGATTCATGGCTACTTCGGACAAGTATAAAAGAAATATACCGGGACGGATAATAGGCATAACCACCGATCGTCTCGGAGGAAAGGCCGTAAGGCTTGCGCTGCAGACGAGAGAGCAGCATATAAAAAGAGAGAGGGCTACATCCAACGTTTGTACTGCAACTGCACTTAATGCCATAATGAGCGGTATGTTCGCTGTCTACAATGGTCCTGAAGGTATAGACGGAATTGCCGGAAATGCCTTTTCATGTGCTCATGCCTTTGCTTCAGGACTTAAAAAAGCCGGCTATGAACTGGCTTGCGACAACTTTTTCGATACGGTAAATCCGGTATCCGCTAACGGCAGGCCGCTGGATATCGAGGTCATAAGGGAAAAAGCAGTTGCCGCAGGATATAATTTCTATTATGGCGGCGAAGGTGTAAGAATAAGTTTCGACGAATTGAGCGATGCCGGCGAAGTTGCAGCCGTATTGCAAATTTTCGGAGTAAAGTCGGACTCTGTGGAAGTGCAGGACATACGTCCGGATTTCATGAAAAGGAAGAGCCGTTTTCTTACGCAAGAGGTCTTTTCCTCATACCATTCCGAAACCGAAATGATGCGTTTCATAAAAAAACTGGAACGCAAGGATATCTCCCTTGCCCATTCCATGATACCTCTGGGATCGTGTACGATGAAACTTAATGCTGCCGTGGAGATGATGCCCCTCAGTTGGCCTGAATTCGCCGACATGCATCCTTTGGCCCCAAAAGACCAGATTGAAGGATTTATGGAAATAATAAAGGATATTGAACATGATCTTTGCATAATAACCGGATTCGACGAATGTTCTCTTCAGCCTAATTCCGGGGCCGCAGGAGAATATGCTGGTCTGACTACAATAAGGAGGTACATGGAGCATAAGGGCGAAGGAGGACGCCGCGTGGTAATAATCCCTTCATCAGCACATGGCACCAACCCTGCCAGTGCGGCTATGTCGGGATGTGAAATAGTTCAGGTATCGTGTGACGATCACGGAAATATAGATGTGGACGAACTACGTGAGAAAGCTGCCGAAAACAGAGACGTGTTAATGGCTCTTATGATTACTTATCCTTCCACTCACGGCGTATTTGAAGCGCGCATAAAGGAAATAGTTGACATAATACATTCCAACGGCGGACTGGTTTATATGGACGGTGCCAATATGAATGCTCAGGTAGGCCTTACCAGCCCCGGCAGGATAGGAGCGGACATATGCCATCTTAATCTGCACAAGACTTTTGCCATGCCTCACGGCGGCGGCGGTCCGGGAGTAGGTCCGATATGCTGCAGATCTTTTCTTTCTGCATACCTTCCGGGGCATCCTCTCGATGCTACCACCGGAGGTAGGGGAATGGATGCGGTAAGCGCTGCAGCGTACGGAAATGCCATGCTGCTCCCTATAACATATGCTTATATAAAACTTCTGGGGGCTGACGGTCTTAAGAAAGTCTCCCAGGTGGCTATTCTCAATGCCAATTATATTTCGGCAAAGGCCGCCCCTGAATTCAGGACTTATTATACAGGAGCTAACGGACGTGTAGGCCACGAATGCATCCTCGACTGTCAGGGTTTCAGGGAAGAGTACGGAATAGGTGCGGACGATATTTCCAAGCGCCTTATGGATTACGGTTTCCATGCTCCTACTCTTTCATTTCCTGTTCATGAGACGCTTATGGTAGAACCTACCGAGTCCGAGCCGTTTGGGGAACTCAACAGATTCGTTGAAGCGCTTAAAGACATTAAGGAAGATTGTGAAAAAATAAAGTCGGGAGAATATGATAAGGATGATAACCCTTTGAAAAATGCTCCGCATACTGCCGAAGAAGTTTGCGCGGACGTCTGGAACCATAAATACGGTCGTGAGAAAGCCGCTTATCCGCTTGCCTGGGTAAAGGATAATAAATTCTGGCCAGCGGTATCGCGTGTGGATAACGGATACGGAGACAGGCATCTCGTAACTTCTCTGCCCGAATAGTGTCCGGGAGATAGTCGTTTTTATTTCCCGAGACGTGGATCTTGCCTTATAGCATCTTTCCGTATGCGTCAAGTCCTTTTTTAAGGAAGTCGATAAAATCTTCTCTGTTAAGATTATAACCGCGCGGGGGGATAAGTGTTTTACCCTTTCCGTCGGTTATTATATAGGATGGCATGGCGTTGACCTGATATCTGGTCATTACCAGATTTGTATTTATCTTTCCCAGTGCTTTAAGAACCTTTCCGTCGGGGAGAGTTACAAAGTCTTTTTTATTTACGCGGGCCTTAACGTCTCCGTAAAGAGATACGAAAACGAATTTCTCATTAAGAAGGTCCATGATCCTTTTGTCGCTTAACACCTTGGCTTCCATTTCCCTACAGTTGACACAAGCGGCTCCGGTAAAATCTATGAACAGCGGCTTGCCGGATTCCGAGGCATATTCCAGGGCCTTTCCGTAATCGAAAAATCCATGCAGTCCGAGCGGATGTTTCAGTCCCATTTCCGAAACCTCCGAACCGTCGCCGGATAATTCAGGATCAGCAGGAGCGGTGGATTGCCGTCCGGTTCCGGAAACAGAAAGAGCTCCAGACGAAGGGAGGGGCTGTACGGCCGACAGGTTGAAGTCCATACTTTCTATAGGTGGAAGATATCCGCTGAGAGCTTTAAGGGGCGCTCCCCACATTCCAGGTATCATGTAAACTACGAATGCAAAATCTATTATGGCAAGGAACAATCTCTTTACAGTTACATGTTCAGTCTTAGAGTCATGTGCGAATCTTATTTTACCAAGCAGATAAAAACCGAGCAGGGCGAAGATTACTATCCACAGCGCAATATAAACTTCACGATCCAGAATGCCCCATCTGTAAACCTGATCTGCCACGCTCAGGAATTTAAGTCCGAGAGCAAGCTCTATGAATCCCAATACAACTTTTACCGAATTCAGCCACCCTCCGCTCTTGGGAAGATCTTTCAGCAGGGAAGGAACGAATGCCAATACGGTAAAAGGCAGGGAAAAAGCTACGGAAAAAGCGAACATGACTATGATGGGTTCCCATATGGCCCCCTGCGTGCTTTTTATCAAAACCGATCCTACTATGGGGCCGGTGCAGGAAAAAGAAACCAGAACAAGAGTAAGAGCCATAAAGAAAACACCAATAAACCCTCCTCTGTCGGATTTCTTATCCGACTTGTTTACCATCCAGCCCGGCAGAGTTATTTCGAAAGCTCCGAAGAAACTTGCCGCGAATATCATGAAGATAAGGAAGAACAATATATTAGGTATCCAGTGCGTGGCAAGCCAGTTGAAGATATCTGCCGTTACGGTTCCTCCTCCTACTATATATGTTATTAATATGATTATAGCTATAGGTACGGTAAACAAAAAAATTATCGAAAGGCCGTAAATCGATGCGAAAAGCCTCCCTTTTGCCTTGGATTTGCCGGAATTTTTGAGGAAAAACGAAACAGTCATGGGAACCATTGGAAAAACACAGGGTGTAAGCAATGCAACGAAACCCCATAAGATGGCTTCCAATATAATTGACCACAATGATTTTGATCGCCCCGGAATATTTTCGGCGACCGGTTTTATCTCTCCTGTTTTGTTTGCGGGCAGGGTCACATGCAGATCCTTGCTGTCCGGCGGCATGCATACCTTATTGTTGCATGCCTGCCATGATATTGTAAGCTCTGCGGAAGGCGTATTTTCTGCCAGGATCTTAATCCCTAATTTTACAGGTGACGATAAAGTCCCTATTTTCATTTTGAACTGGTCGTCATAATATTCGTTTACCTCGCTTTTTACGTAAGGTTTTCCGATTTGTCGTATACCCTTTTGCTCCGGAATATTTATGGCCGTTGGAATAGGGCCGTCTTTATACTCCTTCATGTCATATATATGCCATCCGGGGTTACTGATCCCTTCTATCTCTATTTCATAAAGTTGCGAATTTTTTCCGGATTGCCCGTCCTGCAAGTCCTTTACATCGCCGTGTACCGCTACGGCTTTTGCCGTCCATGTAAACGGCTGGCTTATCATCTGTGCGTCAAGATTGTGTATGCCGGTGATCATGAATGCTAAAGCAAGCAGACCTTTCAAGAATTTTATTTTATGCAGTCTTTTCATTTTTCCCCTGAATGATATATTTGTTTATAATAATTACAAATATAGTGCAAATTAGCGACGGCTACTTCGCTGATCTGATGAATTCGTCTATGACTCTCGGAAAATTCTCCTGCTCAAGGATATGTATTTTTGCAGCCAGATCATCGGGTGTGTCCGTAGTTTCTATTTTGCATTTAGCCTGGAAGAGTATCCGTCCGCTGTCGTATTTCTCGTTTGCAAGATGGATTGTTATTCCCGATTCTTTTTCTTTTGCCGCTATTACGGCTTCATGTACATGATGTCCGTACATGCCTTTCCCTCCGTATTTGGGGAGAAGGGCGGGATGTATGTTTATTATTTTGTCGGGGTACCATTTTAGCAGTATGTCGGGGATTTTAAGAAGGTATCCGGCAAGGATTATAATGTCTGCATGACCTTTGTTGAGGATCTTTCTTAATTTGTCTGTATTTGCGGTCAATTCTTCCCTGCCAAGTACGAATGCGGGAATTTTAAGGGTTTCGGCCCTTTTTAGTACGCCTGCCGACGGACTGCTGCAGACTACCATTGAAACTCTTACTTTATCTTTTTCTGTTTCAGCTTGTTTCCTTTTGAAATTACTGCCGCATTCGAATCCGTAATTGAAATATTTTATAATATTTTCAGCGTTGGTACCTCCACCGGAAGCAAAAATTGCTATATTTACCATTTATAAGATCGTTTTTAAAACCTTTTCCACCTTTTACAAAGGTATGAATAATGTTCCAAAGGCCACCAAAACGGCAGGTAATTGTTTTATTAAAATTTTAATTATCTTTGCGCTTTGAAAAATAGAATCTTATACTAAAATTATAAACTTATTTACAAATTAAATTTTAAAATCATGACAGATATCACTTCTAAAGTAAAAGAAATCATCGTCGATAAATTGGGCGTTGATGCAGCTGATGTTAAACCAGAAGCAAGCTTTACTCAAGATTTAGGCGCTGATTCGCTCGATACCGTTGAGTTAATCATGGAGTTCGAAAAGGTTTTTGATATTAAGATTCCGGATGATGCTCAGGAAAAGATTGCAACTGTCGGAGATGTTATCAAATACATTGAACAGGATCAGAAGGCTAAGCAGGAAGGCGCACAGAAATAATTTTTATTTTTTTTAACGAGTAAACTTATAAGTATGGATAAGAGAAGAGTAGTAGTTACCGGCTTGGGAACGATCAACCCGTTGGGGCATAATGTAGAAGATTTTATTTCCAATCTTAACAAAGGTGTTAGCGGATGCGGTTTAATAACAAGATTCGATACGTCTCTTTTTTCCACGAAGTTTGCTTGCGAGGTTAAGGACTTCGATCAGTCGTGTCTCGATATAGATCGCAAGGAAGCGAGGAAACTCGACAGGTATTGTCTTTTTGCCGATTGTGCGGCGTCGGAAGCCGTAAAGGATTCGGCAATTGATCTTGATAAAACCGACAAAGCCAGGATAGGTGCCGTAATAGGATCCGGAATAGGCGGGATCGAGTCGCTTACCAATGAAATAATGGGTTATTGCGAGGGCGGTAAAGTTCCTCGTTTTAACCCATTTTTAATTCCTAAAATGATTCCCGATATGGCAGCTGGCCATATCTCAATAAAATACGGACTTATGGGGCCGAATTTTGCTACTGTTTCCGCATGTGCATCTTCGTCGCATGCAATTCTGGTAGCATATGATACCATAAAAATGGACAGAGCCGACATGATGATAACCGGAGGTGCTGAAGCTCCCATAACTATTCCGAGTGTCGGAGGTTTCAATTCCCTGAGAGCCATTTCAACAAGAAACGACGATTATATGACTGCAAGCCGTCCTTTCGACAAGACGAGAGACGGGTTCGTTCTGGGAGAAGGAGCGGGAATCCTTGTTCTTGAAGAATATGAACATGCCGTTTCGAGAGGTGCCAAGATATATGCAGAAATAGTAGGATCTGCCGCTACGGCGGATGCTTACCATATTACCGCTCCGCATCCCGAAGGTTTGGGTGCAGGCATGGTAATGAAACTTGCACTTAATGAAGCAGGCTTGGCTCCGGAAGATGTGGATTACATAAATGTTCACGGAACATCCACTTCTCTGGGGGATATTGCCGAACTTAAGGCAATAAAGAATGTGTTCGGAGAATCGGCATATAGTCCTAATATAAGTTCCACCAAATCAATGACCGGCCACCTGCTTGGTGCAGCCGGAGCGATAGAATCAATAGCGTGCATAGAAGCCATATGCAATGGCATAATTCCGCCTACTATCAATTTCAGGGAAGAGGATCCGGAAATAGACTACAAATTGAATCTTACGCTTAACAATCCGCAGAAGAGGAATGTAAATGTTGCTATGAACAATACCTTCGGTTTCGGCGGACATAATGCATGTATCGTTTTCAAGAAAATCTAGTTTGATTTTCATTAATATTCCCATTCGCTAAGTTCCAGCCTGATAAATATAAACAGGAGGATAGTGAAACTCCACATTGAGGATCCTCCGTAGCTTATGAAGGGGAGAGGTATGCCTATTACCGGCATAATTCCCATTGTCATTCCAAGATTGATGAATACGTGCATTGCGAATACGGATGCCGTACAATATCCGTATATCCTTGTGAACGAACTTTCTTGTTTTTCCGATTGGCCGATTATTCTGAGGATCATTATCAGATATATGGCTATTACCATAAAAGAGCCCGCAAACCCCCATTCTTCGCCTATGGTGCAGAAGATGAAATCGGTGCTTTGTTCCGGCACGAAATTGTATTTAGTCTGAGTCCCCTTTAAATAGCCTTTTCCCCAAAATCCTCCGGAACCTATGGCTATTTTTGATTGATTTACATTGTATCCGCTCCCCTGCAAATCTTCCGTTATGCCAAGAAGATTTTCTATTCTCGCTCTCTGATGCGGCTGAAGTATTTTGTCGAAAATAAAATCTACCGAAAATATTAGCAGGATAGCGCATACGAAACCGATGAGCAAACCTCTTGTATATTCGAGTCTCCGTTTGGAATTCCTTATTGCAAGAAAAACTGCCGTTATCATCACTATTATAACCGCAATATATTCCGGTTTTATGGCTTTTAAAAAATGGAATGTTTTAAGTCCGGCAATTCCGGGAAGGAAAGATAGCAGAATAATAACAGGAGTGGCTTCTAAAATTCTTTCGATTAAATTTCTCCCGAATAATCCGTCTATTATCATAAAAATTGCGAAAAGTAAAATTATAGCCGGAAGCGGGGAGAATTTTAGTGTTATTACGAATAACATGATTGCCAGCATTCCGAATGAAAGGAACCATCCGCTCATGCCTTCGCGATACAGCATGAAAGTAAAACCAAGATAAACCAGAGCCGATCCTGTTTCTTTTTCCATTACCATAAGAAGCATGGGAAGCAACAGGATAAGCATTACTGTTAATGTATTTCTTATTTTCTTAAGATTAAAATCGTATTTGCTCATTACATAAGCCAGAAACAGCGATGTGGTAAGTTTTGATATCTCGGCCGGCTGAAAGCTTACGGGACCCAGTACGAACCACGAATGGGAGCCGTTGATATCTCTGCCCAGAAATATTACGGAAAACAGCAATATTATGGCAAATACATACAGTAGCGGAGACAGGGCCCTGTACAGCTTGGAACTAATGACAAAGGTGATGAGGATAGCTATGATTATGGAAGTGACTATCCATATTATCTGCATCCCGTATTTTTTTGAGAAGTCGAAAACGAATTTGCTCCCCTCGGAATATACCGAAGAATAAATATTCATCCATCCTATGCATATAAGCAAAAGATAACATAATATGAGGATCCAGTCGAGATGTCTGTATTTATTCATTTTATCGGACAGCATATTTTATTTTTCCTTAACGTGCACGTTTTGTTTAAGATCGGCATCCATTACATATTTTTCAATATACGGGCGTCCTGTTTTTCCCTTTAGGTATTTTTCTATTATAAGGGAAGCTACGGGGGCAGCCCATGTTCCGCCGAATCCGGCATTTTCTATATATACGGCTACGGCTATTTTGGGATTGTCCTCAGGTGCGAAACAAATGAATACCGAGTTGTCTTTCCCATGCGGATTTTGAGCGGTGCCGGTTTTCCCGCAGATGTTGAGGCTGTCTACACGGGCCAGTCCGGCAGTTCCTCCGGTGCCCGGAGGAGAATTGACCGCCATATACATACCGTCTATCAGAGGTTTGAAATGACTGCTGCCGATTGCTGTATAGTGTCTTATTTCGAATTTGCGTCTGTCTGTACTGTCTGGTGAATTTCTTATAATGTGCGGAACATAATAATAGCCCCGGTTGGCTATTATAGCTGCAAGGTTTGCCATATGCAGCGGCGTTATTCCAAGCTCTCCCTGCCCTATTGATAAAGAAATTATATTATAGACGTTCCATCTGTTCTTTCCGTAAAGCTTGTCGTAGTATGAAGAAGACGGTACGTTCCCTCCAAGTTCAGAGGGAAGGTCGCTGCCGAGTCTTTTGCCGAAGCCGAAACTCATGACCATTTTTCTCCAGTGATCGAATCTTTCGTCTATGTTCTTGTATTTCTTATTGTTCATTATAGCAACCATGACGTTGCAGAAATATGTATTGCACGACATTTTTATGGCATTTCTGAAATCAAGGGGCGATTTGTGAATATGACATCCCAGTTTCCTGTTGCCGTAGTGGAATCCTCCGTGGCATGAAAATTCCGAAGCCGGAGTTATTACGCTGTCCTGCAGGCCTATTAATCCGTTTACAGCCTTAAATACCGATCCCGGAGGGTATTCGGACATTATGGCGCGATTGAACATTGGCTTGTAGGGATCGTTTATGATTTTGTTATAATATTTGCTTATATCGGCAAGTTCGTTTATATCTATTCCGGGACTTGATATTATTGCCAGAATCTCGCCTGTAGACGGTTCTATGGCAACGATGCTGCCTACCTTGTTTTTCATTAATTCTTCTCCGTATTGCTGCAGGTCTCCGTCGATGGAAATTGACAGATTCCGTCCCGGGATCGCACTCTTATCGTATTCTCCGTTTTCCAGTCGGGATTTTATTCTATTATGTACGTCCCTTACGTATATGTTGTATCCTTTTTCGCCCTTTAGATATTTCTCATAGGCGTTTTCCAGCCCCGTGGCCCCCATGTAGTCGCCCATGCGATATGAAGGGTGGTTTGCAAGAAAAGCCGAATCCGCTTCCGATATATATCCGAAAAGATTCGCTCCCGCATTGAACGGATACTCCCGCGTGGATCTCATTACGGCCCCGAATCCGGGGAATCGGTAGGACTGTTCCGCAAAAACGTTGTATGTTTCTACAGGAACATGTTTTAGAAATTGGAGGGTGCGGAAGCCTATTATTCTTTTATGCTTCCTGTAAGATGCAAGTCTTCTTCTTACATCTTTTATATCAAGGGAAAAAATCCTGCAGAAATCCGTGGTGTCGAAAGCCGAAACTTCCATTGGGGTTATCATTATGTCATAATAATTTTTATTGTCTACGAGAATCTTTCCGTTTCTGTCGTAGATTATTCCCCTTGCAGGATATATGGTTATGTATTTGTATGCATTGTTTTCCGCCGTTATCTTATATTGCCTGTCTACGACCTGCAGAAGAAACAGCTTTACTGTAAGGATTGCTCCGGCTATAAGTATTCCTGCTGTTATTATATTTTTCTTCGTCAAGAGGTACGCCTCCTTTATTAGAAATTTTTAAGTATTGCGGTGTCTATAAGAACCGCAATGCCTGTATTTATTATTACGTCTACAAGGAACCTGATGATTGAATATAAGCAAAAATATGATCCTATAGAATCCAGAGCTATATAAACGGCAAAGAATATAGCGTAGCATACCAGCGATATTATTATGAATTTTTCGGTTCCTATGTTTTTGCAGCTTAATGATCCGCTGCTTTCCAAAGTGGTTTGCGGTACGGACAGGTACATTATGGAATTCCTGAAGAAAGCTGCGGCGGTAAGCGCCCCTGCAGAGAGTCCGAGTACTCCCCCGGTAAACAGGTCGGTGAGGAATCCGAATGCGAATGCAATCAGCATGAGCAGCATGGTATCCATCTTATTGTCTATGACTATCAGAAAAAGAGGAGATACCGCTATATATAAAAGAGGATAAACGTTAATAAATTCATTTATCAACAGTTGTATAATCAAAAGTATTATTCCCAGCAGAGGATATTTTATACTATTTTTCATTGCTCTTTTTATCAAAGGCCTTGCCCAGGCTGTCTATTTCTTTTCTCCTTATATTCCTGGCCACGAAAACATAATTTACGGCATTCATCTTTTCTATGAGCGATGCTCCTACTTCCTGCTTTATTCCGTTTTTTATGGATGAGTTTTCTATTATGGCGATAGGGATGCCCGCCGGGTAAAGCGACGAATATCCGCTTGTAAAGAGAGTATCCCCCTTGTTTACGGGAATATGGATTTGTATGTCGCTCAGGGTAACGCCGTGCAGGTCGGTCTGGTTCCACGTCAGCGGTCCGAACAGATTGGAATGCCCTATTTGTACACTCAAGGTTTGTTTGGCATTCAGAAAAGAATATACGAAAGTATTATGTCTTCCTACGGCTCTTGTTATTCCTATAACACCGCAGGGGGTGAGAACTCCCATATTTTCTTCTATACCGTCTGCACTGCCTTTGTTTATTATGAGAAAATTATGTGAAGACCCGAGGCTGTTTTTTATTACCCGTGCCATGGTAAAAACGAAATTCCCGCCGGAATCTTCTTTTATGCCCGGAACGAGTCTGCCTGCATGATTGATCGAATCTATTATCTCGCCGTATCTTACGTTTTTTCGCAAAAGGGAAAGATTTTCGGAGGCCAGCCGCCGGTTTATTTCCGGTAGGTTGAAGAAATTCCTTATATCCGACCCTTTTTCCCAGAAAAAGGATTGTACGTTCCTTATTTCCTTTGATACGGTATAGTGCTGTATTATGCCGTTATGTGATATCATAACAACACATAACACTTCCAACGCAATAAATAGCAGAAATCTTAATATATGGTTAAAAACAGGGCCTGGCGTTTTCATTATCTATTGCAGGAATTATGAATTTGAGGGAACGGAAGCTTTCCTATCTCATAAGGAAAGGATATTTCCTTATATCCTTAAGGGCAAGGCATGTTCCCCTGGCTACGGCTCTTAAGGGATCTTCAGCTACCTGGAATTTTATATTTATCTTGTCGGTCAGTCTCTTGTCCAACCCTCTCAGCAGGGCTCCTCCTCCCGTAAGATAAATGCCTTCTTCTACTATATCGGCGTATAATTCCGGAGGTGTCTGTTCAAGGACGGTAAGTATTGCGGTTTCTATTTTCGCAAGCGACTTGTCGAGGCACAGAGCGATCTCCTGACTTGTTACGGCAACTTCCACTGGATGTGCCGTCATAAGGTTGGGACCTTTGACAACGTATGGTTCGGGCGGATTTTCAAGTTCGGTAATAGCCGCTCCTACATTTATTTTTGTGGCTTCGGCAGTTATTTCGCCGATTTTTATATTATGCTGCTGCCGCATATATTGCTGTATTTCGGTGTTGAATACGTCTCCGGCAACTCTTATGCTTTCCTTGCAGACTATGCCTCCGAGTGAAATTACGGCAATTTCCGTGGTTCCTCCTCCAATGTCCACTATCATATGTCCGCTCGGAGCGAGAACGTCGAGACCTATGCCCATGGCGGAAGCCATCGGTTCATATATTATGTATACGTCGCGACCTCCCGCATGTTCTGATGAATCTCTTACAGCCCTTATTTCTACGTCAGTACTTCCCGATGGTATTGAGACTACCATGCGAAGGTTTGGAGCGAAGAACGACCGTTTGGTGTTTATCATTTTTACAAAGCCGCGGATCATTTGTTCCGCAGCGTTGAAATCGGCAATTACGCCATCTTTCAGCGGCCTTACGGTTATGATGTTCGGATTGGTACGTTCATGCATCATCCTGGCCTGGTATCCGCAGGCTATGGTTTCGCCCGTATTCTTGTTTATGGCTACTATGGAAGGCTCGTCGATTACGATTTTGTCGTTGAGAAATATAACCGTATTTGCGGTACCCAAATCTATTGCCAGTTCCTGTGTTAAAAATGAAAAAGCCATTGTCCAACGTTTTTTGGTTGTTAAAATTAAGGAGCCTATCAGTGTTTGAAATGTCTTTTGCCTGTAAATACCATGGACATTCCGTTATTGTTGCAATAATCTATGCTTTGTTGATCCCTTATGGATCCTCCGGGCTGTATTACCGTGTTTATTCCTTCTCCGTTTGCAATTTCTACGGAATCGCCGAATGGGAAATATGCATCGGAAGCCATTACGGCTCCGTGCAGGTCAAATCCGAAGGCTTTTGCTTTTGCAATCGCCTGCTTAAGGGCATCTACCCTCGATGTCTGGCCTATTCCGCTGGCATATAATTGTTTCCCCTTGGCTAATACAATGGCGTTGGATTTAGAATGTTTTACCAGCTTGTTTGCGAACAGCAAATCTTCGATTTCGGAATCGGCAGGTGTTATCTTAGTTACGGGCTTAAGATCGGACGGTTTCTCAAGGAAAGTGTCGCGGTCCTGAAGAAGAACTCCGCCCAGCATGGATCTGAATCTTATGTCGGCCGGTTTGGCATCCGCCCTTAGAAGTATGATCCTGTTTTTCTTGCTTTCGAGGACTTCGAGAGCTTCTTTTTCATAAGAAGGCGCTATTACGACTTCGAAAAACAGCTTGTTCATCTCTTCTGCGGTAGCCTTGTCTATTTCCCTGTTGGTTATGAATATGCCACCGAAAGCTGATACGGGATCGCCGGCAAGAGCCTTTTTCCATGCATCCAGAAGGACTTCGGAAGAAGCGCATCCGCAAGCGTTGTTGTGTTTTATTATTGCAACGGTGGTTTCTTCAAAATCGGAAATGAGTTCTATTGCGGCTTCGATATCCAGCAGATTGTTGTGAGATATTTCCTTGCCGTGCAGCTGAACGGGAAGCAATTCTTTTTTGCCGAAGAATATGCCTTTCTGATGAGGATTTTCTCCGTATCTGAGTTCTGTGTGTTCTGTTATGTTCTTGTCGAAAACCGGTATATTGGCGCTCCTGTTGAAATAGTCGAAAATGGCCGTATCGTAATGGGAACTTACAAGAAATGCATTTGCTGCAAAATCCTTTCTTTCTTCAATCGAAGTTTTGCATCCGTTTGTATTAAGAATTTCAATAAGTTTTCCGTAAGAGGCCTTAGAGGGTACTATTACTACGTCCTTGTAATTTTTGGCCGCCGCTCTTATAAGGGATATTCCTCCGATATCTATTTTTTCTATTATTTCTTGTTCGGGTGCATTTGCGGCAACATATTCTTCAAAAGGATAAAGATCTACTATTACGAGATCTATGGCAGGAATTTCATATTCTTCCATTTCCTTTATATCGGATTCGTTGTCCCTTCTTCCGAGAATGCCTCCGAAAATTTTAGGATGCAGTGTCTTTACCCTTCCTCCCAGTATGGAAGGATAACCTGTTAGGGATTCTACTGATTTTACAGGAATGCCCAGTTCCTTAATGAATTTGTAAGTTCCTCCCGTGGAGTAAATTTCAACTCCCGATCCGGACAGTTTACCTGCTATTTCTTCTATGCCGTCTTTATGATATACGGAAATAAGGGCGCTCTTTATATCTTTCACTGTGAAAATAAGTATTTTTAAGAAATTTTTTCAATATGTAAAGATACAAAACTTTTAGGTATTTTTGCCATATACCGTTACAGTCTGTAAATGAAAAATTATATAGTTATAGCCGCAGGAGGTTCGGGACGCAGGGTAGGAGGAAATATTGCAAAGCAATTCCTCATGCTTAAGGGGGAGCCTGTTTTGCTGAGAACCATGGAGGCCTTTGCCGATCTTTCTTTCGAAACCGAAATGATTATTATTCTTCCTTCTTCAGATATTCCGTACTGGAAGGAGTATTGCAACGGACATGATGTAATGATACGTCATACTATTGTTGCAGGAGGGATTTCGAGGTATCATTCTGTTAAGAATGCTCTGGAATATGTGCCGGATGACTGTCTTGTTGCTATACATGACGGCGTAAGACCTTTTGTCCCTTCGAAAATGATAGAAAAAATGTTTACGCTGATGAAAACGGAATCCGCCTCCGGCTATGCAGGGGCGATACCGGTAATACAGACCGTAGATTCGCTCAGGAAGGTCTCCAGGGATTCTCTGGGGCGAATATCGGAATCCTTTGCGGCAGACAGGAAGGATTATGTTTCTGTGCAGACTCCCCAGGTCTTTGATTCTTCGATTTTAAAGCGATGCTATGAAAAAAGTTATTCTCCGCTTTTTACGGATGATGCTTCGGTTGTGGAATATTCGGGCTATAAGCTTCTTACATATCCGGGATGCAGACTTAACTTTAAAATAACCCTTCCGGAAGATCTCATCATTGCAGAAGCCTTGTCCGATAATTTTCCCCCCAATGCCCTCTATTAACCGTCGGGTTTATTTCTTGTTGTTATTTCCCTGACCGAACGGATTGCTTTTCTTTTTGGGGAAATCTTTTACCCAAACCTGCCGTTCTATTGATTCATCAAGCGAAATCAAAGTTTCGGTTTGTTGTACGGACGGGATGTTTTGAATCGTATTTATAAGTACATCCATAAGATGGTCGTTGTTGAGGCAGTATAATTTCAAAAGCAGGTTGTATTTTCCGGTTACGAAATGACATTCTACTACTTCCGAGATTTTTTTTAGAGCTTCTATCACCATGGTGTATTTGTTGGCTTCCGATAATGCTACTTGGACGAAAGCGCAAACGTTCAGCCCGAGAGCCTGGGGTTTTACCAGCAGTCGCGAACCGGTAATAATGCCAAGGTTCTCCATTTTCTTTACTCTCTGATGTATTGCAGCTCCGGATACCCCGCACTCACGTGCGATTTCCAGAAAGGGCATTCTTGCATTTTTTACAAGGAAAGAAAGGATCTTCTGATCTGTTGCGTCAATTTGATACTTCGGCATTGTGTTATGATTTTTAATGGTTTTATACAAAAATATAAATAAATTTTTATAAAACCTTTCTTTTTACGATGAGAATTTAATCATATGAAAACCCCGTATGCCGGCATGTCCTTCGGTTGCTTATGATTTGTTATATAATTAACGGGGATGCGGTAATATGTCGATCCGCTTTATTGCGGAATTGTTTGCGCGGAAATTTATTTCCTTTTGCCGCGTCCTCCGGAAGGCTTGGTGTTCTTTATGATCTCCAGGCACTTGTCAAGGTCAAGAGCTTTTGCATCCGTTCCTTTGGGTATTTTATAATTTCTGCTGTCGTGTTTTATATAAGGGCCGAATCTGCCGTTTAAAACTTCTATGTCTTCCTTTTCGAAAGTCATTATATGTTTCTCGGCTTCTTTTTTCGCATGCTCTTTTATAAGTGTTTCAGCGTCCTGAAGCGTTATGGTAAGCGGATCGTAGTTTTTGCTCAGGGATACGAATTTGCCGTCGTGTTTTATATAAGGGCCGAATCTGCCTATGGCTACAGTAACGGTTTTGCCGTCGTATTCGCCTATGTTCCTGGGGAGCCTGAAAAGTTCGAGGGCTTCTTCCAGGGTTATGGATTCGATAAGTTGTCCTTTCCTAAGGCTTACATATTGTTTTTCCTTGTCTTCGTTATCTCCTTTCTGTGCAAAAGGTCCGTATTTGCCCAGTCTTACGGAAATCTTTTTCCCGCTTGCTGGATCCGTTCCGAGGAAACGTTCGGCATTGGTGTACCCGGTGTTTGCTAAGGCCTTGTCTACTTCTTTATGGAAGGGCGAATAGAAGTCGTTCAGGAGCTTATCCCATGAAAGTCTTCCGGCGGCTATTTTATCGAAGTTTTCTTCTATTCTCGCCGTAAAACCGTAATCGAGAATATCTTCGAAGTTTTTTTCCAGGAAGTCTGTGACTAACATGCCTATGTCCATTGGAAAAAGTTTTGCTTTTTCGGAACCTGCGGTTTCGGTTTGCGTCTCTCTGGTAAGGGTGTCTCCTTTAAGCGAGATTCTGATGTAGTTCCTTTCCTTGCCTTCCTTGTCGCTCTTTTCTATATATCCCCGCTGCATTATTGTGGAAATGGTAGGCGCATATGTGGATGGTCTGCCGATTTCCAGCTCTTCGAGCTTCTTAACCAGGCTTGCCTCGCTGTATCTGGGCGGCTTCTGGGTGAATCTTTCGGTGGCTTCGATTTCCATGCGTTCCATGATGTTTCCGGTCTCCAGTTCCGGAAGATTCTGGGTTTCTTCTTCGGTGGAATCGTCCTTGCCTTCCAGGTAAACCTTAAGAAATCCGTCGAAATTGATATGTTCTCCCTGAGATATGAATTTTTCCCCGAATTTGTTCCCCCCTATGGTTATGCTGGTCTTTTCTATTTCGGCAGAAGCCATCTGGGAAGCTGCCGTCCTGTTCCATATAAGCTTGTAAAGCTTTTTCTCAAGATTCGATCCTTCTATGGATGTGTTTGCCATGTATGTGGGTCTTATGGCTTCGTGGGCTTCCTGTGCGCCTTTCGTGGAAGTCTTGTATTTGCGTACTTTGGAATAGCGTTCGCCGTATTTCTCCGTTATTACCTGTTTTATTGTATTGAGAGCTATTGATGCGAGGTTGGTGGAGTCGGTACGCATGTATGTTATAAATCCTTTTTCATAAAGCTGCTGTGCAACGCTCATGGTAAGCGATACGGAGAAGCCGAGCTTTCTGGATGCTTCCTGTTGAAGAACGGAAGTAGTGAAGGGAGGGGCCGGATTTCTGGAAATCTTTTTCTTTTCCACCTTTTCTATGGAAAAATCGGCATTTCTGCACTTTTCAAGGAATTCTCCGGCCTCTTTTTCTGATGAGAATTTCTTGTCGAGAGTTGCGGATATGGAAATGGATTTGGGTTTTCCGCCGGGATGGAAGGTTCCGGACACCTTATAATAAGGGGTGGATTCGAATGCCATTATCTCGCGTTCCCTTTCTACGATAAGCTTGAGGGCTACGGACTGGACTCTGCCGGCGGATAATTTCGGAGCCACTTTTTTCCACAGGACCGGAGATAACTCAAACCCTACCAGCCTGTCGAGTATCCTTCTGGCCTGTTGGGCCATAACCATGTCCATGTCTATTTTTCTGGGATTCTTTATTGCATTTAGTATAGCGTCTTTTGTTATTTCATGGAAGACTATCCGTCTGGTGTTTTCTTCTTTTAATTTAAGGGTTTCCTTAAGATGCCAGGCTATGGCTTCTCCTTCTCTATCCTCATCGGATGCAAGCCATACGGTATCGGCTTTTTGCGAACATTCCTTAAGTTCCGATACAATCTTTTTTTTATCTGAGGGAACAACATAATGCGGTTTGAAATCGTTGTCAATATCTATCCCCAGATTTTTCTTTGCGAGGTCCCTTATGTGTCCCAGACTTGGTTTGACCGTAAAACCTTTTCCTAAAAATTTTTCTATTGTTTTTGCTTTTGCAGGTGACTCTACAATAACCAGATTCTCTCCCATATTTCTCCCGTTATTTAATATTTCAGGGTGCAAAGTAAGTGATAAACAGAGGTCAAATGCAAATTTAATTTGTTATTTTTGCGGAAATAATGAAAGATGATATGAAGATAAAGAACAGACGTAAATTCTTTAAGTGGCTGTGTATTATAGCTTTTTCACCTATAATGATTATGCTTATCTGCATTTTGCTTGTAGGCGTTTTTGCCGATATACCTTCGTTTAAGGAACTTGAAGATCCCCAGAGTAATCTTGCAACACAGATCCTGGCTGAAGACGGTTCTGTACTTACTACATTTCATATAGAAAACAGATCCTATGTCTCTTTTGACGAATTGCCTGAAAATCTTACCGAGGCCCTTGTAGCCACGGAGGATGTGAGGTTCTACAAGCACAGCGGCATAGATTTTAAGAGTCTGGTTAGGGTGAGCGTAAAATCTCTGCTGTTCGGCAACAGACGTTCCGGAGGCGGAGGAAGTACTATCACACAACAGCTGGCAAAGTCGCTTTATCCAAGGGATACGGTTACCGTGCATTTTCCGGGAGCCAGGTATGCGGTGCTTGCCGTAAATAAATTTAAGGAATGGATAACCGCAGTAAAGCTGGAGCGCGATTATACCAAGGAGGAAATACTAAGCATGTACCTGAATGCCGTTTTTTACGGCAGTAATGCCTACGGCATACGTGCTGCATCCAATACGTTTTTCGGTAAGGATCCCGTGGATCTCGATCTTCAGGAAAGTGCCCTGCTTGTAGGTATAGTAAATATGCCAACCAGATACAACCCTGTAAGACATCCGGAACTTGCCCTAAAAAGAAGGAACCATGTTCTTTCCCAGATGGAAAAATACGGATATCTTGACAAAAAGACATATGATTCAATAGTAAAGCTTCCTATCAAGCTTTCATTCTCGGTGCAGGATAACAATTCCGGGCTCGCACCTTATTTCCGCGATATGCTAAAAAAGACCATGTCGGCGAGGGAGCCTGTGCGTTCGAGATATTCTAATTATGACAATTTTATCGCCGATTCCACATTGTGGCATGACGATCCGCTCTACGGCTGGCTTAACAAGAATAAGAAACCCGACGGTTCAAAATATAATCTCGACAAGGACGGACTGCGAATATACACCCCCATAAATGCCAGGATGCAGAAATATGCCGAGCAGGCCGTGAGCGAATACCTTGGCAATCATCTGCAGCCGCTTTTCAACAGGGAGCTGAAATGGCGCAGCCATTACCCTTTCAGTAATGATACTCCGCTTAAGGTAAGAGAACTTATAATGAAACAGGCAAGGCGGTGGAGCGATCGTTATATGAGGATGAAGCGTAACGGCGTTCCCGTTTCCGAAATAATGGCATCTTTCCGTAGGAAAACGGAGATGCGTGTCTTTTCATGGAACGACAGAGGATATGTGGATACTCTTATGACTCCCGATGATTCGATAAAATATTATAAATCTTTTCTCAGGGCAGGGCTCCTTTCTATGGAACCCGGTACCGGTTATGTGAAGGCCTATGTCGGAGGAGATAATTACCGGTATTTCAAATATGATCAGGTTTCGCAGGGGAGCCGTCAGGTTGGATCCACCTTCAAGCCTTTTCTTTATACACTCGCCATGCAGGAGGGATATACCCCCTGCGATAAGGTTGTTAATGTGCCGCAGTCTTTTCCTGTAAATGATACTATCTGGACTCCGCGAAGCACCGATAAAAAAGAATGGATAGGAAGGACTGTTACTATAAAATGGGGATTAACCCACAGTTCCAATAATATTTCGGCATATCTTATGAAGCAATTCGGTCCGGATGCTCTTGTGAATATGGCTCACAACATGGGAATCAAGGTTCATCTCGATCCGGTATATTCTTTATGTGTAGGATCCGCGGATATTCCGGTTTATCAGATGGTCAGCGCTTTCAATACTTTTCCGAGCAGGGGCGTGTTCATAGATCCGGTATTTGTTCTTAGGATAGAGGATAAGACGGGCAATATCCTTTCAACGTTCACCCAAAGAAAAAAAGAAGCAATAAGTGCTCAGACCGCCTATCTTATGGTAAATCTCATGCGAGGCGTGGTCGATCACGGAACGGGAGCGAGAATAAGGTCTCTTTATATAAGGGATGGCCAGATCGCAGGAAAAACCGGAACTACCAATAATCAGTCCGACGGGTGGTTTATCGGTTATATGCCTAAGCTTACTACAGGAATATGGGTGGGTGCCGAAGACCGTCAGGTTCATTTCAGGAGTCTTGCACTGGGCAGCGGTTCAAATATGGCGCTTCCCGTATGGGGCATATATATGAAGAAAGTTCTTGCCGACGGAACTCTCGGCATAAGTGTGGATGACAAATTTGAGGTTCCCAAAAATTTCAATGTCGAACTGGATTGTTCCGGAGATGATTCCGAATCCGGTGAAAAAAACGGCGGGGAAAATTATTTCGAAGATTTTTAATCTTATATATGAAAAAAAATTTAGCATTGTTTTACGGAGGCAATTCGTCCGAATCCGAAATCTCTATAATGAGCGGCAGGAACGTAGCCTCTTATATTGATCGTAGCAGGTACGACGTATATGAAGTACTTTTAAAGGGCCGCAGCTGGTCGGTTCAATTACCTGTTACAGGAAGAGACGGAGGATACAGAGAAGACCAGGAGGTTGAGATTGATAAAACGGATTTTTCCTTTACCTACAATGGAATGAAAGTCGTATTTGATATGGCATTCATAATGATACACGGGAAACCCGGAGAAGACGGGGTCCTTCAGGGGTATCTTGAGATGATGGGAATTCCGTTCAATACTTCTTCTGCTTTTGTAGCTGCCATTTCTTTCGACAAGCTTTCCTGCAAGAGATATTTGGATTTTGCTGGTGTTAATATGGCCCGGGATATTTTTCTGAGAAAAGGATCATCGTATTCGTGCGATGACATAATAGAGAAACTCGGACTTCCGTTGTTCGTAAAACCCACCAACGGAGGCAGCAGCTTTGGTGTATCAAAGGTAAAAAGTGCTGATATGCTCGACGCCGCAATAGAAGCGGCATTTGCCGAACATGACGGTATCCTTGTGGAAGAGTGTCTTACCGGCCGCGAGATGACCAATGGTATATATATGAAGGACGGTGTAATAATGAAACTTCCCGTGACTGAAATTATACCCGAAGGCGAATATTTTGATTATGATGCCAAATATTCGGGGAAAAGCGAGGAAATATGTCCTGCCGACATATCTGAAAATCTTGCTGAACAAATACAGGATCTTACGGAAAAAATTTACAAATATCTGGGATGCAAAGGCCTTGTGCGGGTAGATTATATGCTCGACGATAATAACGAAATATATTTCATGGAGATGAACAATACGCCGGGTATGACCCTTATGAGCCTTGTCCCCAAGGAAGTGGAGGCAGCCGGAATTGATATGTATTCCTTCATAAATACATTGGTGGACGAAATCTCCTGATAGGTTGTTCCTTTATTGAATCAGGATTATGAAACTCGAGGATTTTTTTAAAAAAACTACTGTCGCCTTATGTGAAGTAGCAGATTCGGATGGAATTTCCCCGGGGCATCCGGGAAGATCGTATCTTTATTCCCGGAAGGAAGCAGAGGCACTGGCTGCGGACATTCTTCATGAAATAGGAGGATATGGAAAATATGACTATGTCCTTTATCCTGATATGGAAATAAATGATGATGCGGCGTGTAGACTTAGTGTTGCCGCAAGACGTCTGGAAAAAGGCGAACCTCTGCAATATGTACTCGGCTATGAGTATTTCTGCGGACATAAGTTTGCAGTAGCTCCGGGAGTCCTCATCCCACGTCCGGAAACTGAAGAACTTGTTGAGCTTGTCTTTGCCGACCGTTCGTCCTCCGGCGGAAATAAAAATATTTCCGTTTTGGATTTATGTACCGGCAGCGGATGTATTGCCTGGTCTCTGGCTTACGGTTTGCCCGAAGCCCGTGTTTGGGGATGTGATATTTCCGAAAAAGCTCTCGAAACAGCCCGTATGCAAAATGTGGAATCCGTTCAGGGCATGATTAAACCCCTGTTTTTTGAATGTGATATATTATCCGATAAGGCCATGCAGGTTATAAAAGAAGCTGGAGAGGGAATTTCCGGCGGCCGAGGATTCGATGTCATAGTAAGCAACCCTCCCTATATATTCGAGAGCCAGAAGAAGTCTATGCACAGGAACGTTCTTGATTATGAACCGGAAGAAGCTCTTTTCGTATCTGATGCAGATCCGCTGGTTTTTTATAAAAAGATTGCCGGTTTAGCTGCCGGTCTGCTTGCGTGCGGAGGAATGTTATATTTGGAAATAAACGAACTTGCCGGGCATCAGATAAAGACTCTTCTGGAAGAAGACGGCTTTGAAGATTGTTCTATAATAAAGGATCTTTACGGGAAGGACCGTATTGCCAGATGCAGGCTCGGACGGGATTAACGAAATGTGGCTTTTACCAGATCGGCGATAGTAGATATCCTTATTATTTCGGGATGAGGTTGTCCTGCGGTTAATCCGGGGATTTTTTCGTATTTGGAGATAAAAACCTTTTCGAATCCCAGTTTGGCTGCCTCGGCAATTCTTTTTTCGGTTTGGCTTGCGGGCCGTATTTCTCCGCTAAGTCCTGCTTCTCCTATGAATGCAGTTCTTTGCGAAAGCGGTATGTCGAAGTTTGAAGACAATATTGCCGCTATTATTGCAAGGTCGCATGCGGGGTCATCTATTTTTATTCCTCCGGAAATGTTAAGAAATACGTCTTTTTGAGAGAGTTTGAAGCCTACCCTTTTTTCCAGAACAGCCAGCAGCATGTTCATCCTTCTTACATCGAACCCTGTGGCCGAGCGCTGCGGAGTACCGTAGGCGGCCGTGCTTACAAGAGCCTGGACTTCGATAAGAAAAGGCCGCGACCCGTCTATCATTGCGGCTATTGCTATTCCGCTCAGATCGGTGCCGTGCATGGGCATGAATAATTCAGAGGGATTTACTATTTCTTCGAGTCCGGTTCCGGTCATCTGGTATACTGCAAGTTCGTCTGTGGAGCCGAACCTGTTTTTTATGCTTCTAAGTATTCTGAAGGATTGTCTCGTGTCTCCTTCGAACTGCAGGACTACATCTACTATATGCTCGAGTATTTTAGGTCCGGCTATAGAACCGTCCTTGGTTATATGGCCAATTATTATTACCGGCGTTCCCGTCTCTTTTGCATATCGTAATAAGGTTGCCGCACATTCCTTTACCTGGGAAACGCTGCCGGCCGAAGAATCTATATTTTGCGAATATATGGTTTGTATGGAGTCTATTATGAGAAGATCAGGTTTTATGTTGCGGGCCTGGTCTATTATATTTTCAAGAAGCGTTTCCGCAAGTACCATGCAGTTCTTCTGTTCACCTCCGAGCCTCTCCCCCCTTAATTTTATTTGTTTTGCACTTTCTTCTCCCGAAACGTACAGTGTTGTGAGTTTGTTGCATTTAAGAGGAATTTGAAGTGAAAGAGTGGATTTTCCTATACCGGGCTCTCCTCCCAGCAGTACTATGGATCCGGAGACCATCCCTCCACCCAGAACCCTGTCGAGTTCTTTGCCGCCCAGGCTCGTCCTGTTCTCTATATCGGTGGAAATTTCAGAAAGAGGGACCGGTCTGGTATTTTCGGGGTTGAACAGGCTGCGGTTACGCGATGTGGCGGAAGCTCCCGTTTCTTTAACTACTGTCTCTTCCTGCATGGTATTCCATGCTCCGCAGGAAGGGCATTGCCCCATCCATTTAGGACTTTCATATCCGCATTCCGTGCAGTACCACACGGTTTTTTTCTTTGCCATAAACTTTTCCCCAGAATTATTATCAAAACAAAAATAAAATAAATTATTTTAAATTTGTCATAAATACAACAGCTATGAAGCGTCTTCTTCGTGCATTCCTTTTATTTGTGATCGTTTTCACAAGCAGTCCGGTCTGTCGCGCTGCCTTTTCGCAGCCTTTATCCGTAATGACGGGAAGGCATGATACCATTTTAGCAAGGAAGCCTTTAATTGGTATTTCTTCCTACTTGTCGGACTCGGGAAATATAATAGAAGTTCCGAAATCTTATATAATATCCGTTAAAAGGGCCGGAGGAATTCCCGTTATATTGCCTCCTATTGCCGACGAAGATATTTTGGAGGCGTTTCTCAATTCCGTCGACGGCATAATAATGGTCGGAGGCGAAGATATAGACCCTTTGATATATGGTGAACAGCCTATACCGCAAATAGGAAAAATAGTTCCTCAAAGGGATGAATTCGATCTTAAGCTTATAAGAAAAGCCGCGGAGCGGGGGATGCCCGTTCTCGGAATTTGCCGCGGGGAGCAGGCTATCAACGTTGCCTTCGGGGGCTCCTTGTATCAGGACATCTATGCTCAAATGAAAGGGACGGCGCATGTTGAACATAGCCAGAAAGCTCCCGGATGGTACGGAACTCATTCCGTCTATATAAAAAGGAATTCGCTGCTGTATAAAATTCTTAAATCAGATACCCTGACGGTGAATTCTTTTCATCATCAGGCCGTAAAGGCCGTTGCTCCGGGGTTTGCCGTAACTGCCGACGCTCCCGACGGAGTCGTTGAGGCTATAGAGAAGAAAGACGGCGGCTTTATTATTGGGGTACAGTTCCATCCGGAAAAATTCGTTGAAAAAGGTAAGGGAATGCCTTTTATGAATCTCTTCGAATATTTCATAAGAGCGGCGGGGCGCTATGGCTCGGGAAGACTTTAGTTCTCCGTTTCTTTGTTTCGTCCGCTTCCGTTAACCATATCTGCTATTTCGTTGTTGAAACTTTTCGCTGCAATCATATCCTCCAGATTGATGTGCAGTCTGTACCTCCAGTAATTGTCAGGGTCGTCGGGGTAATTTATTCTTTCGCTGTTTACATGTTTGTTGCGCAGCCTGTCGTTTATCGACAGCCAGTCCTGTATAGGGAATATTGCCAGCATGCTCGGCGAATTGAGGTTTTGTATAAGAACTTTTTTGCATTCTTCCGGTGAAGCATCCTTAAGGACGACGCTTTTTCCGTTTTCAAAGCTTTCGAGTTCGCCCATGTCGGTTCCCAGCAGTTTTCCCAGCCACATTCTGAGCGTTTCAGAATCGTGTGTGCTTGTAGTGCACACGCTAAGATAAGGGTATGATGCCGGATCTCCGAGTTTCCTGCCGGTTTCTTTCGGCATTATCTGGAGTTCCAGGGATAATATCTTGAGATTGGCCATGCATGCATGTACCGACGGGTTGAGCATGCCCAGATCTTCACCGCAGGTAAGCATGTTGGTTGAGGCTATAAGCTGCTGGAGTTTTTTCATGGCATTGTTATACCACATGTCGTTATGCCTTTTGTAGAAGTAGTAATTCGAAAGATCGTCGAAACGCTTTTTCTGCCAGTCGGGCAGATTATTGTATTCCCTGTATGATTTTGCCCCTATCATGGGATGGTATTTTTCGGGTTGGTACGGATCTTTTATGAACAGGCCGTCGGCTATACCCTCTTTTGTCCTCTTGAACAGTGCCGTATCCAGAGGCAGACCCCATTCTTTTATTTCCTGTTCGCTTAAAGGAAATGCAGGACAAAAATGTCCCATCAATCCGCTTTTGAATTCTACCGGGACTTCCCATATCCTGAAGAATCCCAGAATATGGTCTATTCTGTATGCGTCGAAGTATTGCGACAGGTGAGCCAGCCTCTTTTTCCACCATTTATAATTGTCCTTCGCCATCTCGTCCCAGTTGTATGTGGGGAATCCCCATATTTGTCCTGTTTGCGAAAATGCATCAGGCGGAGCCCCGGCCTGCTGCGAGAAGTTGAATAGTTCCGGATATTGCCATGCTTCCACGCTGTTTCTGGATATGCCTATCGGAATATCCCCCTTTAGGGCTACTCCGTTTTCATGTGCATATTTTTTTGCACTGCACATTTGTTTGTGGAGGTTGTATTGAAGGTAAATGTAAAAGAAGACGGAATTGTGGTATTTGCTCTTTTCGCTTATTAGAGAAAGTACGATCTTTTCAGAAAATGTGGACAATCTGCCCCATTTCCTGCAGTCGGAAGTCCCCAGATCGTCGCGTATGGAACAAAAAAGGGCGTAGGAATAGATCCAGTCCTTGTTTTCCTTTATGAATATGTAGAAATCGGGTTCGGCGAAAGTCTTCTCCTTATCCTGCGCATAGATTTCCCTACAGTATCTGGTTTTTAGGTTGTATACGTCTTCGTAATCCGTAAAGACCATCCGGTTCATGGCCTTGCCTTCGTTCTCGAATTTTTTTTGCAGCGATTTGTCGTTTAGTTTTCCCAATGACTCCATATTCATGTATATGGGATTAAGAGCTATTGTTGACAAACAGTTGTACGGATAGGAATCGTGCCATGTCTTGGTTACGGAGGTGTCATTTATGGGAAGAAGCTGAAGTATTGACTGTCGCGTTTCCTTTGCCCAATCTATCAGGAACTTGAGGTCTCCGAAATCTCCTATCCCCCAGCTTTTTTTTGTCTTGAGGGCGAAAACAGGTACCTGAGTACCGGCAAATTTAGGCATGCTACTGGGGATATTTACAAAAGAGTGTTCGTAGATTATGCTGCTGTTCTTATGTACTTTGGGCAAGATCAGTTTTCTGTTGGCTCCTTCTTCCCATATATAGGTTTTTGCTTTCGTACTTTTTTTTACGAATTTGTATTCCAGAACGGTACCTTCGTGTTTTTCAGCATCTATATATGCTTCCCATCTTAGGCCTTTCATCCTGTGCATTTCTATTCCGGCGGAAGGATCCCATTTCCCCGTCTGTTTGGAAGTTCCGCATAATATTATCTTATCGTCTGCGGGAACGTTGGCTATGGTCGCCCTTATTATTATTTCTTTCGTGTACTTGTGGAATTGCGTATGCTGTATGTTGTTGTTCGCAAAAAACACTTCGGAGAAAGGAGCGGTAAAGAACGGGGCTTCTTCCGTATAACCCTGCCACTGGTCCATGGTATATATGCTTTTTGTATTGGCGCTAAGCGCAAGACTTCTTGTGGCGCCTACTTCGAAATAGATATCACCCTTTTCGTTTTTTACGAAATATCTGTAGGAAACCACCCTGTTTTTTGCCGCTTCGCAATTTATGCTTCCTTTCCAGATTCCACCTTCAGAATATTCGAGTCCGAATGCGTCTTCAAGCCTGTTATCTCCCAGTTCGGCCGTTGAGCCGGTTATGAAGAGGTTTTCTCCCCACTTTGTGGAAAATTTTATAGAAAAGTTGATTATCATTTATTTGTGTTTTTTATTTGTCTTTTAGGCGAGACGGACAACAATGAAAGCAGACCGCATATTATCATTACAAGCGATTGGGATTCGTGCGATACCGTTGCAAAAACTATCCCCGAGCTTTTAGGAATCGAATACAAAGCATATAGTGCGAGCATTACAATGAAATGATAGGCTCCTATGCCTCCTTGAACCGGTATAACCCATCCGAGGCTTCCTACTATCATAAGGAATAAGGCATCGGAAAGGTCGAGCCCGTCCAGCGAAGGGAATGCCATGATGCTGCAATAACTGGTAAGGAGAAAGCTTGTCCAAAGTAATATGGTCTGTATAAGAAAAAGCCATTTGTGATTCATCTTGAATGCGGAAGTAATGCCGTAGGAAAGCTCCCTGAATATTCCGTCGAGTTTCCTGAAAATCTTGAAACGCGACAGTTTTTTTCTGAATATCCATATTAAAGTGGTTATAAATACTCCCGCCAGGACGAGAATGAAGATAAGCATTATCATTCCGGTTCCCAGCCTGTTTGAAAAAGGAGTAAGTATCTGGGAACTGAAGAAAGAGCCGAAGCGTTTCCACGCAGCAGCAAGAAAAATCAAAATTATTGCAGCCAGAGTCAGCATGTCAAAAGCCCTTTCCGTAATTACGCTTCCCAATGCTTTTTCAAAGGAAACTTTCTTGCTTTTCGCAACTATGCCGCATCTTATTATTTCTCCTATTCTGGGCAAAATGAAGTTCATCAGCATTGCTATGGATACGCCGTTATATGTTTCTTTTTTCTTTATATCCTTATTCATGGGAAGCAGGAGAAGCCTCCAGCGCAATCCTCTTATGAAGATGCCGCAGAATCCGATAATCATCGAAATCCCTATCCATCTGTAATCGCAGCTTTTTAGGCCGTCTGCAAAATCCTTCCACTTTACTCCTCTAAAGGAAAAATAAAGCAGAACTGCGGCTATACACAGCATAAAGAGGCAATTTATAGCTTTTTTGCCGAAGAATCCGCCTTCTTTTTCACTCAATATATTCATAAGATATTAATGCTTTACAAAATTAGTAAAATTATTATCTATTTTTGTCTGCATATTTATCTTTAACGAATATATATGAAATCTATTATAGGAGTGGGCAATGCTCTTACGGATATTCTTGCCGTATTGCCCGACGACGAACTTATCAGACGTTTCCATCTCCCGGTGGGAAGTATGCAGCATGTAGATGAGGAAACCGGTGAGGAAATATGGAATGTTTTGCGCGAAAAGGGTGTTCAGTTCGTCTCCGGCGGGTCTGCGGCCAATACTATAGGCGGGACTTCCGTCTTTGGTATGAAAAGCGCATTCATAGGCAAGGTGGGAGATGACGAACTCGGTTCGTTGTTCAGAACGTCTCAGGAGAATCTGGGCATAGAATCCATTTTGTTCAAGGGAACCCTTGCCACCGGAAGAGCTATGGTTTTTGTGAGATCGGATACCGGCGAAAGAACCTTCGCTACCTATCTTGGATCGGCAATACAGCTCGAACCCGATGAGTTGAAAGGAGAATTCTTTATCGGTTACGACTATTGTTATATAGAGGGTTATCTCGTCCAGAACCAAGATCTGCTAAGAAAAGCCACCGAGCTTGCCAAAATGGCCGGATGTACGGTAGTGCTCGACCTTGCAAGCTATAATGTCGTAGAGAGTAATAATGCCTTCTTGCACGATATTATAGAAAATTATGTGGATATCCTTTTTGCAAATGAGAAGGAAGCTGAATATTTTACCGGCAAAAGTACTGAAGAAGCTCTGGAAGATATGGCTTCCATTTGCGATATTGCGGTAGTAAAGATGGGCGAGCGCGGTTCTATAATAAGGAGAGGAAATAAGGTATATAAAATAAAAGCCTGTCCTGCTCATGCCATTGATGCTACCGGGGCAGGCGATATATATGCTTCCGGATTTATTTATGCCCATTCGCTCGGCATGCCGCTTGATATTTGCGGGAGAGTGGGTTCCATAATATCAGGAAAAGTCGTTGAGGTCGTAGGACCTAAGGTGGATATACCAAGATGGAAAACGGCCAAGGCCGAAATCAGGAATCTGATGGGTCTGGCCGTTTAGCGGGTTTGACGTAGTGCCGTTAGTTTACTGTTATTTCATCTGCAAATAAAAATGCAGGTTCTCCCTTGCCCCAGGTAATGAAATCAGGCATGTGCCTTTCGCCTTTTTCAATTATTCTTACATAATTGGCATTTGTCTTTTCAAAATCCGCCTTGTGGGTTACTATATATCTGTCGTTTCCGTCCTGCTTCATTTGCGGATACTCTTTTTCGTATATTTTATTAAAATCCTTTCCATCGGCTGATACATATATTTCCAGCGCTCTTGCGTCGAAAACGCCCGAAGCCTTCGATATACTGTTGTTTACGGATACTTCCGATATTTCGGGAGCTTTTTTGCCCGCAGGGGCCAGCTCTATGGTTGCATCCAGATCCGTGTTATAAAATCCTATCCATTTCCCCGAACTATAATTGTAGCATGTAGCAACGACTCCGTCAACCAGCGTGCGTCCTCCTCCGAAGGTATATTCTTCATAAGGCTTGTTCTTTAAGGTCAACGGTCTGGTTGTAGATTTGCTGAAAAGAAATTTATGTGAAATGGTATCGGTGGCTTTCCCTTCCCTTTCTGCGTAGGCGGAAATTTCACAGCTTTTCTTTATTGTTAGAGGAGTATCGTATTTTTCGGCCTTGCCTCCGTTTATATTGTAATATATGGTTGCATTATCTATAGTATTAAGGGCTACTACTACGTTGCCTTCGCTGAAGTCGGTTTTAATATCGGATTTTACGCCGAAAATGTGTTTGGCATATTTGTATCCGTACAGGTCGTATATTTTAACGAGCCGAGGGATTCTCCTAAGGAAGGAATCGTAATTTCTGGACGAGGACCTGCACCATTGTACTTCGCTCAATGCCGCCATTCTCGGAAGGACCATATATTCGACCTGGCTGAAGGTCGGAATGTATTCGCTCCACAAATTGGCCTGCACTCCGTATACGTATTTTTTTTCGTTTTCGGGAATGGAAGGTAATACAGGTTCAAGACTGTAGACTTTCTTAACCGGCAGATAACCTCCTATGGCAATAGGTTCGCCGTTGGTTTCTGAAGTTTGATAATAATCGAAATAACAGTATGATGTAGGGGTCATTATGGATTTTACGTGAAGAGCGGCTGCTTTGGCTCCGGCTTCGGTATTATTCCAGCACATAACCATGGAAGTGGTATCCATTTTGTTGTTTAGTGCTTCGTTCCATACTATTGTTTTTCTGCCATGTTCTTTAAGGAAGAGTTCGACTTTTCCTGTAAAGTAAGACTGAAGATCTCCTCCTCCTATTTTTCTTTTGAGAGCCCTGCATTTCGGGCATTTTTCCCATCTGTCGGAAGGACATTCATCTCCTCCTATATGGATATATTCCGACGGAAATAATTTCATTACTTCGGTAAGTACGTCTTCTACGAATTTCAGAGCCTTTGGATTGCCTACGCATAAGACATCCTTGGATACTCCCCATATCGTCCATACTTTGTACGGACCGCCGGTACATCCGAGTTCCGGGTAGGAAGCGAGTGCGGCGAGCATATGTCCGGGCATATCTATTTCCGGTATAATGGTTATATATCTGTCGGCGGCATAATTTACTATATCGGAAATCTCTCCCTGGGTGTAATATCCTCCGTACGGCTTGCCGTCATATCTGCCGGTGTTGTTGCCTATTACGGTTTCGTCCCTGCGCGATCCTATTTCGGTAAGCTTGGGATACTTCTTTATTTCGATTCTCCAGCCCTGATCGTCCGTGAGATGCCAGTGGAAAGTGTTTATATCGTGCAGTGCCAATATGTCTATGTATGTCTTTACTTCGGAAGCCGAAAAGAAATGTCTAGAAACGTCGAGAGACATGCCCCTGTATGAAAATCTCGGAGCGTCGATTATTTCAGCGCACGGAAAGTTAATGGATGACGTTTTTATTACAGGAACGGATTTCCTTATCGTTTGTATTCCGTAAAAGTTTCCTGCCGGGGAATTTCCCTTTATAACCATGGAGTCTGCGGATATGTTTATTGTATAACCTTCCATGTTTCCCTGTCCGCCTGTCCTTAATATTATATTTCCTTCAGGAGAGGCTTCTGATGCGGATTCGCATTTGAGATCCATGCCTGTCATCTGTTTTATGTATCCGGCCAGGAATCCTGCATTTCTAAGAAGGGCTGCGTTGGTATCAGGGTATATTATTTTTGTATTTTCCGTTACCTCAAAACTCCCTTTTTCCATAGTAGTTTTCTGAGGGAGAGGGACTATGTTATAATCTGCTGTCGGGGTTCTGCCGCAGGAAAAAAGAGTTGTTATTACTACACAAAGCAATAAAGCGGTACTTTTTTTCATAATAATAAAGTTATTTGATATGTGTCTTGTATAAATTAAATATATTTAATCTGGGGTGTAAAATTAATAAATATTTACATATATTTGTGACATCGCACAATATTGTACTATAATAAGTAATATAAGACAAAGTTAATATTAATATGGAAAAAGATCGCAGGGATTTTTTGAAAAAATCAGCATTCATAGGAGCTTCCGTTCTGGCTGCTCCCTCTTTATTGGGATGCGATAATGGGGGTGAAGCCGTTTCGGCCGGCGGACTGGGATTGCGTTCGCCGGGAGAAGATAAACTTATTGTTCCCAAAGGCAGGGGACTTCGCATAACCGGGACTTTTCTCGATGAGATTTCGCATGATATTCCCCATCAGAACTGGGGCGAAAGGGAATGGGATATGGATTTCAGGTATATGAAGCATATTGGTATAGATACGGTTATAATGATACGTTCCGGATACAGGAAGTTTATTACTTATCCCTCAAAATATCTTCTTGGTAAAGGATGTTATATGCCTTCTCTGGATTTACTGGATATGTTCCTCCGTCTTGCCGACAAGTATGGTATGAAGTTCTTTTTCGGATTATATGATTCCGGCAAATACTGGGATACCGGGGATATGTCATGGGAAGTGGAAAGTAATAAATATGTTATAGACGAGGTATGGAAAGAGTATGGTTCAAAGCACAAGAGTTTTGGCGGATGGTATTTGAGTACGGAAATAAGCCGCAGGACTAAAGGAGATATTTCCGCATTTCGTAAAATGGGTAAGCAGTGCAAGGATGTTTCCGGAGGGTTGCCGACTTTTATTTCTCCGTGGATAGATGGAAAGAAAGCTGTAATGGCTTCCGGTCAGGCACTTACCAAGAGCCAGTCTGTTTCGGTAGAAGAACATGAGAGAGAGTGGAATGAAATCTTTGACGGTATTCATGAGTTTGTAGATGCATGTGCTTTTCAGGACGGCCAGATAGATTACGATCAATTGGATGCTTTTTTTGAGGTTAATAAAAAACTTGCGGATAAATACGGAATGCAGTGCTGGACGAATGCGGAGAGTTTTGACCGCGATATGCCCATACGTTTTCTGCCTATAAAATTTGATAAGCTTAGAATGAAACTCGAAGCTGCACGGCGTGCTTCTTATGATAAGGCTATTACTTTTGAATTTTCACATTTTATGAGTCCGCAGTCCGCTTATTTGCAGGCCGGTCATCTTTATGATCGTTATCGTGAATATTTTAATATAGATTAGGCTGCTATGGAAAAGAAATACAATGTTGGGTATGTTTGGTTTCTGTCTATTGTTGCGGCAATAGGCGGAATACTTTTCGGATATGATACCGCCGTTATTTCCGGAACGGTGGGGTTGGTAAAAAGTCAATTTGCATTATCGTCAATGCATCAGGGGTGGTATGTAGGCTGCGCACTGGTGGGATCGATTTTCGGAGTACTGGTGGCTGGGGTTCTGGGGGACCGTTTCGGCCGGAAAAAAACCATGTTGCTCTCGGCTTTCCTTTTTACGCTTTCAGCAGTCGGTTGCGCGTTAAGTGCGGATTTCAACCAGCTTGTGGTTTACAGGATCATAGGAGGCGTGGGTATAGGTATAGTTTCTATTATTTCACCTCTTTATATATCGGAAGTTTCTATTCCCAAGTACAGAGGGTCTTTGGTTTCCCTGTATCAGCTTGCCATTACCGTAGGATTTCTTATGGCGTATATGGTTAATTATTTTTTGCTTTCTTCGGCGCAGAGCGGTGGTACGTATTCGTGTGTTTTGATGGAAAGATTGTTCAGAACAGAATTGTGGAGGGGAATGCTTGGAATGGAAACACTTCCTGCGATGCTTTTTCTGGTGATCATATTCTTCATACCGGAAAGTCCGAGATGGATGATACTCCGCGGGAGGTATGAGTCGGCGTCTTCCGTTTTGCTTAAAATCTTCAAAACAAGGGAGGAAGCGGATTCCCAGCTTAGTCTTACAAGATCCGTTGTTGAAAAATCTTCTTCATCCGGATCAGAATTCAAATACCTTTTTTCCGGAGGTATAAGAGTAGCGCTGTTTATAGGTATAGCTATTGCTATGCTGGGGCAGTTCATGGGGGTTAATGCAGTTCTTTATTATGGTCCCGTTATTTTTGAAAAGGCAGGTCTTTCCAGCGGCGATTCTTTATTTTCACAGGTTCTCGTTGGGGTAGTGAATATGCTTACCACCGTGCTGGCTCTTATAATAATAGATAAGGTAGGAAGGAAGAAACTTGTTTATTACGGAGTTTCGGGTATGATAATATCATTGTTGCTGATAGGTTTTTATTTCATGTACGGCGCTTCGCTGGGTATATCAAGCATATTCCTGCTCGTGTTTTTTCTGCTTTATATATTTTGTTGTGCCATTTCCATTTGCGAAGTCGTTTGGGTTCTGTTGTCTGAAATGTATCCTATAAAGGTACGTGGCCTCGCCATGTCTATTGCAGGTCTTGCCCTGTGGATAGGAACTTACCTTATAGGTCAGCTTACTCCGTGGATGCTTGAAAATATTAAGCCGCAGGGAACGTTCTTTTTGTTTGCCGCAATGTGCGTGCCTTATATTCTTATAATGTGGAAGGCGGTTCCGGAAACGACCGGAAAAAGCCTTGAGGAAATAGAGGAATACTGGACAAAAAAAGGTCAGGGAAAATAATCGGGGCGTTTCGTCCTGCTTGATCGATAGACATATAGATTAAGAGGGTGGCTGTTTTTTCTTCAGCCGCCCTCTTTTTTTTCTTAGCCCCTATAACATAATAAATTTATTTAGTAAATATTATTTGTATAATAAAAATATTATATATATTTACGCAACATAAATTTTTTATTAAAAATATTATTTACAATGATAGATTTCAAGGAAATGAATAGCCGCTACAAGACAGAATTACTGGAGAACGTTTTACCCTTTTGGCTCGGTAAATCCCAGGATAAGGAATACGGCGGATATTATACATGTCTGGAAAGGGACGGCAAAGTTTATGATACCGATAAATTCATATGGCTTCAGGGTCGTGAAGTGTGGCTGTTTTCGATGTTGTACAATAAGGTGGAGAAGCGCAGAGAATGGCTGGACTGTGCGATACAGGGAGGAGAATTTCTAAAGAAGTATGGACATGACGGGGATTACAACTGGTATTTTTCAGTAACACGTGAAGGTCGTCCGATAATAGATCCTTATAATATATTTTCATATACGTTTGCGTCAATGGCCTTCGGGCAGCTGAGCCTGGCGACGGGGAACAGCGAATATGCGGAAATAGCAAAGAAGACATTCGACAAGATATTGAGCAAGCGGGATTGTCCCAAGGGTAAATGGACGAAAGCTCATGCCGGGACGCGTGATCTGAAGGATTTTGCACTTCCTATGATACTTTGCAATTTGTCATTGGAGATAGAGCCTTTGTTGGATAAGGATTTCATGGATAGAACGATAGGGGAATGCATACATGAAGTTATGGATGTATTTTTGCGTCCGGAGCTAGGCGGAATCATAGTAGAGAACGTAACGAAGGACGGCGGACTGTCCGACAGTTTCGAAGGACGTCTGGTGAATCCCGGTCATGATATAGAAGCGATGTGGTTCATAATGGATCTGGGCGTAAGGCTTCACCGTCCCGATCTGATAGAGCGTGCGAAGGAAACGACGTTGAGGATGATAGACTACGGCTGGGACAAGGAGTATGGCGGCATATATTATTTTCTCGACAGGGATGGTCATCCTCAGCAGCAGTTGGAATGGGATCAGAAGCTATGGTGGGTACATATAGAGACGTTGATATCAACATTAAAGGGATATAAGCTGACAGGCGACAAGCGTTGTCTGGAATGGTTTGAGAAGGTAGATGAATATGTGTGGAGCCATTTTAAGGATGAGAAGTATCCGGAGTGGTACGGTTATTTGAATCGCAGGGGCGAGGTTCTTCTTCCGTTGAAGGGCGGAAAGTGGAAGGGTTGCTTCCACGTTCCCAGAGGTCTCTATCAGGTTTGGAAAATGCTGGAAACATTTAAATAGGTAAACTATATATGATTATGGACAGACGGAAATTTTTTAAAGTTGCGGGTATTACTTCTGCCGGAATGCTCCTGTCGGAATCTTTTAAGAACGCCGATAATCTCCTGGGTGTAGCGGATAAAAAAGGTTTGATAAAACCTATTTCCGGATCATGGTTCGAGTTCCAGCATTTACTGGCATCAGAAGGTGAATATTGGGATGGAGATCTTGCAAAGTTTACCGAAAGGCAATGGAAAGAAAAGATTAGAGAGATAAGCGAGATAGGGTTTGAATATCTTGTTTTGCAGGAGGTTGCCGATAAGGGGAAAACATATTATCCTTCAGAGCTTCAGCCCAAGTATGAAATGGGATGCGACGACCCGCTTGAGGCAATCCTTTCCGAAGCTGACAAAGTCGGCATTAAGTTTTTCATACCAAACGGATTCTGGGATGATTGCCAGAGAGGGAAGTTCCTTATTACCGATCCGGACATACGTAAGCTTCGTATAAGGGGGATGGAAGAATTCGTTAAGAAATACGGCCATCATAAATGTTTCTACGGGTGGTATTTTCCTAATGAAGCATATCTCCTTCCTTATTTCAGCGAAGAGTTTGTAAAATATATGAACGATTGTGCATATGTAGCCAAGCAATTGACTCCCGAATGTGTTAATATAATTGCTCCGTATAATATTAAGGCTGAAAAATGCGATGACCATTTTGTGAAGCAGCTTGAACGGATGAATATAGAAATAATTGCTTATCAGGACGGTGTGGGTGTTAATGCTACAAGGCTCGGGGAAGCCGGACGTTATTTTGAAGCTCTCTATAATGCTCATCAGAAGGCTTCCAGATCACGTATCTGGGCTGATATGGAGTTGTTCTATTTCGAAGACGGGACTAAGGGCAATCTTTTGCCCGCCGACTTTGATGCCCGCATATTAAAACAAATGCAGGATATTTCTCCTTTTGTAGATAAAATATTGTGTTATCAATATATAGGCTGTATGAACAAACCGGGGACCGGGGCATATGCAGGGAACCGCAACAGGGAGTCGGAAAGACTTTACAGGCAATATACTAACTGGCTGAAAAAAAGGAAATGATGTCTAAAAGGTTTTATACGGTTTTATTTTTATTGTTTTTGGCTTTTCCATGTTTCGCCCGGAAGACAGTTTATATTGATGAACTGGATTTGTCTGAAATTTTGCAGGATTGGGGTAATCCCATGCGAAATAAATCCGTTCTGGGGACGAATCTGAAGGTTTGCGGAAAAGAATATGCAAGGGGCATAGGAACTCATTCCATAAGTAGATTCCTTATTAATCTGGGAGGAAAGGCTTCTTCTTTTTCAGGTCTGGCGGGTGCCGATGATCATAATGATTTTGGGGGGAATATGGAATTCCGGATACTGGCGGACGGTAAACTTATATGGAGCAGCGGAATAATGCACAAGGGAATGCCAGTCAGACCATTTAATGTTGATCTTAAAGGCGTTGAAAAAATAGCTCTGCTTGTAACGGAAGGAGGAGATGGAATAATGTACGATCATGCGGACTGGCTTGATGCCAAAATCATAACATCCGGAGAAGTAAGGGCGGAAGAAATAATGCCGCCGGCAATAAAAAAAGCCAGATATATATTAACGCCCGAAGTTCCGGATTCGCCGAAAATAAATAATGCCGGAATATTCGGGGCAAGGCCCGGAAATCCTTTTCAATTAACTATTGCTGCTACAGGCAAAAGACCCATGGCCTTTTCTGCAGAGAACCTGCCTGACGGGATTGAATTAGATTCCGCAAGGGGGATAATAAAAGGCGTTGCCATGACCCGAGGCAAGTACAATATAGTTGTCCATGCAAAAAACGAATCGGGAGCTGATTCTAAAGTAATACGAATAGATATAGGTGATGATATTTGCCTTACACCTCCTATGGGATGGAACAGCTGGAATTGTTGGGGGCTAAGTGTTAATGAACGGAAGGTTCTTGATGCTGCAAAATATATGCATGAAAATCTTGAGAATTACGGATGGACATACATAAATATTGATGATGGATGGGAGGCCGGCAAGCGTATATCTGACGGAGAACTGCCCGGAAACGAAAAATTCCGGAATATCAAGGGCCTGTGTGATTCTATTCATGAAATGGGGTTGAAATTCGGAATTTATTCTTCTCCCGGCCCTAAGACATGTGGCGGTTATATAGGAAGTTACGGATATGAATTCCGCGATGCGCGTACATGGGCCGGCTGGGGAGTGGATTATTTGAAATATGATTATTGCTATTATTGTGATATCGTTCGGAATCCTACGGAAGAATTGATAAAAGAGCCTTATGTCCTTATGAGAAAGGCCCTGAACGATGTTTCTCGTGATATAGTTTATTGCGTTGGGTTCGGAGCTCCGAATGTCTGGCATTGGGGATCGGAGGCCGGAGGCAATCTATGGCGTACTACGCGCGATATAGTTGATCAATGGAATATTGTAAGGAGCATAGGCTTCTTTCAGGATGTCTGTGCCGGAGTTACCCGTCCCGGAAAATATAATGATCCTGATATGCTTGTTGTGGGGAAACTCGGTCTGGGGTGGGGGAATAATGTCCACGATTCAAATCTTACTCCCGACGAACAGTATTCCCATGTCAGCCTCTGGTGCCTCCTGTCGGCTCCGCTTATGATAGGCTGCGATATGAATCATATGGATGGATTTACGCTTAACCTGCTGACCAATACCGAAGTCCTTGCAGTAGATCAGGATCCTGCCGTTATGCCCGCCCGCAAAATGCAGGTTGAGAACGGTCAGGTTTGGTATAAGTATCTTGAAGACGGTTCTATTGCCGCCGGCTTTTTTAATGTGGATCCTTACTTTATCCTTTGGGACAAGGGGGAAGGAATCGCAATTCAAAAGAAATCATACAGTATTTCCATAGATTTAAAAGATCTTAATATCTCGGGCAAAGTCCGCGTCAGGGATTTATGGAGACAAAAGGATCTGGGTGTTTTTAAGGATAAGTTCTCCGCATCTGTTCCGTATCACGGAGTCTTAATGGTAAAATTCACAGGATGTGATAAATAAAAGATTTATGAAAAAAATTATTTCTCTTTTTGTTGTCCTTTTTATCGGTTCTGCCGTTTATGTATCTGCACAGGAATTGCCTCTGGTTTTGCCGGCTGTTCTGAGCGATCATGCCGTTCTGCAGGAAAATACAGAAGTTAAGTTATGGGGGAAAGGTCCGGGTGGCCTTGCACTCAAAGTGGTTTGCAGCTGGATGCCCGGAGATACTTTAAAAACCAGGATTACGCCTGAGTGTGATTGGGAAATTAATGTACATACACCGTCATCTTCAGGCGGCGATTCCATAATTTTTATGTGCGGCAGTCAAAAGCTGAAAATAAGAGATATAATATTCGGTGAGGTCTGGATCTGTTCAGGTCAGTCAAATATGGAATTTAATGCCGGATGGGGCCTTTCTGATGCCGGTTCGGCCTTTGAAGATTGCAGCAACAATGAAATAAGGTTTTTTGAAGTAAAGAAATCTTATGACAGGTTTCCGCTTTCCGATTGCAGCGGCGAATGGGTCGTTTGCGATAAGAAAAGTGCATTCCATTTTAGTTCGACAGGATATTTCTTCGGACGTAAATTGAATAAAATATTGAAAAGTCCCATAGGTCTGATAGGGTCATATTGGGAAGGATCATGCATACAGTCCTGGATCCCTGCGAATATTCTTTACGGAGATTCTGACCTCAGGACGGCAGCCGTAAACAAAGAATCTTACAAATGCGCCCCCGAAGGTGGCGGGGTTTTGTATAATGCTATGATAAATCCCCTTACCTCGTACAGGATAGCCGGCTCCATATGGTATCAGGGAGAGGCAAATGTTTCCAGGAACCCGCATGATTATGCAAAACTTTTTAAAGCCATGATACGAGGATGGAGATATGCCTTTTCGGAAGATTTCCCTTTTTATTTTGTTCAAATAGCACCATGGAACGGATATAAAGGCATAGACGGTGCTTATCTTAGGGAGCAGCAGGCTGATGCATTGTCTCTGCCGCGTACCAGCATGGTGCCGGTTTCGGATCTCACGGAGGATGTATCGAATCTCCATCCCGGCAGAAAAAGGGAATTGGGCGAACGTCTTGCAGATATGGCATTGAGTAAAAAATATGGTTTAAAAACCATATCATCATTTTCTCCAAGTATATGTGGTTTTATAATAAAAGGAAATAGTGCTTATGTTTCAGTAAAGACCTGCGGCAAACTCAAATGTTCCGGGAGAAAAATCAAGAATTTTCAGATAGCCGGAGCCGATAAGATTTTTTATTCCGCCGATGCCGTTATTCTTTCCGACGGGGTAATAAAAGTCTCCTCTGCAGAAGTCAGTAATCCTGTTTCCGTAAGATATTGTTTTACTAATGACGCACTCCCCGATCTGTTTGATGTAAACGGTTTGCCGTTGATCCCTTTTAGAACTGATAATTGGTAAAAGATATGTTTAGGTTTTTAAAAACGAATTTATTCATTGTTATTTGGACATGTTGTGCTTGTCCTGTTTCCCCTATTAAGGGAAGTGATATGGCCTGCGACAATTTTTTTGCCGTTAAACCTTATATTTCAACTCCGGAAACTGTGTCATTAGGTAAGGTGCTTTATTCGGACTCGTCTTACTGTCTTTCTAATTACAGAATATCCACAAATAAAAAGGGAGTCTTTGTAGGAAGATTGATTTGTCCTGCGTCTGGGAATCATAAATCCAAATTCCGAATAAAGAAAGATACTTCCAACTTATTTACAATGGATAAAAGAGGATATCTCTTTCTTAAAAAAAACAAGTCTGTTACCCCGCAAACTCCCGGATTTCGTTATGGTATAGAAATAAGGACATCAGATACAACTCTTTGCTTCGAACTTGTAAAAGATGAGTTTATCCATAATAAGGTTATAGCCCACAGAGGAGCCTGGAAACATTTTTCCGGCAGTCAGAATTCCATCTCTTCATTGAAAAATGCCATGAAGATAGGAGCCGAAGGATCTGAATTCGATGTATGGCTTTCTGCAGACGGTGTTCCGGTAATAAGTCATGACCCTTCAATCAAGGACCATTTTATGGAGAAGGAAACTGTTACCGAACTGACTAAAGTCCCCCTTGATTGCGGGGATTATATTCCTACTCTGGAAGAGTACCTGAATGTTGTTAAAAAGCAAAATCATACGCAGTTAATATTGGAAATCAAGTCTTCGCTTATAAGCCAGAAGAGGACTTTGGAACTTACCCGAAAGATTGTTTCGCTGGTACATAAAATAAAAGCGCAGGCCTGGGTGGATTATATAAGTTTTAATTATGGAGCTCTTGAATATGTTAAAAAATTAGATCCCCAGGCAAAAACAGCCTATCTGGCAGATGATAAGCCTTTGAACGTCCTGGCTCTGGATGGTATTGACGGCATCGATTATCCTAATTATATAAATAAGGTATCTTTAACGCGCTATAAATCAGCGGTTTATAATACTACTAAAATCGTTTGCTGAAAATTTGCATTTTTACTGCACGTCTAAAACGCCGTCGCCGTCGGCGTCCAGCGGTGCGTTATCCAGGATAAACGTAACAGCCGGGCCGTCTGCTATGACTGTACGGCCGCCGTCTGCGCCCACCAGTACGCCGTCCATATCGGCGCTAAATCTTTCCACGTCCGAGAACCTGGCGCGAACCGTCAGGCCGTCTATCTTATATACGTATTTCGGGTAGTGTCCGGAAGTTGAGGCCGGCCAGCTGCCGGTATACTTTCCACCCACGAACACCGTAGCCCCGGTGCAGCTTTCGTTTTCCAGCGTCAGGGCCATAACTAAATCCATAGACCGGCATACGTACTGCCCGCTGGTAGGCACTGCCGTATCTGTATCTTTGGAGCACGCCGAAAATATCAGCGCCAGCACTGCTGCTATTACCGCTTTTTTCATTTTCCTATTTTCTCTATTAACATACGTATCTGTTTATCTTTTTCCGCGATCAGCTCGCGCACAAAATCTTCGGTAAGCGTGCCGACCTTCTGGCCTATTACGGTAGCGCTGCGCCCGGTTACATTATTAGCGCCGGTTACGCTGGTGCCCGCCGTTACGTACATATCGCCGGATCCTCGCAGCAGCCAGTCTGCGGATATGTCCGGGCAGGCGTCCAGGATGCGCAGCACGGTATCTAACGTTATGTTACTGCCGTGGCTCAGCTGACTGTTTATACGTTTTTGGGCCGGAGTATCGCCGGCGGCTACCTGGTTTTGGGTAATACCTTTGTCTTTTAGCGTCGCATTAATTCTATCGCGTACGTCGTCCGCCAATTCTTTATAATCTTCCATACAAAATTAGATTTTAACCTGTATTTCGGTAGCGTTATGCCCGGTCAGGAAATAATTTTACCGAAAAATGAGTAATTTTTTACTAAATCTTTTGGAAGTTACCGGAAAACCTCTATCTTTGCCAACGAACAAACGAACAAACGAAAAGGGCATAAGAAAGGCTGCCGACCAAAATAGCCGGTTGTAACGTCCAAAAATATACCGCTAAGGTAGGCAGTTTTTCTTTATGTACCAACGAACAAACGAACAAATTTAAAATTTTTACCGAGAAATGGAAGAAACGACTACAAGAACGACGGAAAAAATTACCCGTGAACGTCTACGCCAGATGGTAAACGGGGAAACTGTTACGGTGGTTTGCGCAAACGGCTACGACCTGGATAGCCAGAAAAATACCGCTTACGCTATGCAGAAAATGGAAAACTGCCGCTTTGTGTGCCAGACAGAGGGTTTAACACTAAGCGTAACAAGGTATGACGCCGACTAAACCAGTTTGCGATCCTGACAGACGCTATAGCCAGAAAGAAGCTGCGCAGATCCTGGGCGTGGAACGCCACACGATCCGACGCTGGGAGCTGGACGGCTGTATACGTTTCGACGTACGCAAAGCCGGCCGGGCGAAATTCACAACGGGGCGCCAGATACTCAAATGCTGGGAAGCCACCTATCTATAAATCTAAAATTTTTTCAAATGCTTAGCACTATCAATTTACTAACCGCGCCTACCGGATATATACCGGAAGTGGAGACGACCCACAACGAGCTGACAAAGGAAATACGCCAAACATTCAAGGGCGGGCGCGTCGTCTTTACCGTATCTAAGATTACCTGCGCCGGAGAAGCAAAGGTAGACGGCCGAAGCGTCGGCCACTGGGAGGATATGGCCGTGGGAGACTGGGGAAATATCCTATACACGCTATCGAAGAAGTTTAACTACCTAATTCACTAAAATATGAAAATAAAAAAGATACTTACAAACTACCGCTACTACGTAATGTTTCTACTTATGACTGTAGCAGTATTAGGCATTTTCTCAGTGCCTATCGACGAGCAGCCGTTTATCAGCTGGCTGTACTGCCTTATATCCTCAAAACTTATCGGCCTGGCTTCCGGATGGATCCTTTATAAACTTATCCAGCGCTGGGATCGAATGGGAACTATACCCGAATTTACCAATATGTCTAACGATTTTTAAATAACGAGATTATGGAACCTATCAAAATTAACGTGCAGGTAAACTTTGCAGCGGATAAATCGCTGGTAGATCTTATTACTGCCGTAGCCGGTAGACACCTGCAGCCGGCACCTACAGCGGTAGCCCAGGAAACGAAACCGGAAAAACCGGCAAAGAAAGCAGCTAAACCGGAAACCAAACCGGCGGCAGAAGAAAAAGCCGAGCAGCCGAAACCGGAAGCAGCGCCGGAACCTCAACCGGAGGAAGCCCCGGAAAAGGAGTATACGGCCGTGGACGTACGCGCCGCTATGGATCGCACCCGTAAACGTATCGAGGGCGAGAACTACAAGGAGAAAACAGACAGCGACGGTTACAAGAAATGGCACCGCGTATTAACTGCCTGGTTTAAAAACACTGCAGCCGTATACGGTGCTGAAAAACCAAGCACACTACCTACAAGCGATAAACGCGCGGCCTTTATCAAGGAGTGCGACGCCGTATTTGTCAAGAATGGGGAACTAACACAAGATTTACCGTTTTAAGTTATGGGAGCACACGCACTATTAAGCCCGTCGGCAGCCCACAGATGGCTGAACTGTCCGGCAGCACCGCACCTGGAAGCCGATATAGTAGACGAGGGCAGCAGCTTTGCAGCCGAGGGAACGTTAGCGCACGCCTACTGCGCGCTGAAACTTAAAGAATTTTTGCACCAGCCCACAGACGGCGAGCAGGACGAAATTAAAACCCTGGACTCAGAATACCACAGCGGCGAAATGGACGAGTATACGGACACCTACAAGACTATCGTACTGGAGAAGTACAATACAGCCCGCGTAACCACCAGCGACGCGCTGCTGCTGGTTGAAACCCGCCTTAGCTTCGGCGCCTACGTACCGGAGGCTTTCGGAACCGGCGACGCCGTGATTATAGCCGACGACCTTATGGAGATTATCGACTTTAAGTATGGAAAGGGCGTACGGGTATCTGCCGTAAACAACCCGCAAATGATGATCTACGCGCTGGGCGCCTACCTCAAATTTGGCGACGATTTCAATATAAAGCGCGTACGTATGACTATCGTACAGCCGCGTATAGACAATCTTAGCGAATACGAGCTAAACGTAGACGAGCTGATGAAGTGGGCAGAATACGATCTAAAGCCGAAAGCCGCATTAGCATACACCGGAAACGGAAAGCAGAACCCCGGCGACTGGTGCCGTTTCTGCAAAGTTAAGAACTGCTGCCGTACACTGGCCAAACGCTGCATAGACACCGCGGGAAAATATAAGGATCCGCAGAAGCTAAGCCCGTCGGAACTGGCCAAAGACGTACTGCCTATGGTAGACACGGTAAAGACCTGGTTAGCCGGTATCGAGGACTACGCGCTGCAGCAGGCGTTATCCGGCGTAGAGCTTCCGGGCTATAAAGTGGTAGCCGGCAGAAGCATACGCAAAATAGTAGACCAGGACGGCGCGGCGGTAGCGCTGAACCAGGCGGGATTTAAGACTACCCAGATATACAAGCCCCAGGAACTGCGTACGATTACCGACCTGGAAAAGCTGGTAGGAAAGAAACAGTTTGCGGCAATCTGCGGCGACTTTATCGAGAAGCCGGACGGTAAACCTACCCTGGTGCCGGAAAGCGACAAACGCCAGGCTATTAACCCGGCAGTAGACGATTTCAAAGGTATAGACCTATAAACGGCCCGGCGTATTCCGGGAGACGATAAACAGCTATAAAATGGAAACCGAAGAAAAAGAAAAAATTATGCAGAAGCAGATCAGCGACAAAGTAAACGAGCTGCTGCAGCTGGTGGGTGATAACAAATGCCACGCGCTTATTATGGTTACTGCCCAGAACGACAAAAAGGACGGCCGTATGGTACTGGCCGCAGCCCAGGAAAACCCGGTACAGATCAGCGAGGGCCTGGCTTCCCTTATACACGATAACGAGCAGGTAGGGCAAGCCGTAAAAGCCGGCGTAGCGCTGGCCAACCTTAGAAGCCTGACCGAACATTTAACAAACAAATAATTATAAACATTTAAAAACGTAAAGTTATGATTACACCTATCGTAAAAGAAAACAAAGTAGTATTTGGCCCGTGCCGTCTGTCTTATACGCATTTATTTGCGAAATATGCACCCGACGGAGACGAAGCAAACGGAAAGTTTATGACAAACGTACTTATTCCCAAAGAGGAAAAGGAAACCGTAAAAGCCATTAAAGAGGCCATAGAAGCCGGTAAGAAACTGGCCATAGTATCAAAATGGAGCGGCAAGGAACCTAAAAAACTGGATCTGCCGCTGAGAGACGGAGACGAAAAGGACGACGACGAAGTTTACGCAGACCATTTCTACGTAAATGCAAAATGCAACAGCCGCCCAGGTATCATAGGCAAGAACAAACAGCCGATCGTAGACGAAGAAGAAATGTATAGCGGAGTTTGGGCCGTGGTATCTGTTACTTTCTACGGCTACGACGTCAGCGGTAACCGCGGCGTAGCGTGCGGACTAAACAACGTAATGAAGTTTAAGGACGACGCGCCGCTGGGTGGCAGAGTATCTGCGGAAACCGATTTTGCCGACGTGGATTTTAGCGACGACTTAGAGGACGACGACGACCTATAAACGCCTGAACCTGCCCGCGCAGATATGGTTACTGCCAGCTGCGCGGGTTTTTTAATAACGATAACAACCCGATAAAATGCGAGAATTAGGGATAGATATAGAAACCTACAGCAGTGCAGACCTTAAAAGCTGCGGCGTCTACAAGTATGCGGAGGCCCCGGACTTTACTATACTGCTGTTTTCCTATGCCGTGGACGGCGGCCCGGTTATCTGCTGCGATATGGCGCAGGGAGAAACGCTGCCCGACAGCATAGTAGCTGCGCTTCGCGATCCGGCCGTTATCAAGACTGCATTTAACGCCGTATTTGAGCGCGTTTGCATTAGCCGGTATTATGGCTGGCCGCTTATGGATCCGAAGCAGTGGCGCTGCACTATGGTACGCGCTGCGCGTATGGGCCTGCCGCTTTCCCTGGGGCAGTGCGGAGAAGTGCTGCACCTGGCCGACGGCAAGATGAAAGAGGGCGCGACGCTTATACGCTATTTTTCCACACCCACACGCGGCAAACGACACCTGCCGGCAGACGCACCCGACCGCTGGGAAGTTTTTAAAAGATACAATATACGAGACGTAGAGGTGGAGCAGGCGATATTAGCAAAGGTTAGACGCCTGGAGCCTGCCGACTTTGACGAACAGCTGTACGTAGCGGATCAGAATATAAACGACCGCGGCGTGCTGATGGATCGCCGGCTGGTAGACAACGCCGCCCGCTTCGACGCCGAGTATAAAGCCCAGCTGGTGGATGAGGCGAAAGCGCTTACCGGTATGGAGAACCCGAGCAGCCCCGCCCAGATAAAGGCCTATTTAAAAAAAGTGGCCGGCGTCGAGGTGGAGACCCTGAACAAAAAAGTACTGGACGACGTAGCCGCCCAAGTTGAGGGAAACGCGAAAGCCTGCCGGGTTATCGAGCTGCGCCGCGAAATGGGCAAGACCAGTAATAAAAAATATACCGCTATGCAGCAGTGCGTATGCAGCGACGGACGTATACACGGACTTTTACAGTTTTGCGGAGCCGCGCGTACCGGACGCTGGGCCGGCCGGCTGGTGCAGGTGCAGAACCTGCCGCAGAACCATTTAGAGGATCTGGACTACGCACGCCAGCTGGTTAAACTGGGAGACCTCGATAATTTCCAGCTGAACTACGAAAACCCTACCCAGGTACTGAGCGAACTAATACGTACCGCTTTCGTGGCTAAACCCGGATGTGTTTTTCACGTATGCGACTTTAGCGCGATAGAGGCCCGCGTAGTAGCCTGGCTATCCGGCGAAAGCTGGGTACTGGACGTATTTAGATCCGGCGGCGATATATACTGCAGTACGGCGTCTAAAATGTTTGGCGTACCGGTAGAGAAGCACGGTATAAACGGGGAGCTTCGCCAAAAAGGTAAGATTTCTACCCTGGCCCTGGGTTACGGCGGCGGCGTTTCTGCGCTGGAAGCTATGGGCGGTAGCCGCCTGGGTTTGACCGAGGACGAGGAACGGGATATAGTACACAGATGGCGGGAAGCTAACCCGCATATAGTAAAATTCTGGGCTACGGTTGAGGCAGCCGCCATACATGCGATAAAAACGCACGAGGCGGTAACTATAAACCGCGGTATAGTAGTCAGCTATAAATGGGGTTTTCTGTTTATTACCCTGCCGTCAGGGCGCACGATCTGTTACCCGCGGGCTACTGTAGGCATAGAGCGTAACGACGGCTGGCGCGGAGACCACGATATTATCGAGTACGAGGGTATGAACCAGATAACCAAGAAGTGGGAAAAGATACGTACCTACGGCGGAAAGCTGACTGAAAACGTAGTGCAGGCCATAGCGCGCGATATACTGGGCTTTATCATTTTACGGGCCGAAAGTAAGGGCCTTAAAATCGTTTTCCATATACACGACGAAATTATAGTGGAAGCCGAACCGGGCCAGACCCTGGAAGAAGTGGAAGCCCTATTTAGTGATCCTATAGGATGGTGCGAGGATCTGCCGCTGAAAGGTGCAGGCTACACCACCCCGTATTATTTAAAAGACTAAAATATAATACAATGTTTACACAACCTAAAAAGTTTTTAAGATTTCGCCACGCTGCCATACGCAGATACGGCGATAAACGCTGGACTGCCATAGACGGGTATATAGAATTTAACCCGAACTACACAGTAAGTATAAGTACCTGCGAAAAAGAGATAGTAGGCGATACGGGAGACTGCCCCTACATAGTAGAACTGTCTAACGGCACTAAGTTTTTATGCTTTATGCACGATTACGGCCAGGATCCGGACGACGAGCTGCTGAGCTGCAAAGGAGAGGAAGCAAACCGGAAAACCGGAGAATACAGCTACACGGAAGTAGCGGAAAACATACGAATTTTAAACAGATCCGAAAATGGCACAGCAAAACGATAATGTAAACCACCCGAAGCACTATACCAGCGACCCGTCCGGCGTCGAGTGCATACAGATAACCAGGTGGCGTAATTTCAACGTGGGAAACGCCATTAAGTATTTATGGCGCGCCGGACTGAAAGACGACCCGGTACTGGGCCACAAGGCAAAGACTATAGAGGATTTGCGGAAAGCTATTTTTTATATCCAGGACGAAATTAGCCGCCTGGAAACGCAGAAATAGAGCCGGCCGCGCGTCCGGCTATACGCGCAGAACTTTTTAAAATAATAATCTGATATAGAAAAAGAGGACAAAAAGACAATGGAACAGCCGCAGCCTATCTGCGGTAACTGCATATCCTGCTACCAGACGTACCAGGGCAGCTTTTGTAATTTGACCGATAATGCGGTGGACTACTACCAGCCCGGCTGCATAGACCATATACCAGTAGACGATCCGAACTATGGCGAATAATAATTCAAACAAAGACTGCACCACCTGCGCTAACCTGCACACCGTAGACGGCAAGTATAAAGCGTGCATTATGGGCAGCTACTTTAGCTACCTGATAGACTACCCGCTGACTACTACCGGCTGCGCCGGGTGGAAGCCTAAAAAACCGACGGAGCAGGAGGCCGTAAAAAAATGATCAAGGTAAAGCACGATTTTACGGTAGACCTGGCCACAGCGCATACCCGTACGTCCAAAAAATGGCGTAATAGGCAGTGGCGCTGGGCCGAACTGCTGGAGCGGTGCAGCGAGACAAAGCGCACCGGCGAAACGGGCGCAGAATACGCCAAAATGAGCCGCGAGGAACAAAGCAATATAAAGGACGTCGGCGGATTTGTCGGCGGCTACCTCAGCGGCGGCGTACGAAAAAATACTAATGTAATGTACCGGAGCGTGGCCACGCTGGATATAGACTACGGCACCCTGAACGTCTGGGATGACTTTACTATGGCGTTTGACTTTGCCGCTATGCTTTACAGCACCCACAAGCACAGCGCAGCGCACCCGCGCTACAGACTGGTTTTTCCGTTATCCCGCCAGGTAACCCCGGCCGAATACGAGCCGATCTGCCGGAAGATAGCGGCGGAACTGGGTATAGATCTGTTCGACGACACGACCTACGAGCTGCCGCGCCTATTCTACTGGCCGAGCACCAGCAAGGACGCAGACTACGTTTTCGAGTACCAGGACGGCCCGGCGTGCGACGTGGATAAGGTGCTGGCGCAGTACGTGGATCCTTTCGACGTATCGGCCTGGCCGCTATCCAGCAGAGAAAGCGACGTAATAGCGCACGAGATAAAAAAGGCCGGAGACCCTACCGGGAAACCCGGCCTTATAGGCGCTTTCTGCCGTACCTACTCTATCGAGGACGCTATAGATACTTTCCTTACCGACTACTACGAGGCCACCGCTACACCCGGGCGCTATACCTACAAGCTGGGAAGCGTGGCCGGCGGCCTGGTATGCTACGAAAACAAGTTTGCATACAGCCACCACGAGACAGACCCAGCAAGCCGCCAGCTTTGCAACGCTTTCGACCTGGTGCGTATACATTTGTTCGGAGCCAAAGACGAGGGCAGCCACGCCCAGGATATTACCCGTATGCCGAGCTACGAGGATATGCAGGCTTTCGTAAGCGAGGACAAAAAAGTACGGCTGCTGATGGCCAGAGAAAAGGAGCAGGAAGCGGCCGACGATTTCGCGTACGTGGAGCTGCCGGACGATTATAGCGACGAATGGAAAGCCGATTTGGAGTACAGCAAAAGCGGGAAGCTGCAGTGCACTATGGGTAATATCATTATGATACTGGAAAACGACCCGGCGCTGGCCGGGCATATCAAGCACGACGAGTTTAGCGGCTTCGATATGGTGGTAGGCGGGCTTCCCTGGAACAAACGCGCGAGACAGTGGACGGATCGAGACGACGCGAACCTGCGCGTATGGCTGGAACGTAACTACGATATAACCGGCAAAGACAAGATTAACGACGCAGTGGCAGCCGTGCTTACACGCCATAACTACCACCCTATCCGCGACTACCTCAGCGGGCTGACCTGGGACGGTACGCCGCGGCTGGATAGGCTTATTATAGACTACATAGGAGCCGAGGACAACGAGCTAAACCGGACTATGACCCGCAAACACTTTACGGCGGCTGTAGCCCGCGTTTTCCGCCCAGGATGCAAATACGATTACTGCCTGATTATGACCGGCCCGGAGGGCGCGGGAAAATCCACGCTGCTAAACAAGATGGGCGGCCAGTGGTTTAACGACAGTATCGTAACCACGGAGGGCAAAGAGGGTATGGCGCAGCTTCGCGGTGCCTGGGTTATCGAAATGGGCGAGCTTTCCAGTATCAAGCGCAGCGACGTAGAGCAGGTAAAAGCCTACCTATCCAAACAGACGGATATATACCGCGCGGCCTACGACCGGAGGACGACCGAGCACCCGCGGCAGTGCATTTTCTGCGGAACGACAAACGAGGCGTTTTTCCTGAAAGGAGACACCGGAAACCGCCGTTTCTGGGTTATCGCCGTGGATCCGTCGCTGAGGAAGTACACAGACTGGCAGAAGCAGTTAGACAACGACCGCGACCAGCTTTGGGCCGAGGCGGTGCACTACTACAAAAACGGCGAAAAACTATACCTGGATAACGATATGGAGCGCGAGGCGAAGAAGCGCCAGCACGACTATAACGACGACAGCGACGACCCTATGGCCGAAATGCTGCATAACTTTTTAGATGCGAAGCTGCCGCCGGACTGGGAGACGTACGACCTGCTGAGGCGCCGCGCCTGGTGGCGTGATCCCGACCCCCTGGATGCGGAGGGAACGGAGCAGCGCCAGCGCGTCAGCGCAGTAGAATTTATCTGCGAGAGACTGGGCCGGGATATGGCCGACAAAGAATTTAAGTACCTGGCGCGCCGTATCAGCCGGATGATCGGCCAGCTGCCGAACTGGGAAAAGGTAAGCAGTACGAAACACTGCCAGAACCTCTACGGGGTGCAGCGAGGCTTCCGCAGGATAGAGGCAAGCCAGGACGAGGACGACGACCTATAAATTACAAGGATATGGAAAAGGAAAATACACTGCCCCCGTATGAGGATAACGACGAATACGACTACGGGCACAACGTACCCCGCTACCATATAGACGGCGAGGGCGATTTAACGGAATTTGACGCTATCAGCACGAAAAACGGGCAAAATCGAACAAAACAAGCCGAAAAAATGCCAAAAAACGCATTTTCGGAACAAAGCGGAAAAACACCGGAAACCGGTAAACGATACTGCCCAAAAAGGTAAACGGAGTAAACGCAACCGAAAAACGGGTAAGCAGCACAAAGGTAAACGCAAAAAATCGTTTACCGTATCGTTTACCGTTATCGTTTACCGCTAACTAACTGATATATAACTACTTTAACCTATGGTAAACGGAGTAAACGATAAATATAGTAAAAGATTATAAATAGTGTAATATATGTATATACGGGTATTATTATAGGGTATATATCTATTACGCGGGAAAATGTTAGAAAAAACAAAGTTTGCGTTTACCGTTTACCGGGTATAACTTTAGAGAAAAATGGAGAAGAAGATAGAAAATATAGTAAAGCACGCGGAAGTAAGCGAAAAAGCCATAGAGCGCTATTTAGTGAATGTGGTAAAACAGCTGGGCGGCGTCTGCCTGAAGTACAGCAACAGCAACGAAGTAGGCTACCCGGATCGGGTGGCGCTTATGCCGCAGGGCCGTACGATATGGATAGAATTAAAGAGCCGCGGCCGCAGACCGTCAAAGGTGCAGCGCGTGCGCTTCGGGCAGATGGCGGATATAGGACACCCGGTATACGTGCTGGGCTGCAAAGAGGAAGTGGACAACGTTTTTAAATCTTTGGGCTATGATCTATAAACCGTACGAATATCAGCGTATCGCTATGCGGTGGATAATCGAGAAGCCGCACTGCGGGTTATTTCTCGATATGGGCCTGGGCAAGACGGTCAGCACACTGACGGCGGTACAGCAGCTTATAGACGACTGCGAGATAAGCCGCGTATTGGTGGTAGCCCCCAAAAAAGTAGCCGAGACCACCTGGAGCACCGAGGCCCAGAAATGGGATCACCTGCGCGGGCTGAAAGTGGTAAAGGTTTTAGGATCCGAGAAGCAGCGCTGCTTAACCCTTAACGAAAAGGCGGACGTATACGTAACCGGCCGCGATAACTTTGTATGGCTGGTGGGAAAATACGGCGGGCAGCTTCCGTTTGATGCGCTGGTTATCGACGAGCTGACCAGCTTTAAATCAAGCAAAAGCCAAAGATTTAAGGCTATGCGTATAGCGCTTCCGTCGGTTAAGCGGGTTATCGGACTGACCGGAACGCCGGCGCCTAACGGGCTGATAGACCTATGGGCGCAGATGTACTGCTTAGATCAGGGCGAGCGTCTGGGCAAAAGCATAAGCCGTTACCGCGAGGCCTATTTCGAGACCCACAAGTGGAACAACGTAATAGTACGGTGCGACGTTAAAAAGGGCTGCGACGAAATAATACGTAACAAGATAGCCGATATATGCCTGAGTATGCAGGCCAGAGACTATCTGCAGCTTCCGGCTATGATTACCCACCAGGTGGAAGTAGAGCTAAGCAGCCGGACGATGGCCGCCTACACGAAATTTGAGAAAGACAAGGTACTGGAGTTTAAGGCCGAGCACGGCGACGAACCCGCAAATATCCTGGCCAACAGCGCGGCCGGGCTTATGAATAAGCTAAGCCAGTTTGCTAACGGCGCTATCTACGACGAGGATATGCAGGTGCACGAGGTACACGGCGAGAAGTTAGACCGTCTGGCCGAGATAGTGGAAGCGGCCAACGGCAGCAGCGTATTAGTTTTCTACCAGTACAAACACGATATACCCAGGATAATGGCACGGCTGAAAGGCTACAAGGTAAGAACCTACAAAGGCCCGGCCGAGCTGGACGACTGGAACGCCGGGAAGATAGACGTACTGCTGACCCACCCGGCCAGTACGGCTTACGGCCTGAATATGCAGCAGGGCGGCCACTATATAGTCTGGTTCGGCACCGGCTGGAACCTGGAGCACTACCAGCAGGCAAACGCCCGTCTGCACCGCCAGGGCCAGCAGTACCCGGTTACCGTCTATAAGCTGGTATGCAAAGGAACGGTGGACGAGAGAGCCAGCGCAGCCCTGGAGGGAAAGAAAGGAGTACAGCAAAATTTGCTGGATAGTTTGAACTACTTAATACGTAAACACTGTGGATAGGAAAAGGGTAAATATATCTATAGATCCGGAAACCTACGAGCGCCTGCAGGAGCTTAAAAGGAAGTACGGATTTAAGAACGCGTGCGAGCTGGTGGTAGCTTTCGTGCATATACTGTTAGACCGGACAGAGGCAGCCGGCCGTCGTCGCTACGATCTGCCGGACGAGGACGGCCAGTATATAGACGGTATGTTTGAGGATCTGGGAAACTACGAAAAGACCCCGGCCAACACGAACCCGCCGAAGCAGCGCAGGAACAGAACTAAAAAGGATTGAGCTATGGCAAAGGATAAGGAATACCAGAAGCTGATACATACGGCCAGATGGCTACGGCTTCGCAAAGCAGTACTGACGGCGCACCCGCTTTGCCAGCGGTGCGAAAGAGAGAACCTGGTAACGCCGGCTACCGAGGTGCACCACGTCAAGCCGGTAGAGGAAGCGCACACCAGGGCGGAGCGTACGCGTCGTATGTATGACCCGCACAACCTGGTAGCACTGTGCCACGACTGCCACGTTAAGACACACACGGAGTTAGGCAGGTGCGGCAAGGAAGCGAACCGGAAGCGCCAGGAAAAGCACGCAGCCGAGATAATCGCAAAATTTTTCGGAGACGACGAGACGGGGGCCGATTTTTTAAATGGGGGTACTACCGAGTAAACCTCGCCCCCACTCAAGAAAAAACCTAAATAATTTTTTGGAAACGCGGAACTTTTGAAAATAACGTCTAAAAATAGAAAATTATGGCAAAGACTATAGAAGAATATCAGAAGCAGATAAAAAAGGAATTACGGGCTAACCACACCTACAGTAAGGCGCTGGATATGCAGATCAAATCGCTGGCTTCGGCTATGCGTAATCTGGATATGGCTAACGCCCAGATCGACGGGCTGACCGAGACGACGGTATGGGAAGAAACGCGGTACGGTAGCAAGCTGGCGCCGCACCCGGTATTTAAGATCGCCAAAGAAGCCCAGGAACTGATAACGCGCCAGATGAAAGTATTAGGGCTGACGGTTGAGGAACTGAACGGCGCCGGCGAGGACGACCCGCTGGGCGATCTGACTAAGAAGCTGACGAAGAAACGCCAGCAGCCTAAAATCATTAAACCAAAGGAGGAATAAGATATGCTGGATATGAATACGCCCGAAATGCAGGCAGCAGAAAAACGTATGCTGTCGATGATCGCGGAAAAAGAGATACTGCCCAGGATGGGTAAACCCCTGACGCTGGACGATGTGTTTACAATGGAAGAACGGCTGCGTATGGCCTACGCGCCGGTAGTGGTGGCAGAGAGTATCTGGTATTATGTGGATAGGGTGCTGGACTACTGCCGGGTAAACCGCATATCGGAAGTTAAGAAGCTGAGCCGGGCGGTAAAGATGGTAAAAGACAGTTACTACGATTTTCTGCGCGGATCCATAGACCGGGAGCACCTGGCCAGGGCAAAGGAGGCGGCCGCAGCTTTCCAGGATAAGTTTAGCTGGCAAATGCAGCTTACCTGGTTTACGGTAAACGGCGAGCTGCTGAAACTTTACCCGGATATGCTGTACCGGGAAATGCGTAGCGATGCGCACTGCGCGGTACTGCTGGTACGGGTATTAAAGAGTTTTTGCCGCGATGTAGACCGGGATATAGAAAGGCGTACGCACGTCAGGGCCGACGCGCTTAACCCCAAAATCGGGAACCTGGACGCCATAATGGACGGTTATATAGGAGGCTATGAGATAGACCGCACCGTATTAGTCAAGCGCTGCGAGACTATTTTACGGTTTGCTATGAATACAATCAAGTACGAGGAATGACAGAAGAAGATAAAGACCGGCTGCGAAAAGCGAAGATAGACGTAACCGCAGAGTTGGCCAGCATAAACGTAGATCGTTACCGGTTATCGGAAGTGGATAGCCGGCTGGACTACTACGTGCGTGAAGTAGCGGGTAACCCGGACGCGCATAACCTCTACGAGCAGCTGGCCGTTTCGCGGTTTTTTCGTATGTGCGATAAGTACGGTATAAATATTACGGAGGTGCAGCGGTTTTTTGATCTATACGAAAGCCTATATTTTCCTGGGAAGCTGGGCCAGCAGCGCTACAAGCTGACGCCGGTACAGTGCTTCCAGTTTGGAAATATATATGCTTTCTGGAAAGATGGCCACCGGGTTATCCGGGAAGCCGTTTTTTACGTACCGCGAAAATTCAGCAAGACGACCAGCAGCGCCGCCCTGGCTATAGACGATCTGCTGTATGGCGATGCAAACGCGGAGAGCTACACCGCGGCGAACAGCAGCGACCAGGCTAAAAAGTGCTTCGACGTTATCCGTGGCTGTATGCAGCGGCTGGATCCAAAGGAACGCCGGTACATTATCAACGAGCAGACGATTAAAAGCAAGCGCAAAGACCGCAGCGCGTTTGCCCAGTGTTTGACAGCCAACGCAAAGACCAAAGACGGGCTGAACGCCAGTACGGTAATTATGGACGAGTTTAGCCAGGCCAGGGATAGCGACCTGCTGTACGTGCTTACTACGTCTATGGGTGTCAGGGAAAACCCGCTGACAGTTATAATAACCACGGCTTCGGACGTTTTCGACGGGCCGTTTTACGAAATGCTGCAGGGATATAAAGCCGTGCTGCTGGGAGACTATGAGGACGACAGCCTATTTGCGCATATTTTCGAGCCTGATTTAGACGATCCGGAGGACAGCGAGGACACTTGGCGAAAGGTGCACCCGCATTTAGGCATTACCGTAAATATGGAGTTTTACCGCCAGGAGTACAAAAAGGCGGTGCGAGACGGCGCGGAAGCTATGCTGGCTTTCCGTACTAAGCTGCTGAACGTATACGCAGAGAACGAGCAGCGCAGCTGGATAAGTAGCACGCTGGCCCGCCATATTAGCCGGCCTATGATGTTAGACAGCATTAAAGGACGACCGGACGCTATGGTGGCTATAGACCTATCGGAAAGCGACGACTTTAGCGCCGTTACTATGGGTATGTATGATCCGTCGCTGAAAAACTTTTATTTCTATACGTCGTACTTTTTTCCGGAGGGCGCATTATCCGGGCACCCTAACGAAAAGCTGTACCGCGTATGGGTGGAAAAAGGCTATCTAATACTTACGCCCGGCGACGTTATCGACTACCGTACTATCGTAAACTATGTGCTGCGGCTTAATAAGGTGGTGCGGATCCTGGGTATAGGCTACGACCCCTGGAAAAGTCAGGAGGTTATTAATATGCTGGCCGCTTCCGGAGCCGAAAACGTGCTGCAGGGCGTAAAGCAGACCTACGGAAACTTTACGGCACCGGTAGAAAGTTTTGAGCACGGGGCGAAAACCGGCCATATCTTTATAAACGACAACCCGATAAACGCCTACTGCTTCGGTAACGCCGTCCTGGATAGCGACAAGTTGGAAAACTGCAAACCTATAAAGCGAAAGATAACGCAGAAGATAGACGGGGCAATTACTAAGCTGATGTGCCTACGTCTATTTATTGACTACGAGCGCTAGATATTTTTCAAGTTACCGGTATTTGGGTACCATTTACCGGTAATTCTACGTATAGTAGATAGCATTAATTTTTTAGCGATGGGTTTTAAAACTTACTTACATAACATTTTTAGGCGTGGCCAGGAACCGAAAGCTACGGACGGAAACGCTGCCAGTCAGCAGCCCGCCAGTACACCGCGTCGCGGTGGATCCTATACGCTACCGGTAAATGGCACCGCCCAAAGCGTCGCTACTGTTTACTGCTGCGTCGGTTTTCTATCGGATAGCGTGGCTAACCTGCCTATGCAGTTTATGCGGCAGAAAGGCGATATTTTCGTGCCTGACGTAAATAGCCGCCTGCATTATCTTTTAACCGTGCAGCCCTGCTCGTATATGTCGGCAGTAGATTTTTGGAAGCAGGTAATAGTTTATATGCTGCTTCGGGGTAACGCCTATATTTTGCCTATCTATGACGTGGCCACCTTAGAAGTGGATCGCCTGGCGCTGCTGTCGCCGGAGGCCGTAAGCCACGATACTATAAACGATCTGTATACGGTATACGATGCGCAGGCCGGAGTATCTGGAGTATACGGCGAAGATGAAATTATACATATAAAAAATTTCAGTCTGGACGGCAAAACCGGTATATCCACGCTTACCTATGCCCGTATTACTTTGGATATAGCGCTTACCGGAAACCGCGAAACGCTTAACAGATTTGCAAACGGTGGTAACGTGCGCGGTATAGTAAGCAACGATACCAGCGTGCGGGGCTTCGGGGAATACCAGGACAACCAGCTGGAGAAAACGGCTACAGACCTGGATAGCAAGTTTAGCAGCGGAGAGCGTATAGTATCGCTACCCGGCCAGGTGCAGTTTAGCCCTATTTCGTTATCGTCTACAGATATGCAGTTTTTGGAAAGCCGCAAATTTACGGTGCGCGAGATCTGCCGATTTTTCAGGGTGCACCCGTCGTTTGCTTTCGACGATACCAGCAATAACTACAAGAGCGCGGAAAAGGCTAACGTCGCGTTTTTGTCTACTACGCTGAACCCTATTTTACGTAAGATAGAAAACGAGCTGCTGCGTAAGCTGGTGGCCCCGTCGCTGAGCGGTAAACGTAAATTTGAGTTTGACCGTACCGGACTTTATGCCTGCGACCTGGAAAGCCGCGTAAAATACCAGACGCAGACGATAGCGGCCGGCATATATACAGTCAATGACTGGCGAAAGATTGAGAACAAACCCGCGGTAGAGGGTGGCGATACCGTCCTGGTATCTGCGAACCTTAAAGGGATAAACGAAAGCGGCGCAACCGCAGCGCCGGCAGAAACCGAGCCGACACCGGCTAAAACTACAGAAGATGGCGAAGAATAAAGACGCAGTAATTACCAGGATGCTACATACCGTAGCAGATCTGCACGTGCGAGAAGCAGCCGAGGGCGAGGCACCCAGCCGAACCATTACCGGCTATGCTATTCTTTTTAATACACCGTCGGCACCGCTATACGCCTACGACGATGAGGAAGCACGCGAAGTTATCGCCCCGGAAGCCGTAACCAAAGAGCTACTGGACGGGTGCGATATTAAAATGACAATGTTTCACGATAGGCAGCTGATATTAGCGCGCAGCAAGAACGGCGCCGGTACGCTTACCTATTCAGTGGATGATAAGGGCGTGGCGTTTGAATTTGACGCGCCCAACACAGCAGACGGAGACAAGGCACTGGAGCTGGTACGCCGCGGGGATATTAGCGGTTGCAGCTTTATGTTTTCTACGCACTACTACGACAGCGCCTACGTGGAGCGATCAGTAGAACGCGTGGACGGAAAAACTCAGATTACCTACACCGTTAGAACCATTACCGGGATCTATGACTTTACCCTGGCTGCCGATCCGGCATACCCGGACACTAACTGCGAGGCGGAAGCCCGCGAGCTGATCAAGGAGCTAAGGAAACCGGAAGTAAAAAAAGACAATTCAATGCGGGAGCAAGTGCGCGAAATGCGCCGCGCTGCTTCGTATAAATTGTAATATATTGTTTAACAGTTAAAAAGTTTTTGAGCTATGCCAAAGATGAACAAAGCAAACGCACGCGATCTTTACAACAAGTACCAGGAAAACTGCGATTGTATCAGCCAGATAGCTGATTTGTGCGAGAAAGAGCAGCGCGAGCGTACCGACGCAGAAACTGCCGAATTTAACAAACTGGTACAAGAAAACCAGCTGCTGCATATGCGTATGCAGGTAGTGGCTGCAGACCATTTGCGCGAAAATCCTAACGCCCGCAAGGACGCAGAAAAGATTATCCGCGAAAATGCCAGCAGAGGACAGAAAACAGAAATTACGTTTGTACGTGAGATTATGTTAGTAACCGACGTAACAGCTGGCGGTATTATCCCGCTTAATATCGAGGATATTTTAAAACCGCTTACCGAGGGCTTTATACTCGATAAAGTTGGTTTGCCTATGCCTACCGGCCTGGCAGGCGATTATATCTGGCCTATGTACGAAATGGCGGAAGCTACAGTACTGGGCGAGGGCGCACAGCTGGCCGACAGCAAAATACCGTTTAGCAAACTTACTGCAAACCCAGCACGTATCGGTATCGCTATCCCGGTATCTAACCAGTCTATCAACCAGACAGACGGTTTGCTGGAGACAATCGTACGCGAGATTATGCCTATGGCTATCCGCCAGCTGCTTAACAAGATCTTGTTTAGCACAAAGGCAGTAAACACCGCAGCACAGACAGCCGGTTTGGTAGGCCCGTTTGTGAAAGCAGCCGAAAATCCGGTGGCTTTGGCAAGTACGCCTACATTCAAGCAGCTCAACAAGGATATGAAAGCTAAGGTACTGGAAAGCGGTATCGACGGCGAGCACCTTTGCTGGGTTATGACAAAGAGCCAGAAAGCTATTTTGGAGGGCGAACCTATCAACGCGAGAGGTATTTATATGCCTATTATCCAAAACGGTATGATGTGCGGCTTACCGGTATACACTACAAACGCAGTGCGTAAGGTAGAAAAGAGCTACCAGAAGTACACAAAAAGTACTACAAGCTGGGCCGTCCATACTTTAGGAGAGGGCGAGACACCGGACTACCAGGTTAGCGGCGACTCTATCGACAACGCACTGGCCACCATTACTACCCCAGGAGACGGAAAGATAGCAGAGGTAACAGTAATTACCGAGTATATCGGACTGGGCGACTGGAGATACCAGCCTATGGGCTTGTTTGGTGCGCTTCGTTTCGTGGTGGATCCATACAGCAAGGCACGCCAGGACGCAGTAGATTTCGTGCTTAACGCCGATTACGCTACTAAGACTTTACGCCCTGAGGGCTTTATTTTGGGCAAGGTGGCACCTACCGCCTAACCATTTGAGAAAAACAGATAGGTAACATTTTATAGCAGGATTTAATTATGGCTACAGTTAGTATAGAACTTTTGAAACAGCACGTACGCGCGGACGATTTTACTACGGACGACGCCTATTTAGGCCAGCTGCTGGAAGCGGCAGAGGAGTACGTAGTAAAAGCCACCAACCGAACCAGCGCCGAGCTGGTGGAAATGGGCGGCGGAGAAAAATTACCGGCCACGCTGCAGCAGGCGGTTTTACTGATCGCCGGGCACTGGTACAACCAGCGCGAAGCAGTGGCGGGCGTGCAGATGTCGGAAGTACCCTATACGCTGCAGGCCTTAATTAAACCTTATCGAAAATTAGCTAATGACGCTACAGAATGAGAGCCGGAGCACTGAAATATAAACTTACTTTACTGGAACCTCAGCGAACTACTGACCGTATGGGCGCTGAGGCCGTCCAGTATATAGAAACCTCAACGGTATGGGCCGAGCGAGTGAACACCGCCGGAAACCGGAGCGAGGAAGTAGGCGAACATTTCGCGGCTTACGGCGCACGGTTTAATATACGAGACGCGCACCGAGTAGCTGAGAACTGGCGGGTACGCCAGCTGGGCGGTTATCTATATACGGTAGTAGCGATAGTACCTAATTTGGATAGAGGCTATAAAACCTTAATATGCGATCGAGTAAACGAGTAGTAGAGTATGGCCGAAGAAGTACAGTACAATGACCGAAATTTGCAGCAGCTGTTTGCTGAAATGGAGCCGAAGCGGAGGTTACAAGCGTTAAAAGGTGGCTTTCGTAAGGAAGCTAACCAGATACGCAAAACAGCTATAAACAACCTGCGCAGCAGCGGGATCCGATCGGACAAAGACCTGGAAAAAGGCATACGCGCTATAGTGTTTAGACGTAAAGCCGGTTTTCGGGTAACTGTAGGTACAAAGCAGGCCGGAAAAAACGGAAAGGGAGAAGCGGGCTACCATACAAACCGCCAGGGCCTTAAAAAGCCGATACTTATATGGGCAGAAATGGGTACGGATGAACGCCGTACAAAATCTAAGCAGGGAACGCGTCTACGCGCAGACCGAAAAAGAAGTGCCCACCGTACCGGAAGTATGAGGCGCTACGGATATATGGAAAAAACGCTTAGCGGAGTACGAGATACGGTAACGGACGATCTGCATAAATTAGTAACTGAGAATGTCGAAAAAATAGCTAAAAAGTATGGCTGTAAATAAAACAAGTTTAAGCGCGGGCGAGATTATCCGCGACCTGCTGGCAAATGATCCGGAGGTGGCCGCCAGGACTAAAAAGGTTTTCCCGGTGGTTATCGACAAAGCCGAACTGCCGTATATCCTTTATAGGCGTACGCAGTTAGACCCCGCGGTAGTGAAGAAAGGGAGCAGCGCCGATACTGTAGGTATAGAGGTTATCTGCTATACCGCAGGCTATACCGAGGGCGTGGAGCTGGCCGAAGCCGTGCGCGGCGCGCTGGATGGCGTGCAGGCGACTACGGACGACGGGCTGGTAATGCGCAGCTGCTATTTAGCCGACAGCGAGGAAGCCTGGCAAGACGACGCCTATCTGCAGCAATTAGTGTTTAACGTTAAAATATAGAGATTATGCCAACAACAAAAAGCGGCTACTGTAACGGTAGCGATCTTTTAGTATACGTAGGCGGTAAAGCCGTAGGAAGCTGCACCAGCCATACGTCTACCTTTAACAGCGAGACGAAAGAACGCGCAGTTAAACCGGTAGCGTCTGTTACCACTATCGGATCCGGCCTTTGGAAAGGTAAATCCATAGTTGGTTTGTCTATTTCTATTTCTGCCGAGGGTTTGCGTTTCTATGACGAAACAGAGTGCGGATTTAAAGATCTGTTTGCCCTTTGGAAAGCCGGCGCGCCGGTGGCTGTAAAATGTATGGAACGCGCGGAAACTGAAAACCCGTATCTGGAGGGTAATTTTGTTATTACCTCTTTGGAGGAAAGCGCGCCAGCTCAGGACGACGCCACCTACTCTTTGAGTTTGGAAAACGACGGCGAACCTACAACCCTGGACGAAACCGCCATTACCGAGAATACGACGGGGGAATAAAAGTATAGATTATGGCAAAAATTGAAGTAACTATTAATGGCAAAGCATACCCCTGCCGTCCTACGATGGGGGCTATGCTTCGCTTTAAAAAGGAGACCGGGAAAGAAGTAACCGAGATTTCAAATACGAGTTTTTCGGAACTGTGTACGTATCTGTACTGCTGCGTGGCTTCCGCGTCAGCTGCCGATAAAATACCTTTCGATATGTCGTTAATGGAATTTGCAGACGCTTTGGATCCGGAGGATATGAACGCCTGGGCAGAACAGATGCAGCAAAACCAACCCGACCAGGACGAAGCAGAAAAAAAAAGCTAAAGCCAAAGGGTATTTTTGAACTTTTAGGTATCGCGCTGGGGTGCATACGTCTAAGTTATGAGGATTTTTGCAAGCTGGATTTTGAAGAATTTGCAGAAATATATAACGCGTATGTATTACAGCGCGATACTGATTTTAAGGATAACTGGGAACGTATGCGCCTGCTGGCTTGTATTACTATCCAGCCGCATATAAACCAGAAGAAAGGAAAGCTAACACCGGAAAAGCTGCTGCCCTTTCCCTGGGATAAAGATAAAATTACCGAGGATCCGCCGAAGCTGACCAAAGAACAGCAGCGTAAGCGTATGGAGGAATTAGTAAAGAAATTAGGCGACGAACTTATATAACCATAAAAGAAAATGGCAGGAAAAAGTACAATAAGTATAACCTTTAAACTGGATGGAGACAGTAAGGGTTTTAAGGATCTGGCCAAAGACGCCGAGGGCCTGAAAACCGTAATATCGTCTACTATGTCCGAGGCTAAGAGGCTAAGCACAAATACGATAAATTTTGCTGCCCTGGCTACCGGAATAGATGCGGCGCAGCGCAGCTTTAACCAGCTTCACGCTACGATGAAAGATTTAGGCGACGCGTACGCGGTGCAGGAAACGGCGGAAAAGAAGCTGGAAACGGTAATGCAGCAGCGTATGGGATCTACTGCCGAGGAAGTGCAGGCCATAAAAGATTTGGCAAGCGCCCAGCAGCAGATAGGAGTTATCGGCAACGAGGTGCAGTTATCAGGTGCCCAGCAGGTGGCTACATTTTTGACGCAGAAAGAAAGTTTGAAAACCCTGCTGCCGGCTATGAATAATTTGATAGCCCAGCAAAAAGGACTAAACGCTACTACCCAGGACGCCGTAAACGTGGGTAACCTTATGGGTAAAGTTATGCAGGGCCAGACGGCGGCGCTTACCCGTGTGGGTATTACTTTCGACGAGGCCGAGCAGAAAGTATTAAAATACGGAACCGAGGAAGAACGCGCGGCAATGCTGGCCCAGGTTATAACAAACAATGTCGGCCAGATGAACAGCCAATTAGCGGCCACAGACAGCGGAAAGCAGCAGCAGTTAGTAAATGTATTAGGAGACTACAAAGAACAGATAGGCGGGCTTGTAAACGGCGCGCTTCCGTTTGTTACGATAGCCGCCCAGGCTATTACCGCCCTATCCGGAGTAGCGACACTAACGGCCGGAATTAAAACGCTATGTGTAACGCTTTACCACAGTGCCAAAGCGTTTACAGTATCGGCGGCCGCTATGATCAAAAACAAGGTGGCAGCCCTGGCCACTGCGGCAGCCCAGAAAATAGCGTCCGCGGCTACGGCAGCCTGGACGGGAGTACAGAAGATTTTAAACCTGGTGCTTTCCGCTAACCCTATCGGTATACTGATTACCGCCATAGGTGCACTGGTTACCGCGCTGATAGCAGCATATAAGCACTGCGACGGCTTCCGGGAGATCTGCGATAAAGTATGGAGCGTAATAAAGCCGCTGGCAAATGCCATAGTAAACGGTTTGGCTAAGGCTTTCGAGTGGCTGTCTAAAAAATGTAAGGAAGCCTGGAACTGGTTAAAAGGTATTTTGGGCCTGGGTGGTAAAAAGGTAGAAGTAGAGGTGGACGTAAAAAAGACCGAGGAAGCGCCTACCTTAGACCTGGAAGCCACTAAAAACAAGTACGCAAATTATAAGCCGGCTAAATCTACCGCCACGGCTGCAGTGCCGAAGGCAAAAGCCAGCGAGGGCCTTATAGGGCAGCTGGAGGAAAAGATAGAGGACGCGCGGGATAGATTACGCGAAGCGACGAGCGAAGCCGCCATAGAGGCCATAAACAAGGAAATAGAGGCATACGAGGGAGAGTTAGACAAATACCAGGCGCTGGGTAAAAAGGTGGCCGAAGCTGTCGAGGACGGCGTAGAGGATAACGGCCCGCTATGGAAAGCGGACGCAGAGACCCTGGCGGATATAAGCGGAAATATACAGCTGCTTAACGACCAGCTGCAGAACGCTACTATAAGCGAGGCGGCCGAGATTAACCAGCAGATAGCAGCCTGGAACGCTAAGGCGGACGCCATACGGGAGGCCGGCAGAGAAGCCGAGCGCGTAAGTATGACTACCGGCCAGGCACTGGGCAGAGAATGGGGCGCCGTAAAGACTGTAGGCGGAAGTATCGAGGGAATAACGGAAGCCCTGAAAGGTAACGGCAACGCCTGGCAGATGGTTACCAGGATAGTAGACGGCTTTATTAATCTGTATAACGGTATAAAGGAATTTATAGGAATTATCCAGATGATGACCGGAGCTACGAATATGCAGACGGCGGCAGAACAGAACAAAGCAGCCGCAGTATTAGCCACTGCGACGGCAGATACTACTGCTACCGGCATAGAAGTAGCAAACAGTACGGCCAAAACCACGGCGTCCGGAATAGAGGCGGCAGCCGATACGACGGCAGCCACCGCAAAAGTTTTCAAGGCGCACAGCTGGATCCCGTTTGCCGGCGTGGCTATCGCTGCCGCTATGGTGGCCACTATGATAGCTATGATCGCTAAGGCTAAATCGTCTGTACCGAAATTTGCTTCCGGAGGTATAGCCTACGGCCCTACTTTGGGTTTGTTCGGAGAATATGCGGGAGCAAAGAATAACCCGGAAGTGGTAGCGCCTTTGGATAAGCTGCGCGGTATGCTGGCTACACCGGTAGCCGCCGACTTTGGAAAGGTGGAATTTGAGATTAGAGGCCGTACCCTGGTGGGAATACTCAGCAAGGAAAACGCAATTATAAACCGTGGATAGTATGAAGTATTTAAGATATACCGGAAAATTTATAAGCATATCGGGCGTTATCTGGCGCGCCGATATACTGCAGGAGGCCGACAGCGAGTTTACGACCATAGGGCAGCTGGTTTTTGATGCAGACCAGCCGCTGGTTATCGAATGGGGAAACAAAAGCAAAGAAGAGGTTATCTGCGGAGCGGTGGCCACGCTTAAAATAATAAGCCCCGGAGACAGAACCTACGAAGATCTGTATAGCGTGGAAGTAGGCCGTATAGTGCTTAACGTATACCGAAATACTACCCTATACTGGAGCGGAACGATAGACACAGAGTTTTACGAAGAACCGTACGAGCAGGCCAAAGGGTACACCGTTACGCTTACGTTTAGCGATTTCGGCGTAATGGATCGTTTGAAATATGACCGCGCCGGTATGTTGTCGCTGGAAGATGTGGTTAGCTACTGTATAGGGCGCTGCGGAATAGAATACGGCGGCATAGACTGCAGCCTGATAAGTACGCAGCTGTCGGCGCAGTTTGCTACCGCTATGAGCCTGGCCAGCCTAAAAGTGCGGAGCGATAATTTTTACGACGAGGACGGCGAAGCCTCAACGCTGGCGGAAGTTGTCGAGGGAGTATTACAGCCGCTGGGCCTGCGTATGGTGCAGCGCTGCGGCAAAGTATACGTATACGATCTAAACGGGCTGTATACCAAAGCCACCACGAAACAGATAACCTGGAGCGGAAGCAGCCAGACTATGGGCGTAGACGTGGTATACAATAACGCAAAGATAACCTGGAACACCTACGCGCAGGCCGGTAACCTGCTGCCCGAAAAATGCTGGCTGGATAGCATAGAGACACCGAAAGACAGTATAGCCATAAACAACGCTACCGGAATAAGCACGGAAAACGCGCGGTATTTTTCATACCACTACAGCACCAACCTATACGACTGGATAGACGCGACGGATAGCGGGTTTACTATATGGCTGTCAAAGCAGGGAAAGAACGCCACAATAAACAGCGCCGTAAACTTTTTTAGGATAGTACCGCAGTACGACGGTAACGACTGCGAGGGAATAGCCATACGAACTACGGCGTTTGAGGGCTTTAAAGTTGGCGACAGCCATAACTGGACGGCGCAGCTTAGAAAAAGCGGCTACGGGCTTCCTACGGCTTCCCTGGTAGGCTTTCTTACAGATATAGGTATTACGCTTTTTAAGAGTAGCGAAGTATGGCTGCCGCCGGTGGATAACAGCCGGGATCTTATGCTGCGTATAAGTTTGGAAATGCTGCTGGATCCGCGGTTTAATCCGTTTGAAAGCGCGGCTAACATTATGAAGTACGAGGAAGAAAAAGACTGGTACAATATGTGGAACAGCCGCGGTAACTTTATGTACGTGCCCGTGCTTATCAAGTTTAAGCCGGACGGAAGCGATACGGTATACGTATGGGATAACCGGGAGCTGGTTAAACAGTCTGTAGACTATCCGATAACTACGCTAACGGCTACCTACGGCCAATGGTACGTTTACCAGGAGGACAGCAACGGAAAACCTAACCGCTGGGGCTGGCTGGCCTGGTATGACGCCAAAGACAGAAACGAGACCAGCGGCGTACTGGGATGGAAAACAAACAGACCGGCCATAAATCCGCATAAAAGTAATACCGTATCGGTACTGACAAACGCGGAGGCCGGGCAGTATATACCTTATCCGGAGGCCGGGGCCGGTACTTTCTGGATAGAGATATGCGGCGGAACGTGGCAGCTATGCGATGACGGGCACAGTCTGGAAAATGTAAACTACAACAACCCAAAGGGCCTATGGAAAAAATATAACTGGATAATGTTTAAACTGCCGAAAGTGGAGATAATGAATAATACCCAGTTTGAGCAGGCCATAAACGCGGACGATGTAGAATATAACGGCGAACTGAATACGGCGGCTAAGGAAAGTATAGATATAGATACGATCTGCGGAACCAGCGCGGAGGGCGTACCTACAGCCCGCGGCGCGTATTTCAATGCGCAGAACGGTAAACAGATTAGAAACCTTACCAGGGCCGGACGTACTGCCCAGGCGGAAGAACTGCTTATAGGAACGCTATACAGCCAGTTTGCAAAGCGGCGTACCACGCTAAGCGGAGAAGCCGAGCTGATGCACGACCCTATCGCCACCTACAGCGAGCAGAACCAGCAGGATAAAAAATTTATGGTAACGGAAGAAGTGCAGGACGTGCGTATGGATTGCAGCGACGCTACATACGTGGAGCTGCGCCCGGACGAATACGATAAACAAAATTAACCGAATATGTCAGAAAAGAAATTTATACTTACAACCTACCGCAGAGGTGCCCGCCCGCGTAGCAAACGTTTACGCGAGCTGGGCGGCGGTGCGCCCGGAGGATCCACCGGCAGTACCGTAGTAAATGTATCAGGCGAAATCGGAAACGACGCAGACAGCCACCGCCACGCGAACAAAACGGCGTTAGACCAGATCAGCGTAGACGAAAACGGGTATCTGTATCTTACGCAGCCGCGGGAGGTACTGGACGACCGGGGTAACATAGTGCTGCAGTATGTAACGGAAAAGGTAAAGGCCGGGTTAGCCGACCTGGCTAAAGACCTGACGCCGGACAGCCCGGTACGCGAGCAGTTTTTATCGCGTCTGGCCGACGATGTGGCCAAAGGTAACCTAACCTTTGAAAAAATGCTTACCGTATTAGGGCTGGCGGTTTTCAAGGACGGCGCGCAGTATGGTACTTTCGTCAAAGACCTATACAGCGGAACCGGTGCCGGTATAGACAAGCTGGGCAACGCCGAATTTGAAAGCGTACGCGTGCGTACTTATTTCGAGTGCCTGGAGCTTATAATTAACCGGCTTACGGCCATAGAGGGAGACCAGCTGCTGACAGAAGCGGACACGATCGAGAGCGTAGACGACTTAGGTAACCGCTGCTACGGTTTGCATCTTCGCCGTAAATGGGATGGCTATTTTACCGCCCAGGCGCAAAACAATGTACTGAAAGGTATTATCAATACGCTGGCGGCCGGAAGCGGACAGTACTATACAAGCTGGATGCGGGTAAACAGCGTAAATACGGCTAACAATTATATCGAAGTAACGCTATACGACGACGCGGACACACCGAGCGGCAGCAATTACCCGCCGTGCGAGATGATGAATATAGCGCGCTGGGGAAACCAGACAGACACGAGGCGGCAAAGCTGCATATACCTAAGCAGCACCGAGGGCCGGATAGTAAGGCTTACCGGGGTAACGAAGCCGATAATAGACGTAGAGAACTACGGCGCCACCTTTGGAACCCTGCCGGAATTTCTGCAAACTATGGATCTGCCTATTATCGAGGGTCAGGACTACGTATACGCCCGCGGTTTGATCGTCCAGGATATTATCCGGATAGACTACCAGGGCCGGCCGGTCAGCGAGATAGTAGACCGCGGACAGTGGAGCGCTACCGCCGACTATTACGCCGCTACGCTGAACCCTACGACGAACGTATACGAAGTATCGGACGTATGGTATAAGGGCTGCCGCTATCGCTGCGCGCTTACTGGTACGCATACGGCCCCGGCCTGGAATAATACGGACTGGGGTATGGTTGAGGGAAACCCGGAATTTACGGTGGATTTTGAGGACACCGACTATATTTTTGATCCGGACAGATTTAACCTGACGCTGACGATCGTAGCAAAACTGCATAACCAGGATATAACGGACGATATACTGGCCAACGATGTAGCCTGGACGAGATACAGCGAGGATGCAGACGGAAACGAGCGCGTAGCGTCCGATAACGCCTGGGCGATCAGCCGGGCCGGCGCCGGTAAATCTATAGACCTGACTACCGCCGACTGCGATTTTAACGGCTACGTGCCAAAGGTGCTTAAATTCATAGCTACAGTTACTTTGAGAGACGGAGCCGGCGAGGCGCTGGGTACCGAAACCACTATTTTTCAGTATTAATATAAAGGGCTTAGTAAAATGAAAACAAAAAGATTTGATTTTAACTGGAAACCGCTACAGCTGCAAATATCGTTTACAGTGGACGGAAGCGTACCGGATAAACAGAACTATAACGCCGATACGCTGGAATACACGCCAGATTATACGCTGACGCCTCTAATTTTGCAGCCCTGCGTATCTATACTGGATAAAGACGAAGTACTGCCGGCCGGACGGGTAAACCACGCGCTGACAAACGTACGCTGGTACGAAACCATAAACGGGGTGCGCCGGCTTATATCCACGGAGGACACTAACTACGAGATAACCACTACCGGAGGTTTGGCCGGGCGTATCAAGGTAAAGAAAAACGTGGAGCCTAAAGTACCTATTACCCTGGAATTTTACGCGGAATACATAGACGCAAGAAACAGCCAGGTAAGTACTATACGCAGTACGTATATGGTAAGCTGCAGCAGCGCTTCCGACCTGGTGCGCGTAGAGCTGGACGCGGCAGAGCAGACAGTATATAACCCGCTTTCGGATCCGAGGGAACAGACCGTTACGGCCACCGTCTGGCTGGGCGATAGCGTATGCCCCGCTGAAAGATACGCCCTGGTATGGGAAGTACTGGACGGCAGCACCTGGAGAGCCGCAGGAAACGACGCCGTACTGGATAGCGATATAACACTGAATACAGACGGAAGCGTAACTATAGACCGCTGGCTTATGGGCGCGGAAAAGAAGCTGCGCTGCCGCGTAAAATACAGTGCGGAGGGAACGCCGGCAGGCGTAGAACTTACGGAGGCTTCGCCGTCTGCTGAGGCCGTTTTTGTCCGCCGAATATCGAAATACGAGTGCGAAATATCGGGAGCGCCCTATAATATCCCTACCGGTATTTTAAGGATAGCGCCTACCGCGGTTATCAGGAACACCAACGGCGAAATAACAAACGCGGAAAAAGAGCTGCTGCCGTTATGGTACATAGCCAAAAACAAAGCTACCGGCAGCCTATCTTACGAGCAGGTAGGACACGGGAAAAGCCCTATACTGCCCACTGCCGCTATGGATAAAACATACGGCGGCGTTATCGGCCTGGACGTGGTAGACAGAGGCCCGGCGGGCATAGCCCGGGATAACCACGACGGCAAGGCGATTATAGACGCCGACGGAAAGCTATTTATTTTCCATTAACAAATATACAGTTTAGATATGGCACGATACATTAAAGCAAACTACAAGGTAGCGCAGTACCTGCGCTTAGAAAAAGACCGAAACCAGCTGCAAGACGGTAACTATCTGCTATGGCAGGCCGATATGTTGGCTTTCGGTAAACTGATAGACCTACCGCAGATACTGGAGCAGATCGGCGGTATAGCGCTTATGGCACACGAAGCGCGGGAGGAACAAGACGGAACAGTACTACGCGAGCTTCCCGTAGCTACGGATCCGCGGTTTATTATAGAGCCGGCACCGGAAGCAGAGGAAACACAGCCGGAAGAAGAAGCGGAGACCGGGAAGCAGCCGGCGGATCAGCAACCGGATGCAGAACCGAAACAACCGGAGGACGGGCAGGCAGATAAAGAGACAGCAACCGACCAGCAGCCGGCAGATCCACAACCAGAACCAGAACCGGAAGCAGACCAGCAGCTGAAAATGTCGCCGGCACCTGAAAAGCCAGCAGCCGCACCAAAAAAGAAAACCACTAAAAAATAATGTCCTATGAGTATAGCAAGCACAAGTAGATCTATTAAATTTATCAGCAAGGCCGGAACCTATACGGCGCTGATTATGTGCCCTGCCGGGGATTTATACCAGGACTACGAGGGAACACCGCAGGACTGCACAGCGATTTATCCTAATTTCGCAGAAACTAAACCGGTGCTGTATTTCGTTTGCACCAGCAGCCGGTCAGCCGAGGGCGTCGCAGATCCCGACGCTATGGAGTACTATTTTAACGGTACTAAAATCAATTTCAGCGGCGGAGTATCTACCGGAACTTTCGCCGGATATTTCAAAACTATAGCACCGAGCGGCGACCAGCTTTACTATGGCCTGCAGATCCTTAAAAACATAGTAGATATAGCCGGCTTCGCGCCCGCAGTTATCAAGATGGTAGCCACCATTTCGTACGGTACGCAAACCGATACTATCCAGGCCAGCTATACCATACCGATACAGCCGGCAACCGGCAGCAGCTACCGCGTAACAATAGCTGCCGGGGATAATAAAAATTTCGTTATTACCGAGAAAAACGGAAGCTGCATTTTAAAGGCGATGGCATACCAGAGCGGCCAGGCCCTATCGTTAGATCTTACCTACGCGTGGGAGAAAATGGGCGCTACCGGATGGGAGGCACTGGGAACCACCAGCCAGACGCTTACGGTAAGCGCAGCGGATATTAATACCTACGGCGAGTATCGCGTACACGTTTCAAGGAACGGCGCAGAGATAGGAACCGATATACAAGGCGTAATGGACGCTTCCGACCCGTACGATATAGACCCGCATCCGCAGCCCGAAGATGAGGCGATAACCGAGGATTTGACGGGTAACGGCGAAGTAACCTATACGCCGGTAGTAGTCAAGCGCGGAACGTCCACAAAAGCGTTAGACACGCTGTTTTATTTCGTCCTGAAAGACGCGGCGGGCGTTTACCTAAACGCCGACAGAACTACGGCAAAAGCAAGCCAGACGGTAACGCGTGCGCACTGCCAGCAGGCGGGCGGCGACGTATCGGTAACAATAACAAGCGAAGAATAAAAGACTATGGCTAAAAGTATATCCAAAACACAAGTAGTAAAATTTATACGTAAGGGCAGCAAAGGAGACCAGGGCGCTACGCTTAGAGGTCCGCAGGCCTGGAGCGACTGCGCTAACGGGTATACTTTCCAGGCGGGAACGCAGGGCGATACCTGGGTAGACGTCGTTTTATATGGTGGGGAGTATTACAAATGCAACAGAAGCCATACAAAGACAGAAAGCAATTACCCCGGAAGCGCGACAGACCAGACGCAGCACTACTGGAGACTGGGCGACCGTATAGAGCTGGTGGCCACTAAAATTTTAATGACCACCTACGCGCTGGTTAAAAACCTGGGAGTAGAAACCATCGAAATGAAAGATAGCCAGGGTAATATTAAATTCAAGGCTAAAGACGGTACCGTACAATGCGAAACCGGAATATTTAGAAACATAGACGTACAAAGCGGAAAGGTAGCCGGCTTTAAAATTTCGGGGAACGGGCTAACAAATGATCCGTTTGATAATGACGCCTACGTTATCTTTAGAAACGACGCTATGAAAGCGTTTGCGGGTATCGGCGGTAATGTATTACCAGCGTCCAGCGGCGCCAGAGCTGTAGCCAGATTTGAAAACTGCGATACGTCCAATCACTGGGGGCTGGGTGCTAATTATGGTATGCTGGTATCTTCCCAGGGAGCGCGCAGAAACATAGCTATAGACATAGACGGCGGGAGTATTTCGGGTTTTTCACTGCATAATACTATAATGAGCAGCTCGCACTATATGAATAGAGGCGAAGCAAATATTATTTGCATAAATACAGAAAACGCAAATTTAAGGCTTCCGTTTATGAGATTATGCGATGACGGCTATATAGTACGCGTAAAGCGTTTAGGAACGGCGAAAGTTAATGTATACTCCTATAACTGCGAAACGTATAACGACAGCGGGGCTACAAGAATGAGTATACCCTGCATAATATACGATAGAAACGATACCGCAGACGGACACTCAGGCGTAGACCTTAAAGGCGAGGGCGACGCTTCCGATTTTGTCTGGTGCCGGGATATTATACGTACAGTAGGAAACGCAACCTATTACGGCGCCTGGATCCAGTATAAGATCCCGCGCGACTGGTAGATTATAACTGTTATAAAAACATTTTTAAAGATTATGCAAACAAAGAAATTTAACGAAGTTAGTACGGTTACGACCGTAAACAGTGGGCAGTATCTTATCCTTACCGACGGGAACGGAAACGCCACTAAAGTATCGCTGGCAGACCTTAAAGCGGCAATGCTGGCCGGCGTAAATCTAAACGCCATATCTGACGGGGTATTCATTATGTACCATTTAAAACAAAATGATTACCCGTATATGATTAAACCTGAAAACTGGACGAGTAAGCAAAACGGCGGAGAACTGGCCGAGGGCGTCGTAGTGGTAGAGGGCGGCAAAATATTAGTGGTAGCCCCTACGGAAGCCGACAGCGGCGGCCTATTATGGAGCAGCGCAGCAGTAAGCGCCGGCGGGGTAACCACCAGTAACAGACTTACCGCTATGGACGACTGGGCCGGAAAAACAAATACTGCAGCGCAGATTACGCACAGCGAATGTAATACGGAAAGCTACGCACCGGGTTTTTGTGCCGCTTACAGCAGGACAAATGCAAACGGCCAGGGATTGACTGCCGGTAAATGGTGGCTGCCGTCGCTGGGCGAAATGCTGATGATATACGCAAATATGCGTAAAATCAATTACGCGCTATCATTCATTAACGGCGCTACGCCGCTGGCAGAAGCGTATTACTGGACGTCTACCGAGTACTCCGCGACCACCGCGTGGCGTTTGGGCCTCAACGACGGCTACGTGAACTACACCAATAAGGCCCCCAATCACTATCGGGTTAGGGCCGTTTCAGCATTTATAGTTTAACAGTTAGTAGTTATCCTTTAACCTTTAGTACGGCGAAAGCCGTACTATTTTACGTAGTAGAGAAATGAACAAACCGAAGCTGGTAGCAAGAACCCAGATATACTTAGACTGCCGTAAGCTGCTGGACGTAATACTGGACGTTACGCCGAGCTTTCCGAGGGCCTATAAATTCAGTATCGGCAGCAAGATGCACGATATAGCCGTTAATCTTTTAATAGAAATATCGGCGGCGTACATAAACCGAGATCGGGCCGTACGTATACAGCACCTGGTTAATTTTCAGACCAGCTTTGAAGTACTGAAAACTCTAACACGCATAGCGGGCGAGAGGAAATGGATATTAGGAGTAAGCAGGCACGCAGATATTATCGAACTTATGGACGGTATAGGGAAGCAGGCGACCGCGTGGAAGAACTCGTTAATAAGGGCAAACAGCATAGATAACGAGTAAATGCCAGATTTGGACGGTTACGACTAACCAAGCGCGCAAGTTATCTGTAAAAATGGGCCGGGCACTATCATTTATAGTTAAGTAGAAAACAGACCGGCACGAAGTTGCGAGTAGCCGAGTACTCCGCGACCAACGCGTGGAATTTGAACCTCAACAACGGCAACGTGAACAACAACAATAAGGCAACCAATCACAATCGGGTTAGGGCCGTTTCAGCACTATTGCAGAGAACCAGACACAAAGAAACTTTAAATATATGATTACCACTATAGGACTATTAGACGCATATTTTGACTGCCGTAAAAGAAAGCGGAGGACAGCAAGCGCGGTAATGTACGAAATAGATTACGAAAGTAAGCTAATCGCGTTACGTGATCGCATAAATGCGCGTACCTATAAACCCGGTAAATCTATATGCTTTGTCGTTACGCGTCCGAGGTATCGAGAAGTATTTGCGGCCTCTTTTGAAGATAGGATAGTGCACCACTGGATAGCGTTACGTTTAGAGCCTCTATTTGAGCAGATTTTCAGCCCGCGTACATTTAACTGCCGAAAGGGCAAAGGGCAGCTGTACGGCGTTAAAATGCTGCAAAGCGACGTACGCAGATGCAGCCGCGACTATACCCAGGACTGCTATATTATGAAACTGGATCTGCAGGGCTTTTTTATGTCTATAAACAGAGCTATGCTGGCGGATATGCTGGACGATTTCATAGTGGAAAAATACAAGAACGCGGACGATAGAGACGACCTGCGGTATCTGAGCAGGACAGTAATACTGCACTGCCCGGAGAATAACTGCGAGAAGCACAGCCCCGCGTATATGTGGAACTACCTACCGCCTAACAAATCGCTGTTTACAAACGGCGAGGGCCTGGGCGTCGCTATCGGCAATCTGTTTTCCCAGCTGTTCGCTAACTATCTGCTAAACGTCCTGGACTGGTATTTGTTAAACCAGCTGGGCTTCGCGTATGTGGGCAGATATGTAGACGACTTTTACATAATATACCGGTACAAAGAAAAACTGCTGCAGGCCGTGCCGAAGATCCGCGAGCTGCTGGCCAGATACGGGCTGCGTCTCAGCCCTACTAAATTCTATCTGCAGCACTACAGCAAGGGCGTAACATTTACCGGAAATGTAGTAAAGCTGAACCGGATCTATATATGCAACCGGACGGCAAAAAAATTCGTTATGGCCATACGCCGGCTGAACCGGGCAGAGATACCGGAGGAAGCGGAGCACGCCGTAAGCAGCATAAACAGCTACTTAGGTTTTCTGCGTCAGTGCAATGAATTTAAGCTAAGACGAAAGATACTGCAGAAAATGGAACCAAACGCGTTTAAATACGCGTATATAAAAGGGCCTTACGAAGTGGTAGCATTAAAGAACAAATATAAACCGAGGGTTAAAACCCTGCAAAGAATACGCGATGGAACCTACTAACACGCCGAAAGCGTTAGCCGTCCTATGCCTGCCGGATCTGGACGTGGAACTGGTGCAGGCTTTGGCTAAACACTGGCTGGTAATAATAGACCGGCAAGCTGATAACGTCAAAATAGAAGTATACCAAAAAACAAATATTTAGAAATGGAAGAAACGCTTTTAGAGGTAGCCGGCGATTTCGTAAAAGACCACCTGCTGTTAGATATAGTACTTATACTGGTAGCTACTGTAGCGATTATCGCCAGTATGGCTATAGACTTATTTTTCGGGGTACGCAAAGCCAGGCAGAACGGCCAGGCCACAACGTCCACCGGATTTAAAAAGACTTGCGACAAAGCGCGTAAATACTTTAGCCCGTTTATGGTGCTGATATGTATAGACCTTATTACCTGCGTTATTATACCCTTTCCCGTATTTTCCTTAGCCTGGGCGGCCTGGTGCGTTTTCTGCGAATTTACCAGCGTACGCGAGAAAGCCTGGAAAAAGGAAGAAATACGTAAAGCCGAGCGTACTATGAATATCGTAGTAGAAAATAAGGAGGATGTAGCGAAGCTGGTAGCGGAACTGCTTACCCACCAGACGGACGACAAACAAAACAAGGAGATAAAGAAATGAGAAAGATAGACCGAATTATTATACACTGCAGCGCCACCCCGGAGGGCCGCGACTACACGGTGGCTGATATTGACAGCTGGCACCGCCAGCGGGGCTTTGCCGAAATAGGCTACCACTTTGTTATCTACAGAGACGGCAGCGTGCATACCGGGCGGGATCTGGCCAAAATAGGCGCCCACTGCAAAGGAAAGAATACCGGCAGTATCGGTATCTGCTATATAGGCGGGCTGGCCGCAGACTGCAAGACACCAAAGGACACCAGGACACCGCAGCAGCGCCAGGCACTGCGCGATCTGGTGGCAAAACTTAAAACCGATTATCCTAACGCGACGATCCACGGCCACCGGGAATTTGCAAACAAGGCGTGCCCGTGCTTCGACGTACAAACAGAGCTATAGATATGAAAAACTTTATACTACTTTTGACGCTTAGCCTGACGCTGGCCGGATGCGCTGCCACCCGGTACACGCCAAGCGAGAACCGGCAGACGATGGATAGCACGTACACCGCGCACAAGCATATCGACAGTCTGATAAATAACATTTTCAAGCACGACAGTATCTACGTCCACGACAGTATCTACGTCCGGGAAAAGGGCGATACGGTTACTCAATACGTGGAAAAGCTAAAGTACAAATACCAGGTGCTGCACGATACGGTATACCGTAACCAGCTGCTGCGCGATACCGTCTATATGGAACGCGTAGACAGCATACGGATAGAAAAGCCGGTGCCGGTTGAGAAGCCGATAAAATGGTATAACAAGGGCTTTATATGGATCGGCCGGCTATGCTGCCTATCCGCCATTATTTGGATCATATTTTTGTTTATACGGCGACGCCGGATATTTTGATAGGGCGGCCGCGTTTGCCACAGTGCAGCGCGGCTTATTTTATGCCCTTAACCGTCCAGTCTATTACGCGCCGGTTTGCCGCGTCTATCTTATCCCTGCTGAATTTGATATATACGCCCGTTATGCTGCTGCCGTATTTGTGGCCCAGGGCTTCGCTTATCGTATCTTTCGGTATGTCTAAATCGGCCGCGTAGGTGGCCCAGCTGTAGCGCGCCCAGTACCAGGTAATGCCGGCTTCCAGCGGATCCATAACGGGCAGGTGGTTTTTGGTATATACCGGCTTTCCGTTTACCATTTTCTGCGGGCCTATCTTACGCAGCGCCGCGTTAAGGTGCGCCGTATAATCCTGGTATCTGTCGAACCTATCAAACGGCGCCAGCAGATGTTTTTTGCCCCTATAGCGGGCTATTATTTCTATGGCTTCCGGCTCCAGGCGTATACTGTAAAACTTTCCAGTCTTAGACCGCCGGTACTCCAGGCGGCCGTCTATTATGTTATCTTTGGTAAGCGCCGCCATATCCACCATATTAATACCGATAAGGTAGAAAGACAGCATAAACATATCGCGGTACTCAGTATCGTAGGACGACAGCCGCAGCGCCAGCAGCTGCCGCATTTTCTCTACCGGCAGCACACGCATAACCGTTTCTTCCGTCGGGATCCGGTAATTACGGAACGGGTAGTTTTGCGTAATATTTTCGTCCAGGGCGTAATTAATTACGTTACGCAGGTTACGCAGGTGCATAGCCCGGCTATTAATGGCCAGCGGATCCAGGGAAGCGTAAAACCCGTCTATCCATAGTTTGGTTATTTTCTCAAAGCGCACCTGGTACGGATCGCAGTATGCCGTCAGCTTTTTAAGCGTCTGTCCGTACAGCATAGCGGTACCGCCCGTTTTAGTGGCTATTACCGTATCGAAAAGGGCGCCGAGGGTAGGTACTCCGACCGTGGGGCTTTCCAGATCTAAATCAGTCAGCATTTCGCGAAGCTGCGGCCCGGTAAGGTTATCCCAGCGGCCCGTCTCCCTTAGCTCCAGTATGCGGTTAGAAACACGGATAAGCAGCGTATCTAATACCGCGTTTATGCGTTTGGCGTTTCGGCCGGTAGCGCGCTGCGTCCTGCTATCCCAGTCTGCGGAAGTTAAAAATATGCCGGTGGCCAAGTAGATGTTTGAACCATAACCGACGGCTACCTGAACCGGATAGGTACCGTCTTTTAGCTGTCGCCTGGTATCGAGGCGTAATTTTGATTTTGCCATAATTACTTTAAATTTTGCTGACTTTTAGCTGAAAAATACGCCTAAATATACCAATATATACCATATTATCGGCTACCAGAGACCGTTTTTGTTTTAACTGGCGCTTATTTGCTTAGCTGAAAATTTGCTGATATAAACATATACTGCACTAATAGCCAAAGACTTATACAAAATATAAAACGCCTATTTTTCTACCGTCGGCAGTATGCCTTATTATTCTTTCTTGCGCAATAAGGACCTGATAGTACGCGCACACAAGCTGGGCCTTTCAGTTAATGTATGGACTGTAGACGACAAGGCAATGTGGGAGAAGCTTATAAGAGCAGGGGTGGACAGAATCACCACAAATGAACCTATGATGATTATAGACTTTATAAACAGATAACTAATAATATGGAAAAAAAGAAAAAGATTATTGTAATAGGAAGCACTAATATTGATATGGTTGTACATTCTTCACATTTTCCAAATGCCGGGGAAACTATTCTGGGTGACGAATTTATGATGAATCAGGGAGGTAAAGGTGCGAATCAGGCCGTCGCCATATCTCGTTTAGGGGGGGACGTGATTTTTGTTTCCAAAGTAGGGAAGGATATTTTTGGGATTAATGCTTCAAATGCTTTAAAGAAAGAAGGGATATCTACAAAGTATCTTTTAACGGACGAGAATTCACATTCCGGCGTGGCTCTTATTAATGTAGATGATAAGGGCGAGAATAACATAGTTGTTGCGGCAGGTTCCAATGCCCGCCTTATGCCTGAAGATATGGGGTTTCTCCCAGAAATTCTGGAAAAATCATCTTTCGTTTTGTTGCAGCTCGAAATACCAATGAAAACGGTAGAATTTGTTGCGGGGGAAGCTGCGCTGCGTAAAAAGAAAGTTATACTTAATCCCGCTCCTGCCTGTAATTTATCCGATGACCTTTTGAAGAATATATTTCTTATTACGCCTAATGAACATGAGGCGGAACTAATATCGGGAATAAGTATTACGGATAAAAAATCTGCACAAAATGCTGCGTTGAAGATTCATGAAATGGGAGTAGAGTCCGTGGTGATTACTTTAGGAAAAAAAGGAGCATTAATTTATTCCGACGGGAAATTTGAGGAAGTAAAAGCTTTACCGGTAACCGCTGTAGATACTACCGCTGCCGGAGATGTCTTTAATGGAGCTTTATCTGTTGCTCTTTCCGAGGGTAATAATATTTTCCAATCGGTATGCTTTGCTAATTCGGCCTCTGCCATATCAGTCACCAGACAGGGGGCGCAGCCTTCGATTCCGTATAGAGAAGAAATAAACTAATATCTAATATTTAATTTTATGAAAAACAGAGTGTATAGCTTTATTAAGCTATTTTTCGTATTGATTTTGCTCGGTGCTACTGTTTGTATCCGGGCTCAGGGTAAGGGAGTCCTGCATGAATTCAGCGGAATTGTTGAAGATAAGTCCGGATTTGGACTAGCGGGCGTTACCATATGGGACAAAACGTCGAAATCCAACGGTGTTATTTCTGATAATGACGGAAGATTTTCCATCAACGTACGTTTGGGAACAGTTCTTACTTTTTCCTGTATGGGGTATAAAGAAAGGACCTTCAAGGTTGAGAATACAGGTAATCCTGCGGTAATTGTAATGCAGGAAGCCAGTATGGGATTAGATGAAGTTGTGGTTGTGGGTTATGGATCACAGAAGAAAGTCAACTTGTCGGGGGCTGTAGGGTCGATGTCTGCTAAACTTATAAAAGACAGGCCTATAGTTAATGTAGGACAGGCGCTGCAGGGAGCGATAGGGAATCTTAACGTTACCGTGGGAAACGGACGTTCCGATGCTTCTCCTTCTTTCAACATACGCGGATATAATTCAATAAACGGTAATTCCGGGCCTATGATAGTTATAGATGGGATTACTTCAGATGCTTCCGGATTGAACAATATGAATCCTAATGATATAAAAAATATTACCGTCTTGAAAGATGCCGCTTCGGCAGCAATATACGGATCCAGGGCCGCATTCGGAGTTATATTGATAACGACAAAGTCGGGAGATGATAAAATAAAGATTACTTATAACAATACCCTGACTTTTAAAATGGCGACTTATCGTCCGCAGATAGTTAAGGACCCTTATCCGAATATGTATTATTTAAACCAAATGGGGTCTTTCCGTTTTCCGCAGTTGGCTTTGGATTATGCCAAAAAGGTTGAGGAAGACCCCACAATTCCAAGATATCTGGAAATAAACGGACAATGGACCTATTTCGGAAGTACGAACTGGTTCGATGAAATTTTCAAACATTACAAATTTACAAATCAACATGATATATCTGTTTCCGGCAGAACGAAGAGTACCAGCTTCTTACTATCGTGCGGCTATTTTAATGATGATGGAATGTTAAAATATTCCGATGAAAAATACGACAGATACAATATGAGAAGTAAAGTCGAATACAGAATCAATGATTGGCTGACCGTTGGCAACAATACTAGTTTTATGCATAATAAATATAACAGACCTTCCGCATTAGGGGATTTGTTCTTGTATTATGCGCAGACTATGGGATCGTACGAGGTCGTAGATAACCCGGAAGGGGGATGGAGCTCTGCAGGTGTGCAAAGTATAGGCAATCTTGTGGAAGGAGGAAGAGCTAAAACAATAAACGATGAGATAAATACACATTTTAATTTTAAACTCGACGTTTTTAAGAAGATTTTGACGATAAAGGGAAATTTCTCGTATAAGTATAATAATCAATATTATAAGACCTCAAGTTTTCCTATAGAGTATAAAAGGGGGCCTGAACTGGTTTATACCTGGGGGACTTCTTCATTTACGGAAAAGGTTAACAGGCCGGAACATAAAACTTATGCCGATATTTTTGCATCTTTCAACAAGATATTTGCAAAGAAACATAATGTAAGTGCGGTAATGGGTTTTAGCCAGGAGTCATATAGATATGAGTATCAGTGGTACAAGAGGAAAGATCTTATAACGCAGACTTTACCTACTTCTCAATTGGCAACCGGAGATATTTCCTTAAATGAAAGTGTTTCAAAATGGGCCATGCGCAGTGTTTTCGGAAGATTGAATTATATATTCGATGATAAATATATTGCGGAGTTCGACGGACGTTACGATGGCTCTTCGAGGTTTGCCCGCGGACATCGTTATACGTTTAATCCGTCGGGTTCTGTTGCCTGGATTATTTCCAGAGAGCCTTTTTTTAAGAGTATAAAGGGGGTTGTCCCTTATTTGAAGTTAAGAGCTTCATATGGCCAGCTGGCCAATCAGTCATCTTCTAATTTCGGATATCTGGCAACAATGTCCACCAGCCGTCTGGGGATGGTTTTGAACGGGGAAAATCCTATGACCATTAATACTCCGGGTCTCGTTTCCGGAAATTATACATGGGAAAAGGTATTGACACGTGATATGGGTGTCGATATGAATTTCCTGTCCGATCATTTATCCTTTTCAGGTGATATTTATATAAGAGATACAAAAGGCATGCTGGCTCCATATGAAACATATCCCGGAGTATTGGGAGCAGCGGCTCCGGATGTAAATTGTGCCGATTTGCGTACGCGGGGTTGGGAGATGTCGCTTGAATGGAAAGACAAACTTACATTATTGGACAAAAACATGAATTATGGTTTTAAATTCATATTGTCTGACAATCAGTGCAAGATTACAAAGTATAAGAATGATACAGGTTCTTTAAATGACTTTTATGTCGGTCGTAAGATGGGAGAAATATGGGGCCTTCAAACGGACGGATATTTTGTAAATGAAGCTGACGTAAAAAATCATGCGGATCAAAGCAGCGTGGTTGTTTCTGCATCTCATGCAGGAGATTTGAAATTCAGAGATCTTAACGGAGACCATGTCATAAACAGCGGCAGCTGGACCCTTAAGGATCACGGAGATTATAAAATAATCGGAAATTCGAGAAGCCGGTATACTTTCGGGCTGTCTATTAATGCCGATTGGAATGGTTTTGACTTCAGCGCTTTTCTGCAGGGAGTTGGGAAAAGACAATTTTATCCTACTTCCAGCGGGATGAATGTAGATTATGAGTTTTACAGCTACTTTGCAACTCAGTGGACGCATTTGACTCCCCAGCTTATGAACAGTCACTGGACACCAGAGAACAGGGGGGCTTATTATCCCCGTCTTAAAGCCGGTGCTGCAAGCATATCGGGAAAAGAACTTGCCGCCACCCAAACAAAATATCTGCTTAATGGCGCATATCTGAGATTTAAAAATCTTACCATAGGTTATACCATTCCTGAGAAATTATCTTCAAAAATCAAAATTAACAGGCTCAGGTTGTATTTCAGCGGGGAAAATCTGTTCACATGGGATAAACTGCCGAGTTTTTATAAAGTGGATCCGGAATTAGCCGGCCGTACTTCTAACGGAGGAGGTTTAGCATATTCGCTTGAACGTTCTCTGGCTTTTGGAGTTAATATTACTTTTTAAAAAGAATAATCATGAAAAAAATATTATCATATACGATATTTTCTTTGTTAATAACTATTATTACGTTTAGTTGTGATGACGGTTTCCTTAATGTTTCTCCTGAAACCAGTATAACTTCAGAATCTTTTTTTAAGTCTCCTGAAGATTTAAAATTATATACGAATCAGTTTTATGCTTATCTGCCCTGTCCCGTAAACGACAGAGGTTCGGACAACGTTCTTGCCAAGGATATTACTAATGAAACTTTTTACAGGATGATGCGCGGCCTTATTAATCCTGATAATGCTGGTATGTGGTACGGATATTGGGCAAGAATGCGTAAAATAAATTTTTTCCTTGATAACTGCAGCAAGGCACGCGGGAATACGGCCGACATAGAAAATTATATAGGAGTAGGTCGATTTTTCAGAGGTTGGTATTATTATACGCTGGTAAAAAAGTATTCGGATCTTCCATGGTATGATAAAACGTTGCAGACGACCGATTATAATTTGCTTTATAAAAAACAGGAACCCCGCTCGAAGGTAGTGGATTCTGTTTTTAATGATTTGCAGTATGCAGCAGATCATATAAAATCAAATGAAAGCGGATATGTCTCAAAAACTACCATGACAAAATGGTCGGCTTTGGCCTGGATGGCAAGATTTGCATTAAATGAAGGGACAATGCGGAAATATCATTCTGAGCTCGGTTTAACCGATGCTTATGAAAAATATCTTAAACTCGCAGTATCAGCTTCGCAGGAAGTAATGGATTCCGGTGTGTATTCGCTTTATACCGAAAACGGGACGGGTGACAGGAATAAATCCTATGAGGCATTATTTAACAGTACGGACCTTCTTAATAATCCGGAAATGATAATGATAAGGGACTATGATAAGAATCTGGGTCTGTTGCATAATGTAAAATCCGTATTAAATGAAGATACCGGACTTTCCAGGGATCTTATGGAATCTTATCTGGCGTATGATGAAAATGGGAATCTCGTTCCTTTTCATAATATTCCCGGATATAAGACCATGTCTTATAATGAAGTCTTTGAAAAAAGAGATCCCCGCCTTGCACAAACATTTATGTCAGGTGGCTTTAAACAGCCGGGATATTCTAACATAGTATATCCGGATCTGAATATAGGCGGTTATGTTCAAATTAAATATTATCCCCGCTCTTCTGATCAGATTGCATTGGGCTCTACTGCATATACGGATCTTGTTATTTTTAGATATGCAGAAATATTGTTGATTAATGCGGAGGCTAAAGCGGAACTCGGAACACTTACCCAGGATGATTTGGATAAAACCATAAAACTTATTAGGAACAGAGTTGGTCTGCCCGGCCCTGATTTGAGCCAGTGGCTAACCCATATAGACCCTGTTCTTGAAGCAAAATATCCGGAAGTCAGCGGTCCCATGAAAGGCGCCATATTGGAAATAAGAAGAGAAAGACGCGTTGAAATGGCATGCGAAGGGGTGCGTCAGGAAGATCTTATAAGATGGAAAGCCGGAAATCTTGCGGCTGTAACTCCGCGTGGCATATATATATCGGGGATGGGACCTCTGGATATAACCGGGGATGGTGTTCCTGAATTCTATATTTCCGAAGATGGTTCCGGCCTTAACGAAATAAAAGCCGAATATCCTGATGCCGAAATAATAAATTATAATCTTAATTCTTCCGTATTTTGCTTATCCGGAGGCGATAAGGGTTATATAGAACGTAAGGATCAGATAAATTCCTTTAATTTTAAGGATAAGTATTATTACTATCCGGTAGATACCAGAGACATGGCAATAAATACGAATCTATACCAGAATCCCTTATGGAAATAATGAATAAGTATTTCATTAGTAAACTTATAACGATATGAAAAAGATAAAAATATTTTTACCTGTTATTGTTTTTGCAATATCCATCTGTTCATGCAAAAAAGATAATAAGGAAAGTTACGGTTCCCCGGTAATAAATTATGTTATAACTTCTAACTGGAGCGATACTATAACTTCGGGGTCCTTCGAGGACTGGATAACATTGCTGGGAGATAATTTTGTTAATGTTAAATCATTATATATAAATGATTTGAGTGTAAATCTTCCTGAGGCCTATATAACACCCAAAGAGATAACCTTTCAGATTCCGGACAGTATTCCGAATGTAATAAACGATCTTATTAAGGTAGAAACGGATGAAGGAGTTGCGCAGATATCTTTTAAGGTGAATGTTCCTCCTCCTGTTATCATTCCGGAAAGGACTGCCTCCTGGCTGTTTGATGATCCTTCTGATTTGCTTAAAGCGGAAACAGGCAGTAGCCTTGTCTCCGGCTGGAGAGAAAATGTCTCTCCGCGGGTAACGCATATTCCAAGTCCGAATGCAATGACGGGATTTACTTCTATAGATGGTCCGGAAACTCCGTCGGGGAATAAGGCGCTAAGGATAGGAAAATGGTATTTTCTGGTTGCGGATTTGGGTATAAATCCAAACGGAGGCGGAAAAAGAATTAACGATTATACCATAATGATTGATTTTAGGGTTTCAAGTCTAGGTAAATGGTATACTTTTATGCAGAGCGATCTTACCAATAACAGCGACGGCGAAATATTCATAAATACTTCCGGAGCGATAGGCAACGCTACCACCGGATATTCATCAAGCGGGGTAACCGCCGGCAAGTGGCAGCGTCTTGTTATATCCGTCAAGTTGGGCGAAGGTGGCTGGCTGAAATATTATCTTGACGGGGAAAATATTCTGGATGACGAAGATATGAGCAAATTCCCGATAGATGCAGCCAGATTTTCACTGGATTCAAAGGTTGTTCTTTTTGGAGATAATGACGGTGATGACGGAGATATGGATGTTGCTGAAGTTGCAGCATGGGATGTAGCACTTGATGAAAAACAGGTTTCAAAATTATGTTTATAATTCACAGTTATCCTCTGGCCGTCGTCTTTTGTTTCATTACTATGCTTTGTTGGGGATCATGGGCAAATAGTCAGAAACTGGTATCCGGGAGATGGCGCTATGAATATTTTTATTGGGATTACGTAATAGGAGTTCTTCTTCTGTCCCTTATTTTTGCGTTGACATTGGGATCTTTCGGGCATGAAGGACGGAGTTTCATCCCTGATTTGTTGCAGGCAAGCAGGAGTAGTATATCAAATGCTTTTATTGGAGGAGTTGTTTTTAATGCTTCGAATATATTATTGTCTACGGCGATAGCAATTTGCGGAATGTCCGTAGCCTTCCCCGTGGGCGTTGGAATAGCACTTATCCTGGGTGTGATAGTTAATTATTTCGGAGCTGCAAAAGGAGATCCCGTTTATATTTTTGCCGGGGTCTTGCTTATATCAATTGCTATAGTACTTAACGGGCTTGCATATAAAAAGAAACAGTCCGGGGCCGGTAATCTTTCGGCAAAAGGTCTTATCATATCTGTTATGGCCGGAGTTATAATGGCTTTCTTTTATCGGTTTGTAGCGGCTTCCATGGATATTTCGGATTTTACATATCCGGCTCCCGGTAAAATGACGCCCTATACTGCTGTCTTTGTGTTTTCTATAGGAGTGTTTATTAGTAATTTCCTGTTTAACGGCATAGCAATGAAACATCCTGTTCAGGGGGAGCCTGCTCCGCTTTCAGGGTATTTCAAAGGAAGCTGCAGAACTCATATGGTTGGTATTCTTGGGGGAACTGTGTGGTGTATAGGAGAGGCCTTTAGTATGATAGCTTCAGAGAAGGCCGGTCCTGCTATCTCTTACGGCCTCGGTCAGGGAGCGACGCTTGTTTCGGCGATATGGGGTATTTTTGTATGGAAAGAATTTAGAAGCGCGCCCCGTATTTCCGTAAGATTGAATGCCGGTATGTTCGTATTGTTTATTATTGGTTTGGTTCTGCTGATATATGCGGGAGCCTGAATAAATTAAGAGGGGAAATTTATGTTAGAAGTAAAGAATAAAATATTAACGACAACGGCAGTTCTCTTTTTCACTGGATTGTCTATGTTGTTTTCATGTAAAACCGAAACCGGCGGGAATCCCGTTCCCGTTAGTTATCAGGGCGATCTCAAAGAATTATTTGCAGGACCTGCTGAAGATGTTCCTGCCAAGATGTGGCTCGATACAATAAAGAGATGGCGTTCGGCGGAAAGGAAATTGCTGCACTATGACGGATCTGAATACGAAAGGCCTGAATTCTCGTGGCTTAAACATACTTTCGTTTATGCACAGATGATGGTTCACGACAGGTATTTTTATGATGTTCTTTCCGGAAAATATACCGTGGATAAATTCCTGAATGATTTAAAAGAACGTTACGGAGGGGTTGATGCTTTATTGATATGGCCTACATATCCTAATATAGGAATAGATAACAGAAATCAATATGATCTGGTAGCAGATATGCCCGGAGGGATAGAAGGGGTTGCGAAGATGACGGCACAATTGAAAAAAAGAGGTGTAAGGGTGTTTTTCCCTATCATGATATGGGACAAAGGGACAAAACCCACTGAAATCCCCATGGCGGAAGAACTTGTCAAAGAAATGAAAGAAATAGGAGCCGACGGACTAAACGGAGATACCATGTTCGGCGTTACCGAAGATTTTAAAAAGGCATATGAAGGTTTGCATTATCCTTTGTTGCTGCAGCCGGAAGTTGCCATAAACGATTTAAAGGGGATAGAGTGGAACCTGTCGAGTTGGGGATATTTTTGGAAATATACTTTCAGGCCAGGTGTGAGTGTTTACAAATGGCTTGAACCGCGGCATCAGGTATATGTGACAAATCGGTGGATCATAGACAAAACGGATGATTTACAATATGCCTTCTTCAACGGCATAGGATATAATTCGTGGGAAAATGTATGGGGTATATGGAACGGAATTCCCGATCGTTATGCAGAGGAAATAAAAAAGATTTCCGCAATTTACCGTCATTTTAGCGGCATCTGGAACAGCGAGCGATGGCAGCCTTATTTTCCCGTAATGCAAAAGGGAGTATTTGCATCCGCCTTTCCTGGAAAGGATAAAACAATATATACTTTTATAAACCGCGACAGTTCAGGCGTAAGCGGGATGCAGATCAAATTGCCATATTCTGCGGAAATGGAATATTTTGATTTATGGCACGGAAATAAATTAAATCCGTTTAGAGAAGATGATTCCGTATGTTTAAGTTTTGATATTGAGGGGAAAGGATTTGGCGCACTGGCTGTTGTAAAGCGTTATGACTGGAAAGATTCCGACTGTGACTTCCTTGCGGAAATAAAAGGGACATATAAGCCGCTGGGATCATTATCAACAAAGTGGGAACCTCTTGTACAGCATATTGTTGATATTCCCGGAACCGCTGCTCTAAAAGAGAATCCCGAAGGGATGATTCTGGTAAGGGGAACCGATAAATATTCGTTCGAATCCTCCGGCGTTATGATAGAAGGGAATGATTTGCCGGATGCCGTAGGCATCCAGTATCCGTGGCAGAAACATCCGGCCAGGGCGCAAAAGCATATTATGAATATACATTCCTTTTATATCGACCGGTATCCGGTGACTAACGAACAATTTAAAAAATTTATGGATGCAACGGGATATAAGCCACGTGATCCGCATAACTTCCTGAAATATTGGGAAAATGGGACATATCTCAAAGGCACGGAAAAAGAACCGGTAACATGGGTTTCCCTTGAAGATACAAGGGCCTATTGCAAATGGTGCGGAAAAAGGCTGCCTCATGAATGGGAGTGGCAGTATGCCGCACAAGGTACGGATGGGCGCAGCTATCCTTGGGGAAAAGAATTTGATAAAAATAAAATTCCCGAAGCAGACAGCAGCCGTATTATGCGTAAGCCTACGGATGTCTCCATGTTTCCTGCAGGAGCAAGTCCTTTTGGTGTAATGGATCTTGTAGGCAATGTATGGCAATGGACGGATGAATATTATGACGAACATACCCGTTTTGCCGTACTCAAGGGTGGCAGTTATTATAAGACGCAGACTTCCGACTGGTATTTCCCCCAGGTGAGGAAACTTAATGAATATGGTAAATATCTTTTGATGTCGCCAAGCCTTGATCGTTCGGCAACAATCGGGTTTCGTTGTGTGTCCGATTTGTAAAAAATATAATGGATGAAAAATATAAACAGAAGGAATTTTATTAAGGATGTTGTCGTTGCCGGTGCGGCGGGAATGGCCGGGACTGATGCCTATGCCGGATTAATAAAAGAGAATAAGGAGATCGGTGATATTGCGGAAAACGGGTACGGACCGGAGGGAATAGCACCGTCGGGGTTGTTCCATTATAATTCAGATGGAAAGTTCAGGATCCTTCAGCTTACCGATACACATTATATATCTGGAGATCCGCGTTCGGTAAGGGCCGTTAAAAACGTTAATGAAATGATATCGCTGGAAAAGCCTGATCTTATTATACATACGGGAGATGTTATATTCGGCAGTCCTGCGGAAAAATCCATGAGGGAGATCCTTGGCGAGATTTCCAAATATAAGATACCCTTTGCCGTTACACTGGGGAATCATGATGCCGAATATGATAAAAATCGTACGGAATTGCTTGATATAATAAAAACGATTCCTTATAATATTACTTCTGCGGTAAGAGGAATATACGGGGTTACCAATTACATATTGGCTCTTTGTCCGTCGGAGAGCAATCGTCCTGAAAGAGTTTTATACATTTTTGATTCTAATGCATATTCCCGGATAAAGGGTATCGGCGGATATGATCACATACGTTTCGACCAGATAGGCTGGTATCGAAAAAACAGCATGGCATTTAGAAATGGGAATGGCGGAAATCCGGTACGTTCGCTTGCCTTTTTTCATATTCCTCTGCCCGAATATGAACTTGCGACCCGCGATGATGCCGGAGGTAAGATGACGGGGACGAGGGAGGAGGCTGTTTCCTGTCCAGCTGTAAATTCCGGATTGTGGGCTTCGATGAAGGAAATGGGGGATGTTGAAGCCATGTTCGCCGGACATGACCACAATAATGATTTTTCAGTTTATTGGAACAATATGTTTTTCATTTACGGAAGATTCAGCGGATGTGATACAGTTTACAACGATCTTAAGCCTAACGGAGCCCGCGTTATAGAATTGACGGAAGGTACGGGAGGCTTCCGTTCATGGATAAGATTGTACGGCGGAAGGGTTATACAAGACAGGAAGTATCCCGAAGATTTCGTTAAGAAATAATAAAAAAAATTCAAAACCGGCTATGGCTTTTGGAACCGTAATTTGTTAAACCATATAAAGTTTGTAACATTAATAAAATATCAGTATTTTTGAATATAAATATTTATTAATGTTCGATGGAAAAATTGTTCGAATATTTAAGCCCGACCACTAAAAGCGGTCAGATAAAAAGGCAGATAGTAACTTATTGCCAGGGAAACGGAAAGTCTTCTATTCCGGATATAGCAAAGGGGTTGTCATACAGTATACCCACCATAAACAAATATATTGCCGATCTTACCGATTACGGCTTTCTTCTTGATTATGGGAAAATCGAAACGAAGGAGGGCAGGCATCCGAATATGTACGGAGTCAATCCCGACTCATGCTATTTCGTAGGAGTGGATATAAGAATGTTTTCTTTGTGCGTGGGCATAATAAATTTCTCCGGCGAACTTTTGAAAATGAACGAGGATACCAAATTCGTTTTCAACGACGACAGAGAAACACTGGATATCATATGCAAGGAAACGAAAAGCTTTATAGATTCTCTTAAAGAAGACAAAAGTGTTAACGTGGACGTTGCGAAAATCCTCAGTATTAATGTAAATATTACCGGACGTGTTAATCCTACTACCGGATACAGTTATTCCTGCTTCAATTCCGGAGAAACTCCGCTTACCGATATACTGTCCGGCCAGCTTGGCTATAATGTCTTTATAGATAACGATTCCAGGGCGATGACATATGGCGAGTACCTGAGCTATTATTCAGACAAGGTATCGGATATGCTCTTTATCAACATAAGCTGGGGTCTGGGCATGGGGATAGTTATAAACGGAAAACTGTACGGCGGAAAATCGGGATTTTCCGGAGAATTGGGACATACGTGTGTCTTCGATAATGAACTTATATGCCATTGCGGAAAGAAAGGTTGTCTGGAGACCGAGGCTTCCGGACAGGCGCTGAAAAGGGAACTCATAGCAAATATAAAAAACGGATCGCGCTCGGCGTTTTCACAGGCTGTCGCTTCAGAAAAGGATTTTACACTGGAGGATATAGTAGATGCCGCAATAAATAAAGAAGATGTTCTTTGCATAGAAATAATAGAAGACATCGGCCAGAAACTTGGCAAGCAGGTTGCAAACCTTATAAATATCTTTAATCCTGAAGCCATAATAATAGGAGGATCGCTCAGCCGCGCGGGAGATTATCTTCTTCTTCCGATAAAGGCTGCCGTAAGGAAATATTCCCTTAATCTCGTAAGTAACGATACGGTTGTAAGAATGTCGCGTCTTCAGGAAAAAGCAGGTGTCATAGGCGCATGTCTTCTTGCAAGAAGCAAGGTCCTGGAAAGCAATTGATGATCTGCGTTCAGTTCTCGATAGGGAACGATATCCTTATTTCCGACGTATCTGGGTCAATCGTGTAAGTTCCTCCGAAATTCTTGGCTATCAGTTCGTTTATTTTATGTATTATATTGTGATTGCTTTCCGTCTGTTCTTCCGGGGAGGTAAGTGGACTTCCTTTTATTATGAATAGTATATAACCTGCCTTTATATAAGTTTTAGTTTCGAATTTTATATCGAAATCCTTCATGCTTCCTACAGGAGATAAAAGGATATTGTAAAGCATTTTTCTGAAATACTGATAATCTACCTTCACTCCTGCGGAAGATGAATCGGATGTCAATGTTATTATGGAGTGGTTGTTCTCACGGGAATGGATAAGTGTGACGGCTGACCTGCAAAGTTGTACGGCATTGTATTCTCTTATATCGAATTTGGATATTCCCGCTTCCAGCCTTGAAAAATTCAATATTTCGTTTACGGTATCCATAAGCTTCTTTGTATTGGATGTTATTTTTTCGGAGTATTCGTTCTTTTGAGCGGCCGGCAGGGCCGTGTTGTCTGCAAGAACTCCGGAAAGGGCCGATATTTCGTCAAGCGGCGGCTTTATTTCGCTTATTATGCCTTTAAGGAATATCTCTTTCATCTTATCTGCCCTTCTTGCGAAATTGGCCGATTCACGGGAAGATTTTTCATCTCTTTTTAAAGATCTCCTGTATCTTGCCGCATGTACGGCAAGAAAAGCGAGCAGCAGGGTAAGAATGACTGTTATTATAATAATGATTATACTTATATTTCTTGCCAGTCTCTCCATTTTGAGAGACTGATAGTTGGAAGTATAATTATTCCTTATATATTCGATTTGTTTAACCTTTATCGAATTTATTACGGAATCTCCCGAAGATATGGTGCTTTCATACAAATAAGCTGCCTTTTCCTTTTCTCCTAATTCCGAAAGGAGTCCTGCTTTTGTAAGATTTATTCTGGTTTTAAGCAGGTCTGTTATTTTGGGGACCTTATTGCATATTTCAAGAGCCCGGTTTATGTAGTAAAGCGAGGAATCCTTTATCTTGTGATACGAGAAATATTGTGAAAGGTTCTTGTAATAATCTACGGTATAAAGATAATAAACATCTTCCGAAAATATTTTCCGCGCCTTGTCGAGATGTTTTGTAAAGGATTTCATATCGCCGGTCGCATAATAAATGTTGCAGTAATTCAGCTCGTTTTTTATATATTGGTTCTTGTCCTTGTCAGTTATGTCATAACTGGTGCTGTTTAGCAGCGCGAAAGCCGAATCCTGAGCCTTCAGGGCATTGCCGTAGTCTTTTTTACTGTAGTAATTATCAAAAAGCGAAGAGAATATTTCATATCTCTCGGATTTTACAAGATGGCTTGATTTCAGCAGGTTTCTGTATACTTCTATCGCTCCTTCATAATTTTCTGAGGATGAATATATGTCTGCAAGTATTCTATTGTAGAATATGAATCCTCTGGGAAAGTCTACCCTTTCCGCTTCTTCCTTAAGCCATTCGGCTTTTTGCTTTGCGAGTTCTATGTCGCCTTCCTGCATTATGTCCCTGAGATATTTTGAGTAGGCCCTGAAGTAAGGTTCATATTTTTTTATGCGGTAGCACGGCGATTTAAGTTCGGCAAGTTTTTTTTTCATCATATCCATATCTCCGCGATAGCGTGCAAAGTCAAAGGCGGATGATCTGAGTTTGATTTCGGCGGATGTTTCAGAGCCGACGATCCTTGAGTCCAATCCGTATTTCAGTATCTCCATGGACCAGTCGAATCCTATATATTTATGAAATATATTATTGATTGAATCTATACGTGCAGAGGTATCCGGGAGCGAGCGTACTACAGCCATAATGCTGTCACGCGTGCTTCCGAATGCGGAAAAACTGCCCGCAGAAATTAAAAAAAACAAAATTGGATATAGGATTTTCCTTTTCATATGGAGTTTCTTTCCTGGAGCGGATGAGTAAATATAAATCTGGCTCCGTCGGTGTACGACGGATCCACGCTTATCTTGCCGCCGAGTTTTTCAACTATATACTGGCATATGGATAGTCCGAGTCCCGTCCCCGGTACATTATCGTTAAGTTTTTCAAATCTTTTGAATATCTCCTGCTGTTTATTTATCGGAATTCCGGTTCCTGTATCCGTTACGGCAAAACGTGCCATACCTTCGTTCTGGTCGAGCGACAGAGTTATGCTTCCGCTTTTCGTATATTTGGAAGCATTAAACAGCAGATTTATTATAACCTGCTGCAACCGGCTTATATCGGTATATATGAACAGAATGCCGGTATTGCATACGAATTCGAGCCTTGCTTCGGTGTGTTTTACCCGGTCGAACATATTTATTACACCCTGACAGAGAGTTACAGCATCGCATTTTTCTATTCTGAAATTCATGGAGGAAACATTTACGGTAGTAATATCCACAACATCCTTCAAAAGCTTTTTCAGAAGATCCGAACTCAGCTCTATTACTTCCTTGCTTTGCTTTCTCGTCTGTTCGTCCAGATCTTCCGTGGTGAGTATCTGTGAAAATCCTGCTATTGCATTAAGAGGAGTTCTTATTTCGTGGCTCATATTTGAAAGGAAAAGATTCTTATTCTGTACCGAATCTTCGGCGCTAAGCTTGGCTTTTTCCAGATTTTCCCTGGAAACGGCAATCATTTCGTTTCGCGATTTTACAAAATAAAAAAGGAAGAAACATAATACGAACAATGTAGTGCATACCGCCAGAAGCAGGTAAAGCAGGTTGTCCAGTCTAGATTTGCTGGCCAGTTCCAGTTTGTTTATATAATAGCTTTTTCTTAGGGCTTCGGATTCCGTTGTAAATATGCTTTTGTAAAGGGAATCGTAATATGGCAATAGTTCTCTGTAAAGACGGCCGGCCGTGGCGAATTTCTTTTCTTCCATGGCTTTTTGAGCTTCCATGCGCAGATAGATTATCTTATCATCGTTGTTTACTGATTTTGTATATGACTTTTCATCCTTTGTCCCTGCATTCTCAGGTGTATCATCCGGAAAGGCATAAGCATGTTCTCCTGCCAGGCTGGAAAATACGATTAGAAGAAGTGTCTTCAATATCATTGCAGGGATGTGACGAGTGTCATATATCATAAAAAGTTATCTATAATATAAATATACTAAAAAGGCCGTATGTTTATAGTCCAGGAGTATGATTTTTCAGGTAACAGGATTACATCACCGTCAGGCATGGCTCCCCAGCTGTCGTATCCTCCTATTCCGGTTTGCCCGTAATCTATGCAAACTTCCGCATAGTCCTTGGGGATTATGTCGTTTATGTGTGTCTGTTTGCGCAATCTGTTTTTGGCATAAGCCGTATTATGAACTTCGTCGGGCGAGAAATTATTCCACTGGTAGTTTTCTGATGCGTTTTCACCGTCGAAATCTTCTATGGAATTTCTCAGGATGTTAAACTCCATAAGACTGTCGGCTTTTATAAGCATGTTACCGGCTGCAAGCCATTTAGTATCGCAGTGATGCCCGTTTTCCTGAGGCCTTATGTAAGGGACATAATTGTTTTCGGCGCTGTTTTCGTAATATCCCATAAAGGCGGAAGCTTTTCTGTCCTTGTAATTTTCCCACGGTCCTCTTCCGAAATATTCGAATTTATCAGAAACTGCAGGGATTCTGAAACGGAATCCGAGACGAGGAAGTTCGGGTGAGCCGGCGGGAGCCGGGGAGAAATGCTGTTTTATGGAAATCATTCCGTCTGGCATTATGGAATATTTCATAGTGAAAATATTACCGGCCGGTAATTTGTATTCGGCGGTCAATTCTCCGGATTTGTTGTCTTTATCCAGTGCTGCTTCAGTGGAAACGTTAAAATCCGAGGAAGCCTTCTTCCATATTTGTGTTCTTAGAGGTTCGCCGTTTCCGTAGTCGTTGTCGGTAGGAGCCCTCCAGAAGTTCGGACGGAAGCCGAATCCGCCGTAAAACAATTCCTTTCCCTTGTATTCATATGACGAAATTGTTCCGGTTTCCTTGTCGAAAACGAACTTAATGTCTTTTGATGCGAAAACTATTTTATCAGCATCTTCATGCAGGGTAATTTCTCCATTTTTATTACGTACGATCTTTGTTGAATTGCCGGTTGGCGTTAAGTGCAGTTGCTCCGAGGCTATGCTCCATCCTTGCGGGATGAGATTGCGGCTGCAGGTAGTTACGAGATTAAAATTAACATAATAGTTCCGGCCTTTTTCCCTTTTGAATTCGGGGATTCGTATTTTTCCCGTATCTCCGGGAGCAAGCGAGATGTGCAAATTCCCTGCTGCAACCGGTTTCTTTCCGTCTATTTTTAAACCGTGACGCGATACACAGGCCCTGCTTTCCGGGAAGACTTTATATTTTATGATGTATTCTCCCAGATTCGTAAATGAAAAACGGTTTATGACTCTAAATGCAAGGTTATCCGAATTATCTGCCAGAAAGGCTGCATCCGCGTAGCAGTATTTTACTTCGTGCAGCGCAGGATGGGGCGTCCTGTCGGGACTTACAAGGCCGTTGCAGTTGAAATTCCCGTCGCTCGGTTCGTCTTTTCCGTAATCACCTCCGTATGCCCAATATTTGCGGCCGGCGGAGTCATGCTCAAGGAAACCCTGATCCACCCAGTCCCATATAAAGCCTCCCTGTAGATTGGGATATTTGTATATTGCGCGCCATTGCTTCCAGAGTCCTCCGTTGGAGTTCCCCATTGCATGGGAATATTCGCATGGTATTACGGGTTTTAGGGTTGCCGTACGTCCTGTTTTCTCAAACCATGCGCCCGAAGGATACATTGGAACGAACATGTCGGTATTCCATTCCCATAATGCGCGTTCGTAATTTACGGGCCTTCCTGTTCTTTCCTTCGACTTAAGGAATTTATATGCCATATAGAAATTATATCCGTTGCCTGCTTCGTTGCCCAGCGACCATATTATTATGCCGGGGAAGTTCTTGCAGCGTTCGAACATGTTGTTTTCCCTGTCGAGGTGATTGCATATCCATGCGGGGTTATTTCCGAGTGTTCCTCCTTCTCTAAGGTCATATCCGGTTCCGTGTGATTCAAGATTGGCTTCGCATACTACATAAATTCCGTATTTATCGCATAATTCATAAAAGTACCGTGATTGCGGATAATGGCATGTACGTATTGCGTTTATATTGTTGCGTTTCATAAGGGAAAGGTCTTCCCTTATCTCGGCGGCCGTAAGGTAATGTCCTGTTACGGGGTTATGTTCGTGCATGTTTACACCCTTGAGCATGGCCGGCTTGCCGTTTATAAAAAACACCGTATAAGGAGTCCCCGTCGAGTCGGTCTCCGCCGACCGTTTGATTTCCAGTTTTCTGAATCCTACCTTAAACGGAACGTATTCTTCCGCTCCTTTTGTTCCGGCACATATTATAAGATCGTACAGGTAAGGACGTTCACAACTCCATAGCTTAATGTTCTTTAAAGAAGTTTCAAAATTGCAGACCCTTTTCTTGTGAACGAGAGCCGAATCCACGTAAGTGAACTTTATATTATCCGTTATTTCGGAGAATTCGGCCGAATGTCCGGCGGCGATTTTTCTTCCCGTCGAATCGAATAAAGTATATGATACGTTCTTTAGGGAATCTCCGGTTACCTGAAGATGAAAATCTCCATTTTTGAGGGAATTGTCGGGGACTGCATCTATTTCAAAGTCGGATATGCCCCCCTTAGCCCCTGCGCTCAGGTAAACTTCGCGTTCTATTCCGCTGATTCTCCAGAAGTCCTGATCTTCCAGATAAGAACCGGTGCTCCATCTGTGCATCTCAAGGACCAGAGTATTGTCGCCTTCTTTAAGAAAGCGTGTTATATTAAATCTGGCCAGGTTCTTGGAATCTTCGAAATATCCGGATTCTTTTCCGTTAACATATACGCACACGCCGCTTTTGGCTCCGCATATATTAAGGAATATATCTTTATTTTTCCACCCCGACGGGATAGTGAAGCTCCTTCTGTATACTCCTGCAGGATCTTTTGCCGGGAGTACGGGGGGCCTGGGGTTTGATGGCGCAAAATCATATCTGACGTTTGTATAAACAGCCGTCCCGAAACCCTGCCTTTCCCAGTTGCCCGGAACTTTTATGTCCTTCCAGTCCGCGCAGCTTTTTTCAGGATCAGAAATATCATCCGGAAGATTGCCCGACGGTGAAAAATAAAATTTCCATAGTCCGTTCAGCGAAAGATAATTATCGCTCAGGGAAAAATCCGTTATTCCGTCGGTACCGCTTATGGCTTTCAGTGCTCCGGCCATACTTGCATAAGTGACGAATTCGGTACTTTCCGGCTCCCTGTTTTTGTTGATAATATTCATGTCTCTCCAATAAGGAGTCTGTGCCGGTAAAACACTCATGCAGGAAAATAATAATAAAATAACAAGATTCTTTCTCATAGTAAAAAAATATATATAACTTAACCTCTACAAACCTAATTAAATATTTTTAAAATGTTTGACCGTAATATCATTTATTTCAAAGAAATCGGAACTGAAATAGGCAATATTACGGCGTGTGCTTCAGTGCGGGGAATATGCCTTTCGGAATTCTCGGATTCCGGCAGTCTGGACGAGGACATAAAATGCCTGGAAAACTTTTTCGGCTGCCGTACCGCCATAAATGGGGATACGGTTTCGTCCATGCCCGTAAATATAACAATATTATTTTCCCGGCTCGCCTCGGAGCTGGGGGAATATTTTAAAGGTAAAAGAAAATATTTTGATTTGCCGCTGTTTCTTACCGGTACCGATTTCCAAAAAAAATGCTGGGAATCGTTGCTCGCCGTACCTTACGGGGGCAGCATCTCATATAAAGAAGAAGCTGTTTCGATAGGCAGGCCGGGGGCATGGCGTGCGGTGGCCAATGCCAATGGCAGAAATAAAATGCCGATACTCATTCCATGTCATCGCGTCATATCTGCCGACGGCTCCATGGGTGGATATTCCGCCGGGATATGGAGAAAAAAAACTCTTTTGGAACTGGAGAATATTAATATTAAAATGTTGTAATTCATATGGATGCTTCTCTGATAGACTGGTCGAGGGCACAGTTTGCCATGACTGCCGCATATCACTGGATATTTGTTCCTCTTACGCTCGGGCTTAGTCTTATAATGGCTGTTGCGGAAACAGTTTATTACCGAACCGGAAAACCTGAATGGAAAAAATACGCAAAATTCTGGATAAAGCTTTTTGCTGTTAATTTTGCGGTAGGCATTGCTACCGGTCTCATATTGGAATTCGAATTCGGAACCAACTGGAGTAATTATTCATGGTTCGTAGGAGATATTTTCGGCGCTCCTCTTGCCATAGAAGGGATAGCGGCTTTCTTTATGGAAGCCGCATTTGTTGTGGTAATGCTTTTCGGCTGGAAAAAGGTAAGCAGGGGATTCCATCTGGCATCCACATGGCTCGTATTTGCCGGAGCAACTTTGTCCGCATGGTGGATCCTTGTTGCGAATGCCTGGATGCAGGATCCTGTGGGAGTTACTTTCAATCCCGATACCATGAGAAACGAAATGACCGATTTCGCCGCCGTCGCTCTTTCTCCTGTTGCCGTAAATAAATTTTTCCATACCGTATTCAGCGCTTGGATATTGGGATCTGCTTTCGTAATAGGGGTAAGCTGCTGGTTCCTTTTGAAAAAGAGAAATGTTCATTTTTCCGTTTCAAGTATAAAAATTGCGGGATGGACGGGAATTGTTGCGGCCATACTGTCCGTTGTTTCCGGAGATGGTTCGGCTTTTCAGGTTTCAGACAGGCAGCCGATGAAACTTGCCTCTATGGAAGCTCTTTACGATGGCGGAAACGGTGTAGGACTTATTGCACTGGGAGCTCCTTATGTAAGAAAAACAGGATCCGACACAACTGAGGGATTTTATTTCAAGCTTAATTTTCCGCAGATGCTGTCGGTTCTCGCTACAAGGAATATCAACGGTTATGTGCCGGGTATCAACGACATATTGAAAGGCGGTTATGAACTTCCTGACGGCAGAACGGCTCTGTCCGCAAAAGAGAAAATGCGCAGGGGCAGGAAAGCGCTCGATGCTCTTGCGGAATATCATGTCTTCAAAAAGAGTGGCGATGAGAAAGGAATGCTGGAGACGCGGGATACTTTGTTGCAAAATATGCGTTATTTCGGATACGGATATATAAAAGATCCGGCGGAACTGGTTCCTGATGTCCCTTTGCTGTTTTATTCTTTCAGGATAATGGTTATTCTGGGTATATATTTCATATTGTTCTTCATATATATTCTCGCTTATGCATATCGAGAGAACAGGTTTGCAACTCAAAGAGGGCTGCAGCGTATAGGTGTGTTTACTTTACCTCTGGCCTATATCGCCGGCATGGCGGGATGGGTAGTAGCCGAAGTCGGACGCCAGCCGTGGGCCATACAGGATCTTCTTCCCGTGATTGCCGCGTCTTCAAATCTGGATGTGGCTTCCGTAAAGCTTTCTTTTTTTATTTTCCTTTTGATCTTTACGGTTTTGTTTATTGCCGCAACGGGTATAATGCTTAATATAATACGTAAAGGTCCGGAAGATGATGCCGGAGGAGTTGTTAAAACAATAAAATAGCATATTATGTCATACGTATTTTTGCAACATTACTGGTGGTTCCTTATCTCCCTGCTGGGAGCACTGCTTGTCTTTCTTATGTTCGTACAGGGAGGAAACTCCATGCTTTTTGAAATAGGAAAAGATGAAACCGAAGTATCAATGCTGGTTAATTCTACCGGACGTAAATGGGAACTTGCCTTTACTACCCTGGTAACTTTCGGAGGGGCTTTCTTCGCATCTTTCCCGTTGTTCTACAGTACTAGTTTCGGAGGTGCATACTGGTTATGGATGATAATATTATTTACGTTCATATTTCAGGCCGTAAGTTATGAGTTCCAGTCCAGCCCCGGGAATCTTACGGGGCGCAGGGTTTACCGGATCTTTCTTATAATAAACGGTATTGTTGCTCCTCTGCTTATTGGAGTAGCTGTTGCTACCTTTTTCACCGGATCCGGCTTTTATGTGAACAAAGCCCATATCTTTTCCGGAGATATGCCTGTAATAAGTTCATGGGCGAGTCGCTGGCACGGGCTGGAAGCTCTTGCAAATATATGGAACCTCGTATTCGGGCTGGCGGTATTGTTCCTTGTAAGGGTTCTGGGCATATTATATTTCATAAATAACGTTAAAAGCAACGAAATATATAAAAGGAGCCGCAGGAAACTTGTGCCGAATTTTATATCTTTCCTTGTTTTCTTTATTGCATTTTTAGTGCATATTCTTAGCGGCTACGGCTTCGCCGTCGAAACCGCAGGAGGGACGGTCTTTATGGAAAAATTCAAGTACTTGCATAATTTCATGAACATGCCGCCGGTGTCGGCCATCTTCGTCGTTGGAGTTCTGGCCGTCTTGTACGGGGTGGTAAGGACTTTGTACGTCTCGGCTTATGTTAAGGGCATATGGTTTGCCGGTGCCGGGACTATTCTTGCCGTTACTGCTCTTCTCCTTTGTGCCGGATTTGCTAATACATCATATTATCCGTCTACGGTTGATTTGCAAAGCTCCCTTACTATTTTCAATAGTTCTTCCAGCTTTTTAACGCTTAAGGTAATGTTTTATGTTTCATTACTGATTCCTATAGTTGCCGGCTATATATATCGTACATGGCGTGCCATGGATAAAAACGGGATATCGCCCGAAGAACAGAAAGAGAACGGAGGATATTAATAACAGTGCTTCCTTTGCAAATGCCGCCCGGCAGGGATCTTGTTGTTCGTAAGAAACATGACGAAAGATCGTTTTTTATATTCAGGCATTGTGTTTTCTGATTCTTAAAGGTTTGTGGCAGTCTTGGATTTGCAGGATTCCGGAAGTGCGATGCATATTTCACGCAGAACCTTTTGAAAATCATCATCGTTGTCAGCAAATTTCAACTTGTCTACGTTGATTATAAGTTTTTTGCCGTCGGTATAGTTCTCTATCCAGTTTTCGTATCTGTCGTTCAGCCTTTTTAAATAATCTTCGCGAATGCCGGATTCATAATCCCTGTTCCTCTTTCTTATTTGCATGAAAAGATTGGGAATGGAAGAACGCAGATATATCAAAAGATCGGGAGGGTTTACCAGTTGTATCATAAGGTTGAACAGTGATTCGTAGTTTTCGAAATCACGGGTGGAAAGCAATCCCATGGAATGCAGATTGGGAGCGAATATCATGGAATCTTCATAGATGCTTCTGTCCTGTACTATTATTTTTTTCGATTTCCTTATTTCCACTATGTCCTTGAAACGTTTGTTGAGAAAATATATCTGCAAATTGAACGACCACCTCTGCATATCAGCGTAAAAATCCGAAAGATAAGGGTTTATGTCAACATTTTCCAGTTTTGGGGTCCATCCGTATTTTTCGCAAAGTTTTGTTGCCAGAGTGGTCTTCCCGCTGCCTATGTTTCCTGCTACAGCTATATGCATAATGAAGATTTTATTGAATATCGTTCTTCAAAGTTAAAAAATAGTGAGTTCTTTTAAGAATATTCTTGCCTCTTTCGTATTTTTGCAAAAGGTCAGGAGTGAATAATATTATGAAAATTAAAGTTTTATTTTTTAATCCCATAAGGGAACGATGCCATATCCTTTACGATGAAACGGGGAAATGTGCAATAGTAGATCCGGGGATGATGAACGATAACGAATGCGGGAGATTGGAAAAATTTATAGCCGAAAATTCGCTCGAACCGGTACTGGTACTTCTTACGCATGGTCATTTCGATCATGTGGCCGGATGCGGCTTCGTTCTTTCGAAATGGAATATTCCGGTTTACATGAACGACCTCGACAGACCTGTCGTTGAGTCTGCAGAGAAGGCATGTGCGTCGATGGGGATAGCAGGAGTCGTGATAAAAATCCCCGATACCATAAATATCGGAGGAGGAGATATTGTATCTTTCGGAAATTCTTCGCTTTCGGTTATGGATAGTCCGGGTCATACCCCTGGCGGAGTATGTTTCTATTCCGTCAAAGAAAAGATATTGTTCAGCGGCGATTCCCTTTTTGCCGGCAGTATAGGAAGAACCGATTTCCCCGGCGGAAATTATGACGATCTTATGAGAAGCCTGGGGACCGTGCTTGCGTCCGTTGACAGGGATTCAGCCGTTTATCCGGGGCACGGACCAGAAACGACCGTATCCGAAGAGTTGAATACCAACCCTTTTCTTAATTATATGTAAATTAATGATGAGAATTCGCGAGATAATTGTTTCCATCCTTTCCGTTATATTGTTTGCCGGTCTGATTATTTCATGCAATGTAAGGACGGGCGGGGAGGCCTCTGCTGTCGGGTTTGAAAAAGATAGAAAACAGGCTTCAGGAACAAGACAGTCTATTGTAGTACCCCCTCTTCCGGATTCGGCTTCTTTTGCAGGAGAGCGTATGCCTCTGGAGTATTTCGACGTAAGGGAAAGCCTGTTGAGGGAAATTGAGACCATATGTTACCAGCATGGTTCTGTTATTTATATAAAGCAGCTCGAAGGCCGTTACAAGAGCCTTGTGGATTCTATACTGAAAGAAGAAGGAGTTCCCGCGGACTTTTTTTATATCTGTGTGGCCGAGAGCAGGCTGCAGCCCGCCGTTTCTCCCGCCGGGGCTGCCGGCTATTGGCAGTTTTTGAAGGGAACTGCAAAAAGATACGGTTTGGAAGTTAATAGAGAAGTGGACCAGAGATATGACTGGATAAAAGCCACACATGCCGCATGTGCATACTTTAAAAAGGCTTATTCAAAATATGGAAGCTGGACTCTCGCCGCCGCTTCATATAATATAGGGATGGCTAATGTAGACAGAAGAATAAAACTCCAGTTGCTTGATAATTACTACGAAATGCAGTTCCCGCAGGAAACCTCCAGGTACGTTTTTCGAGCTGTCGCGTACAGGATGATACTCGGGAATCCGGAATATTATGGCTTTGATATTGCACCGCAGTTTGTTTTTGAACCTGTAAAATGCAGGAAGGTGACAGTCTCCGGGAAAATAAACAACTGGAGCGTATTCGCACGGAGGAACGGCAGTTCTTTTAAAATGATAAAGATGTGCAACGAATGGATACGTTCAGATAAATTGACCAACAGGAAGAGAAGGAAATATGAAGTATTCGTACCTGTCGATCGCGAATATTCGGAAGTGAGGAAATTATAAATGGATAAAATCGAAATAATAGGAGCCGCAGAACACAACCTTAAAAATATAGACGTAACTATTCCAAGGAACAAGCTGGTTGTAGTTACCGGTCTTAGCGGAAGCGGTAAATCTTCGCTTGCATTCGACACTTTGTATGCCGAAGGGCAAAGACGTTATATGGAAACCCTGTCGGCATATGCGAGACAGTTCATAGGAATATTAAAGAGGCCTAAAGTCGAAAGCATAAAGGGGCTCAGTCCCATAATAGCAATAGAACAGAAAACAACGGGGAATAATCCTCGTTCTACTGTAGGAACCATAACTGAAATATATGATTTCCTCAGGCTGCTTTATGCGCGTGCTTCGGATGCGTATTCGCCTTATACGGGGAAAAAGATGATAAGGTATACGAACAGGCAGATTACCGAACTTATAATAAAAGAATATGCAGGATCGAAATGCATAGTGCTTGCCCCGCTGGTTGCCGGACGAAAGGGAAATTACAAGGATCTTTTCGAAAGGCTTGCCCGAAAAGGCTATCAGCAGCTTAGGGTGGACGGCGAGATCCTTTATTTGTCGGAGTTGTCTCCTCTGGACAGGTATAAACGTCATTTCATAGAACTTGTTATAGATAAGCTTGTCCCTTCGGAAGAAGACTTCAAGCGGATTTCCGATTCGGTGGACGTGGCATTCATGCAGGGAAAGGATTCGCTGGCTATTCTGTCTCCGGGTACGGATGGGAGTGAAGACAAGCTGAGATATTTCAGCAGGCATCTGATGTGTCCCGATACCGGATTCTCCCTGCCCGAACCTGCTCCGCATACTTTTTCTTTTAATTCGCCCCAGGGGGCGTGTCCAAAATGCAAGGGACTCGGATATGTTTCCGTCATAGATATGAAAAAGATCATACCCGATGCGGGAAAAAGTATTTTTTCAGGCGGACTGGAACCGTTAGGTTCTTACAGGGATAATAATTGGTTCAGAATTCTCGAAGCAATGTCCAAAAAGATGGATTTCTCCCTTAACGTTCCTATAAAGGAGTTGGCGGACGACGTAATGGATGCCATAATAAACGGGACGGACGAACTTTTCAGAGTAGATCTTGCCGACGGCCGTTTGCTGGCTTCTTTTCCTGGAGTAATTTCAAAACTTGAACAGAACGGAAACGACAGCGAAGATTCTTACGCAAGAAAAGAACGGTTCGTAAAGGAATCCGTCTGCCCCGATTGCGGAGGAACCAGGCTGAAGAAAGAAGCCCTGTGTTTTAAGATAGACGGAAAGAATATAGCCGAAGTATCTTCCATGGATATAGATACTCTATATGATTGGGTTTCCCGCCTGCCGGATATACTTGAGGGCAGATCGGCTGTCATAGCCAACGATATTGTAAAGGAGCTCAAGGACAGGATCGGCTTTATAAGAGACGTGGGGTTGAATTATCTTACTCTCGATCGTCCCGTACGTACACTGAGCGGAGGCGAAGGACAGAGAATAAGACTTGCAACGCAGATCGGCAGCAAACTTGTTAATGTCCTTTATATACTGGACGAACCCAGTATAGGTCTGCATCAGAGGGACAATATGAAATTGATAAAATCTCTTGAGAAACTGCGTGATTCGGGTAATTCTGTTATGGTTGTGGAACATGACGAACAGACCATACTCGCCGGGGACTGGCTTGTGGATTTGGGCCCCGGGGCAGGAGTAAAGGGCGGGCGCCTTCTTTACAACGGGGAACCGGGCGGATTATTATCCATGCCTTTGGACGAAGTTAAGAAGCTGCACAGCTATACCGCCGATTTTCTCAGAGGAATAAAGAAAATAGAAATTCCAGCCGAAAGGAGAAAAGGCAACGGAAAATTTCTGGAACTATACGGAGCTAGAGGGAATAATTTGAAAAGCGTAAATCTTAAATTACCTCTGGGGTGTTTCGTAGGAATAAGCGGTGTGAGCGGAAGCGGAAAATCTTCGCTTATAAACGAAACGCTAAAGCCCATATTAAGCAGATATTTTTACCGTTCCAGAAAAAGTCCTCTCCCTTATGACCGCATATCCGGATTGAAGAACATAGATAAACTAATTGAGATAGACCAAAGTCCAATAGGACGGACCCCGAGAAGCAATCCTGCAACATATACAAATGTCTTCAACGACATAAGAAAACTATTTGCTGCAACTCCCGATGCAAAGGTCAGGGGATTCGGAGCCGGACGTTTTTCTTTTAATGTAAAGGGGGGAAGATGCGAGACATGCAGGGGGGCCGGAGTCCAGACGGTTGAAATGCGTTTTCTTCCCAACGTATATGTCACATGCAGGGATTGCAACGGCATGCGTTATAATACCGAAACTCTGGCCGTTAAATATAAGGGGAAAAGCATAAATGATGTTCTCGAAATGACCATTTCGGAAGCCGTGGAATTTTTTGTCCATATTCCTTCCATATATGGTAAAATAAAAACCATGCAGGATGTCGGCCTCGGTTATGTAAAGCTCGGACAGCCTTCGACTACTCTTAGCGGCGGAGAAAGCCAAAGGATAAAGCTGGCTGCCGAATTGTCGAAGAAGGGTACCGGAAACTCCATATATTTGCTTGACGAACCTACTACCGGACTGCATTTCTGGGATGTTAAGGTGTTGCTCGGCGTCTTGCAGAAGCTTGTGGAGCAGGGTAATACTGTCGTAGTCATAGAACATAATCTCGATGTTCTTAAATCGGTGGATTATCTTATAGATATGGGGCCGGAAGGCGGAAGGCTGGGTGGTAATATAGTTGCGTACGGAACTCCCGAAGATATTGCAGGATGCAGTAATTCATACACCGGGAGTTTTCTTAAGAATTTGTTGTAAATTAAAATTTTGAAAGAATACTGAAAATTTTTGAAAATGGAAAAGATAAGAGTTTTTTGCAAGAACGACGGCAAGGATTATTGGTGCGAACCAGGGTCCGATCTTCTTGATTTGCTTGAACGTACCGGATACGAAGGGACGTCAAAACCGGACGGAGGAGTATACAGAGTTCTGGCGGCATATGTGGATAATCAATTGAAAGAATTGAGCTTCAGTATTCTTATGGCGCATTCGGTGGAATTTATTGATGCTACCTATTCCGACGGCAGGCGGACATATTCACGTTCCCTGTGCCTCTTACTCCAGAAAGTCGTGCATGATCTTTACCCCGAATCCCAGCTGGTGTTTGATTATTCGCTGCCGGCCGGCCTTTATGGGGAACTCCGTGAAAAAAGCGATAAACCGGAAGATCTTGAAAAGATGAATTATTCGGGAGGGGCAGTTTCGCGGGTCAGAACTATAGATGAAACCGATATAGTGAAGATTAAGAAGAAGATGTGCGAACTTGTGGAAAAGGATCTGCCCATTAAAAAAATAAAAGCCAAAAGTGACGAGGCTATAAGTCTGTTTACGAAGAACGGCCAGTATGATAAGGCGAGACTCCTTAAATCAATAGGGAAGTTCTTTGTATCCGTTTATTATCTCGACGGCTACGGGGATACTTTTTATGGACCCATGCTGTATTCTACCGGCTATATGAAGGAATTCGATCTTGTAAAATACAACAAGGGCTTTTGTCTGCAGTTCTATTCTTCTATTCCTCCATATGATATAATGAAGGTTGAATTCCAGGAGAAGATATATGATATATTCAGGGAGAACAGCAACTGGTGCGAGATCCTGGGAGCCAAGGATATAGGTTCGGTAAACGAAGCCATATCGGCCGGGCATGCCGTTCAACTGATACAGGTATCCGAAGCCCTGCACGAAAGGAAATATGCCGCTATTGCTGATAAAATATATGCACGCAGGGACTTCGTAAAGCTTGTTTTGATTTCCGGACCTTCCAGCAGCGGCAAGACCACGACTTCAAAAAGACTGGCACTTCAGCTGAAGGTAATAGGACTTAATCCGGTTATAATTTCTCTCGACAATTATTTTCTCAACAGGACTGATACTCCTCTTGATGAGAAAGGCGATTACGATTTTGAGAGTATTTACGCGCTGGATCTGGATTTGCTTAATTCCCAATTGATAGATCTGTTCGGCGGAAAGGAGATAGATTTGCCCGTATATAATTTTATCAAGGGGGAAAGGGAAAGCGGTGGCCGCCGTATAAGTTTGGGGCCCAAGGATATTCTTGTCATGGAAGGCATACATGCCCTTAATCCTCTGCTTATCAGTAGGATCCCGGAAAATAAAACATATAAGATATATGCTTCCGCCCTTACTTCCTTGTCTATAGATGAAAATAATTCTATTTCTACGACCGACAATCGTCTGCTGCGCAGAATGGTAAGAGATAATAATTTCAGGGGCACATCCGCAGAGCAAACTATCCTCAGATGGCAGAGCGTACGAATGGGTGAGAGCAAGAACATATTTCCCTATCAGGAAAATGCCGATATAATGTTCAATTCTTCACTGATATATGAAATTCCGATGTTGAAACATTATGCCGAACCTCTTCTTAGAAGAATAGCTCCCACATCCCGGGCTTATTCCGAAAGTCTCAGACTTCTTAAATTTCTATCCTATATGGTGGAGATAACCGAAAGCGAACAAAAAAACATTCCTCCCACATCCATAATGAGAGAGTTCATCGGGGGCAGTTCGTTTACTTATTAGGGTAGCTGCAAGCGCAGGATAACAATCTTATAAAAAACGAACCAACTTTAAAGTTTTATTTTAATATTTTGTGATACAGATTGATCGGAGAAACATATTTTCCTAATTATTTTTTGCGCAGCCAGGACTCGGGATTTTGTTTTGAGACGCCTTTCCACAGTTCGAAATGAAGTATAGAAGAACCGTTCTCTTCGCTTAGAGTGCCGAGTACCTGCCCTGTTGAAACTTTTTGTCCGTTTTCAACGGTTACGTTTCCGAGTTTGCAGTAAAATGTGAAATAAGAGCCGTGCTGCACCAGTATGCACCTGTCGTAACCGGGGACCAGGATAATTTGTTTTACGACCCCGTCGAATACGCATTTTACCTCGCCATTTAGTGGTGACGATATATTGATGCCATTGTTGAAAGGCAGTTTTACACCTTTGAATACAGGATGGTAATGTTGTCCGAAACTTTCTATTATGACTCCCGAATCCACAGGCCATGGAAGTTTCCCTTTGTTTTGAGCGAAGTTCTCGGCGAGTCTTATATCCGCGGCAGAAACGGCGGAATTCCGGCCGGCCGGTTTTTTTGCCGCCATGGCTTCTTTCAGCATGCGCTGAAGCTGTCTGTTAAGAGCCGATGCTTCTCGTTTCTTGCCTGCCAGCTGCCTTTTATATTTCCGTTCCTGTCCTGCCAGATATGCCGTATATGATTCGGCTTCTTTTTGTTCATCGGATAATCTTGCGATTTCCCGTAATTTCTTTTCCTGCATTTTTACCGTCCCGGTCCTCATCTTTTCCAGATTCGAACGTCTGGCCGATATGGTATCCTGCATGTTTCTTATTATCACGGTTTCGTCTTTTATCTTATCTGAAAATTTCCTGAGATATTCCCATCTTCTGTATCCCTGAGCTATATCATTGCTTGCAAAAATATAAAGAGCCCACAGTTTTGTGTTTCTGTTTTTGTAGGCGCATGTTATAAGTTTCTTATAATATTCCTTTAGAGTATCCAGACGATTTTCTAATTGCAGCAGCTGCCTTTCGTTTTTGGCGATGGCGTTGTTTTCCATATCCAGTTCCTTGTCGAGCTGCAGCAGAAGTTCCTTTCTATTGGATATTCTTTTCTTTATATAAAGGAGATCGTTGAGTGATCTTTTATGCCTGTCTTTTGTGGAATTTATCCTTGAGTCGAGGAGTTTGATATCCGATTCTATCTTCTTTATTTTTTCTTTTTGGCTGCCGATGTTTTGCGCGACCGACGGAACGGCTGCAAGAATCATCTGAATAAATAAGAATACTGTCAGATATTTTTTTCCACACATGACTGCCATATTATTTTTTTGCAGCTTCCTGCCGTGTACGCTGGCCTTTTCTTAGTTTTATTTTTGCGGGCAATATGTTGTCCTTATCCAAAGGCAGAGCTTTTTCCCAGTAAATGAATGCAAGGTCATATTCCTTAAGGGCAAAAAGAATTTCGGCATAATGGTCGAGAATGGTAAAGCTTTTGTCTCCTCCGTATAACATGGCATGCCTCATATGCGCCTTGGCGTCTAGCGAATTTCCACTCGTGTGCAGAGCCCAGGCATATGTATCCAGAAAGGATGGATTGTCGGGTTCCTTTTCTACGGCTATTCGCGCCATTTCGCATGCTTTTTTAAGCTGCTTTTTGTCCAGTGTGAGATCGTATGCGTAATTGTTTAGGACCAGGGCAAAATAAGGGTCGATCTTCAATGCTTTTTTATAGTAGGAATATGCTTTCCGGTTTTCTTTTATGGAATGATATGCGTCCCCGAGTACTGAATATATCTGCTTGAGATGTTCCGTATCTTTTTGGGAATGATAGAATTTTTCGAGTTTTGAGAAATTTATTATGGCTCCGTGATAATTCCCGTTCATAGCCTGAGCTTCTCCGTATAACTCCAGCAATCCCGCACTGTGCGGATACCTTTCGGAGGCTTTTCCGGCTTCTTTTTCCAAAAGCGGCCAGTCCTTTGTATAATATATGAAAGAAAGATAATGGGTAGCGGTAGTTTCGTTGGAAACCAGCGCATTATAATTTTTTAGTATGATTGCAGCCCGTTTTTTGTCTCCCATTTCAGAAAAATAACCTGCTGAAATATAATTTGCGGAAGAATCGGCCGGGTTGGAGTTTAAATATGCGGAGACCAGGGAATCGGACTGTTTTCTGTATTGTGTAGTAATAAATCCCGAAGTCTTGAATATCTGGCGCAGATATTCCGATTTGAATTCCACAGGAATTTCGGGATTTGAAAATACAGGATATACCGATTCGAAAAAATTGGGGTAATCGGAAGAAGCCCGGTAAAATTCCGCCCTTTTATAAAGAGCCGGCAAATAAGAAGGTTCTTTATCAAGAGCGGCATTATAATATCTTATTGCCGCCGAATCATTGTTCGAACTGTTATACAGATCTCCTATCATGGTTTCTATCTTGGCCGATTTCTCTTTCCTGTCGTAGGACAACAGGTAATCGAGCGCACCTTTGTAGTCGTGCTTCATCTGGAACAGGCTTAATCTTTTTTCAGCCGTATCTTCGTTCTTTCCCATTATCTGTTCTATACTGTCCAGAGTGCGGCCGGCTTTTTCAGTGTTGCCGGTAGACGCGTATATATAAAAAAGATTGTAATAAATTTCCGGTTTGCCCTTGAATTCTTCGGTCATTTTTTTGAGAATGGAAACAGCATTGCCGAAGTCGCGCTTTTTCATATAGTAGCTCGACAATTCGTTTTTGTACCAGTAATTGACAGAATCCCTCTTTATGGCCATCTTAAGGAATTTGATCCCGTCTTTTTCATTATTATTAATGAATGCGATCCGCGAAAGATAGGCGTAAGCCGCATCGTTGGAATCGTTGAGGCTTATGACTCTTTCGAAACATTCTCTCGCCGGAACATACATTGAACGCAGGTAGAACTCTATTCCCTTGTAAAAATAGTAATATTTGTCTTCGTCTTCCTTTATTTGGTGGATGGAATCGATAGAATCGTTATATTTGTAATGCCCTTGTAACGATTTACCTTTTACGGTTTTTATCCTTTGTGCGGAAACAGGATTAGCCTGCACTAGTATAAGAATCGGCAAAGAGTATTTCAAAAAGCCGCCTAATATTTTTTTTATTAGATAAGTCATCTGATTGTTTTTATGAAACCCGGAAACAAAAGTACAAATAATGTGCTAAATTTTTCAGGTATGGATTTTAAATGATCTCCGGCTTGCAACTATCGATACTTAAATTGCATCTATATTAATAACAGTTGATGATAAAATCCCTGTCATTTAACGATCCTTATACGAGGCTGATCGAAAAATGTCTGGAAAACAACAGATTGGCTCAGAAGAAAATGTATGAGAAGCTTTCCGCAAGGATGCTTCCCGTATGTATAAGGTATATCGGCGAAAGGGAAAAAGCGGAGGATGTCCTTCACGACGGGTTTATTACCCTGTTCTCCAAACTCGGGACCTACAAGGGCGAAGGTTCTTTCGAAGGATGGGCGAGAAGGATATTCATAAATACCGCTCTGATGTATATACGAAAAAATGATATACTCAGGGACTGCGATGATCTGGAAAAACCTGGTACGGATGTAAGAATTGCTCCTTCCGTACTTGATAAAATAGGGGCTGAAGAGCTTATGGGGCTTATTTCCAAAATGCCGGAAGGCTTCAGGACGGTTTTTAATTTATATGCCGTGGAGGGTTACAGTCATCAGGAAATAGCGGAAATGCTCGGAATCACCGAAAGTGGGTCCAGATCGCAATTGTCGAGGGCGCGTTTATGGCTTAAGGCAAGATTGAAAAGGCATAATAGATGAGCGAGAAAAATATAGACAGGATTATAAGAAAGAAACTCGACGGGCTTAACTTAAAGCCTTCGGCAGGATTGTGGCATTCCATAGAATCTTCGCTGGAAGAAATACCGGCGCGTGGAAGCGGCTCTTTATCCGGAAAGCCGAAACATGTTTTCGGGCACCTGTATCGTTATTCCGCGGTGGCTTTTGCCGGAATATGTTCCGTCGTGTTGCTTATGGATATATCCGTAAGGAAGAAACCTGTGCGGAATTCAGACCTCTCGGCGTATGTAATGTCCGGGAGTGGCATGAATATGTGTTTCCATACCGCTATCGCCGGAGAACGTTTTACTGAACCGGAAGCAGCGATACGCGATTCCAAAATCAGAAAAGAGACAAAGGACCGTCAGTCATATACCCCTGGAACAGCCCCTGATAATGTTGCCGGAACGAAAACGTCCGGAAGCGACTTAACCGAAACTAAAAGGGAAAGATCTACCTATGAAAACTATTCTGGTTCCCGGGGTTATATGTCTGATTGGAAAAACAACGAAATACACAGGAAAAAACCGGCGGTTTCTGTTTCCGTAATGTCCAATATGATGCAGGGGAATTCCCATTCGTCTTCTGCAGAAAATATGATATTAACCATGGGAAGCCGCGGATCGGGAGTTACGCCAGGGGCTCCGGTGATAGAGAGTACTTCCGATATAAAATATTTTATTCCTATATCCTTAGGCGTGCAGGCTCAGGTTAAATTAAATTCATTCCTGTCTGTGGGAATAGGGCTGGATTATTCAGTGCTGGTGAGTAAATACGACGGACTGATAAATAAGGAACCTTATAAGATAAGACAGACTCTCAGTTATCTGGGGGTTCCCGTAAACGCATATCTGTTCCTTGGCAAAAGAAAATCCGTAAGTTTTTATGCTAATGCCGGAGGAAGTATAGAAAAAGGCCTGCGGGCGGAATACCGATTGAAAAAATATACCGGAACCGTAAGACACGAGCATTCATCTATACAAAACTTCCATTATTCCTTAAATGCCGGCATAGGTGTGGAATATGAAATAATACCTTCCCTCGGAATATTTTTTGAACCCAATCTCGTATATTATATTAATTCCGATGTAAACCAGAGTATCCGGACTGATCAGCCTCTGCAGTTCAATGCCAAAGTTGGATTACGTCTTCATCTGCCGGCTTCCGGGAAATAAATCGCAATACATTTTTATTTTCCTATATTTTTACGCAGCCTCTGGGTCATGTTGGAGGCAAATACGAAACCGTTAAGTTCCCGGCAATCAGAGTTGAGGATATCTTCCTTGTTCCCCCTCCATAATATTTCACCTTCGTGAATGAATCCTATGTTGTCTCCGATTTCCAGTACGGAGTTCATGTCATGTGTGTTTATTACAGTGGTAATATTATATTCGCGCGTAATTTCATGTATCAGCCTGTCTATAAGGATGGATGTATTCGGATCCAATCCGGAGTTAGGTTCGTCGCAAAAAAGATATTTGGGATTGAGGGCTATTGCCCGTGCTATGCCTACACGCTTTTGCATGCCTCCGCTTAATTCGGAAGGATATTTATCATTACTGTTGAGAATATCCACTCTTTTAAGGCAGAAGTTGGCTCTGTCGAGTTTCTGTTCGTAACTCCAGTCGGTAAAGAAATCCATGGGAAACATTACGTTTTCCTCTACTGTTGCAAAGTCGAACAGTGCGCTTCCCTGAAACAGCATTCCGGCTTCCTTGTGTACCTCTTTTTGTTGCGCAGGGTTCATTTTCGTAAAAAGCTTGTCGTCGTACCATATTTCTCCCTTGTCGGGATATACCAACCCTACAAGTGATTTCAGAAGGACTGTTTTCCCCGAGCCGCTCGCTCCTATTATCAGGGAGCATTCTCCCGGCCGGTATTCGAATGAAATATCTTTTAGTACGGGTTTTCCGTCGAAGGATTTATATAGATCTTTTATCTTTATCATGCTTGTTTTTCTTTACCTGTCCTTATAGCATAAGCTTTGTAAGGATGAGATTGAAGACAAGGATAAGACCGCTGCTGACAACTATCGCTTTCGTGCTCGAACGTCCTACCCCCAGAGACCCTCCCTTGGCGTAGTATCCGTAGTATGAGGAAATAGAAGTTATAAGGAAGCAAAAAACAGCCATCTTTGTCATGCTGTAAAAAATATAATATGCTTTAAAGGAATATTGCAGTCCGTCCACGTATTGGCTCAGGTTTATTACTCCCGTAAGTATTATTATAAGGGCTCCTCCTATCAGTCCTATTATCAGGCTGGTAAGCATGAGCAGAGGGCTAAGAACCGTAGATGCGGTTATTTTGGGAAGGATGAGATAATTGGCAGAGTTCACGCCCATTATGTCCATTGCATCTATCTGTTCCGTAATTCTCATGCTGCCTATTTCCGAGGCTATGTTGGATCCTATCTTGCCTGCCAGTATCAGCGCTATCATGGTCGAACAGAATTCGAGTACGAGACTTTCCTTGGCCATGTAGCCTACATACATCTTGGGTATAAAAGGATTTTCGAGATTGTTGGCCGTCTGAAGCACTATTACAGCACCTATGAATATAGATATAAGTGAAACGATAGGTATGGAGTCTATTATAAGCTTATGTGCTTCAACAACGAATTGTTTCCAAAATATATTCCATTTGTCGGGTTTCTGGAAGACTTTGCACATCAGCATATAATATTTGCCTATATTTTCCAGACTTTTCTTCATTCCTTACTATTTTTTCGCAAGTTACTTAAATTTTATATTTTTTATGTTCGCTAAATTGCATAAATTCGCCCGATAATATAATTTAAACACAGGAGGCTTTGAATTTATTATTTTACAATATAGGTATAGGTTTATATTATCTTGCGGCCAGGTTCGCATCTTTTTTTAACGATAAGGCCAAAAAGTTTTGCGACGGAAGGAAAGATCTGCTGCATAAAATAGAAACAGAAACAGGACGTTTGCGGGGAAAAGATGCGAACCGCCCGTCCGATGACATCATATGGTTCCATTGCTCTTCCGTAGGGGAATTCGAGCAGGCCAGGCCGCTTATAGAGTGGTTTCGTGCGGAAAGGAAGGAATATAAGATACTGCTTACGTTCTTTTCGCCGAGCGGTTATGAACTAAGGAAAAATTATGAGCTTGCCGACTGGGTGTTCTACCTACCCATGGATCTTCCGCATAATGTAAAGACTTTTCTGGATATCGTCCGTCCGAAAGCGGCGATTTTCATAAAATATGAATTCTGGTATAATTATCTGAGAATTTTAAAGAAACGCAATATAGACACATATATTGCTTCCGCTATTTTCAGACCCTCCCAGATCTTTTTCAAATGGTACGGAAGATTCTTCGTAAAGGCGCTCGGGACATATAAAAAGATTTTTGTTCAGGACGATGCTTCTGCCGAATTGCTTGGAGGTTTGGGCTATAAGGATAATGTTATAGTAAGCGGCGATACCCGTTTCGACAGGGTAGCCAAGATTACTTCGTCCTCGGGTGATTTCCCTTTCATAAAAAGTTTCGCCGGAAAAGGTTTTACCATAGTTGCAGGCAGTACCTGGCAGCCAGATGAGGAGATCCTAGCCAAAGTTATAAAGAATTTTTCTTCTGTAAAGATAGTTGTTGTACCCCACGAAATTTCATCCGAGCGAATTGCCGCCATAGATATGACTTTTAAGGATTATAAGGTAATTCATTTTTCATCTTTTTCCGAGAAAGACGAGGATTCCGGTTATTCCGGGGAAGATGTTCTGGAAAAAGCTCTTAAAAAAGCCGGGGAAGCTGACGTTATGGTAATAGATTGTCTCGGGCTTCTGTCTTCCATATATAAGTACGGCAATATGGCATATGTCGGAGGAGGGTTCGGCGCCGGCATCCATAATATTCTGGAAGCTGCTGCATACGGTATCCCCGTTGTATTCGGTCCAAAATATTCTAAATTCAAGGAAGCCAGGGATATGATAGATCTCGGAGCTGCCCTGAGTATTTCGGGATACAGGGATTTATACGATATAATAGACAGGTTCCTAAAGGAGAATATATATAGGACCGTAGAGAAAAAAGGGGCAATAGCCGGAAAATATGTCTCCGACAACATGGGGGCTACTTACAGGATAACATCTAACCTTGATTTATAAATATTAATTACTATGAAAAAACTATCAGCTTTTATTATTATGCTGTTTTCTCTTGTCTTTGTTTCCTGCGGCTCTTCAGTCGTAATGCCTCAGGATGATGACGGTTTAAACGGAAATAAAATAGAGTCTTTCCCTGGAGAAGAGAATGTCCGGTATGCAACCGATATCATAACCGGAGCACAACGCATGGACGAGTATCTTCCCCTTTTGAAAGGGAAGCGTGTTTGCCTCCTCTCCAACCAGACCGGTATGGTTACTTCCAAGACACATCTTCTGGATACCCTTGTTTCGTTGGGAGTGAATGTGACATGTGTAATGTCGCCGGAACATGGTTTTCGCGGAAAGGCCGATGCAGGTGAACATATCGGAAATTCCGTCGATATGAAAACCGGAGTGCCTATAAAGTCTCTCTACGGAGGAGATTCGACATTAAAACAGACCATGGGGATGTTCGATGTGCTTTTGTTCGATATTCAGGATATTGGAGTGAGGTTTTATACATATTATATAACCATGTTGGATATGATGGGGAAGTGCGCACGGTACGACAAACCGTTTATCCTTCTCGACCGTCCCGATCCTCTTGGCTTTTATGTAGACGGGCCGATTCTCAATATGAAATATAAAAGCGGTGTAGGAGCCCTTCCTATACCTGTCGTGTACGGAATGACTTCGGGCGAACTTGCAAATATGATCAACGGTGAACATTGGCTGAAAGATAGTCTTCATTGTGATCTTACAGTAATAAAATGTGGAAATTATACACATTCAAAACTTTACAGATTGCCTATTAAACCTTCGCCGAATTTGCCGGACATGCGTTCCATATATCTTTTTCCGTCGGTTTGTTATTTTGAAGCTACGCCCGTCAGTCTCGGACGCGGTACGGATAAACCTTTTCAGATGTACGGACATCCAAATATGAAGGGTTATAAGTTCTCCTTTACGCCGAAAAGCGTTCCCGGAGCCAAGAATCCTCCTCAGTTGAATAGGAAGTGCTATGGCGTGGACCTTAGGAGCGAACCTTCCGTTGCGGAAATAAACAAAAAAGAGATAGATCTTTCTTATATCATAGATGCGTATGAAAATCTTAATATGGACGATTATTTTTTCAGAAGGTTCTTTGAATGCGAAATAGGACAGGCATATGTACGCAAGATGATTGAATCCGGAAAATCAGCAGAAGAGATTAAGGCCAGCTGGGCTCCTGAGGTGAAAAAGTTCATGCAGGAACGCAAACCTTATCTTCTTTATCCGGAAAATTAGAATAAAAAATATATAATCATATATATATTGTATGAATGCCTCTTTTCTTTACGGAAAGAGGCGTTTTTTTATTTTACTGCCGCTATATTGCCCGCAGAAATAATATTTGTTTTTATGTTAAGCAGGGTATATTGCGCGTTTTGCAGGGGAATGGATGTTTTGACAGTTACGGTGGAAGTGGATGTGTGCGACGGAATATCATTTTTTATGGTAGGGTTGCCGGATGTAGCTGTAAAAGAGAGCCAGCAGCGTATCGGCACCGCATTAAAAAGGTACGGATACAGGATCCCCGGAAAGAAAATAGTCATAAATCTTGCCCCGGCAGATGAAAAAAAAGGCGGGTCGGCGTTCGATGCAGCCATAGCCGTAGGAATCCTGGCGGCTTCCGGACAAATAAAAGCGGCTGATCTGTCGAAGTATATGATATTGGGCGAACTTGCGCTGGATGGTTCGCTGCGTCCGATACACGGAGCTCTCCCTATTGTAATACACGCTTTGGAAAAAGGTTTTTCGGCATGTATCCTGCCGGCCGAATCTGCTGCCGAAGGTTCGGAAATAGAAGGCATAGATGTTTACGGAGCAAACGATCTGGGTGAAATCCTCGATATATTAATGTATCCCGACGGCTGTTCCCGCCTTAAGGCAGGTCCGCGGCTTTCGGAACGGACGGGAAACTCCTCCGTTTCTTGTCCTGGGGCGGAGGAAAATGAAACTGCAGGCAGCGGTGTTTCCGAATATGATTTTGCGAACGTAAGGGGACAGGCCTTTGCCAGAAAAGGCCTGGAGATTGCTGCGGCAGGGGGGCATAATGTTATTATGGTTGGGAGTCCGGGGTCCGGAAAGACGTTCATGGCAAAATGCCTGCCTTCTATATTGCCTCCGATGAACAGAATCGAGAGTCTGGAAACAAGCAAGATATATTCTCTTGCAGGAATGTTCCCTCCCGGAGGCGGCCTTATGAAAAAGAGGCCGTTCCGTGCGCCCCATTCTTCCATTACGGTTCCGGCACTTGTGGGGGGAGGCCTTTCCGGTGCCCCGGGTGAGGTTTCGCTTGCCAATAATGGCGTTTTGTTTCTCGACGAGTTTGCCGAGTTCGGGCGTCCGGTTCTTGAAGTCCTAAGACAGCCTTTGGAAGACAGGATAGTGCAAGTATGCAGGGTCAGGACCAGATATGTTTATCCAGCCTCCTTTATGCTGGTGGCAGCTATGAATCCATGTCCCTGCGGCAAGCTGGACGATGACTCCGGAGCATGTACTTGCACTTCGTCGGAAATTAGGCGTTATCTGGGAAAAATTTCCGGACCTCTTATGGATCGCATAGATATTCACCTCAGGGTCCGTCCGGTTCCGGCTGAAGATATAGTAGGGAATGTGACGGATTGCCGAAAATGCGGTCCGTTTGCCGCCGTTCCCGAAAGCAGTGCCTCAATAGCCTCGCGCGTTATGGCTGCCAGAAAGATCCAGGCCGAACGGTACGTGAACGAGAAGTTTTTTATCAATGCCATGATTCCTTCTTCGATGCTTGACGAATATTGCCGTACGGGCGACAGGGAACGGTCTTATTTAAAAAAAATCATAGACCGGCTTCATATCTCGGCAAGGGGATATGCAAGAATTTTAAAAATATCGCGGACTATTGCTGACTTGGATGGCGATGATTTTATATCTTTGAAGCATATTTCGCAGGCGGTAAGATTTCGGGCGCCGCAGACGAATTAAAATACAGGAGGTGTTATTATGTCTGTTAAAGAGATAACCGTAGATAATCTGCACGATATCCGCAGGGGGGCGGAAGAATTTTTGGAATATGTTTCGTCTCCGCAAATCGACAGTAATGTTTTTGCGTTTTACGGCAGCATGGGAGCCGGCAAAACTACTTTTATAAAGGCCCTGTGTGAAGTTCTGGGCGTTAAGGACGTTGTGAACAGTCCTACGTTTACGATCATAAACGAATATCAGTCGTCCAAGGGATTCCCCGTTTACCATTTTGATTTTTACAGGATAAATTCCATTAAGGAAGCTTACGATATAGCCATAGAAGAATATTTTTCCGGCGACGGACTTTGCTTTATGGAATGGCCGGAGAAAATAGAATCCATACTTCCGGAAAATACAGTTAAGGTTTACATTACCGTAAAGCCGGACGGAGGAAGGGTTATTTCCATAAGATAATTCTGCTTAATATTTTCTTTATCTTCCGTAATTGCGGAAATGGTATTCCCTGTCTTATTTTGATGGCGACATTCCTTTGCCTGTATTGTTATATCGTAATGATCGTCATTTATAAGACGGTCCAGTTCCGGCGGTTTTGAATTTCCGGCAAGGGGTCAGTCGTTGTTCATTTGCCGGATGTCTGTCGGACGGGTAGTATTGTCTCCCATTAAATTTTTCGTAAAGTAGTCGGCCATTTTCCAGAAAAAGTATTCTCTGAGTTTGCCATAACCGTGGTGCTGTCCGGGCATTATGAAAATGTCGAAACGTTTGTTCGCTTTTATAAATGCATCGGCCATCCTGTATGTGTTGGCCGGATTTACGTTGTCGTCTACGTCACCGGTTATCATAAGAAGGTGTCCCTTTAGATTTTTTGCAAGTTCCTCGTTTGTTTTTATGGAGAAATGGAACGTGGTATCGCCCTTTTCCGTAATTTCTTCGGTTAGTCCGTTGTGCTGTTCGCTCCACCAGTTGTTGTAGATGTTGTTGTCGTGGTTGCCCGAACATGAAACGGCCGCCTTAAAGAAATCGGGATAGGTGAGTATTGCGGCGGTGGACATGAATCCTCCTCCGGAGTGTCCGTGTATTCCCACTCTGTTTCCGTCTATGAATTTGTACCTTGCAGCAAGCTGTTGTACTGCAACTTTCTTGTCTTCAAGTCCGTAGTCGCGCAGATTCCCGTAGCCGAAATTGTGGTACCACTTTGATCTGTTGGGATGTCCGCCTCTGTTTCCGACCGTTATTACTATGAACCCGAGCTGCGCCAGACGATCTATGCGGTTCATGCGTGCGCTCCAGGAGCTGTTGTTCGCTTCCGTTTGCGGTCCTGGATAAACATATTCTATTATAGGATAGAGCTTTGTGGAATCGAAATCGAAAGGTTTGTACATCACTCCGTACAAATCCGTAATCCCGTCGCCGGCTTTTACCCTGAATATTTGCGGAAATTTATATCCCATGGCTAAAAGCTGGCGAAAATCGGCGGTTTCGATGTCGGAGAGTTTGTTCCCGAGATTATCATAAACGGCTGATTTTGGCGTACAGTCGACCCGTGAATAATTATTTACGAAATATTTTCCGTCGTCGCTCATGGATACGGTATTGTCGAAATCCCCACTACACAGGAGCTTGAGTCCCGATCCGTCGTAATGTACGCTGTACAAATATGTGTAATAAGGGTTTTCTCCTTTTTCTTTTCCGCAGGCGGTAAAGTATATTACTGATTTGGAATCGTCGGTCTTAATGACGTCTTCTACATGATAGTTGCCTGAAGTTATCCTGTTCCTTACTGTTCCGTCGGTATTATACATATAAAGGTGTGCCCATCCGTCGCGTTCCGACCATTCTATAAGCTGCCTGCCTCCGTTTACCGGAATAAGGTCGCGTGTTTCCACATAGGTATTGAGCCTTTCCTTTATTACGACTCTTGCGCTGTCGGGATGCTCTACATTTACCACGCATCTGTCGACCTTCTTTATGTCCCTGCTGAATCTGGTTATGTAAAAGTGATCGTTGTTGCCGAGCCATTTACGGGAACGGTATTTTGCGTAGTTGTCTTCGTTTACCTGGCGTGCGCCCTCTACTCCGAGATATTGGTATTTGAACGCCTTTGTATTTACTATCTTATATGTCTTATGCTCGAAATCGAAAAGATAGAGATAAGTCTTGGGGCCTGTTTCGCCCGGCATAAGGTAGGAATACGATTCCAGTTCGGGACGCGGCTGCTTTAGGGAATTTATTACCCAGAGATCCTTTATCATTGTTTCATTGGAACGTACGAGGGCAAAATGCCTGGAGTCCGGGGACCAGAAGATGTTGCAGGACTTGCGTTTGGAAGAATCCTCGTCGCTCAGCCTTACGTATATATCGTTGTATGAAAACTTGAGTCTGCCGTCGGAAGTAAGGCGATGTTCAATTATTGTGGAGTCCTTTGGATTGTCGGTAGCCTTTCTGAGGTTTACGGTATCCATGTAGAACAGGTTATAGTTCTTTGCGTATACGGCAAAACGTCCGTCGGGAGAGATGCTGGCCCATCCCGGAAAATCCTTTATCTCTTTTTGCGAGGTAATGTCCTTGAGTTTGCCGGAACTTATATCATATCTGAATCTGAAAACCTTGTGTTTTTTTTCATCTTTTTTGCCGGCGGTGGTATCGGCAATCATTTTTGAAGATGATATCGTGAATGTGAAATACTTATCGTCCTTCAGTCTTAGGTCGTCTACCGGAAGATGTTTGCCGTCGAACGGATCTTCGGTAATGCGGCTTATCCTTGCCGCAAGATCGTCCATGTCCCATATCCTGTGCCTGCTTTTTTTATAAGGGTCGTATATGTAATATTCAATTCCTTCTCCGGTTTTATATGTATACCAGAATTTGTCAGAGTACCTGAACCAGTGCGGTTCTACTTTAGAGGAAAATACATATTTGCTTACCTTTTTAAGGGAAAAGCGTTCGGCAAGATCATAATTTGCCTTAGTTACCGGATTTTGCTGTGCAAACGACATTCCTGCCGACATTAGAAGTATGAACAGCATTCCTGTCCATGTTTTTAAATTCCAGTATGTTTTGGTATTTTTCATAATCATATTTATATGCGATCCTTTTTTCGCAGGCCCTTATTTATCGTAGTATTTTCTTTCCCATTGTCCTACTTCCATGTCGCGTATGTTGCCTTTTTCTATTACGAAACGCAGGGCCGTCCGGACGAGATGGAATCCCTGTATGCCGGCGGCGCCCGGATTGATGTCGAGCATGACACGCTTCTTATCGTTCATAACCTTTAGTATATGCGAATGTCCGCATATGAAGATGTCAGGATTAAACTGCTCTATTAGTTGAAGAGAACGTCTGCTGTACCTTCCGGGATATCCTCCTATATGAATCATAAGGATTCTCATGCCTTCCACGTCCATTATCCTGTATTCGGGCTGGCAGGAACGTATTACCGTATCGTCACAATTGCCGTAAACCCCTTTTAACGGCTTGAAAGCGGAAATGGCATCTACGGTTTCTATATTCCCGAAATCCCCGGCGTGCCAAATCTCGTCTACGGGTGCAAGAAATTCCTTAAGGGGGCTGTCGAAAACACAGTGGGTATCGGAAATAAGTCCTATATATGCCATAATCTCAGTTGTCTGTTTATTATATTTTTATAACTATTTTCTTTTTATACAGCCACATTGCCATAAGAAGGAATAATCCTATGAATAATACTGCGTATAGCAGGGAAGAGACCTTGTTGTCCGTCCCTATTATTGGTACGCAGATATTCTGATAGAACCACGACAGGGCACTCCATGTTTTGGTCCGTATCGTTCCGTCCGGCATTGTAACCGAAGATGTCCATTTTACTACTCCGCCAAGCAGACGTACGAGGACTCCCGACATTACGAAAGCGAATAACGGATTCATTCCCATGGCTCTGAACGGAGTGAATGCCTTTGTCTTACCCTTTATATCTATAAGATAGATGAAGAAAGCAAGCATTATGGTGCTCCAGCCTCCGGCATAAAGAACATAGGATCCGGTCCATAATGCCTTTATTACAGGATAAAAAGATCCCCAGACAACACCTGCCGCAAGACAGAGAAGCCCGGTAGTGTATACTTTGGCTACCAGTTCCATTTTGTTTTCGGTAGTGCGTATCATATTGCCGAGCAGAAATCCGAGCAGCAGTGTACATGATCCCGACAGGGTTCCCAGCAATCCTTCCGGATCGAATGCAACTCCGAAACCGTGATATACGTGATTTGCTCCCACAAGCGAAATATCTATTGCTCCTGAACCCTGTCCGGCAAGCGAGAAGGCTCCGGCAGCGCCGTTAGCCATCGGAGCATTATGGTCGCCTATCAGATAAAGGATCAGCCACTGCAGTCCCATAAGAATTGCCATCGCCGGAATTATTTTCTTCGGCTTTCTCAGCCACAAAGCAAAAAGTCCACCCACAAGGTAACACATGGCTATTCTTTGCAGCACACCGAATATTCTTATATGATGGAGATAGTACATGTAATTTTGTCCGAAAGTCATGGATGCCTCCTGGTGTATAGGAAAGAACGGAAAAGCATTCAGTCCCAGACCGACGAGAAAAATTATAATACTTCTTTTAATGACCTTTTTTACACTGGCTTTGCTGAGGCTTTCGTTGTATTTGGCAAAAGAAAAAGCCATCGCGGCCCCAACTATGAAAAGAAAGAACGGGAATACAAGATCGGTGGGGGTGCATCCTACCCATTTCGAATGTTCCAGAGGAGAAAAAATGTGGGTCCACGATCCCGGATTGTTGACCATTATCATTCCGGCTACCGTCATGCCCCTTAGCACGTCTAGTGCCACGTAGCGTTTTTGCTTAATGTTGTTCATATTGATGTTTAGTGTTGATCCTGCAAATTTATAAAATAAATTTTTATAAATTTGGCCGATCATGGAACTGTTTTATTCTAAAAGCATATTTGACGGAAAAGGAGTACTTTCCGAAGAAGAAAGTTCGCATTGCGTGCGCGTCCTCAGACATAAGATCGGAGACATGATAAACGTAATAGACGGATTGGGGACATTCTATGAATGCAGAATAACCCGTACCGGCAAGAATACGGATTTTGAGGTGGTTTCGGTAGTCCCGAGCTTCGGTGCTCATGAATATAAGCTTGAGATGGCCGTTGCTCCTACAAAAAACATGGACCGCTACGAATGGTTTCTGGAAAAATCCACCGAGTTCGGAGTTGACGATATCTTTCCGGTAATTGGAGAACATTCCGAACGTAAAATAATAAAATCCGACAGATGCAACAAAATCCTTCTTTCCGCGGCAAAACAGTCTCTGAAAGGAGCCGTCCCGGTACTGCATGAAGCCTGTTCCGTAACGGATTTTATATCGTATCCGCACAAAGATTTGAGAATCATCGCTTATTGCGGGGAAGCTGACAAAACATCCATAACCGGAGCTTTGTCGGAATATAAGGCCGGACTGACCTCGGGGGATTATCCGCATATAACCATATTAATAGGTCCCGAAGGAGATTTTTCACGCGAAGAGGCGGCCCTTGCAATTAAGAACGGTTTCGTTCCGGTTCATCTTGGAGAGTCGAGGTTGAGAACCGAAACCGCAGCGGTGGCCGCCGTCTCGGCGGTTTACTTTACCTTTATAAAATGAAAAATCCTGCGGGGTGGTCTGTTTCCCCGCAGGATTCGGAACGCCTGGTCATCGTCTTCTAATGTCTTATACTAAAGCCGCATATTCTTCTAATCTATAAGAAACGAATCTGATGTTATGCATATATATTTCGGCTTTTCCGTTAGTCTGTCGTTATAACGAAGGAATATTCCTTTTTTCCCCTCCGGAACATAATCTCCGATATAAAACGATATCATAACCTGCTGGTAATTTATCAGACATTTCTCGTTATCATGAGCGTTGCACCGGAATTCGAGAGTTACATAATCTTCTTTTACGGGATCTTCGGAAATAGTGTTATTAACAACGTTTACAAGGGTCTTGTTCCCATCGCAAACAGGGATATTGCACCATAGATTAAGATATTTCCCTGTTATGGAGAAATCTAAAAGCTCCATATAATTATCGCCTATTTCTTCTTCGTTCGAAGGTGTGAGGTCTATGACCTTTTTCGTCAGTATTTTTTGTATGTTAATAAGGTCTATCGTCTTGTCATAGCCTTCGGTCTTCATGTCGGTGACATTGTATCCTATCCATACGCGGCCGCTGTCCTTTAAGGTTGATGCAAGAGATGTATTGTTAGTGTTGCAAGGATATAGTTTTTGTTTTGCCGTTTCCAGCAGAAAGTATAAATCCGTGCTGTCTTTTATCTTATGTACCGTTGCCAGTCCGAGATTATTGTAATGTCCGGAGTCGTCGTCGTTCAAATCACATGATTGGATTGCCGGAATGCCTGCGATCAATACAAGCAGCATAAAAATCTTATAAATTTTTTTCATCATATTTTTGATGTGTGTGATGTTTATATTTTGGCTACATTTAATAAATGAAGTTATAGGTAAAATACTGCACGGGTGCCGTATGTTTTTTAATTAATACATGGCATGTAATTTAAAAGACATGCAGTATTTCCGTATTTTTTGCATTTGATTTAATATGGTGACTATGGACGAACTGATATTAATAAAAAAATGTCAGAATAATAATCGCAGGGCCATGGAGCGTATGTACCATATGATAGGGGAGAATGTCTTCCGTATCTGTTTGAGATACATGGGTACGCGTTTCGATGCGGAGGATATGCTTCAGGAAAGCATTATCAAAATATATTCGTCCATCGGAAAATTCAAATGGCAGGGACCCGGGTCCTTCCGTGCATGGTACAGCAAGGTGACGGTCAACGAATGTCTGCAAAAGCTCAGGAAGAAAGATATATTGCAGGATGGAATTCCCATAGAAAACGTAGACGGCCTTTTTACCGAACCGGAGGAAAAGGAGATTGAGCGGATCCCTGCAAAAGTATTGCAGAAAATGTTGTGCGAAATGCCCGACGGATACAGGACGGTTTTTAATCTTTATGTGTTCGAAAAGAAATCACATAAAGAAATAGCCGGAATACTTGGCATAAACGAGAAAACATCCTCCTCGCAGTTTTTCAGGGCGAGGAAATTTCTTTGCGGAAAAATCGAAGAATATTTTAAGAAAAGCGATTCCCAATGAAAAATAATGCTGAAAATAACGGAAAATGGATAGAAGCTTTCAGAAAATCGTTAGAGAATTCTGAGGTAGAAATGCCCGGGGGCATGCAAGAACGTATTTTCGGACGCCGTAGTACCGGACCGGCCTGGGCTTTGGCATTATGTGCTCTTGCCGCAGCGATCGTTTTGCTTATATATCCCCGCGATTCCGGAGTGTCGGATTTCCGTAATCAATATATGGCGGCCGCAGTGGATTCTGCATCGGAACATAAGCCTTACGTGTGCGAGGAAATAAAAACCGGGAATATTCCTGCTGTTATAATGCCGATTGAAGAAAATGCAAATAGACCGGTAAGGAAACGACCTTCGGGCGTTTATGAGCCCGGTCCGGCAGTAAGTCATGCACTCGGGGCTGCAGATGAATCCGTACATGGAAAGGCTGCGAAATCGGAATCCGTAATGAAAAGGAGTGCCGTTTTGCGATCTTCTATTACGGAGGGTATTATTACGGAAAGAAATCGTCCGTCGGGGTGGAAGAGATTGTCTGACGGGAAATGGTCGGTTTCGCTTTCTTTTGAAACATCATCTTCAGCCGATGTCTCGATTGGACGGGAATCCGGTTCGGAAACGGCCTCGATGGCAGATGTTCAGGATGTCTCTGAGTCTTATTACATATATTTCAGGAACGGGGTTCCGCATATCATTCCTCCAAGTTATGATTATGACCATCTGCAGCCGTTAAGTTTCGGATTGGGAATACAAAAAACTATAGGGGAGGGCTGGAGCCTCGGTTCCGGAATAACGTATTCTCTGCTACTTGCCCGCGTAACCGAAAACGGATCTGAACATATGACGCAAAGTCTTAATTATATAGGAATTCCGCTGAGAATAAGACGTTCTTTCTGGAGCCGGAAAAATTACATGGCATATGCCGGGGCAGGTTTTTCTGCGGCGTATTGTATCTACGGTAAAAGGGGCTCTGAAAAGTTATCTTTAAATAAAATACAGTATTCTTTAGATTCGGCCCTGGGGTTTGAATACAGATTGTACGGTCCTCTCGGACTTTATATGGAAACCGGCTTGTCGTACAGGTTCAGGCAAAATCTGCCAGTGGAAACCATATGGCAGAAAAATAAATTCGGGATGATCCTTCAAATAGGTGTAAATCTGTCTTATTAGCGGATTATTTTTACTTCGCCGTTTAATCCTACTTTTATTATCTGGGAAGGTGAATGTGTGGGATCCGTGTCGTAACGCTTGTTTACGATATAGTCCACGGATTCCTTTATTTTTTCGGAAACATCTTCGAATTTTGCAGGGGAAGGGTCTCCGGACATATTGGCAGATGTGGAGACTATGGGTCTGCCGAATTTTTTAATTAGTCTTTGGCAGAACTCATGTTGAGGGACCCTTATCCCAACGCTGCCGTCTTCGGCTATAACATTGGAAGCCAAACCGGTGGCTCCCGGATATATTATGGTCATCGGCTTGTCGTTTACTTCAAGAAGCATGTTTGCGACCTGAGGGAATACTCTTACGTATTTTCCTATCATATCTGCATCCGATACAAGCGTTATAAGACTCTTGCTTTCGGCCCTGTTTTTTATTTCGAATACTTTTGCAACTGCATCCGCATTTGTAGCATCGCATCCTATGCCCCATATAGTATCGGTAGGATAAAGAATTATTCCGCCTTTTCTTAAGACTTCTGTGGCTTTCTCTATTTCTTTTTTCAAAAGTTCCGGATCCTGTTCCATGATATTTGTCTATTATATTTGTTATCTTATGTTTACGTCTATTTTACGATTATTTCCGCGCTTATGGGGTAGTGGTCCGATAATCTGCTTTTTATAGTACGGAAATTAGTGCTTTCATATTCCCGTGGGAATAGTATGTAGTCTATTCTTAAGAAAGGCCACAATGGTATGAAAGTGGCTCCGGCTCCTTCTCCGGAATCCTTAAATGCATCTTTTCTTCCCGTAGCCAGTTTATGGTAAGTGTATGACATGGGCGTATCGTTGAAGTCTCCGCATATTATGGAAGCTGAACCGTCCTTTTTTATTACATTAAGGATTTTGCTTACCTGGGCCGATCGTTTTATTGTAGTGCCCCTGACCTTTTCATGTACTTCCAAAAGTTCGTTCCTTATGTTTTTGTCTTTCGCTCTGTGTTTGCTTAATTTTAGTGCTAGAGCCGTAAGTGAAAGGTTATATGATTCGAGGTGGTTGTCGTATATTCTTATTATTCTGTTCCTGAATTCTATATCGGCGAAGATGCAGAGATTGGTACTGTGCGGAAAGCTTATGTCCCCGCTTTTTTTTATTGGATATTTGCTTAATATTATGTCTCCGAATAATGTCCCAGCTTTTGTTCTGAACAGGTGGTAATGTCTGTGTCCGTATTCTCCGAAAAGGGTATCCGCCATGGTTTTGTCAGTTACGTAGAATTCTTCGAAACAAACTATGTCGGGATTGTTTTTCCTTATTTCTTCGCCTGTCATTTTTCTGCAGACATCACGTGGAAATCCTTTTTCAGAAGAATGGAACATACCTATGTTCCAGCTTATTATCTTTAAGGTGTTTTTAATCTCTTCCGTGTCTTTTCTTCCCTTTATCTGTACGAAGTCTTCCGCAAATATAAGGGAAGGTACAAGTGCGATTATCAGTATCCACGAAGAAGTACTCTTGTGAATTACGGCCGCTATGAGCAGAAATATGTTTATTGCAAGTATGGGGATATAATACAGGCCAAAGAATAGCGGAAGGCTGCATTTTTCAGGATTGATGTATATGGAAAGATATGATAAAATAAGAGCACACGCCGTAATTATGCTTACTATCCTGAAGGCGTATGTTATAATAAACGGCGATTTTTTTGTTTCGTGCTTATTGTATTTCCTGCGCGTAATATGCTAATAATAAAGTTTGTTGTGTTTTTTCCAGTACAGTATCATAAAGAATCCGAATATCATGCCTCCCAGATGCGCGAAATGTGCAACGTTGCCTTCCGCACCGGTTACCCCGAACAATAATTCCAGTACTCCGAATATTATTACGAAATATTTGGCTTTCATGGCTATGGGCGGGAAGAGGAGGAGCAGCCTTTCGTTGGGGAACATCATTCCGTATGCAAGAAGACATCCGTATATTGCTCCGGAGGCTCCTATGGTAGGTGTCCTTAATATATTTATTATCTGTGCCTGTGCTGCCATGTCGCCTGCCGCGTAAAGTGCTTCGAGATGGTGCACGTGCAGGAACATTACGAACAAATGGCAAAATGCAGCTCCGAACCCGGTGACCAGATAGTAGAGCAGGAATTTCTTCCCTCCCCATACGTTTTCCAGTACGCATCCGAATATGAACAGGGTGTACATGTTGAAAAATATATGTAGGAATCCGCCGTGCATGAACATGTGTGTAAGCAGCTGGTAAGGACGGAAAAACGGGGACTGGAAATAGAACAGAGAGAACTTTTCATACATAAAGTTCCCCGTAAGGAGCGTTATTATGAAAAACAGTACGTTAAGTATTATGAGGTTTTTTACAACCGGGGGTATTTTCTGCCACATGCCTATAAAAATTTAGCCAGTTCGTCAATAGTTATAACCTCCATGCATTTTTCTCCGAACGGGCTTATGTTCGGTTCCTTGCTCGCGAACAGGGCATCTATTAATCCGAGGGATTCTATTTCTCCCATGTTCGTTCCGTCGAGGTTCATATTTGATTTTATAAGACTTTTTACCAAATGTTCCTTAAAATCCTTCGCAAAATCTTTGCCGTATTCTTTAAGATCGTCTACAATGTCATAAACACATTGCTCGGTAAATATTTGTTCACCGGCAAAAGCCGCAGGAACGCCGTATACGATTACCGTATTTTTGCCGAACGGTCTTATGTCGAATCCCGCCTGCTTTAGCTTTTCCTGTGATTCAGTTAGTATGTCAAAGGATTCGCGGTCCACGTCAACGGTTTGCGGATACAGAATTTCCTGTATTGCCGGTTCATCCGCAGATGTTATGCGGTTCATGTAATTGTCGTAAAGTATCCTTTGTTTTGCCCTTTTTATATCTATGAGCATTATTCCGGATTTTACGGTAGTTATTATGTATTTGCCTTTTATTTGAAGAAGCGGCCTGTTGCCTCCTGTGTCGTTCATTACGTTGTTTACATATACCTGGTCTTTCCTGGCCTTTTCTTTGTCGAATGCATAATTAGGAGCAATTTGCCGCGATTTTTCTTCTTCAAAAGGATTGAAAAGAGGATCGTAATCTATTTTGGGTTGCTGAGGGAAATGGCTCGGGTTTATTTTTCCGTCCTTGGTGTAAAAATCGGATGGGATGGAAGGAATTTCTGGTACGCCTTCGTTGTCGAAATCTATTGATGGTACGAATGCGTTGGCTCCTATTGATTCTTTGGCTGCGGCATTGAGTATTTCGAATATTATCTGTTCGTTTTCGAATTTGACTTCGGTCTTTGACGGATGTATGTTTACGTCTATATCCTTGGGGTCGACGGTCAGGTATATGAAGAACGGAGGTGTCGTCCCTTCGGTTATAAGGCTGGAGTATGCTTTTATGAGTGCCTTGTACAGGAGCGGATTTTTAAAATATCTTCCGTTTACGAAAAAGTATTCGTTGGCCTGGTATTTTCTTGCACTTGCGGGACATCCCGTAAATCCTGTTACGTTTACTACCGTTGTATTTGTGTCTATGTTAAGCAAATTGTCGGTTACGGATTTGCCTTCCATCTGGAATATCCTTTGCTTTATATTTTGTGCCGGAAGCAGATGGTATATTTCCCTTGAATCGTTTATGAGTTTGAATTCTATGTTTATGTTGGTAAGGGCGATCTTTTCGAATTCCTTTACCATGTTCCTGTATTCCACATTGTCGGACTTGAGAAATTTTCTTCTTGCCGGTATGTTGTAGAATATATTCCTTACGGCAAAGTTGCAACCCTGCGGACATGCGGCTTCTTCACAGCATGTTACCTTTCCGGCAGATATGCGAAGTTCGGTTCCAGTTTCTTCTTCCGTCGAGGTGTCGGATTGTGAAGGAGCTTTTTTAGTTTTGAGGGTTACTTCCGAGCATGACGCTATTGATGCGAGAGCTTCTCCCCTGAATCCGTATGTGTATATTGAATATAGATCCTCAGCTTCCGATATTTTTGAAGTGGCATGTCTTTCGAACGAGAGCAATGCTTCTTCCTTCGTCATTCCGCATCCGTTGTCTATGACCTGGATTAATGTACGTCCGCTGTCGGATATTATAAGGGTTATTTGGGAAGATCCTGCATCCACCGCATTTTCCATAAGTTCCTTTACTACGGAAGCGGGTCTTTGCACAACTTCTCCGGCAGCTATGAGATTTGATATGTTTTCGGGCAGTATTTTTAGCATCGGCTAAATATTGTAAAAGATGCTGAATAATTTAGTAAAGTAAATTATCGCACCCAAAAGAGCGGCTAGCGTAATTATGGTGATTATACGCGTAACACGTTGTGCCGGGCTCGTTTTCGGCTTAGGCGTTCTCTTTCCGCCGAAAGCTCTTCTTATTTCTCTCCCGGGCACATATTTGCCTTCTCCAATGTCGTGAAGTTCTTTAGCCCTTTCTTTCTCTTTGTCGTAGTATAATGGCTTGTAATCGAACTTCTTGGGCTGGGGCAGGTGAAAAAAGTTAAATTGTAAACTCATATGTTTCGGGTTTTGTGCAAAGATAGAATAAAATAAGCTAATTTTGTAAATATTAAAAAACAGATACCATGACGGATTTCAGAATAGGTAACGGATATGACGTGCATCTTCTTGCCGACGGTCTTCCTTTTCATTTGGGAGGAGTCTTAATAGATTACAACAGGGGTTGCGTGGCGCATTCCGACGGCGACGTGCTTATTCATGCCCTTTGCGACGCATTGCTTGGGTCCCTTTCCCTAGGGGATATAGGCCGGCATTTTCCCGACAATACCGAAGAGTTTGCAGGGATAGACAGCCGCGTCCTTCTCGACAGGTCGTACAAAATGGTTATTGATAAAGGGTTCCATCTTGTTAATGCCGACTGTACGGTGCTGTTGCAGAAACCCAAGATAGCCGGATACATACCCGATATGCGCAAGGCCCTTGCTTCGGTATTATCCGTACAACCCGACAGAGTTTCCGTTAAGGCTACTACTACCGAAGGGGCCGGCTTCGTGGGACGTGAAGAGGGGATTGCAGCATATGCCACGGTACTGGTAGGCCGGGTTTGATTGCCACGCCTTTCATTTTTTGCCGCCTTATTTTGAGAAGTTAGCGAATTTTATATATATTTGCCACCTCAAATTTAGAGATACTGAGATATGGTGTAATGGTAGCACTAGAGATTCTGGCTCTCTCGGTTCGGGTTCGAATCCTGATATCTCAACAAACGGCGCGGTAGCTCAGTTGGTTAGAGCGCATGATTCATAATCATGAGGTCTCCAGTTCAATCCTGGATCGCGCTACTTTTTTCTAATCCTTTTTTAAAACCATTTCAGGGGCTGTATATGCTTCTGAGGTGGTTTTTTTATCGTCTTCGCCGCCAACCGTGAATTGCTACGGTTTACAAAAAATAAGAAATACCAATACAGGTATTTCTTATTTAAAGTATTGTTTTGGAGCGAATTATTCGAATATGATTTTCTTTTCTCCCGGCAGCATATTTACGATACTCATTAAAGTTCTAAAGCCTTTATTGTCGTACGAACCGGATCCTCCTTTGTTGACTATTTCAAAATGGCTATTTGTTGATGAGACCATTCCAATGAAAAAGTCTGCGGAATATTTTACGGTGCCTTTTGCCTTAACAACAACGGTACTGTCTTCTCTCTGTGAGAAGAAGAGATTTACTTTTACGGAAGTTATATTGTCTATATCTTTAGAACATTGAATAATAGAAAGCTCATAATCTACTTTAGAGGGGATTATTTCATTTGCTGCCAACATTTTGGCACAAATTTTCATGGCCTCCGGGACATTTTTATACTTTGTTGTTAATATAGCACCTGTAGCTCCTTTGGGGTATCCGTTACTTAATATCCTTCTATGTCTTTGAGCAAAAGTTGGTGTTAATAATGTTAATGACAAAAGTAAAATAGCAAAAAATTTTTTCATTGGTTATTATATTGATAATTGATTTTTATAGTTTATAATCCTTTAACAAAGTTACAAAAGAATTGCCATATATAGAATATCCTTTACGGATGAAAGGTTCGTACGACTTTTCAGAACGAGTCAGGATGCAGAAAAGTAGCCGTCGAATCCGTGAGGTAATATGCTTATATATAATGTGTTATCTTCAAAATTGATGCAAGATATATTTACATCCTGACAGCCTGTTTTTTGCCAATTGGCCCTACAAGTGCCTGCAAGGCACATCATGAAAAAAAGTAAAATCAGGATGCGAAAACATCTCCGTCGGGTTCCCTGTCTAAAGTGCTTATTTGTTGCAAGTTCTCTGCAAAGTTGTGAAGGGCCCGATCCGCATCCCGACGGAATTTTAAAAGTCACCGTCTTTTTGCTATTAACTTTCCCTGATTTTAGGTAACAGATCGCAGAAAGCTGTTGCATTGCAACAATAAGAATAAACACATAAAACGGACGAAAAAAACATAA